>NZ_CP139781.1:2542857-3178571 GCF_019679435.2 Actomonas aquatica
GGTCAGGATGACGGCCTTGACGCTCGGCACAGTGACGCCGCGCTTGGAGACCTCACGCGCCAACAACGAAAGGTAGATCGGCTCCCCCTCGATCACGTCCGGTTTCACGGCTTGGAGCTCCACCACGATGCGATCCCATTCCGCCTCGCGAAACACAAACGGATCGCTGGTGAGGTTCAGGTAGTGCGTGCCGTTTAAATAGCGGTGCGGGAAGGGGTGGTCCTCGTAGGGACACAAGTTGCTCGAACAGCCCACCGGCGCGAGGATGCACTTGCGGTAGGCTTTACCCACAAACTGGCGCAGAATCGGGGAGGCCTCGTAGGCGCGCGCGGTCTGTTCGTCCCACCAACCGTCCTCCATGATCACGGTCATGGGTCCGGACGTCGTGCCCGAGGTGCTCTCGTATTCGAAACGCGACTCCTCGAGACCGCGCTCGATTTCGCTGTAATCGGCGAAGAAGGACTGATGGCCGCGTTCCACGATCTCGCGCTTGGTCAGCCGCGGGATCTCTTCATAGCAACCCCAGCGCAGCGGTTCCTCATGCAGCGGGAAACGTTGGGCGTAGAGCGGACTGCGCTCGTAAATACGGCGGATCTCACTCTCCAGCGGCGCGGGCACGCGCTCGGCATCATCGGAGGTCGGGTTGACCCCAAGTTGGGCGGGATCGTTGGCAAACTGGGGAGCGGACATCTTCAAGGTCGGTCAGCTAATGAGCGTCCTGCCCCAAGTCAAATTCCAGCCCAACCCCGCTTTTTGCCCTGCTCCCGCCACCACGGCTCGAGCAGGAAGAGTCCGTTGAGCATGAGCGCGTGGGTCACTTCCCCTGCCCGCGCCCGCTGCAACACCTCCTGCACCGGCACGAGCGCAATGCTCATTTCCTCATCCGCATCCCACTTGAGGTCCGCCGTGAGTTGCACCTCCGGCACGAGGATGACGTGGGCGCGATTGCTCTGAATGGCCGGATTCGGGTGCACCGAACCCAGGACTGTCGGTGCGGCTCCGGTGTAGCCTGTTTCCTCCGCCAACTCCCGCACGGCAGCCTGTGCCGGATCTTCGCCGCGCTCGATCACCCCGCCGGGAAGTTCCAGGGACAAACCCTCCATGCCGAATCGAAACTGCCGCACCATTACCAGTTCGCCCTGCGGGGTCATCGGGAGAACCACTGCCCAGTCCGGGGCATCGATGACAAAAAATTCCTTCGCATCGGCGCGACCGGGGTGGCGAAAGCGTGAACTGCGCACGTCGAAGACGCGGGTGTGCAGCAGGGTGCGATCGTCAGTGCGTTGCCAAGGGCGGGGATCAGTAGAGGCGGACACGGCGGCGATATGAAGCCATTGTTCCGGCGGAGGGAAAACGAAAACGCCTCCCGGCGATAAACCGGGAGGCGTCGGAAAGTCAGGATGATTTCTGGCTAAGGTCGCTTACTTCTGCGGCACCTTGATCGGCTGGCCGATGGCGAGGCGGTTCCAGTTCACGCCCGGGTTGACCGCTTGCAGGTCCGTCCAGGAGACCCCCAAGGTGCGGGCGATCTTGATGCCGGTATCGCCGGATTTCACCAAATACTCATTCGGACCGGCCACGGCCGGGGCGCTGGAACTGCCGGAGGAGGACGAGGACACAACCGGAGGCGGTGTGATGGCCTTGGTCTCGAGCTCGTCGACCTTGGCAGAGAGCTTACCGAACAGGTCACCCATGGTGTTGAAGCCTTTCTGGGTGTCGCCGATGACCTTGGTGATGTTTTTATTGGCCGTTTCGGCGGACGTCGCCGTATCCCGCATTTTGCCCTCGAGATCATCGATGCGAGCCGCGATCGCGCTTTGCTCAGCAAGGGTCTTGTCGATGTTGGTCACCTTAGCGAGCGCTACACCGGCCAGCACGCCGGCGATCACGCCAACGATGAGGGCCAAAACGGGCAGCCAGCTAAACGATGATTCGTTGTTGTCCTGAGAAATAGTATCCATGGGGAGAAGTCTAACCACAGGATCTACGTTCGCGCGTCCGGCAGAAGCAAGCAGGTAAATGGTCGGCAACGCCGCTCGGAAAGAGAAACGACAACGTTTTCGCGAAATGGTCGGGACGGCGAGACTTGGTCGCCTCGGGCGACTTCGAAACCACGGACCTCAGCCAGACCACCCATCCGCCAAATTGAGAACTCCGAAATGGTCGGGACGGCGAGATTCGAACTCGCGACCTCCTGCTCCCAAAGCAGGCGCTCTACCAGGCTAAGCTACGTCCCGAAACAGAAGACCGCACCGCAGGGCCAACGCCCTCGCCTGTCAATCTCCGCGTTCAATTCGCGCATCCAACCACGCCCTCCCCTGCCCCGATTTCAGAAACTTCTCCCGATCCCGCGCGCATCGATAATCCGGATACTCGGCGCTGGCGGCACGCCCAGACCTCCCGATGCCCATTCGGTAAATGGTAGGGTCGGACCGCCGGGCCGACCGCTGCACCTGCCTCCGATTCACTTACTGAAATCGACGAGCCCTGCGCCAGCGGGTCCGCCCTACCTGGATTCCGCCCGCGCGTGCTTGGCATTGAGGCAAAAAAAGACCGCACGTCGTGACGTGCGGTCAGCTGCAGAAGATCGTTCTGGCTCGAAATCAGAGTGACGGGACCGTGATGGTCGACTCCTCGGTATCGTCCGGAGCGGAACCAACAGCAGCCTGCAACATCGTTACGCGACGCGTCCAGTTGGAGGCCGGATCGATCGCGACAATCTGGGTGACGAGGCTGTTGAGCGCTTCAAAATCACCGCTGTTGGCCGCCCGCGAAGCCAGATGGAAGATGGCTTCGCTGCGGACTGCCGGGCTCACCGCCGGGTTGTTGGCTAGATCGCGCAGGGCGGTGATGGCAGCGGATTCGTCGCCCGACATCAACGTCGACATGGCCACACCGAGACTCACGCGATCGGCAAAAACGGTGCCTTCGAGCTCTTCCGCCGCGGCTTGATACTTGGTCTTGGCCTCACCGAACCGGCCATCCGCGAATGCGGCATCGGCAACCTCCAGCAAGGCCGCACCGGCCAAAGTCGTTCCGGCGTGCGAGTCGGCAAACGCTTCGCGCGCACTGTCGCTGTCGAGTGCCGCATACTCCATGCGAGCGGCCTCCTCCTGGCTCTCTTGCAACATGATCCAACCGTTGCGGCCGACGATGGCGACCAACACCAGCACCGCGATTCCAATGAGAAGGGTGCGGTTCTTTTCCCAGAAAAGTTGCACGTTCTCCTCGAGATCGGGAGCGGCGGCGGGAACATCGGCGGACGCGGAGGCGTCACCACCAGAAGGTTGGGAAGGGGTCGGATTGGACTTGGACATGGGTGCGAAAACGGGCACCGAAACACATGCCTTCCCCCTCGTAAAGGCGGGATTTCTGCCGGACACCCGGCCTCGTCCGTCAATGACTCAATCGAAGACGACCGTCTTGTTGCCGTAAACGAGCACGCGGTGCTCCAAATGCCATCGCACGGCCTGGGCGAGCACCAGTTTCTCCAAGTCACGGCCTTTGCGAATGAGGTCATTCACTTCGTGACGGTGCGTCACACGAGCCACGTCCTGCTGGATGATCGGACCGTCGTCGAGCACGGCGGTGGCATAGTGGGCCGTCGCACCGATCAACTTCACGCCACGGGTGTGTGCCTGATGATAGGGGCGGCCACCGGCGAAGGCGGGCAGAAAGGAGTGATGGATGTTGATGACGGGTTTGCCGAAACCATCGAGGAAACGATCGGACAGCACCTGCATGTAACGCGCCATGATCACCAGATCGACGTCGAGCTCGGCCAACAGCTTCAGTTGCGCCGTCTCCGCCTCCACTTTGGTCGCAGCACTCACCGGGATGTGGTGAAAGGGCAGGCCATAGTTGCGGGCCGCCTCTTCCATCACGCGGTGATTGGAAACGACCGCCACGATGTCGCAGGCGAACTCGCCCGCTTTCCAACGCAGCACGATGTCGTGGAAACAGTGATCCGCCTTGGATACGAAGATCGCCACCTTGGGCCGAGCGCCCGGAGCCGAGACTTCCGGGTTCATGCCCAACTCGGTCGCGAAACGTTTAAACGCCGTTTGTTCGTCGGCCGATTCGCTGGCCGGGATCCACTCGACGCGTTGGAAGAAGATCCCCTGCTCGACGTCACGGTGTTGGTCGGCGTGGAGGATGTTTCCCCCGCGTTCGAAAATCCAATTGGACACCTTGGCCACGAGTCCCGGTTGATCGGGACCGTGGAGCAGACAGATATGCGGCGCTACCTCGGTGGCAGACATGATGGCGAGCAAGGGGCGCGGCCGACTCAGACCGGACGCACGTTTTTCACGTAGTGCTGGATGGGCATCACTTCGATCTGCTTTTCCTTGAGGGCTTCGATGCCCTTCACGGCGGCGAAGGCGCCCATGACCGTAGTCATGAGGCAGACGTTGTGAGCATAGGAAGCGGCGCGGATCTTGTTCTCATCCTTACGCGGAATCATGCCGCCGGGGGTGTTGATCACCAACTTGATCTGGTTGTTCTTGATCATGTCGACCGCGGTCGGGCGGCCTTCGTTGATCTTGGCCAGACGGGTGACCTCGACTCCGTTCTCGGCCAGCACCTTGGCGGTGCCCCCGGTCGAGAAGAGCTTGAAGCCGAGACGCACCAGGCGACGGGCGAGATCCACCGCGCGCGGTTTGTCGGCATCCTTGACCGAGAGGAACACGTTGCCGCCGACCGGCAGGCCGGGCTTGGCCGCAGCCTGGGCCTTGGCAAAGGCAACACCGAGGTCCTCGTCGACGCCCATCACCTCACCGGTGGAGCGCATCTCGGGACTCAGTTGGATGGTGCAACCGGGGAAGCGCACAAACGGGAACACGGACTCCTTCACGCACCAGTGCTTGGGCACGATCTCGTCGGTAAAACCAAGCTCCTTGAGCTTGTGGCCCGCCATGATCTTCGCCGCGAGTTTGGCCAAGGGCACGCCCATCGCCTTGGCGACGAAGGGCACCGTGCGCGAGGCGCGCGGGTTCACTTCGATGAGGAACAGCTCGTTGTCCTTGATGGCGAACTGGACGTTCATCAGGCCCACCACGTTGAGCTCCTTGGCGAGCGCGAGAGTGGCATCACGCACCGTATCGATCATTTCCTTACCGAGCGTGTGCGGGGGCATGACCATGGCGGCGTCGCCGGAGTGCACGCCGGCAAACTCAATGTGCTCAAGCATACCGCCGATGATCGACGTCTCGCCGTCGCTGATGCAGTCGACGTCGAGCTCGATGGCGTCCTCGAGGAACTTGTCGATGAGCACCGGCTTGTCGGGCATGGCGTCAAACGCCTGGCGCACGACGCTCTTAAACTCCTCTTCGCTGTAGACGATGAACATACCGCGTCCGCCGAGCACGAAGGAAGGGCGCAGCAGCACCGGGAAGCCGAGTTCGTGCGCCGCGGTCAGGGCGTCGTTCTCGTTCATCGCCGTGCGATTGGCCGGCTGCTTGAGACCGAGCTTGTGCAGGATGGCCGCGAACTGCTTCCGGTCCTCGGCCGCATCGATCATCTCGGGCGAGGTGCCGATGATGTTCACGCCGCGCGCCTTGAGATCGGTGGCGAGATTGAGCGGAGTCTGACCGCCGAACTGCACGATGGCGCCGTCGCAGCCCTCCTGCTCGTAGATTTCCAGCACGTCCTCGAGGGTGAGCGGCTCGAAATAAAGGCGGTCGGACGTGTCGTAGTCGGTGGAAACGGTCTCCGGATTGGAGTTCACCATCACCGTCTCGTAACCGATCTCGCGCAGGGCAAAACTCGCGTGCACGCAGCAGTAGTCGAACTCGATGCCCTGGCCGATGCGGTTGGGACCGCCGCCCAAGATCATGATCTTCTTCTTGCCGCCCGGCATGATCTCGTTCTCGTCGCCGTAGCTGGAATAGTAATACGGGGTGAACGCTTCAAACTCAGCCGCGCAGGTATCGACCAGACGGTAGGTGGTCTGCACGCCGCGCTCCTTACGGGCGGCACGCACCGCGTCGAGATCGCTGCCGAGCAGGTGGGCGAGCTGGGCATCGCAGAAACCAAATTTCTTGGCGCGGCGCAGCAGGTTGGTGTCGAGGGTTTCGAGCGTCTGGCCCTTCACCGCCTGCTCCATATCGAAGATCTCGCGAAGCTGGTGCAGGAACCACGGATCGATCTTCGTGAGTTCGAAGACCTCATCCAGGGACATGCCGGCGAGGAAGGCGTAGCGGATGTAGAAGATGCGCTCCGGGTTGGGCGTGCCGAGTTTGGCCACGATAAGGCTCTGGTCCGCCGGCGTGTCGTCGCCGAGCTTGCCGCCCGCGCCAAAACCCCGGGCCCCGATCTCGAGCGAACGCAGCGCCTTCTGCATCGACTCCTTGAAGGTGCGACCAATGGCCATGGCCTCACCCACCGATTTCATGGCGGAGGTCAGGGTCGGCTCGCAGCCCGGGAACTTCTCAAAGGTGAAGCGCGGGATCTTCGTCACCACATAATCGATGGTCGGCTCAAACGACGCCGGCGTGAGACGGGTGATGTCGTTTTGCAGCTCATCGAGCGTGTAGCCCACGGCCAGCTTGGCCGCGATCTTGGCGATCGGGAAACCCGTGGCCTTCGAGGCGAGCGCGGACGAACGCGACACCCGCGGGTTCATCTCGATGACGACCTGACGGCCCGTCTTCGGATCGAGCGAAAACTGGATGTTGGAACCGCCAGTCTCGACGCCGATCTCGCGGATGACCGCGAAGGAGGCGTCACGCATGGCTTGGAATTCCTTGTCCGAGAGGGTCATCGCCGGCGCCACCGTGATGGAGTCGCCGGTGTGCACGCCCATGGGATCGAAGTTCTCGATCGAGCAGATCACGACGCACTGGTCCTTGTGATCGCGCATGACCTCCATCTCGTATTCCTTCCAACCGAGCAGACATTCCTCGATGAGGACTTCGTGCACGGGAGAGAGATCGAGACCGTTGGCCACAATTTCCTCAAACTCCTCAAAATTGTAGGCAATGCCGCCGCCGGAGCCGCCGAGCGTGAAGGACGGTCGGATGATGAGCGGCATATTGCCGAGCTCCTCCGCCGCTTCGCGGGCCTCGGCCAAGGATTTCACCGTGCGGGAGTGTGCGATATCGAGGCCGATCTTGAGCATGGCCTGCTTGAAGAGCTCGCGGTCCTCACCCTTGTCGATTGCCTCGGGTTTGGCGCCGATCATCTCGACGCCGTATTTCTCCAAGATGCCTTGCTCGTGCAGCTCCATGGAGAGATTGAGCGCAGTCTGACCACCGAGCGTAGGCAGCAGCGCGTCCGGCTTCTCTTTGGCGATGATCTTTTCCACGAACTCCACCGTGAGTGGCTCGATGTAGGTCACATCGGCGAACTCCGGGTCGGTCATGATGGTCGCCGGATTGGAATTCACCAAGACAACCCGGTAACCCTCTTCTTTGAGGGCTTTGCACGCTTGGGTGCCGGAGTAGTCGAATTCGCAGGCTTGGCCGATCACGATAGGACCGGCGCCGATGATGAGGATGGTTTTGAGGTCGTCGCGCTTTGGCATGGCGTAGGCGCCGTGACGGTTAGTCTGGGGCCGGAGCGGCGCAAGCGCGAACTCCGGGACTCATCACCGTGCCCCCGGGGATCCCCCTTGCCAAAAAATTCAACCCAACTCCGAGATGTCGATACCGAGCACCCGGCTCGCCTCACCGCGGTCTCCCCGGCAGGCGTGCAACACCATTTCGATGTATTGTTTGCGCTGCTCCGCCAAATGGTCGGCCAGCGAGGGCCACTGACTCAGCTCCTTGAGCCGCATGGGCAGCTGCTCCGCCGAAATCAGTCGCGCTTCGGTTGATGCGGCAATCTTGGTGACCACCTGATTGAGCTCCATCATGTTGCCCGGCCAACGGTAACCTTCCAGCACCGCGAGCGCTTCCGGCGAAAACTCGATGAGTTTGGCGTCAAAATGGGGATTGGACGATTTGGCCAGGATGTGCCGGATGAACTCCGGCAAATCGCTCAGATGCTCCCGCAAGGGCGGTAGGCTGACCGGCAGCGAGGCCACGCGATAGAACAACTCGTCGTGGAACCGACCTTCATCCGTCATCAGTTCCAAATCCGCCGTGGTGGTGCAGATCAGCCGGAAACGGTGCGCAGTGTTGCGCAACACACTCACCAGCTCCTGCTGCATCTCGAACGGCAGGGATTCGAGACGCTCCAACAACAAAGTGCCTCCGCAGGCCTGCTGCACCCATTCACCGCCCGCGCCGTTTTCGCCCATCAAGCCGCGTTCGAAATTGGCTTCGGAACTCAGGGCGCAATCGATGCGCACGAGCTGTGCCCCGTCCTCGGCGCTGCTGGCGTGCAACAACTCCGCAATCGCGTCCTTGCCCGTGCCCATTTCGCCCTGCAGCAGGACTGGCGTGCGGGCATTGGCGAGTCGCTGCACCTGCTGGCGCAATCGCTGCATCTCCCGACTCGAGCCGACCAAGCGCGACTCCAAATCCGCCACATCCACCTCAGGCGCGGCCGAGCTGGCTCGCTTGAGCTGGAACTCGCGAAACTCGATGCCCCGACGCAGGGTGCTGATCAACTCGTCCACCCGGAAGGGCTTCTGCAGATAATCGAATGCTCCAAACTTGAGCGCTTGAATGGCGCTCTCAGTGGACGCGTAGGCCGTCATGATGATGACCACCGCACTGGGATCGTAGGTCTTGAGCTGCTTGAGCAACGTGATCCCGTCCATCGGCTTCATGTCGATATCGGCCAGGACCAAATCGAAACGCTCTTCCTTATATCGCGCCAAACCCTTTTCCCCATCCGTGGCGAACGCCGTCGAATACCCAGTCGGCTGTATCACCGCATCCAGCATTTCGTGGATGGAGAGCAGATCGTCGACAATGAGAACGGAAGGCATGGGACAGAAAAGCGGTCGTGTTGGGGACCGCGGGAGGGTCAGCGAGGCGCAAGCCGCGACCTATTGCAAGCCGCCGGCCACCGCACCCAGCTGGAAAATCGGCAAGAACATTGCCATAACGATACCACCGACAACAACACCCAGGAAAACGATGAGCATCGGTTCGATCAGAGACGTGAGGGACGCGACGGTCGCTTCTGCCTCAGTATCATAGAAATCGGCGATCTTGTTCATCATCCCGTCCACGTTGCCGGTAGTCTCACCCGCCTTGATCATGTGTTTCATCATGGGCGGGAAAAACGGATTGGCGGCCATCACCTCGGAAACCTGCCCACCTTGGCTCACATGCCGGGCGATTTCCACACAGGCCCCCTCGATCTGCACCTTGTTGGAAGCCGAAGAAACGATCTCCAAAGTGCGCAAAATCGGCACCCCGGAACGCACCAGCGTCGCGTAGGTGCGGCAGAAGCGTGATAGGGCGATCTTGTGGATCAGGTTGCCGAAAATGGGGGCTTTAACCAAAGCCTTGTCCTTGATTTCGCGCCCCTTCGGCGTGGCGACGACCCGCCGGAAGATCCAGACAAAGACGCCCAACCCGGCGATAATATAGAGGATGTTGGCCTTCAGGAAATCGGAGAGATCGATCAGGAACTGCGTCGGGGCCGGCAACTTGGCGCCGAAGTCGGCGAACATGTCGGCAAACACCGGGATCACGAAAATCAGCAACACGTTGACCAAAGCGATGGCCAAACCAATGACCGCGATCGGATAGGTCATCGCCGATTTCACCTTCTTGGTCAGCTTCACGCTCGATTCGAAATACGAAGCGACCTTGCCCAAAATCTCGGAGAGCGCACCCGACGCTTCACCGGCCTCCACCATCGAGACAAACAGGGTGTTGAAGGCGCGCGGGAAACGCTTCACCGCGGTCGAAAAGGAATTACCCGCCGAAATCTCGGCCCTCACATCTCGGATCACGATGCGAAACACCTGATCTTCCGTCTGATCCTGCAGGGCCTCCAAGCACTGCACCAGCGGCAGGCCCGCCGTCAGCAGAGACGACAACTGCTGAGTGAAAACCGCCAACTCCTCCAACGGGAGTTTGTAAGTCTTGGCCTTCTTCTCATTCGCCTTCTGTTTGGCGAGTTCTTGCGACGCCCAAAAGCCCTGTTTCTTGGACTTCGACGCTGGAACTTTTTTGGAGCCCGTCGAGCCGGACGCGCCGCTGGAGATGAAAGCCATATGCGGAGCGAAAGGATTCACCCCGTGACCGGCAACTCCATTCCCCTGTCAACGAAGTGCTAAAAATACGGCTATTCCCACTGCCAAAATCACTTAGCCATGCGTATGACCGCGAGCTTGACCCTTCGCGCGGGGACGTGATGCTTCCGCCCTCTTCGCGGCTGTAGTTTAGTGGTAAAACCTCTGTCTTCCACACAGATGTCGTCGGTTCGATTCCGTCCAGCCGCACCACCGATCCGAATCGGATCGGTGTCCGCCGAAGCCCAGCGGACGGAAGCGGGCTGAGCCCGCCGACCAGAGCCCACAAACCTCCCTCGGCGTCTCCCCCGCCATGAACATCGTCCTCTTCGATCCGAGCGAAACCGCCCCACCGCTGCCCCGCAGCGACGAACGCGCCCGGCACATCCTCAAGGTGCTGCGCCGCTCCGAGGGCGACAATTTTGATGTCGGACTCATCAATGGCCCGCGCGGCAAAGCGACGCTGCGCAGCATCACCGAAGACGCCCTGCACCTCGACTTCACCTGGGACGCCCCTCACCCGCCGCCGCCGGCCACCACCCTGGTCGTCGGCCTGCCACGCCCCCAGACCGCCCGCGACATTCTGCGCGACGCCACCACGCTGGGCGTTACCCAGATTCACTTCGTCCGCACTGCTCGCAGCGACATCAACTACGCCGACAGCTCGCTATGGCAGGATGAGGCCTGGCGCCGACACCTCGTGTTGGGTGCCGCGCAGGCCTTCGACACGCACCTGCCTCGCGTGACCTGCGCACATGACCTTTCGTCCGCGCTGGGTTCGATCCACGACGCCACCACCACACTCGCGCTCGACAACTACGGTGCGGAGGTCGCGATGGCCGAATTTCCGCTGCCCACGTCCTTCGCCCACGTCGTGCTCTGCCTCGGCCCCGAGCGTGGCTGGGACGACGCCGACCGCGAGGTGTTGGCCCGCTTTGGCGCCGTTCGTGCCCACCTCGGCACCCGCGTGCTCCGCTTGGAGACGGCAGTGGTTGCGGGTCTGACGCTGCTGCACGCCGCCCGCCACCGGGTTAATCCGCTCGTTTAAAAATCGCGACGGTAGGCTGCTGCCGCTTCCCCCGCCCCACCCGCCGCACGCAGGTCCAGCCCGCCGGCTCGATCTCCGTGCCCCCCGGCAACTCAAAGAGCACCCAGGGTGCCTCCGCGCCCGACCAACGCTCTTCGATCTGCGCGAAAACTTTGGGCCACACGGCCTCGATGATCGGGTATGGCGGATCCACAAACACCAAGTCCGGCGGCGCCCACCCTTCCGGCCACGGGACCGTCGTGGCATCCGCCGCCATCACCTGCAAATCCGCCTGCGGCGACCGGCCCACGCTGCGGCACACCGCCGCCACGTTCAGCTTGAGCAGGTCGACCGTGCGCCGGTGTTGCTCGACCCAGGCGCCACCGGCGGCCCCCCGACTCAGCGCTTCCAAGCCGTAAGCGCCACTGCCGGCGAAGAGATCCAGAAAGCGCGCGCCAACCACCAACTCCCCCACGCTCGAAAACAACGCCTGCCGCATGCCATCAGTCGCCGGCCGCACCGCGTCCCCTTTGGGAACCTGCAAGCTGATACCTTTGGCCACACCGCCGCTTATACGCATGCGCGCAGGTCAATTCGTCGCCTCTCACTTGGCAAACGCGAAGCAGCTCCCAAGGTGCCCGACCGCGCTCCCTCTCCGTTTTCAATCAACCCGCCGACATGCCAACTCGACGCTTCACCCGCCGCCGTTTCCTGCGCAACGTCGCGATTGTCGGCGGAACCGCGCTCACCGGTTTTGTTGGCTATCGGCAACTTATGGCTTCCCCCGCCCGCTTCCCCGTTTCCGACCACTGCGACGGTCGACGCTTTTTCAACCCCCGGTTTCACGAGAACCGCAACTGGTTCGACGTGCTCCGGTGGAAGTTCACCAGCAAGGGCACCAAGTGGCCGGAGGAAATCGACGCTCCGCCCCAGCAACCACCGCCCGCGCCGACCGATGGCACCCTCACCGCCACTTGGATCAACCACGCGACCGTGCTGCTGCAGACCCGTCACGGCAACATCCTCACCGACCCCGTTTACAGCGAACGCTGCAGCCCCGTCTCCTTCGCCGGCCCCAAGCGCGTGCACCCGCCCGGCGTGAAATGGGAGGATCTGCCCCCCATCGATCTGATCCTGCTTAGTCACGATCACTACGATCACTGCGACGCCGCCACCCTCGCCCGCTTCGCCGCTCAACCCAAACCGCCGCTGGTCATCACCCCGCTGGGCAACGGTGCCCTGCTGCGCGACTTCGGCTTCGCGGCCGACCGCATCGTCGAACTCGACTGGTGGGAGGCACACGAGATCTCGCACGGTTTCCATGTGCGCGCCACGCCGGCCCGTCATTGGAGCAACCGCGTGACTGGCGGACGCAACCACCGCCTCTGGTCGGGCTTCTTCATCCAAGCCGGCGGTCGCACCGTCTACTACACCGGCGATACCGCTTGGGATGAGCACATGTTCGGCGACGTGCGCGAACGCTGCGGTCCGCCCGATCTGGCCCTCATTCCGATCGGCGCCTACGAACCGCGCTGGTTCATGGCGGCGCAACACTGCAACCCCGAGGAAGCCTTGCGCATCCATCGCACCGTCGGTGCCGGCAAAAGCCTCGGCGTGCACTGGGGCACCTTTCAACTGACCGACGAAGGCATCGATGCCCCGGTTAAGGCGCTCGCCGCTGCCCGGCGCGAAATCGGCGTGCCCGAGGACCTCTTCCGCACCCTCGAACCGGGCGGCTCCCTGCGGGTCTGAACCCACCAGCGAGCAGACGACCGCCGGGACTTGCGCACCTTTGCGTAGGGACCGTTTCTCACTCCTCGGATAAAATTCGTCCCAATGCATCGCGGACTGGTTGCGTTCGGGAAATTTGCGATGTAGTTAGGAGCCTAATTATATCTACCGGGAAGGTTTTCCAAAGCCGACGCCTCCCTACTCTCCATGCTTCAACACCTCATTCGTGCCCTGCTCGTTCTCACTGCGCTCGCCAGCGTCGGTGCTGCCGCCGCGCGCGCGGATGAAACGACGGCGGAGACCTTCGATCGCGGTCCGTTTTGGTTCCGATCCGTCACCGCGGAAGGCGATCACGTGACAGGCTTGCGTCCGTTCTGGGACGCCGTCCGGGACGACGAGGGGCAACTGATTTCCGCCAGCGTGCTGTATCCGCTGTGGCACCGCGAAGTGGCTCCGGCCGCCGAAGTCTCCCGCTGGTCCTTCTTCAACCTGATCAACTACGAGCGCAACGACGCCACCGGCACGACCCGCTTTGATGCCTGGCCATTTTATTTCTCCCGCCAGACCGACACCGACAGCTCCGACGACTACCGCGCGGTCTTCCCGATCTACGGTGACGTGCCGCAGCGCTTCGGGCAGGACCGCCTGAACTGGGTGTTTTTCCCGCTCTACGGTCGCTTCGAGAAAAACGGTGCCGTCACCACCACGACCCCATGGCCCTTCATCAAAACCATCACCGGCGAAGGCCATCGCGGCTTTGAAGTTTGGCCGCTCGGCGGCCACCGCGAATCAACCATGCACGAGTCAGCCGAGAGTTTCGCCCTCTGGCCGCTCTACTACCGCAAGCGCACGGGCCCCGCCGACAACCCGACCAGCCTGCAAACCGGCTTCCTCCCGCTCTACGCGCTCGACCGCTCCCCCGGCTACCGCAGCGAGACCTACTTGTGGCCGTTCTTCGGCTACGTCGATCGCACCGAACCCTACCAGTATCACGCCCGTCACTACTTCTGGCCGCTCTGGGTCCAAGGCCGCGGCGACGACCGCTACGTGAATCGCTGGGCGCCGTTTTACTCCCACTCGATTCGGCGCGGCTACGACAAGACCTGGGTGATGTGGCCGCTTTGGCGTCAAGCCACCTGGCACGATGCCAACCTCCAACACGAGCGCCGCCAGTTCCTCTACTTCCTCTATCACTCGACCGTGCAGACCAGCCTGCACAACCCCGATGCCGCCCCCGCGCGCAAGACCCACCTGTGGCCCTTCTTCAGCTCTTGGGACAATGGCGCTGGCCGCAAACAGGTGCAGGCCTTCAGCCCTGTCGAAGTGTTTTTCCCGCACAACGAACGCGTCCGCCGCCTCTGGACTCCTCTCTTTAATGTCTATCGCTACAACCGCGATGACTCGGAGGACGTCGTTGAACACAGCGTGCTCTGGAACCTGATCAAATGGTCCCGCCGTCCCGGCGAACGTGCCCATCGCGTCAGCCTACTGGGACCGCTCCTGCGCCTGCGCACCGCCCCCGGCGAGAAAAGCTTCACTCTCTTCGGAGATCAGCTCGGCCTCGAATACGACGACGGCCTGCGTGCTCGCACTCCTTTCACGTCCTCTTCGTCCACCGCTTCGCCATGACGCGCTTCCATAATTTCTTCGACGCATTCGGCAGCGGCGTGCTCATGACCTGGCGCGCCTTCGTCTCGCTGCCGTCCGCGCCGCGCATCCTCAAGCGCACCGCCGAACAGGGTTACCTCGCCGGCTACACGTCCCTGCCGATCGTGAGCGTGCTGTGTTTCTTCATCGGCGCGGTGCTCGCGCTCCAGGCCGGCATCAGCTTCCGCGACTTCGGCGCCAAGGAACTCATCGGTGCCCTCGTCGGCGCCTCCATGGCCCGTGAACTGGGTCCGGTCATGGTCGCCATTCTGCTTGCCGGTCGCGTGGGCAGCGCCACCACCGCCGAATTGGCGTCCATGCGCGTCAACTCCGAGATCGACGCCCTGGTCACCATGAACATCCCGCCCGAGCGCCTGCTGGTGCTGCCCCGCTTGCTGGCGGTGCTGCTCATCATGCCAGTGCTCACCATTCTCGCCAATCTCATCGGCTGGTTCGGCGGCGCGGTCGTCTGCGAATACGTGAGCTTCATCGGTATCTCCGGCGACCAGTTCTTCCGCGCTCTGCAGGAATTTCTCACCGTCGACGACATTCTCGATGGCATCATCAAAGCCGAGATCTTCGGTTTCGTGATCACCATCATCGCCTGCAACACCGGCCTGCGCACCCGCGGTGGTCCGCGCGAAATCGGCCTCGCCGTCACCAAGTCCGTGGTGCTCTCCCTCGTGGCGATCCTCACCCTCGACTACTTCATCACCAAGGTCCTCGCCTGATCCGCCATGCCTCTGACCCGATCCCCTTTCCCCGAGCGCGACGACCGCAAACCCGTCACTGTCCACATCGACAGTGTCGCCAAGCGCTACGGCAATCAGCAGGTCCTCGAAGACATTTCCTTCACCGTCGAACCCGGTGAGATCTTCGTCATCATGGGCCCCAGCGGTTCCGGCAAGAGCGTGCTCCTGCGCCATATCGCCGGTCTCGAGATACCAACGGCCGGCAAGATCGACATCAACGGACACAACCCCATCGATCCGGAAACGCGCAACCGCTACGCCCTCGCCTTGGTGTTCCAGTCCGGCGCGCTGCTCAACTCCCTCTCCGTCTACGACAACCTCGCGCTCTACCCGCTCGAACACGCGCTCTGTTCCAAAAAGAGCATCCGCGACCGGGTCATGCGCGCCCTGCGCATCCTCTCCATCGAGCACGCCGCCCACAAGATGCCGTCCGAACTCTCCGGTGGTATGCGTAAACGCGTCGCCATCGCCCGTGCGCTGGTGATGGAGCCGCAGGTCCTGCTCTACGACGAACCCACCTCGGAGCTCGATCCGATCATGTCGGCCACCATCGCCGAAATCATCGGCACGTTGCGGGAGGAGTATGCCGTCACCTCGATCGTCGTGTCCCACGATCGCGACCTGTCCCTCACCATCGCCGACCGCGTCGCCCTGCTCCATCACGGCCGCACCGCCATCGTGGCCCCGCCCGATGAGCTGCGCGCATCGACCGATCCCATCGTCACCGAATTTCTCAATCCGCGCATCGATGTGCGCAATCCCCGCTTCAAATCCCTGGAGGCCTCATCATGAACAACGCCCAAATGTCAGCCCGCGTCGGGCTTTTCTTCCTGCTTGGACTCGCCCTCATCTGGGTGACCTTTGAGTCCCTGTCCGGCAACGCCCTCGACGAGGACAAGTCCTACGAACTCACCGCCCGCTTCGCCACCATCAAGGAGCTCAAAGCCGGCGACGAAGTGCGCATGGCCGGTGTCGCCGTCGGCATGGTGCGCAAGACCCAGCTCAACGGCCGCTTCGCCGAGGCCGTGCTGCAGATCCAGGACAACATCGTCGTGCCCGCCGACTCCGTGGCCACCATCGCCATGTCGGGTCTGCTCGGCAGCAACTACGTGTCCCTCACCCTCGGCGCTGGCGAAGCCGCCCCGCTCGACCCGGGCAGCGTCCTGCGCTCTCAAGACACCCCCGACCTCAACACCGTCGTTTCCCAAATCGGCGAAGTCGGTCGCAAGGTCGAGGAAGCCCTCAGCAACTTCTCCGGCTCCCTCGGCGGCGGCGGCGAAGGCGGCGGCGTCATGGGCAAGCTCAACACCATGGTCGACGAGAACAGCTCCCGCATCAGCACCATCACCACCAACCTCGAGGTCGTCTCCCAACGCCTGCGCGACGGTGAGGGCACGCTGGGCAAACTCCTCTCCGACGAACAGGGCTACACCGAACTCATCGCCGCGATCGAAGAGATCCGCGGCGCCGCCACCGAAGCCCGCACCTTCATGAGCGACGCCCAAGGCCTCGTCGCCCAAGTCAAGGAAGGCAACGGCACGCTCGGTGCCTTGCTCTACGACGACAGCATCGCCGAAGACATCCGCCTCTCCGCCGCCAACCTCCGCGAGCTCTCCACCAAACTGAACAGCGGTGAAGGCACTCTCGGCCGCCTGATCAACGACGACAGCCTCTTCCTCGAAGCGCAGAGCGCCGTGCAGAAGGTGAATCGTGCGGTCGACGGCATGGCCGACCAAGGACCCATCACCGCCGTCGGCGTCGCCGCCAACTCGCTGTTCTGAGCTGCAGCCGGCCTCGGTGAGGCCGGTCCGGACCGGGGTCAACGACCCCGGCTACACCCCTCACCGGCGTGACGCTCAGCTCACTCTTCGCGCGTCGCGACAAACTCCCACGTGGTGCGTTTGCCGGTGGTCACCATCGCGGTGCCTTCCCAGGTGATCTTGCCCACCGCCCGCTTGATCTCACCGCGGTATTCCACCCGCACTCGCTCGTTGTCGACGTAACGATAGGTGGTGATCCACACACGGCCGTTCTTGTTGGAAAAGTATCCCCGCTCCGGCTGCACCGAGCTGGGCCAGCGCAGCACAAACACGCCATCGGCCCATTGGGACTCGCCGGCGGTCACTCGCTGAATTGAAAAACGCTCCGCATTGGACGGATGCATGAGCGACGGTGTTTCGTCCTCCATCGTCCACACGCCCTTGAGAGAATCCTCGATCTGCGCCTGCGCCCCCACCCAACCCGCCAGTAGGAGGAGCAGCATTCCAACACGACGAATCCACACCGGGGCACGAGAGGGCGACGAGTTCATGGCCGGAAGGTAAGCGCATCGCGCAGATCTTGTCGCGTGCGAATTTGCGCGGCGCGGCGAGCCGCCCCGTCCCGCCTGACCACAAAAAGCCGGATCCCGTCTTGGCAGGATCCGGCCGAAATTCAGCTAGCGCGCAACGTCGTCGCGTTAGTCGGTCTTCGGTCCCTTTTGCGCGAGAGCGCGGGCGCGGAGACGCAGACCGTTGAGACGGATGAAGCCCGTGGCGTCGTTCTGGTTATACCAGCTCTGCACGCCTTCCATCGACGCGATGTTCTCGTCGTAGAGGGAATACTTCGATTTGCGACCGACCGTGGTGATGCTGCCCTTGTAGAGTTTGAGACGGGCGGTGCCGGTCACAAACTCCTGGCTCTTGTCGACGAGGGCCTGCAGCGCCTCGCGCTCGGGCGCGAACCAGAAGCCGTTGTAAACGAGCTCGGCATACTTGGGGATGAGGCTGTCGCGCAGGTGCATGAGGTCGCGGTCCATGGTGAGCGACTCCACCTGACGGTGGCCATGCATGAGGATCGTGCCGCCCGGGGTCTCATAGACACCGCGGGACTTCATGCCCACGAAACGGTTTTCCACGATGTCGACGCGACCGACACCGTGCTTGCCGCCCAGGGCATTGAGGGTCTTGAGCACCTTGCCCGGGGTCATCTTCTTGCCATTCACGGCAACACAGTCGCCATTCACAAACTCGAGTTCGACATACTCCGGCTTGTTCGGCGCGTCCTCGGGGTCGACCGAGAGCTTATACATATCCTTGTTCTTCTTGGTGGTCGGGTCGAACCACGGATCCTCCAGGATGCCGGCCTCATAGGAAATGTGCAGAAGGTTGCGGTCCATCGAGTAGGGCTTCTTGGCGGAAGCTTCGACGGGGATCTTATGATCGCGGCAGTAGTTGATCATCTCCGTGCGGCCCGGGAAGGCCTCGCGGTAGTTGTCCATCTTCCACGGCGCGATGATCGTGAGATCGGGCGCGAGTGCCATGTAGGTGAGCTCGAAGCGGCACTGGTCGTTGCCCTTGCCGGTGGCGCCGTGCGCGACCGTATCCGCATTTTCCTTACGGGCGATTTCGACCTGCGCCTTGGCGATGAGCGGGCGGGCGATCGAAGTGCCCAGGTAATACTGGCCCTCGTAAATCGCGTTGGCGCGAATCATCGGGTAGATGTAGTCGCGGGCAAACTCCTCGACCAGATTGAGAGTGTAGTGCTTGGAAGCGCCGGTCTTGCGCGCCTTGGCGCTCAAGCCCTTGAGCTCTTCCTCTTGGCCGACGTCGGCGGCGAAGGTTACGATTTCGGCTCCGTAAGTTTCCTTGAGCCATTTGACGATGACCGAGGTGTCGAGGCCACCAGAGTATGCGAGGACAATTTTCATGAGAAAGGGAACGGTTCTTGTAGGCGCAACCGCGGGCCGCGCGCAAAGCAAATCCCCCGGGGCCCCTTCACTCCCAATCGCCCGAGGCCCTCCTGAAATTTCACGATCTCCTGACGAGATCCACCATTGGCAAATGACCTGCAATCGTGCTTATTGCACGAAAACCCGCCGGTCATGCCTCCCTTTAACTCAACCCGGTTCGCGCAGCCTAAGCTACAACGAGGCTTCACGCTGGTCGAAATCATGATCGTAGTGGTCATCATCGGCCTGCTGGCCGCGCTGGCGATTCCGGCCTTTTCCCGAGTAAAGCAGAAGGCCCGCATCAACACCTTCATCAACGACCTGCGGATCGGGAAGGATGCGTTCGAAACCTATTCACTCGAAGTCGGCGCATGGCCGCCCGACGGAATCAGCGGGATTCCACCGGAGATGTCCGAGTATATGAACCTCACCCGTTGGGCCGGCACGTCGTCGCTGGGCGGGAATTGGGACTGGGACTTGGACCAGTTTGGCTACCGCGCCGGCTTGTCCATTCTCTCGCCGAACGTGGACGACATCGTAATGACCGAAGTCGACAAGGCCATCGATGACGGCGACCTCACCGGCGGTTCGTTCCGTCGACGTGACGGCGGGTTCATCATGATCCTGGAATTCTGAGTTCGGCTCGACCAGCGAGCCCACGCAACCCACTCAGGCGCGGGGACGCTGCGCCAACACCGCCATGATCGCCTTTTGCGTATGCAGACGATTCTCGGCTTGGTCGAAGATGATGCACCGCGGGTTGTCCAACACACCCTGAGTCACTTCCTCGTCGGCGTGCGCCGGCAGGCAGTGCATGAAGTAGGCGTCGGGCTTGGCGGCAGCGAAAAGGTCTTCGGTCACCTGGTAGGGCGTCATCTGCACGACGCGGGCCTTGGTTTCCTCTTCCTTGCCCATGCTCACCCACACATCGGTGTAGACCACATCGGCATCCTTCACCGCTTCAAACGGATCGGTGGTGAAGGAGTAGCAGTCGGAGAAACCTTCCTTCTCGGCCAGTAACTTGATGTCCGCCGTCGGCTCAAACTCCGGCGGTCCGGCCAGCGCGCAATGCATGCCGAACATGCCGGCGCCGAGGATCCACGAGTTGGCCATGTTGCAGGCAGTATCACCAAGGAAGGCAATCTTGCGCCCTTTCAGCGAGGCGAAGAGATCGCCGCCCGGTTCTGCCCAACGCTCCGCCATGGTGAAGGCGTCGGTGTAGATTTGGCAGGGGTGGAGAAAATCGGTAAGCGCATTGATGACCGGCACGGTGCCACAGGCCGCCAGGCGTTCGACATCACCGTGGTCGTAGGTGCGCACGATCAGACCATGCACAAAACGCGACAGCACTTTGGCGGTGTCCTCGATGGTTTCACCGCGACCAAGCTGGATGTCGTTACGATTGAGAAAGAGCGGGTTGCCGCCCAGCTCATGGATGCCCACCTCAAACGAAACGCGGGTGCGCGTGCTGGACTTCGAAAAAATGAGCGCCCAAGTCTGCCCCGCCAGCACCGGCGGAGTATGGCGACCGCGCTTGGCTTTGAGGTCGCGGGCCAACGCGAACACCTCGGCCGCTTCATGGGGCTTCAGGTCGGTTTCTTTGAGGAAGTGCTTCATCGGGAAAAACGAACACCTTGGCAAAACCACCCGGCGGTCACCAGAGAAATCCGAAACCGCACGGGATCGTCACGTCAGAGTGCCAATCGCGCTACCCTTAGGTGGATGCACCGAGCACTTGATCAAGAATCATGACGGCCTTTTCGAGCTCGGCGGTGGTCGCATTGAGCGGCGGCAACAGGCGCACCACGTTGCCGCCGGCCATGGGCACAAGCAGCCCGGCGTCACGCAGTTTGCCGACCCAGCCGGCGGCATCGTCGACCATCTGCAGGCCGACCATAAAGCCGAGGCCACGCACGCCACTCAGGTGCTGCGGGTATTTGCCGACGAGACCCAGCAAGCGCTGATGCCACGCCGCACTCACCGCCTCGACGTGTTCGAGTAGCTTTTCGCGCTCGATGATATCGAGCACCGCGAGGGCCGCCGCACAGGCCAAGGGCGTGCCGCCAAACGTGGTGCCGTGCGAACCGGGTTTGAAGAGATCAGCCGAACCTTCGCCGATCCAAATGGCTCCGATCGGGAAACCGCCGCCCAACCCCTTGGCCATACCGATCGCATCGGGACGCACGTCGGCGTGTTCGAACGCGTAAAACTTACCCGTCCGACCAATGCCGCACTGCACCTCGTCGAGGAGGAGCAGGAGATTGTGCTCCGAGCAGAGCTTGCGCAGTCCCCGCAGGAACTCCGGCGTCGCGGGGTTCACGCCGCCTTCGCCCTGAATCGTTTCGATAAAAATGGCCGCCGTGTCTTCGTCGATGAGGTCGGCGAAGCTCTGCAGATCGTTGAGTTTGCCGAACGCAAAACCCGGCACCAAGGGACGGAAGCCACCTTGGATCTTCTCCTGCGGCGTCGCGCTCATGCCGCCAAAGGTGCGGCCGTGAAACGCCTTTTCGGCGCAGATCACTTTGTAGCACTTCCCTTCCACGCCACCCGCTTTGCGCATGCCGTGCAAGCGCGCCAGTTTGAGCAGACCTTCGTTGGCCTCGGCACCACTGTTGCAGAAAAACACCCGGCCCGGGCCGGCCCGCTGCACCAAGCGCCGCGCCAGCTCACCTTGGTTCGGGTTACGGAACAGGTTGCTGGTGTGAATGAGCTCACCCGCCTGCCGCTGCACGGTGCTCACCCAATGCGGATGGCAGTGACCCAGCGCGCTGACCGCGATGCCGGAGGTGAAGTCGAGATACTCGCGCCCGGCGTCGTCCCACACCTTGCTGCCCGCGCCTCGGACCAGCGTGAGCGGGGCGCGACCGTAGTTTTGCACAACATACGAATCATAATGCTCGGCGGTGGAGGTGCGGGTGATCTCAGCGGACATGTGGAAGTTTGGATTTTTGATTCTCGATTTTGGATTCGATGCGAATCTCGGCGATCAGACTAACGGACGGGAGCGTCGCCCCATCCAATCGAATATCCAATCAGCTGTTCACGATCTCGGTGCCGATGCCTTTGTCGGTGAAGATCTCGAGCAACAGCGAGTGCGGTAGCCGGCCGTCGATGAAGTGGACGCGATGCACGCCGTCCTGGAGGGCACGCATGGCACCGCCGACTTTGGGCAACATACCTTTGCTGATGACGCCGCTGTCGCGGAGGCCATCGACCTCGGAAATCTTTAGGGTGGAAATGAGCGACTTGGGATCGTTGGGGTCCTTCAGCAGGCCCGGCACGTCACTCATGTAAACCAAGCGGCGCGCCCGCAGAGCACTGGCCACACGCCCCGCCGCCATGTCGGCGTTGACGTTGTGCGGATGCCCGTCGTGGTCGACTGCCACCGGCGAGATGACCGGAATGAGACCGTCGGCGATGGCCTTCTTGATGAGCTTCACCTTCACTTCAGTGACTTCGCCCACGTAGCCGAGATCCACCGGGTTGCCCTCTTCGTCGTGATCGAGTTTGCGGCAGAGCAGCACCTCGTCGCCGGGCATGCCCTTGGGTTTGCCGCGCGCTTCAGTGATCGCGGTGCAGACGTCGGGATTCACCACCTCGTTGAGCGTCTTGCGCACAATATTGACGGTGGCTTCGTCGGTGACGCGCATGCCGCCGATAAATTTGGCCTCCAGCCCCGACTCCGCCATGGCCTTGGTGATGGCCTTGCCGCCACCATGCACCACGACCGTGTTGATGCCGCAGGCCGCAAAGAACGCGATGTCGTAGGCAACGCGGCTGCGGACCTCCGGATTGGGATCATCCATGAAGCTGCCGCCGTATTTCACCACGAAGGTGGATCCACGGAAATTTTGAATGTAAGGCAGGGCTTCGAGCAGCACCTTGGCCTTGGCGGTGATTTCTTCGACGTTCATGGCGAGCAGATCAGAACCCCGTCGCGCCAACAGAATCGATGTCGTGACCGAGTCAGGAAGAGCACCGGGTTATGTCCACGGTCGGGCCCATTTCGATGCAAAACTTTGCTCCACCGATGCCTGCCGTCGAAAATCGACTTAACAGCCCCGCCCCTCTGCCCCACTCCTCAGCCGTGCCGAGCACCCAACTTTCCTTCCCCGACCGTGACGCCCACCGTGCCTGGCTCGCCCAGCATGCCGCCCTGCCCCGCGGCTTCCGAGTGGGCACCAGCCGCTTTGCGTTCACCCCCATCGAGGCCCCCAAACCGGCCAAGATGACACTCACGCTCATCGCCCTCGATGAGCCCACCCCCGATTTCGCCGCGGTATTTACGCGCAATGCCTTCCCTGGCGCTCCCATCAAGGTCGGCCGTCGTCGTCTCGCCGCTGATCGCCTCGGTGCCATCCTTATCAACAACAAGATTTCCAACGTATGCGCCCCCGGCGGCGAAGAAACAGCCGAGCGCATCTGCCGCGCCACCGCCAGCGCGCTCGGTCTCACCGCCGATCAGGTGCTGCCGAGTTCCACTGGTGTCATCGGCTGGTCCCTCCCCGCCGATGCCATGGAAGCCGCCCTGCCCGATGCCGCCGCCGCCCTCCAACCCGACTCCATCCTGCCCGCCGCCGAAGGCATTGTGACCACCGACCTCTACCCTAAGATTCGTGCGGTTGAGCTCGGCGAAGGACGCATCGTCGGCATCGCCAAGGGTGCCGGCATGATCGAGCCCAATCTGGCGACCATGCTGGTCTACATCCTTACCGACTTGGCCGTGCCGCGCGATACCTTGCGCCGTCTGCTGCAAGAAGCAGTCGATGAGAGTTTCAACCGCATCAGCGTCGACAGCGACACCAGCACCTCCGACACCGTCGCGCTCATTTCCAGCGGTGCCGCCGGATCGGCCGATCTCGCCGCGTTCAGCGAAGCCCTCAAACAAGTCTGTCGCGATCTGGCCGAGGACGTGGTGCGCAACGGTGAGGGCATCCGCCACGTCATCCGCACAACCGTCACCGGCGCGCCCGACGACACCTTTGCCACTCGCTTGGGCAAAGCCGTCGTCAACGCCCCGCTTTTTAAATGCGCTGTCGCAGGCAACGATCCCAACGTCGGCCGCCTCGTCCAGGCGATTGGCCGCCATCTCGGTCAGCTCGAGTCTGCGCCAGATACCTCCGCGCTGCGCCTCACCCTCGGCGGACACGAGATCTTTGCCGGTGGCGTGTTCCGCCTCGATCCCGCAAAGGAACTCGCCCTTGTGGCACACCTAAAGGAGGCGGAACTCTACGAAAGCCAACCGACCGCCGACGGCTCGTTTGCTCCGCCCGTCGATTACCCGGTGCACGAGCGTTGCGTCGAGGTCGGCATCGAACTTGGCGCAGGGTCCGGTTCCGCCATCGTTTTTGGCGGCGACCTGACCCACGAATACGTTTCGGAGAACGCCGATTACCGGAGCTAAGCTCCAGTGGTGAGGGCCACTTTGACCGAGGCTTCCAACCTCGGCTCGTCTACCTCGCCCAAGTCTCCTGCCCCTCGCAATCCGCCCATAAAAAAACCGCCCTACAAGAGGGCGGTTTTTCGAAAGTAAACTCGCAGAGCGATTAGCGCTTGGAGAACTGGAAGCGCTTGCGGGCGCCGGGCTGACCGGCCTTCTTGCGCTCTTTCTGGCGGGGGTCACGCTTGAGGTGACCAGCCTTCTTGAGCTGCGGGCGGAGCTCGGCGTCCATCTTCTGGAGGGCGCGGGCGACACCATGAGCCACGGCCACGGCTTGGCCGGCGACACCGCCGCCAACCACATTGGCCGTCACGTCGATCTCTTTGGCGAGACCGGCGGTCACCAGCGGGGCGGAAGCCAAACCGGCGAAGTTTTCATGGGAAAAGTAGTCTTCGAAGCTGCGGCCGTTGGCAATGAACTTGCCGGTGCCGGCGGTGATGCGCACGCGGGCGGTCGCGGTCTTGCGACGGCCGGTAGCAGCAAAGGTGGTGGCGGTTTCAGCACTCATGGGAACAGATTAGAGCGGGAGCGGAGTCGGGTTTTGCGCTTGGTGGGTGTGCTCCGGGCCGGCGAACACGCGCAGCTTCTTGAGCATCTGGCGGGCAAGACGGTTCTTCGGCAGCATGCCCTTCACAGCGTGTTCGATGATGAACTGCGGGTTGCGCACGCGCTGCTCCTTGAAGGAACGATAGCTCTCACCACCGATGAAGCCGGAGAAGAACATGTAGCTGTTCTGCTCTTCCTTCTTACCGGTCACGACGATCTTCTCGGCGTTGATGACGACAACGTAATCGCCGGTGTCGACGTGCGGCGTGTAGGTGGCTTTGTGGCGACCGCGCAGCACGGTGGCGATCTTCACCGCCAAGCGGCCAAGCACCTGACCCTCGGCATCGACGATATGCCACTTGGGTTGCACGGTTTCCTTTTTGGCGAGGAATGTTTTCATGGGAAAAGAGGCCAATAGCTAGGTTTCGCGAGAAGCGTGTCAACCCGCATTTTCAGGGAAAAAAGAAATCCCGCCCCCACCGAGCGGCAGGGACGGGATTTGCATGAAAAACGTCGATCTAAGCGAGCTTTAGAAGCCGAGGCTGATGCCCGTGATCACGTAGAAGAAGGAATCATCGGCACCACCGCCGATGTCATTGTCGGCGTAAACCAGACCGAGGTAGGTGCTGGCGGTGTCGTTGAGGGTCAGGTTGTAGGTGCCGGAGAGGCTCCAGTAGGAGTAGTCACCCCCACCGTCGAAACCAACGAAGCCGTAGTCGGCCGCGAAGTCGAAGGTGCTGGTGTCGGAGATCTCAGCGCTGTAACCGAGGCCAACCTGGAAGGTGGAGGCTTCGAACTCAGTCTCGTAGTAGTAGTAAGCGGAAGCGCTCATGCCACCACCGAGGTCGCCGGACACGCCCACGAACGGCTCGAACTGCTCATCACCGGACGGAGTTTCCGGATAGTAGTAGTAGGTGAAGCCGAAATCGAGAGCCCAGGTGTCGGAAAGAGCGACACCGTAGCCCATGTAGAAGTCGAACTCGTTGGCGATGTTGCCGGTGACCGGCTGGCTGGTCCACATGCCCGCGTAGAAGTCGCCAGTGGCGAATTCGATGGAGGGCTGGATGGAATCATCCGCGAATTTCACACCGCGGAACACGTAGTCACTGACGTAGGGGAAATCGACCGTGATGGAGTAGGACGAATCCTCTTGGGCGCTCAGGCTCCCACCGGTAAGCACGGCGGCGAGAAGTAGGGCAGCAGTTTTCTTCATTTGTAGGTAATAGTCTGTAGTTTTTAAGGATCTCCCCGCCAACTTACCCAAGTGACTGAGTCGTGCAGCCTTGTTCATAGGTGAGCAAGACTGTTCAAGCCGATCGACCGAGGTAGAGCCAGTGAGGGGACAAGCAAGTTAAGCAATGATTAGGCCAAATCCAGCTTTTGTATGAAAAATATTACACTCATCGCCGCAGTATTCGGATTTCTGGGCGTCGCCCTTGGTGCATTCGGCGCCCACGCGCTCAAGGATACCTTGGCGACGGCCAACATGACTGACGTTTGGCAGACCGCGGTGCTCTACCACCTGCTGCACGCCATTGCGGCGTGGGTAGCGGCCAGCCGCCTCGGGCCCGAGGGTGCTGCCATCGCCCCCAAGGCCGGCTGGTGCTGGCTGCTGGGCATCGTGTTTTTCAGCGGTTCCCTCTACGCGATGGCCCTCGGTGGCCCCCGCTGGCTAGGCCCCATCACCCCGCTGGGTGGCGTGTTTTTTCTCGTCGGATGGGTGTTCGCAGGCGTCTCCGCGCTGCGCCGGGCCTGAGTTTTTTACGGCGATTCATCCGTCCTCGCCCGTTAATTCCCTTTCATGCTCGAACCACCCGCCACTTTACGTCCGGTCCTCACCGCCCTCACTCGGGTCGGTCGCCCGCGGCTGGTTGGCGGTTGCGTGCGTGATGCCCTGCTGGGACGTGCGCCGGAAGATTGGGACGTCGAAATCGGGGGCACGGACTTCGATTCGCTCCTTAAAGCGCTCCGCCAATTCGGCAGCACCGACGTCGTGGGTCGCAGTTTCGGCACCATCAAACTGCGCCGCGAGGGCGCTGTCTTCGACTTCTCCCTTCCTCGCCGTGAATCCAAAACCGGCGCAGGCCACCGAGGCTTCAAAGTCGAACCCGATCCCCATCTGAGCGACGCCGACGCCGCTGCCCGGCGCGACTTTACCCTCAACGCCATCGCGTGGGATCCGGCGACCGGCGAGCTGATCGATCCCCACGGCGGCCAAAAGGACCTCGCCAACCGCATTCTCCGTCATACCAGCGAGGCGTTCGTCGAGGATCCCCTGCGCGTGCTGCGCGGCATGCAATTTGTCGCCCGCTTCGATTTGGAAGCCGCCCCGGAAACGCTGGCGCTGTGTCGCCGCATCCACGCCAGCTGCGCCGAGCTCCCCCGCGAGCGCATCTGGGGCGAGTGGGACAAGTGGGCCGTGCAAAGCGCGACGCCCTCCCGAGGACTGCGCTTCCTGCACCAAGCCGGTTGGCTGCAACACTTCCCCGAGATCGATCACTTGCGCGACACGCTGCAGGACCCGGAATGGCATCCGGAAGGTGACGTCTTTGTTCACACCTGCCACGGCCTCGACGCGCTTGTGCGTAACCCGCACTGGGCAACCACCGGCGCCGAAGATCGCCGCCTGCTCATGTTCGCCGTGCTGGCCCACGATTTTGGCAAACCCGCCACCACGCACCAGGCCGAGAAACGCGGACAATTCCGCTGGACCAGCCCGGGACACGCGACCGCCGGACTAAACCCCACCGAAACCTTCCTCGCCCGCATCGGTGCTCCCCATCGTCTGCGCGACACCGTGCTGCCCTTGGTCAAATACCACATGGTGCACATCGATGCCGGTGAGGCGGCTACCAACCCTAGCTTCCTGCGTCGCCTCGCCCGCAAACTCGCCCCGGCGTCGATGACGCAACTGGCCACAGTGATGCGCGCCGACGCCCGCGGGCGTCCTCCCCTCGATGCCACGCCCGCCATCCGCACCATCGACGAAATGACTGCGGCGGCCGATGCCCTCGCCATCGCCGACGGTGCCCCCCAACCCATCTTGCTCGGTCGCCACCTCATCGAGCGCGGCTTATCGCCCGGGCCCGAGTTTAAGCCGCTCCTGCAGGACGCGTTCGAAGCCCAGCTCTCCGGCGCGTTTAACGATGAAGACGGCTCATTAAAATGGTTGGATGCTCATTTGAAGCTACGCGCAAAGTAGGCTAGCGTTGGGGACGATGGCTTCTCAACTAGAACAGCTCAAATCCTTCACCAAGGTCGTCGCCGACACCGGCGACTTCGAAAGCATGAAGGCCTTCTCTCCCCAGGATGCGACGACCAACCCGTCCCTCATCCTCAAAGCCGCCGGTCAAGAGACCTACAGCGCGCTCGTCGACAAGGCGATTGCCGACGCCGGTGCCGATGCCGACACCGCCACGATCATCGACAACCTCCTCGTCACCTTCGGCGAAGAGATCCTCAAGATCGTCCCCGGCCGCGTCTCCAGCGAAGTGGACGCCCGCCTTTCCTTCGACACCGCCGGCACCATCGAGCGCGCCCACCGCCTCATCGAACTCTACGAAAAGCGCGGCACCTCCCGCGACCGCGTGCTGGTGAAAATCGCCTCCACCTGGGAAGGCATCAAAGCCGCCGAGCAACTCGAGAAGGAAGGTATCCACTGCAACCTCACCCTGCTCTTCTCCTTCGCCCAGGCCGTCGCCTGCGCCGAAGCCAAGGTGCAACTCATCTCCCCCTTCGTCGGCCGCATCCTCGACTGGCACAAGAAGGCCACCGGCAAAGACTTCGTCGGCGCGGAAGATCCCGGCGTCCAGTCCGTCACCGAGATCTACACCTACTACAAGAAGTTCGGCTACGCCACCGAGGTGATGGGCGCGTCCTTCCGCAATACCGGTGAAATCGTGCAGCTCGCCGGCTGCGACCTGCTCACCATCTCCCCCAACCTGCTCAAGGAACTCGACGAAAACGACAGCGCCGTGCCGCGTATGCTCGATCCCGACTGCGCCGCCGCCTCCGACATGACCAAGACGAGCTTCGACGAGAAGGGCTTCCGCTGGGCCTTCAACGAAGACGCCATGGCCACCGAAAAAACCGCCGAGGGTATCCGCAACTTCGCCGCCGACATCGTGAAGCTGGAGAAACTCATCGCGGATCGTCGCGGCTGATCGCCATCCCTTTTCATCCATTCTTTCTCCTTCCAAGCCGGGCCTGCGCCCGGCTTGTTTCTTGCCCATGATCCGCGCCTTTCAGTGGGACCTGGCCCGCCAAGTCGAACGCCTCGACTGGCTGCTCGCCCAATTGCCCAAGTATTCAAAGTGGGGATACAACGAACTGTATCTGCACCTCGAGGACGCGGTCGACTACCCCAGCCTGCCGGGCGTGGCCCGGCGCGACGCCTACTCCTGGCGCCAGCTCACGCGGCTGGTAACAACCGCGCAGGCGCACGGGATCGGCGTCGTGCCGATCGTGAACCTGCTGGGCCACACCCAATACCTGATAAAAACGCCCGAATGGCGTGACCTCAATGAACTGCGCGCCGCCGACGGTTCGCCTCTGCCGGAGGGCCAGATCTGCCCAAGCCATCCGCGCACCCTCGAGGTTGCGACGAAACTGCTCGATGACATCGCGCCGCTTTGCACCGCCGGTAAGGTGCACGTCGGGCTCGATGAATCTTTCGTGATCGGGCGCCATCCGCTGGCCCGCGAAGACGTGGCCACCCTCGGTCTCGGCGGCTACTTCGCGCGCTACGTCAACGAGCTCCATCGCCTCTGCACCGATCGCCAGCTGCAGATGGGAATTTGGGCGGATATGTTGGTGCTGTTTCCCGACGCCATCGCTGAGCTGCCCGCCGGGATCGCGGCCTACGATTGGTATTATTATGCGTTTGGGCGCAGTCCTCGTTTTGAGGCGCAAAATTTCCGTGCCTACGACCTCGCGCCGAAGCTACGAGCGCGCGGGATCGATTACTGGGGCTGCCCGATGAACGGGGCTTTCCGCCACGAACCGTTGCCGGTTTTCGGCGACCGACTGGCCAATGCTCAATCCTGGTGGCGCCGCTGCCGCCAGGTGGGCGCCAGCGGCTTTCTCGTCACCGGTTGGGAACCAAACCGCCTCGCCCTCGAAACCACTATGGTCGTGGACGCCGCCATCGCTTCACTCTGGCTCGACGATGAGGACATCGACCAGGTCAGCATGCTGGAACGCGGCTTCACCCGGGTCTATGGCAAGCGCCAAGCCCGCGAGCGGGCGCGCCTGATGATGGCCTGCGATGAGCGCGCCTTTTCCGGCTATGCGCGTTGGGAAACCCACCTCCATTGGGACAGTTGCCAGGGGCGCGATGGCGCTGCCCTCTACGCCGCCGACGAACGCTTTTTCGCTCGTGCCCTTCACCAGCCGTTGCCCTCGGTCTTTGCGGCGAGCCTGCAGTGGCGTCACTACCTCGCCGCGCGTGATCGGCTTATTCGCCATCAGGCGCAACTCGTCCACCGCGCCCGCCGTTTGGTCCACCGCGATCGCCGCGCCTTGCTGCCACGGCTAGTGAATATGGCCATCGATGAGCTCGCCGCCTTCCGGGAGCTCCATGATCGGTGTCGTGCCACAGTGGATACCATGTGGCTGAGCACCCGACGCCAAAGTCAGCCCAACCCCAACCGCCGGATTCTGAGCGATGATCTCGTCCGCCTGCGCGAGCTCCAGGGCTGGTGGAAAAAGACCCAACGCGATGACACACAGCTCGCCACCGCCTCCCCTGTCACCGGTCGCTGGCAACTCCGCCTGCTGGTGCACACCACGCACCCCAACCTCCAAGCCGTCACAGTCGAAATACAACAACCCGACGGCTCGTGGCGCCTGGAGCTGCAACGCTACCTGATCGAGTTTCGCAACCACGCGGCCCGCCGCCGCGCGCGCCTGCGCCATTGGCTGAGCTTGCCCCTCGACTCCGCCGACACCCCGGTGCGCATCGGTCTATGCGGCTTGGGCACCTTCAGTATCAGCGACACCCATCTCACCGATGGCGTGACGGAGTGGCGGCCGTCCGGCCGCTACCGGCGCGTGAAGCTGGGCCAAACGAAAGACCCGGTTTCGATCGTGGAGGTCGACCGCACCCAAGCGCGGGCGACCTGGCAACCGCGCTGGGTGACTCAACTGCAGCGTTGAGCGGTCGAGCGAGCGCTACGGTCTGAAGAAGTAGTGCTGCAGGAACGCATCCACGGCCTCGAGATAGGCGGCCTGCGCCTCAGCGGCCCCAAAACCGTGTCCGGAGTCCTTCTCGTAGTAGGTCTCGTAAGGCACATCGCGTGCTTTAAGAGCCCGCTCCAATCGCACCGATTGGGAAATATCGACATTCGGATCCTTCCGACCGTGGGCGATGAAGATCGGAATGCGAATATTGTCGGTGTAGTGAATCGGCGAGAAGCGCGCGATCTTCTCTTTGTCATCGCCGAGGTGCTTGCGCTGCCATTGGTAGGCGAACGAAGACCGCCCCTTCTGGTCGGTCATACGCATCTCCCAATCGAAGACGCCCACGTTGGTAATGGCGACTTGGTAGAGGTCAGGTTCCCACGCCGCTCCGGCGACAGCCAGGTAACCACCGAAGCTCGCCCCCATGATCGCAAGGCGATCCGGGTCGGCGATGCCGGCCTTGACCAAGGCCTTCACCCCATCGGTGACGTCGTCGTGCATCTTTCGATAGTCGAAGCGATCCGTCTCCGAGACTGCGACGCTGAAGCCGGTCGAGCCGCGGTAGTTGGGCTGGAGCACGGCGAAGCCGCGCGAGGCCAAGAACTGCACTTCACCATCGTAACGCCATACGTCCCGCGCCCACGGACCACCGTGTCCAAGCACGATAAGCGGATACGGTTTTTTGGCGTCCGACGTGGCCGGCAAAGTCAGGTAGGCCTGCAGGCGAAGCCCGTCGCGAGCGGGATAGCCAAACGAGGAGGTCGGAGAGAGCGGCACACCGGCCAACCACGGGGCCGAAGCCGCTACGTGCTGGATCGCACCGGTATCCAAATCGGCGAGGAAATACTGTCCCGGTTCGGTCGAACTCACCGCCACAAAAATGGCTTTTTCGGCTTCGCTGGCGCGGTCGGTCAACACGATGTCGTATCCCTCCAAGGCGGCAGTGAGACGCTCATGCACGACGGCGAGTCGGTCTTCAAACCATTCGGAATGGGTGCGCACTCGCGTGTATTGCACGCCTTCCAATTTCTGTCCGTCCCGGCTCAACACCAGACGAGTGGTGGCCAAGTTGTAGTCGGAATCATGATACACCTCTTCGCCCCACTCCTGCGCCAATAGATCGTAGCGATAAATGCTGCTGCCTCCATCCGCCGTGCGGCGGGATACCCAGGCGGTAATGTCGTCTTCGGCCACGGCCAGGATCGGAGTCTCCTCGGGATCCAGTGGCAGTGACGACCAGCTTTCCTCTTCGCGATCGAGCAGGAAGGTCAACATGCGCCCCTCGTCGAAACTCACCGCCAACACGGGCTCACCAGCCACGTTGGGGATGTAATTGAGCACGATGCCCTGCGGGACCGCCGGGAAGCGGTTGCGCACGGCGCTCATGTTGGAGGTCGCCTGGCGATTGTTGAGATCGACCAAGGTGCTGATCTCCATCAGCACGCCAGCTTCATCGCTGTAGGAACGGACGTAGACTCGATTGCCCCCGTCGCGCGGCACGCTTACGAAGCCCTGCACACCTTCGTTCACCCGCGCGAGACGTCCGGTCTTGCGGTCGTAAACAAACATGCCCAGGCCGTGGAGTTTGTCCTTGGTGAGGACCATACCGAGGCGGCGGTTATCAATCCAAATGAAGGTGCCAACATCGGCATTCTCCGTCCCGGCCACCCCCTGCTTTTCGCCACTGGCAAGATCGAGGATCTCAAGACTCATCAAGTCGTCGGCCCCCACGCGCCGATAGGCGATGGCGGTGCCGTCGGGCGAAAGCTGCACGTTGATAAATTCCGGTTTGCGGGACGCCAGCTCCGGGGAAAGTGGCGCGGCGGTAAGCGTGCTCGGAAGCAACGACGACACCGAGAGGGTCGCGCTGACGAATGCGGCGCGAAGGAGGCGGGAGAAGCAGAACATAAAAGAAAAGGTGGCGCGGGATTCGCCGCGCCGGATGAGGTTGATCGATCAGTTGCGGCTGACCAACTCCACGCGGGGAGTCTGGCGCACGCCTTCAATTTCGAGGAAGAAGCTGCCCAACATGCCGGGCTTGATCGTCACCGCCTTGCCGGCGTCCTCGCGTGGAGACCAATATTTGCCCTCGACGACGCGCCAGACCTGGCCGTTTTCGAGGCGGAAAAGCGTGCCGGCATTCCAGCCACGGAACTCCTCGGTGAGGCGAGAGCTGACCGTGGTATATTCAATCTTGGTGCCCGGCGTGAGCAGCACCTTGGCGCGCTGGATGAGGGACTGGTCGGACGCATTTTCCTGCTCGGCGATGACCGCCTGCGCCTCCTCCAGTTGCTGCCGGGTCGACACCAACTCCTCCTCTTTTTCCGCCAACGAGGAGGCGGAACGACCATGGACGTAATTCTGAACAGCGGCCTCAAGTACGGCAAGTTGCGCCGGAGTAAGCGCCTCCAGCCCCATCGTGGCTCGCGCCTCGGCGGGCAAACTGTCGACGAACGACGGGGAGGTCGGTTGGGCCCAAAGGGCTGCAGCCAGCAACGGAAGTATCAGGAATTTCATGACATTCGAAAGTGGGCGGGGTAAGGAAACCAAGAAAGAAGGCCGTGCTCCCGGGATGGAAGCACGGCCGTAAGACTTACCTAATATAGTGAAGACTTGGTCCGCGCTTAGAACTCGCGGGTGATCTTCGCATACCAGAAGGCAGGCGAGTGATCATTCACACCCGGGGTGGAACCCGAGGCGTCAAAACCGTCGAGAGGCGGATCCTCGTTGAGGAGGTTGTTCACACCGAGGAGCAGCTTGGTCTTCTCGAAACCGTTGTAGGTGACGGAGGCGTTGACCGTGATCTGGGGATCCACGTCGTAGACGAGGTAGAGCGTGTCATCAGCCGTGAAGATGTTGCCGAAGGACAGCGAGCGGGTGCGCTTGCCGCGATAGACGGCGAAGGTGCTCACGCCCCAGTCCTTGTAGGTCCAACCGAAGGACGCGTTACCGTTCCATTCCGCGGTGAGGTAACCACCAACCTGCTCGGAGCCATCAAGCGTGTAGCTGTCGAGGTAGGTGGCGGACACACCGACGGCGAAGCTGCCAGCGGCGTTGGTGTCCCAGTGGTAACGGACGTCGAAGTCGTAACCGGTGTATTCAGCCTCCGAGATGTTGGCGTAGTCGTCGCGAATGAAGAGCACCTGGTTGGTGTTCGGGTCACGAGCGACCTTGCCAGCGAACAGGGAGTTGCCAGCGGCGGCCTCGCTGAGGAATTCAGCGTAACCATAGAAGTCGGAGAGCTGGGCGAGGAGGTTGCTCTGCTGGAAGTTGAAGTAATCAACCGAGAAGCTGAGGCCCTCGAGGCGACCCTCGGGCTCGATGGAGAAACCGACGTAGTAGGTGTCGGTCGTCTCCGGCTGGAGGTCCGGGTTGCCGCCGGACTTGACCTGGATCTGGTCAATTTCCTGCTGGGTCACCGGGTCGAACACCGTGTTGGACGAGAAGGTCGTCGTGCCGGCGTTGTAGAGATAGGCGAGGTCCGGAGCCTTGAAGGACTCGGCGTAGGAACCGCGAATGATCAGCCAGTCGAGGGGACGGAACTTGATGGCGGCCTTCGGACGGATCTTCTTCTCGAAACCGTCGTCGGAGTATTCCTCGTAACGACCAGCAAGCTGGATCTCGAGCATTTCGTGCAGCGGCAGGCTGACCTCGGCGTAGAGCGCGGTAAGGTCGCGGCTGCCGGCGGAGCTGGTGCCTTCGGAACCGCCGAGGATCATGCCCGTGGCATTGAGATCGGTGGCGATGTCTTCGAAGTCTTCACGGCGGTGTTCACCACCGATGGCGAGGCCAACCTGGCCACCCGGGAGATCGGCCAGCGGGCCGTCGAGGCGGAAGTCAACACCGCGGTATTCGATCGAGGAGGAGTTCGGGTTTTCAACCGCGAGGAAGTTGGCGAACGCTTCTTCGTTCTCGCCGAACCAGTTGAAGTAAACGCGCTCATCAAGCGGAGTGGCGGTGTCCCAAACGAGGGAACCGTCACCGAGGCGGGTCAGACCGTTGAAGGCCTGCTGCATCTTGTAGTCCGGCACCGCGTTGCGGGAGATGTTGAGCACGGTGTTCTTGGAATACATGCCACCGACTTCCCAGTTCCACTCCTCGAAGAAGCCGCCCATCTTCTCGAAGTCACCACCGAGACCGACGAGGAAACGCGGCGTGTCGGAGGTCACATCGTTGATGCGGTTCGGAAGCTCAACCAGACGGCGACGACCGTTAACGACGTCGACGTTCCAGACGTTGAACGGGTTGTAGGCCGGGTAGGTCAGTTGGCTGCCAACGGAGAGACCTTGGGAGGTTTCGATGTCAACCGGAGTGGCGGCGGAGTAAACCACGGCCTCAGAACGACTGAAGGAAAGTTCCGCGAAGGCGTAGAAGTTCTCGGTGATGTCGTGATCAATGCGGGTGAAGACATTGAAACGCTGGGTCTCCGGGAACATGCCGTTGGTCAGGTTGTAATTATACCAATTCGTAGCGCTGGAAGCACCGGCCTCGGTAGGATTGTTGGTCGGGCTAGCGAACGTGCGTCGACCCACCCCCGGGACGGTGAGGTAACCCGGATAACCGCGGGAGGACGTTTGGTCCCAGTAACCGTCGGCAGTCGGGGTGGTGAGGCCCACGTCAGCGAGGTAGGCGTCGAGGGAGGTGTAACCAGCGGCCTCGAGACCACCGTCATTCACTTCGTAGCGGCCGTAGTTGGCGGCGGCGATCGAGGTGTTGTCGGCGTCAGCCGAATACGGCAGGTCGCGGGAAAACACTGAGTTCTGCTCTTCCCAGCTCATCGAGGTGAAGATGCTGGTGTCACGGCCCACGGTGCCAAAGGTGAGACTGGCGCGCTTCATCAGGCCATCCGTGTCGAAGTAGTTACCGACGGTAAGGGAGGCCTCAGCACCGACGTAGCTCTTCTTCAGGCGGAAGTTGACCACACCGGCCACGGCATCGGAGCCGTAGAGGGCGGAACCACCGTCCTTGAGGATGTCGAGAGACTCAATCGCGGCGTCCGGAATCGAGTTCAAGTCGAACACCGTCTGGAAACCATCAAAGCCCGGCGCAGCATAAGGAACTGCACGGCGGCCATTGATGAGCACCAGGGTGCCATTGTTGCCGAGACCGCGGAGGTTGAAGGAGTTCACACCGGGCGTGAAGCTGGTGCCGGAATCGGTCGGCGTCAGGGCCTGACCATTGTTGAAGGGAAGCGCCCGCACCGCATCAGCGATGGTGGGAAAACCCATGGATTCGATGGTGCCCGCGTTCAGCGAAACCACCGGATTCGGAGTTTCGACATCGAGACGCTTGATACGGGAACCCGTGACCTCGAATTTTTCGAGGACGATCTCATCTTCGGACGAGTCGGAGGATTCGGAAGTGCTCTGGGCGAAGGCCACGGAGCTACCGGCCACGCTCATGACAAGCGCAAGCGGCATCACGAATCCCTTGAAGGGACGGATGTTCATAGTTCGTTCTGTTGTGTTGTAGTTGATCCTGAATCCGTCCGCCGAGGCGGGCTGATTCGGATGCTGCGCTACGCCCCGCGGCAATACCGCACAAGAACGAACTAACGTTTCTGCAAAATTCTGAACCGGTTTAAACTATTACCCGGGTTATACTTATGAGATTCCCGCAATCGAACCGCTACGCAAAGGGTGATAATCCCGCCTCGTCTTACTTGTATTCAATTACTTACGACGATCGATGCTTTGAACGAACCCCCTGAACCGGTTCCAACCGGTTATTTCACCCTCAACCGGCGCCCTGCTATTCATCATTTTCATAGAAGGGCGCACCATCACAGCGCCCCAGATTGTATTCATCATCATGATACATTATCTTTTTTGCGATTTAATTGCGCGTCCGAGTTGAGATCTCAGAATAATCCGCCATAGGGAATGTTCTTCAGGGAACTTAAACCTGCCCACCGTAGTCACACCGGTTTGCTATTTCCTGTGTCGTCCGGCACGCGAGCTGCAAAACACACTACCCATGACCACTAAAACCAAAATTGCTTCAATCCTCATCCTCGTCTCATCTTTCGCGCTGTCCGGCTGTGCCAGCAAAACCTCCGCCGATAAAGCCGACGACGAATACGAATACATCACGGTCACGGGCTCCAATCTTCGCGTGAAGGTCAAGAAGGGCACCCGCACACCGGTCGACGGCAAAACCGCTGCCCCGGTCGCAACGATGGAAGGTTCTGCTATTCACGACGGCTTTGAGACGCCGAAGACCGTCGGCGACTTGGGGAATAACTGATCCCAACCTCAGTCATCCCCCCACCGAGCTAGTTAGCCGGTGTCCTCCAATTTCTAAAAGTCCCGCTTTGGCGGGACTTTTTTTGTGCAGCCCCGGGCCCTCTCCTATTCTTCGCTCCCATCCAAAATAAAACGCCCACCGTTTCCGGTGGGCGCTTGAATGGAATCAACTAAATCGAAACGAAGCGGATCTTAGAACTGCTGCTCGAGGCGCACGTAGAGGAAGCGACCGAGCGGAGAGTAGGAACGCTCCGAGTAGTTGTTCGAGAACGCGCCCGGGCTGGTGGGGGGCGGGTTGTCGAGGATGTTGGTCGCACCGACGGTGAGCTTGGTCTCGAACTGGTCGCTGGTGCGCAGGCGATAGCTCACCTGACCGTTCAGGATCCAGTCAGCCTCGATCTCAGGCTTTCCTCCGGTGTCATCGATCGCGGAACCCATGTAGTTGGCGGTGAGGTTGGCGCCGAACGGGCCGTGTGCCCAGCGGGTGTAAACCTGCCCCTTCCACTTCGGGAAGACCACGTCACCGTCGAAGATACCGAGGTAGCTGAAGGAGGACGCACCGATGGCAGCGGTGCTCTCCTGGGTGAGGTAGCGGGTCACACTCACACCGGAAACGAAGTCACCGAAGCCGGTGTTGGACCAGCGGTAGCGGGCCTCAAGGTCGACATACTCGGTCTTCTGAAGGGCGACATTACGCGGCCCCACACCAAGGAGCTGATCGATGGTGACGCCATCCGGAGCGGAGGAGTCTGCCTGCAACACGATACGATCGGAGTAAACCGCGTTCGGGTTGCTCGGACCACCGTCGTTCACCCAGGCGTTGACGACACCCTGCACCGAGTAAGCGATGAGGTTGGATTGCTCGATCATGGCCCAGTCTACCGTGAGCTCGAGACCCGGCAGGGCCTTCGGGGAGTAGGTGGCACCGATGGAGTAAATGTCGGACTCTTCCGGCAGGAGCGGATCACCACCGAACTGCGAACCGATGTAGCTCACCGAGATCTGGTAGAGACGAAGCGGATCGCTGGCGGCAAAACGCGGGTCGATGATTTCCGGGAAGGATTCAAAGCCCGGGTTATAGAGGTCAAGCAGCGACGGAGCGACGAAGCCTTGGGAGTAGTTGGCGCGGATGGTCAGCTCGTCCTCAATGGCTTGCCAGCGCAGGCCGGCGGAGCCCACCTTGGCCTCGAATTCGTTTTCGTAGTCTTCGAAGCGGTAAGCGAGGGTAGCGGACAGGGAATCGATGATCGGAATAGCGGTCTCACCGAAGACACCCTTCACCCGACGACCACCTTCAGTGATACCGTCGGCGGCGTTCCAACCGATGGAACCGGAGAGCTTGATGGCGTCCGGCTTGGAGAGCACGTCCTGACGACGGTATTCAAAACCGAGCACACCTTCAACCGAGCCGGCCGGCAGCTCGAAGAGCTCGGTCGAGTTGAGACGCAGATCGAAAACCTGGGTCTTGGAGCTCTGTGCGGTGGTGTTATCGACTTTGAGCGTATCGATGAGGGACTGCGGGTTGTAGGGGGCGTCCGGATCGATCATGCCGCCGCCAACCGAATCGGCGAGAATGAAGGAACGGGTGAAGTAGTTGTAGTCAGCCGGGGTGTTGGTGCCGGAGTAGCTACCTTCGAGGAGGGCTTGGTCGACACCGTTGAGTTCCTTGTCGCTGGTGGTCTCTTCAGAGTAGAGCCAGCTGGCTTCGAAGCTGATGGTGTCGGTCAGTTCGCCGTTGAGAGCACCCACGATACGGAAGACGTCACGATCAACCACGTTGAGACGGGGACCAAAGTCCACGAAACGGTAGTAGTTGTAGGGAACGTCGTTGGGGTCGGTAGCGACGGCGGCACCGAATAGCTGGTTATACCAATAATTGTTCAGATTGATGCCCTGGAAGCTGGAGTAGGGAGACGGAGCCAGCTGGAACTCGGAGTGGGTATTCGCGTAGTTGGCTTCAACCGACAGCTCAATCGAGTCAGTGATGTCATAAAAGGCCTTGGCATACACGTTGTAGCGTTTGTTCGGGTTCACCATGGTGGTAAAATCCTCAAACGGGAAACGGGAGCCGCCGTCTTCAGGCGCACGGTTGTCCCACGGCTGGAAGTCGGTCAGCGAAGAGGCCACCGTCACGCCGGGCTTCAGGGTCCAGTCGAGCACGCCGGTGGTGCCGTTGGCGGCATTGATGGCGAGCATGTCGTCGGCCCAGAAGAAGAAACGACCCGGGTTACCGTAGGTGGAGTGACCACCACCCATGGCATACTCACGGTCCGGCGCGTAGAGGCCGGCCTGCTCATCCCAGGAACCACCGATGAAGAAGCGGAAGTCTTCACCGGAGCCACCCACGCTGAAGCTGGCGGTCTTCTTGGCGACGTCCGTGTCAGTCGTGTTGCCGTAGTATACAGAAGCACTGCCACCGCGGGCATCCTCCTTGAGGATCACATTGATAACACCCGCAACCGCGTCGGTGCCGTAAACCACGGAACCACCGCTCTTGAGGATTTCAATGCGCTCGACCATCGCGAACGGGATGGCGTTAAGGTCGACGGCCGAACCCGTGCCGGACGGGGTCATGCGGCGACCGTTGACGAGAACGAGGGTGTTCTCACCACCGATACCACGCAAAGCGATCTGCGTCGTGCCGTTACCACCGTTGGTGTAGTTGGAGCCGATGGTGCCACCACCGCCGGAATACGGCAGCTCGCGCATGTATTCCTGCAGGTTGGTCGCGCCAGAGGCCGCGATTTCGACAGCGTCGAACGAAACGGTCGGCAGCGCGCCTTCAACCGTGGCCGCGGACAAACGCGAACCGGTAACCTCGAATTTCTCGAGAACGACCTCATCTTCGGAGGAGGACTCATCCGTGCTTTGCGCCAGAACGCCAGTAGCGCCCAGAGCCAGGGCAAGCGGCACGGTAAGTCCCTTCAGGGGACGGATATTCATAGTATTGTAGTTGTGTTGTAGTTTGCTTGGGAAACTCCCCGCGTTGGCGGAAAGCCCCAGACTCATGAGCGCTTTTGATCACCACCAAACCACCACACGACTCATCTCCAAGATGGCCTTCGAGGGGTTTGTTGGGATCATCGTGCACATGAGTGAATCACGATCAGGAGCCGCGAAGCTACGACCGTGCCAAATGCTTCAAACCCATAAAACCGGTTTTGAAAATGCTTAAGATTGCATATTCATTGCAAAATGAAGCGGTTTTTCCGGTAGTTTTGGCCACACTGGTGCACATTTCGGGCTCGTCTTACCGACGCGTCGGAGCGAGGGCCCTCTTTCAGGCCAACGGCCAACGCATCGGCGCCATCAGCGGCGGTTGCCTCGAAACCGACCTGCAAGCGCGCTCGATCAGGCTCCTCGAATCCGGCCTTCTCCACGAGGTCGTAACCTACGACACGACCGATGAAAACGACCTGTTATGGGGTGTTGGAACTGGTTGCCATGGCGTGATTTCCGTTCTTTTGGAAGTCATCCATGAAGCACCCTCATGGGTAGCTAAAGTAATCTCGGGTGTAAGCTCTCGTTTTCCGGTTTTCCTGCGCACCATCTGGCGCGACGAGGGTGGACCGCTTGGAACCCGCTTGTCCCCCACCCCAGTCGCTCTTTCCGCATCGCGCCACACCCTGCAGGTCACGCTTTTGCCGCCGTGGCACGTGGTCATTTTTGGAGCCGGCGATGACGCCATTCCTTTGGCAAATTTTGTTAAAAACATGGAATGGAGCGTCACAGTGGTCGATCCGAGAGCAGAAATGGCCACCGTAGACCGGTTTCCGACCGCCGATCAGTGCGTGGTGCTCCCGGCCGAAAACGCCGTCGCCAAACTCGCTTGGGACGATCGCACCGTCGCGGTCGTGATGACGCACCACTACCGCTTCGATCTTCCGCTTATTCGCAGTCTCGGGCCCTTATGCCTCCCCTATCTGGGACTGCTGGGCCCACGACAAAGAGGCCAAAGAATCTGGCGCGACGCCGGTCTGCCCACCGAGCAAATGGATAGCGGTCTCCACTCCCCGGTCGGACTCGACTTGGGCGGCGACGGCCCACATGCCGTAGCGCTGAGCATCGTCGCCGAGATTCAGGCCAAAACGAACCAGCGCTCCGCTCAGCCCCTGCGCCAACGCCAGCGTCCCATTAACACCGAATAATGATGACGTCCGAGTCTCCACCTCCACGCCCTCCGACGTCCATCGCCTGCGTAATTTTAGCCGCTGGGGCCTCGCGCCGTCTCGGTCTCACCAAACAACTCCTCAGCCCGCGCGGCACCCCTCTACTGGAAAACGCCGTGCAAGCCGCCTTGGCGACGCCCGCACTTTGGCCGGTGATCGTAGTATTGGGCGCTCACGCCAGCGAAATCCGCCCCACCTTGGTGGCGCATCCCGTGTTGATCGCGGAGAATCCTGCTTGGGAGGAAGGCATGGCTTCGTCTCTGCGCATGGGGCTTGAGACCGCGCTGACCTTTTCCCGCGATGTGGATGCCGCCCTCTTTTCTCTCTGCGACCAACCCGAGCTGGAATCGCGTCATCTTATCCAACTCGTGGATACGTTTTTGAGTTCCGACCACGCGGTCGTCGCCTCGACCTACGACGGACACTTGGGGGCGCCGACATTGATCCAACGCACACATTTCAGCGCGCTCGCTCATTTGACCGGTGATGAAGGAGCCCGCCGCTTGATCAAAAGCCTGCCGCCTTCCGCGGTGGCAACCGTCGACGCCCCGGAACTCGCCTGGGATATCGATACGCCAGACGACCTGCGACGCGTCTCGGATCGGTAGAGGGCCCGCGGGTCAGGCGATGTCCTCGCCGTGCAGGGTCGCCTTGAGCGCTCGCGCTCGCTCCAGCACCGCGTCGGCCGTGTCGCCCGTTACCGTGAAGTGGCCCATCTTACGCCCCACCCGCGGTTCGCTCTTACCGTAAAGGTGTAACTTGGCCCGCGGCTCTTTGAGCAACGCCGCCCAATCCGGGGCGCCGACGAGTTCGCCGTCCTGCCACTGCCACGCATCCCCGAGGATGTTGACCATCACGGCCGCGCCGACCGTCAGCGACGTATCGCCCAGCGGCAGACCCGTCACCGCGCGGATCTGTTGCTCAAACTGCGTGCTCACGCAGCCATCCAGCGTCCAGTGGCCGGAGTTGTGGGTGCGCGGCGCCATTTCGTTGACGAGCAATTCACCGTCGTCGGTCACAAACAGCTCCACCGCCAGCAAGCCGACCAGATCAAACGCCTCGGCGATGTTCACCGCCAGCTCCGCCGCCCGCTCCTGCACGTCCTGCGGCAGTCGCGCCGGCACGATGCTGAAATCGAGGATGTGTTTGGTGTGGATGTTCTCCGCCACCGGAAAGGTGCGCGTCTCGCCGCGCGTATTGCGGGCCACGATGACCGAAGCCTCGCACTTAAAATCGATGAACTTCTCCACCACCGCGCGCTGCGAGGCAAAGGCCTTGGCCGCCGCCGGCACTTCGGCCGTCGTATTGAGGCGCATCTGCCCCTTGCCATCGTAGCCAAAATCCGCGGTCTTCACCACACACGGCAGGCCAACTTGCTTGATCGCCTTCGCCAGATCGCCGCCGGCCTCCACTTCGGCGAAGGGCACGTGGGGAAAGCCGTTTTTCTTCAGCCACTTCTTTTCCCGCATGCGGTTTTGGCAGACTTCCAAAACCTCCCAATGCGGCCGCAACGGCACCACCTTTTCGATCTCCCACAACGGCTCGACCGGCACGTTTTCGAACTCGTAAGTCACCGCCGCACAGCCGCGCGCGAAATCCTTCAAGCGCTCGATCTCCTTGTAGGACGAGTTGAACTCCCGCGTCGCCACCTCGCCGGCAGGAGAATTTTCGCCCGGCTCGAAGACGTGCAACCGATAACCCATGCGCGTCGCTGCATGCGCGAGCATGCGACCGAGTTGGCCACCGCCGAGGACACCGAGAGTGCTGCCGGGAGGAATCATTAAAAACGCTGAAAACTGAAAACCGGAAGCGCGGGAAGGTTAAACCGCCCCAGCCCCCAATTAATCCGGCAACTGGGCCGCGAGCACCGTCTCGGTCTGCTGCGAACGAAACGCATCGAGCGCGCGTTTGATGCGCTTGTTGCCCGTCGCCAACATCGCCGCCGCAAACAGCGCCGCGTTCTTCGCGCCCGCCTTACCGATGGCAAAGGTGCCCACTGGCACTCCGCCCGGCATCTGCACGATCGAGAGCAGCGAGTCCTGCCCTTTCAGCGTGCGCGATTCCACCGGCACCCCGAGCACGGGCAACGGCGTGAGCGCCGCTGTCATACCAGGCAAATGGGCCGCGCCCCCTGCCCCGGCGATGATGACCTTCAAGCCGCGCTCCTCCGCCGTGCGCGCGTAGTCATACATGCGATCGGGCGTGCGGTGCGCACTCACCACACTCTTTTCGAAAGGGACCCCGAGATCACGCAACGTGTCCGCCGCATGCTGCATCGTGTCCCAATCGGACGTGCTACCCATGATGATTCCAACCAGTGGCTTGGCCATGGCAGGAGCATTCAGCGGGCAACAATCAACTGTCAGCCCCAAACTATCAGGCGGTGGCCGGTCGCCACCCGAGCACCCGCGCCGGCAGCAGCACGAGCGCCTGCAGGAAGCGGAACACGCCGGTCACCATCACGCCCACCAAACGGAAGGGCAGCAACAGCAGCCACACCACCGGATAAAGCACCAGCGCCAGCAAAGCCAACGGCCAGCAAACCACCAGCAGGAGGCACCACAGGAGAAAGGTAAAAAAGGTCATGAGTATCGTCCTTCAGGTTGAGGGTTCAGTGACTGCTCAAATGAGCGAAATGCCTTTGGGGACCCGCACAATCGTCGTGCCGGCGATCTTGTCGTGCCAGGATTGGCGCTCGGGATCGAACGCGACCCACGCAAAACCGAGTCCGATCACGACAAGCGAAATGTAGGAGCCCAGGCCGCGCACGATCGCGATCGACCAGTCCATCGGGCGGTCGTCGAGTCGCACCACCTTCAGTCCCAGCACTATACCTCCGACCGTGGTGCCTTTGAGCCCCCACATGACGACGTGATACACGCCGGCCAGCAGGAAGAAGTATTCCGTCGCGTGGAAGAAGCGCGTCTCGATCACGTTGAGCACGATGGCCAACAGAATGATATCAATAAGCGTCGCGCCCAGTCGGGCCCAGAAACCCGCCCGTGGCAGCGTGGAAAACTGCATGCGAGCAGCGCCTCCCATCGTCGCGCCACTCGGCATGGGCGGCGGCGGCATCGGCGGCGGCATCGGCGGTGGCGGGGCGCTTTCCGCCGCTGACTCAGGCGCGGTCGACTCCGGATCGAGCGTCGATCGCGGACCCGTCATCGACGGCGCGGGCGTGACGTTGGCAGTTGCCGCAGCGGCGGGTTCGGTCGCGCCGGCCGCGGGTTCGACCGGCGGAGGCACGGGCTGAGCCGCCGGTGCGCCACTGCCGCCCGACGATCCTTTCTGCCGGTCGCCCTGCATCGCCAGAATCATGGTGTAGATCACGATACCGCTGCCGAGGAAGCCGGAGAGTTTTTGGAAAACAAATCCGAGCACGGGCACGAGGTAGATCACGATCGTGAGCAGGCCACCGATGAGCACGGCCACGGGTGCGGCCATCCGATCCGGATCGCCATGGAAACGCCGACCCAGCCAGGCGAGGAAGACCACTTTGCCGAAGATCCCGACGAAGAACATCAGCAGGCCCAGCACCAGCGGACCAATCCCCGTCACCGCGAGCACGATCATCAGCAACGGCACCAGCAGCACGGAGAGCACGGCGGTGAGCAGGGAGAAGCCCGGATGCTTTTCCATCGTGCGGGCGCAGGCCTTCACCGGCTTCGGCACGATCAACGCGATCAGAATGTAGAAAACCAGCGCGGTCCCGACCAACATCCAGACCCAGCCGAGGTTTTCGCCAAACCACAGGGGACGCCCGTAAACCAGGCACTTTTGCACCCAAGCTTTGAGCCATTCAAAATTCACATGGGTCGTGCCAAGGAAGGGGATCTCCCGCACGTCGCCATCGATCCGAGCGCCCGGGGCGCGTTGGATTTGGCCGCCCACCGAGATGAAATCGCCGTGCACGTGCGCCTCGGGGCCGAGCTGCACGCTGCTCAAGACCGCCACGACATCACGATCGGCCTCACCGTTGAGCGTGAGGTTGCCGAGCACATTAACGGTATCGCCTTGAGAATGCCCATTCAGGGTGAGGTCACCCAAAATAACGACGGTGTCGCCGCGCACGATGCCCTCGACGATCGCGTTGCCCATCACCGCCACCAGATCGCCAGTCTCCTCGTCGGCCTCGAGGTCGACATCCGAACCCACACTGACCTTCTCCGAATTACTCCGATGCGAACGCGTCACGATGACCGTTCCGTCCTCATCGTCATCGCTCTCGTTGTCACCGATTTCGACGGCCACCACGACGTTGCTATCCAGCTCCTCGTCGGCCGCCTCGTCGGCTTCGGCCGCAGGTTCGCCCACGCCCAGCTCACGCAAGGGACGTTCCGCGTCATCCGTCGACTCGGGCGGCGGGGCCACCTCTTCGGTCGGGTTCGCGGGGGTCGGTTCCTCGACCGGGGTTTGCGCCGGCAGGCGCAACGCCAAGCTCAGCCCGAGGGCCAGGCCTGCGCCGGTGAGGGAGGAAAGGATGCGCAATAACTTCATTTGAAAAAGGGAAGGAAGGGTTACACGGCGGGTCGGTCGCATCAGTATCAGCGCTGGGGGTGCCACAAGAAGCGGTAGGCCGTCGCACCGACGCCCACCAGGAGCGCGTAGGAGGCCCCGATGACCGCGAGCGCGACGTAGAGCCACTGCGTCGAGATAGTCGGCACGAGCGGACGCACCAGTTCGCCCAAGGACGAACCCGCGGCGCGCAAGGTGGCGACTGCGCTGGTGATCGGCTCAAAGAAGGACGTGATCGCGGCCGCCGAGAACAGACCGGCCAGATGCATCGAGCCCAGCACCGCCGCCGCGGCCAGTCCGCAGGCGATCACGAGGAAGGTGAGGCGCATCGGCTGCGGCCAGTAGGCGTAACTCTTGTGCCACCACGGCAGCGCCTGGCGACGCGCGATCTCGCCCAGCACGCGGGACTCGAGCGACATGGGCGCCCGGCGGGGCGGCTGCTCGCGCAGCACGGCATGGATCTTTTGTTCGAGTTGTTCGGGAGTGAGTCGGGCCATGACGGTTTATCGTTGGGCTGTGATGGCTTCGTGTTCGGTGCCGCTGCGCATCAGGATCTGCGCGAGCGCGGCCCGGCCGCGGAGGATATCGGTTTTAATCTTGGACAAAGACACGCCCAGCTGCCGGGCGATGTCCTCGTAGGGTTGTTCTTCAAAATGATAGAGCACCAGCGGCACCCGTTGGTGATCCGGGAGCTGTTCGAGCGCGCGCTCCACCCACTCGCGGCGGTCGCCCTGGTTCAGATCGGATAGAAAGTCGCTGTCGGGTGCCGCAAACTCAACTTCGTCGCCGTCTTCGCCATCGCCGCCACGGCGCACCAGCTCGGAGAAAAAGCTCCAGCGCTTCCGGTAGCGTTGCAGGTGGTTGATCGAGAGATTGGTGGTGACCGTCTTCAGCCACCCGCCCGCCGTCGGGCTGGTGCCCAGATCGTCGAAGCGTTCGTAGGCCTTCAGGAAAACCTCCTGCGAAATATCCTCCGCCTGCGCCTCATTGCCCAAGAGGCGCACCGCGGTGGAGTAAACCATGTCTTGGTAGTTTCGCATAAACGTCGTGAAATCGACCGGGGTCATGTTCCCCGAGGGTTCTGATTGCACTGGAGCTTCATCGTTCATGCCGAGAACACCGCACCGCGGCGCAGAGTTGCAAAAAACCTCTGCGCCAGCGCACAAACGGCGGCGAGCATAATCAAACCCCTCGCTGTCAGCAGTTTGCCCGCGCCATCTTTCGCCGAAAAAGTTTCGGCGACGCCGCCCGCCCCGGAATTGGGGTCCTACTGCATCAGCTGGCGCCAGCGCTCGAAATGCCCCAGCGCGGTTTCTTTGGCCAAGGTCGCCTTGTCACCGTCCAAGCCCAGGAGCTCCCGCGCCTGCGCGTCGTCCTCCCACAAGTCGTCTTCGCCCGGCAACCCGTGCCCGGCGGCCGAGGCCATCGCGGCCGCACAGTTCAATACGGTCGCCAGACGAAACTTGGAGCGGGTTTCCATCGGTGCCGCCGCGTGCCGGACCGCTAGCACCAAAGCTTCGGGGAAACGCCAGGCCAGCATGAGATCGGCGCCGGCTTGCGCGCCGGTGGTGCGAAAATTGTCCCGCTCCCACTCGACCAGAGACCCAAAGGGACTGTCATGGTAGGAGGTGCTGTGCGGTCGGTAGAGCTGAACCACCCGATCGAGCAACAGCCGGCCGTAGTTGCGCAGCAAGCCGCCCGCGTAGGCCATCCGGTATTGCCCATCCAGCACGGTCTCGATCGCTTCGGCCGCAACGGCTTCAAACAGCGCGTTCTCCCGCAGTCGTTGGCAGCCGATGCCGTAGGCGTGGAGCGACGCGTGCGCACTTTGTAAAGTGACTGCGATACCCGCGATACGATACACCTCGCTCAATCCGACCCGCTGCAGGGCCTCTTCCAAATCGGCAATCGAACCCGACGCCTGCCCACCCACCGCGGCACTGTTGGCCACCCGTAAAATCCGGGCGGAGAGCACGGCATCGCGCTTCAACAGATCGGCCACCCCTTCGATGTCGGTGCGCGGATCGAGCATCATTTCCACCAGCTGAGCAAACACGCGCGGCCCGGCAGACAGCTTCTCAGCTGCGCGCTCAAAGGCATAACTCGGCAAGTCAGCGGCTAACATGGGTATCGTGTGTAAACGTCACAGATTGGCATTGGCTTGAGTGGATCTACCTACTTCTTCGCGCTCCGTTTTCACCTCGCTGCAACTTCAGCCCATCCCATGGTGTCGTTCTGCCCATGGAACTCGCCGTCTGGCTCCTCACCACCCTGCTCCTGCTCGCCGGCCTCCTGGGCGTGCTGATTCCCATCATTCCGGGCACCACCCTGATGCTGCTGGGCGTCATCGTGCATAAGCTGCTGCTGCCCGAATCCCTCACCTGGACCCACATCGGCTGGGTCGGCCTGGTGTGGTTTGTCTCGGTGATCGTGGATTTTGCGGGCGTGTTGGTCGGAACGCGGCTCTTTGGCGGCACCAAATGGGGTATGGCCGGGGCCAGCGGCGGCGCATTTCTGGGCATGTTCTTCAGCCTACCCGCGCTGCTGCTCGGCACGATCTTCGGCGCGGTGGTCGCGGAACGCTACGCGGCCAAACGCACGCACCAAGAGTCGTTGCGCGCCGGGATGGGGGCTGCCGTGGGATTTGTGCTCTCCACGGCCGGCCGTTTGGTCTGCGCCTTTACCATGATCGGCCTCTTCCTCTTCACCGTGCAGTGGCCGGAATGGCCGACGTGGCTGCACTGGCCGTGGTGAGGCGACCTCTCAGGCGAACGCCTCAAGCAGGCGTTCAAACTCCTCCATGATCGGCTCTTGCAAGGCTTCCAGCTTCTCGGGCTTGAGGCCGAGCACAGCCAGTTTCTCCAGCGATGCCCGCCACAGTGGGACTTCACCCAAAACCGCCGCGTCTGCGCCGACCACGAAGGAACCGGCCACGTTCACCAGCACGGCCATGAGGCTGGCCGCTTCGGGCCCCTCTTCGAGATACTGTTCCCGCACGGCTTCGATCACGTCTTCGCCGAAACGCCAGTGCCGCAGCACGACCTCCGCGACTTCGGGGTTGGTGCGGCCAAAGGTTTGTCGCTCCCATCCGACCAAGTCCGACGTAGCGGCGACTCCGATCCAATCGGCGTTGCGCGCCACTGCGTCGACAATGCGCATGCCCAGCATTCGCACCAGCGCGGCCGTGTAAGCCACTCGCCGATCGAGTCCACACTCGGCCGCCAAGGTTTCGGCGGCGACGCCGTGCAACAGGGTCGACTTGGCCAAGCGGCCCACAAAAACGCCATAGGTCGGCATGGCCAGTTCGGCCAGACGGGCCGTGGTCGCCAAGCTGACCAGTCGGTAAACTTCTTTAAGGCCCACTCGCGCCACCGCGTCTTCCACCGCACTGATACGGTCGCCGCCGTAGACCGGACTGTTGCTCACGCGCACCACGCCGGCGGCCAGGGTGGAATCGCGCCGCAACAACGCGGTCGCTTCGTCGATCACCATGTGCGGGTCGAGGGTCAGTTCGTTGAACTCCGCCAGAATTGCGGGCGAGGCCGGCAGCTTGGCGGCGAGGGCAATCAAAGCGTCGTCCGAGACGACGTGGGTGGCGGCGGCGGTGCTCATGGGTGCTTCCCATATCGACGCAAAAGCCCGGGTCTTTACCCCAAACAAAAACGCCGCCCCGGAACCGGAGCGGCGTTGAAACCTGTCTTCGGTCTGCGTGAGCAGCCCGAAACCGAATTACATGCGGCAGATGAGCAGTTCGCGCTCGTAGATCATCTCCTTGGGCAGGTGATCATGGAGCGAGAGGAACAGTTCCTCGTGGCCCATGATTTCCTTGCGCCACATGTCGCGATCGATCGCCTGCAGGGCGTCGAAGTCCTCTTTCGAGAAATCGAGACCCGTCCAGTCGATGTCTTCGTAATGCGGCTGCCAACCGACGGCGGTCTCCTTGGCGGCGGTGCTGCCACGGGTGCGATTCACGATCCACTGCAGGATGCGCATGTTTTCGCTGAAGCCCGGCCAGAGGAACTTGCCGTTATCGTCCTTGCGGAACCAGTTCACGTTGAAGACCCGCGGGGTCTCGGCGAGCGAGCGCTGCATCTTGATCCAGTGACGGAAGTAGTCGCCCATGTGGTAACCACAGAAGGGCAACATCGCCATCGGATCGCGGCGCACCTGGCCGACCTGACCAGCGGCCGCGGCCGTCTTTTCGGAGCCCATCGTGGCGCCCATGTAAACGCCGCCGGACCAGTTGAAGGCCTGGTAGATCAGCGGCATGGTGGTCGCACGACGGCCGCCGAAGACGATCGCCGAAATCGGCACGCCCTTCGGGTCTTCCCAAGCCTCGTCAATGGTCGGGCATTGGGACGCGGGAGCGGTGAAGCGGGCATTCGGATGGGCGGCGGGCGTTTCGCTCTCGGGCGTCCACTTGTTGCCGCGCCAGTCGATCAGCTCGGCTGGCGTTTCGTCGGTCATGCCTTCCCACCAGACGCCACCTTCCGGGGTGAGCGCCACGTTGGTGAAGATCGCATTCTTCGCCAGCGACTTCATCGCGTTGGGATTGGTCTTGTTGGAGGTGCCGGGAGCGACGCCGAAGAAACCGGCTTCGGGATTGATCGCACGCAGGCGACCGGTCTCGTCCGGCTTGATCCAAGCAATATCGTCACCGACGGTGGAGACCTTCCAACCATCCTTCGCGATGGATTCCGGCGGAATCAGCATGGCAAAGTTGGTCTTGCCGCAGGCGGAGGGGAAGGCCGCTGCGACGTAGGTCTTTTCGCCCTTCGGGTCTTCGACACCGAGGATGAGCATGTGCTCGGCCATCCAGCCTTCGTCGCGCGCCATGTTGGAGGCGATGCGCAGCGCGAAGCACTTCTTGCCGAGCAGCGCGTTGCCACCGTATCCGGATCCGTAGGACCAGATCTCGCGGGTTTCCGGGAAGTGGACGATATACTTCTCCTTGTTGCAGGGCCAGGCGACGTCGGGTTCACCGTCCTTGAGCGGCGCACCGACGGTGTGCATGCAGGGCACAACCCGCTTTTCGTCCTTATCGATTTCTTTGATCACGGGAGCGCCGATGCGCGCCATGATTCGCATGTTGACCACCACGTAGGCGGAGTCGGTCAGTTCCACACCGATCTGCGAGATCGGCGAACCCACCGGGCCCATGCTGTAGGGCAACACATACATCGTGCGCCCCGCCATGCAGCCGTCGAAGAGCTTCTTCAGCCGCTTCCGCATAACAAAAGGGTCCTCCCAGTTATTGGTCGGACCCGCATTGTCTTTGGAGAGGGAACAGATGAACGTGCGATCTTCGACTCGAGCCACGTCCGAGGGGTCGGAGCGGGCATAAAAGCAGCCCGGCCAGAGATCTTCGTTAAGTTTGGTGAAAGTGCCCCCATCAACCAAGGTTTGGCAGAGGGCGTCGTATTCTTCCTGCGAGCCGTCGACCCAGTGGATCGCGGCGGGTTTGCAAAGAGCTGCCATTTTCTCCACCCACTTCAGCAGGTTTTTGTTGGTGGTGAGGGGTGCGGCAGGGTTGCGTAATGTCATCGTCATTTGAGGTATAGGGTTAACCCTCGGAGTAAACCGGAAACCTCCCTTTTGCTCTCACCATTACCTGTGCATCACTGCTCATCAGTTGCGCACATATCCTCATTTTCTGCCGGTTCTATATGCACCAGAACGTCAGTGATTTGCAAAGGAGAGCGCAAAAGCGCGTGTTTCACCGCCCCTGCGATGTCGTGCCCGGCCCGCACACTCAGGGTCGGCGCCACTTTCACGTGTAAATCGACGAGATAACTGAGGCCCGCGCGGCGAATGCGCACTTTCTCCATCGCCTCCACGCCCGGCACCGCTGCGGCCACCGCCTGCACCTTGGCCGACGTTTCATCCGGCGCCGCCAGATCCATGATGTCACCGATCGCCTGCCGCAGGACACGCACGCCGTTGGCCCCGATCACCCCACACGCGATCAACGCCGCCCAATCATCCGCCGCCGCAAAACGATCTCCCCCCACCACCGCAATGGTGATGCCGACAAACGCCGCCGCCGAGGTAATGGCATCCGCGCCATGGTGCCACGCCTCCGCCCCCAACGCCGTGCTGCCGGTGGCTCGCCCCAACGATTCCAGCCGACGGGCAAACACCGTCTTCGCCAGCACCACCCCGGCCAAAACCGCCAAGGTCCAAGGCGCCGGCACCCGATGCGGCGTCACGATCTCTCGCACCGCGTGCACCGCGATCCACCCCGTCGCCGCAAACAGAAACAACGCCACCGTCAGCGCCGCCAACGACTCCGCCTTGCCGTGGCCATACGGATGATTCTCGTCCGGCGGCGCCGCCGCCCAACGAAAACCAGCCCATACCATCAGCGAGGAAAACACGTCGGCCACCGACTCCACCCCATCCGCCACCAAGGCGTAGGTATTGCCCAGAATTCCTCCGGTGAATTTCACCGCGGCCAACACCAGATTCAGCAGAATGCCCCGCATCACGAGCGCACCACCCGACTCGGCGCGCTGCGCCATGGTATGATGGGGATTCGATTCAGACATGGTGAACTTGGAGTGAGGCGAGCCGCCTACTTTGGCGATTACCCGTCGCTCACCGCGAGGCCAGAATTGACCGCTTTCGGCGTTGTGCCAGCATCGCCAAACCATGTCGGAATTTTCCACCGCGATCGCTCGGGATCCCGTCAAACAATTCTCTGTCTTTGCCGAAAATCGGGTGGGTCGTCTCTACGACCTGACGCAAGTGCTCCAGTCACACAACGTGCACATCCTCGCGCTCACCGTGCTCGACACCACCGACAGCTCGATCTTCCGCATGGTGGTCGACGATCCCGACCTCGCCCGGGAGCTGATGATCAACAACGATTTTCCGTTCACCGAAACCACCGTGATCGCGCTGGATTTCGACGGTGAGCACAAGGTCAAGCACGTCCTCGGCGCCCTGTTGGAGGCCGAGATCAACATCCACTACGTATACAGTTTCCTGATACGCCCGATGGACAAACCCGGCCTGGTTGTCAGCACCGAGGACACCGAGGTCGCCGCCCAGGCGCTCAACAACTGCGGGTTCCGGGTTCTGACTCAGGCTGACATTTCGCGCTGAGCGCCGTCCCCCGGTCGACGCGCCCCGTCGCCCTACTCCTTCACCGCCACCGCCTCATCCATCTCGTAGATGGTGGTGAGGTAACCATTGTCCATCACCGGACCAACTTTGAGTCGTCCTCGGAAAAACAAGGTAACATCCATCAACGGTTCGATCGGTTTGGCCAACCGCACCGTCACCCATTCATTCACCGCCGGCACCGCGCCGTAGCAGCAGACCATCGGGTCGCTCACCAACAGAAACTCCGCCACCTTGCCCGTTCCCGCCTCCATGCGGACCGGCAGCATGAAACCGCTCAGCACGACATCACGACCATTGTAGCTGGCGATGTCCTCCGGGATCTGCGCCGTGCTCTCCGCCACGATGTCGGCCTCGCTCTGACCTGGTTCGTAAGCCGGCGCCGTGAACTTGAAGCCGGCCAGCTTCTCCCAACCTAGCTTGGGCACCTCGGCTGCGCTCACGCCCAGCGCCAGCATCACCAAAAACATTCCCCACCGGCCGATTCGTTGCACCGTTCGCATGCGCCCAACCTGAGCGCCATGGACGCCCCGTCAACGCCAGCTCCCGCTGAACGCTCATCGCACCACCTTCACGCTTCTCAAACCGCTGCAGATCAGCACACTCTGCGCCCATCGTGTTCTCCCGCTCCGAGCCTCCGCCTCCGCTCCCCGGCCATTGCCTCAATTGCGGCACCCCGCTCCACGGCCAATTCTGCAGTAAATGTGGACAACGCGATTTCGATTTCCGCCAAGGCTTTTGGAGCATGCTCAGTGAAGCCGCTGAGAGCTTTTTTCATCTCGACGGTCGTTTCGCTCGCGGCGTCGTCTACCTGCTTTTTCTCCCCGGCCGGTTGACGCGTTCCTTCCTCTTGGGACGCCGGGCGAGCCAGGTGCCACCGCTGCGCTTCTACCTCTTCATCACGCTCGTCTATTTCCTGTCGCTGCCGCTGCGCACCACCTTGGAGATGCCGGAACTACCCGCGGGAGACCTCCAACAAGGCCTCAAAGAGCTCCCGCAGGACATCGTCGTTGCCGACAACTCAGAGGAGGCTGAAGACCTGAGCGACTTCATCGCCGGTCTGCAGGAAGGCATGACCAACGAACGCGGGGAGAGCCTCCGCCTCCCCACCCGGGACGAGGTCATCGAACTCGTGTTGTTTTATGGGCCCAAGGTCCTCTTTGTCCTCCTACCGCTCCTGGCCCTGTCCACGCGCGTTCTCTTTTGGCGATCCGGCTTCGCTTACCTGGAACACCTCGTCGTCGCGCTGCACATCGGCGCCTTCTACTTCACCTTCCTGTTGTTTGCGGGCGGATGGGTGGGCCTCTTGGAATTGATCTGGTCTCCCTTGGCAGGTCTCGCCCAAGCCCTCGCGTTTACCTACGCCGCCCTCTATGTGCCGCTGCTCTTCGCCGAAGTTTTTCGCAAAGGCATCTGGGGCACCCTCTGGCGCACCGGCGTGCTTTTCACCGCCGCGTTCTGCATTTTCCTCGTCGTGGTCGTCAGCTTCAGCGTCGTGCTAGTCAGCCAGCTGCAGCTTGACGGGTGAGACCTTCGCCCGGCCGCAGTCGCCGGAAGCGGTGTTCGATCGGCTTGCGCTGCTCCGCGCTCAACGGCGGCACCTCCGGTAGCGTCGTGCGACCCTGCGCATCCAGCGTCGCCCGGCACAGTCCGCGAAAGACGTCCCATCGCTCAGCCAACTTCAACTCCGCGGGGCTCAATCCATCGCCGTCCAACGGGGCCGCGTGCGCCACCTGCCGCAGCAGGGAACGCCATTCTGTCAGCAGTCGATCCACGTCACCGCGTCCCGCCTGCTCGAGCTCGGCAATCACCGTCGACGCCTTGGCCGTGCGTTCGGTCAAAGCCTGCACCACTTCCGACGCGCCCGCCCCATAACCGGTCGGCACGCCTTCGCTCAGAAAGCCCGGAAAATCGAAACGCCGATACACCTTTTCCGCCACCTGCAGCAGCCGGCCGATCCGCTGCGGATCATCGCCGCAGAAACGCTCGCCGGCAAAAAGGTTGGCCGCGTCATACAACAAATCATCCAGCGGATACCGCGGGCTCTCCAGCGCCGCCGCCAACGCCAACCCCTCCGGTCCGGTGAAGCTCGCCACGATCGCCCCGCGCGCTGTCAACCGCAGCTGTTTGTCGAGCACCCCCAAGCGCTGCAACGACCACAACAAGGTCGGCTGCGGCGACAACGCCAGACACTCCCGTCGCCACTCACACCCGCGGCACCCACGAAACGGATTGCGCCGGCGTCGCACCACCCGCGCTCGCCCTGTATCCGTTTTTTGAGCACAAGGTAGCGTGACCTCCGCGGGGAGTTGTCCCGTCACTTCGTTGCCCACCGCGATTGGTTCCGGCGCGTAAAACCGCGCGCCCCAATCGCGCACCAGCTGCGCCGCGTCATCACCCACCCGCAGGCCGCGCAGCAGGAAGGTCCACGGCATCGGCGTCGCCCGCTTGAGACGCTGCGGCGCCGCTCGCCCCATGCGCGGCGTGCGTAAACTCACCAGCATGTAACCGACCTCATCCAACCCGCGCCGTCCCGCGCGCCCGATCATCTGCAGCAACTCATGCGGCGCGATAGGTCGCTCCACGTGCCCCACCCGATACCGCTCCGCCGTCACCATCACCGAGCGGAGCGAGAAGTTGATCCCCGCACTCAGCCCGAGCGTCGCGACCACCGCGCGCAACTGCCCGGCCTTGGCCAGCGGCTCCACCACGCCGGCTCGCTGCAGATACGATAATCCGCTGTGATGATAGGCCACCCGTTGGCGCAACAACCGCGCCAACTGCGGTCCCGCCGCCTGTTCCTGCGCCGTGGTCAACGTCAGCGGTTCGCTCAACGGCACCTCCCGCGCAAATTGCCGCGCCAATCGCTCCGCGTCGCGCCGATGCGGCGCAAACACCAACACCGGGCCCAATCCTTCGCGCAACGCTCCCGCCAAACGTTTCGCCCAGAAACCCTGAATCTCCCGCGGCAGACCACGCGTCAGGTCATCCACATCAAATTCTTCCAGCGGCACGGGCCGCACCCGCGTGCGCACCATCCGCACGCTCCGTCCCAATCGTTGCAACCACGCCTGCACGTCCCCCGGATTGCCCACCGAACCGGACAACAGCAGCAACTGCACCGTGACCGGCAACGCGAGCAACACGCCTTCGTAGTGGTTTCCCCGCACCGGATCAGCGATCCATTGGTATTCGTCGACCACCAGCAGTCGCGATTCCCCGGTCGCTCCTATGGCCGTCAGTTCCCGTTGCACCGCCTCCAGCGTAGCGACAACCACCGGCGCCTCCGGATCCACCGTCACGTCGCCTGTCACGATGCCCACCCGCCAACCGCGTTCCCGCCACTCGGCATACTTGTCATTCGCCAATGCCCGCGTGGGAACAGTGAATATGGCCCGGCGCCCAAAGTTTGCCTGCTCCGCCCAACGCTCGAACACGTAGGTTTTTCCCGCCCCCGTCGGCGCGTCGACCACCACATCCTCCCCCGCCGCCAGTGCCTGGATCGCCTCCGCCTGCCACGCATCGGGCAGCATCAAGCGCTGCAAACCCGCCGCCCAGTCATCGGATCCAAATCGCGCCATGCCGCGCGGACGCTCCACCGCCCGGCCCCTCACGTCAATCCGTCGACGGCGAATCCAAGCGCATTCAGATTACAAAAAAACCCTCCGAGGGCCCCCGCTCTCAAAACTTCCTTATATCGCGTAACATTTGTGAAACAAACCCTCATCTTATTCGCGACACCCGCCAAGAGGCCTTGACCACCGGGCCCGCAGCCCTGTGTTCGAGGGCGTTGACTTACATTGGTCGGTCCTCGGCCTGCCAGATTGGGAAACCTATCACCCGATCCGGCAAACCCGGTGACCGTTCCATTCACATCCACAAACTACCATGAACTATTCGAAACGGGCTTTTGCCCTAACTGCATCTGCCGCTCTCGCGGCGTTGCCGGTCTTCGCTCAGCAGACCACGCCGAGCGCCGAAGACACGGTCGAACTCGACGCCTTCGTCGTGACCGAGATGGCCGACTTCGCGGATCAGGCCATCCTTGGCACGACGCCGGTCGCTTTCACGACCTTCGATAAAGAACAGATCACCAAGGAGCTCGGCTCCCGGGACATCCCGCTCGTGCTCAACAGCGCGCCGTCGATCTACGCCACGGAAGACTCCGGCGGCGCCGGCGACGCCCGCGTCAACGTGCGTGGCTTCTCCCAGCGCAACGTCGCCATCATGATCAACGGTGTGCCCACCAATGACATGGAAAACGGCTGGCTCTACTGGTCCAACTGGGACGGTCTCGGTGATGTCTCGCAGAGCATCCAGCTCCAGCGCGGCCTCTCCAACACCTCGCTGCCCATGCCCTCCATCGGCGGCACCTTGAACATCATCACCGATCCCTCCGCTTCCGAGGCCGGTGGTTCCGTCAAGACCGAGTTCGGCTCCGATAGCTTCTGGAAGGTCACCGGCGTGTTCAACACCGGTATCCTCGAGGACAAGTTCGCCCTCACCGTCGGCGCCGTCCACAAGGAAGGCGATGGCAAGTTCGACTACGGTTGGACCAAGGGTGAAGGTTACTACCTCGGCGCGACGTGGTTCGTGAACGACACCAACCGCCTCGAGCTCTACGGCATCGCCGCCCCCCAGCAGCACGGTCAACGCTTTGACGCCAACATCGCGGTGTGGAGCGCCAAGGAAGCCAAGAAGCTCGGTTACACCGACGCCCAGATCGCGGCGGTGGAACGCTTCAACAACAGCCCCCGTTTCTACGGTTCCGGCCCGGTCGATGCCGGCTTCGATTTCAACTCGAACGCCGCTCCCGTCGATCCCTCCTACACCGGCCAGCAATACTACTGGGGTGGTCTGCATAACCGCTACGACGCCAACTTCATGAACGAGCGCGTCAACTACTTCAACAAGCCGCAGGTGAACCTCAACTGGTTCTCCGAGCTGTCCGACAACGCCAAGCTCGCCACCGTGTTCTACTGGTCCGGCGGTGAAGGCGGTGGTTCCGGCACCTACGGTAGTATCCAGCGCTACGCTGAAGGCACCTCCCTCGTGCAAAACTACGACTGGAACGCCACCATCGAGCGCAACCAGAACCGCACGCCGGACGCCAATGGCGAACTCTCCTCCTACGGCATCCTGCGCAACTCCAACAACGAGCAAAACACCTACGGCATCATCTCCAAGCTCACCTACGACTTCAGCGATGAGGTCTCCGTCACCGCCGGTGTCGACTGGCGCACCGCCGAGATCGATCACTATCGTGAAGTCCGCGACCTCCTCGGTGGCGACTACTACTGGTATACCGGTAACGACTTCGACACCACCGACGCGCAGCGGAAGAAGCGCCTCGGCGACAAGATCGCTTACTTCAACACCAACACCGTTGACTGGCTCGGTCTCTTCGTGACCAGCAAGTATAACTCCGGCCCGATCGACGCCTTCGGCACCGTCGGCTACTCGAACATCGATTACTCCTACCTCGACCACTTCACCGATGTCGGCGGTGGCGAGAAGCTCTACGCCGAGGCCAACGGTCTCGACGGCGCCCAGATCAAGGGCGGCATCAGCTACGAGTTCTCCGAGCAGTTCTCCGCCTTCGTGAACGCCGGTTATGTTGACCGCGCCCCGATCTTCGACGGCGCCATCGACGACAGCACCGGTCAGCTCGTCCCGGACCCGACCAACGAGACCTACACCTCCGTGGAAATCGGCGCTCGCTGGGCCACCCCGAGCGAGAACTTCTGGATCTCGGCCAACGCCTACTTCACCACCTGGCGTGACCTCACCGGCACCGACGTCGACGAACAAGCCGACATCGTGACCTACCAGCGCGGCATCAACTCCGACTACAACGGTATCGAAATCGAGGCCGCTTACGCCATGAACGAATGGGTCCGCTTCGACGCCGCCGCTTCCTTCGGCGACTGGACCTACGTTTCCGACGTGGACTACACCCAATACACGATCAGCACGCGTCAGCAGCTGCCGAGCAACGGTGACATGCTCTACCTCGACGGCATCAAGGTCGGTGACCAGCCGCAGACCCAGCTCGCCTACGCGGTGACCTTCTTCCCGACCGACGGCTTGTCCATCAAGCTGCAGGGTCGCTCCTACTCCAACTACTACGCCGATTGGGATGTGTTCACCCGCAACAACCCGAACGACCGTGAGCAGTCCTGGAAGATCCCGAGCTACACCGTGTTCGACCTCCATGTCTACTACGACATCCCGGCCGAGTTCGGTCCGTTCGACGTGAGCCTCTTCGCCCACGTGTTCAACCTGCTCGACGAGACCTACGTCTCCGACGCCTCCGACAACAGCCAATATGAAGGTCTGCCCGTCGGTCTCGCTGGCACCGAATCCCACACCGCCCAGTCCGCTGGCGTGTTCTTCGGCCAGAAGCTGAACTGGAACATCGGCGCTCGCCTCCGCTTCTAAGCGGCACGACCCGACTTCCTGTTCGATCTAAAAAACTCTCAGCCCCGTTCCCTTGTGGAACGGGGCTTTTTTGTGGCCCATGAAATTTACCTGCTGAGTCGCCAAAAACGTCTCCGGGCATAGATTGCTTAGCTTCTTTCCAGCTTCCCCGGGCTTCCGACACGTCACCAGCGCCAGCCCCGCGCTCCCGCTTCCACTCCACATTTGGCCTTTCCGACTTCTCTCCGCGCGCTCAACTCCCGCAACTACCGGCTGTTCTTCACCGGCCAGTCGTTCTCCCTGCTGGGCAACTGGATGACCCTCACCACCTCCGCGTGGCTCATCTACGAACTGTCACGCGACCCGTTTCTCGTCGGTTTCCTCCCCTTCGCCAACCAGATCCCGGTGCTCCTGCTCGCGCCGCTCGGCGGCCTCCTCGGCGATCGTCTGCCGCGCATCCGCCTCATGTGGTGGCTCAACATCCTCTGCGCGCTCCAAGCCGCCACCCTCGCCACCCTGACTCTGTTCGACGCCATCACCGTCGGTCGCCTGCTCGCGCTCGTCACCTTTCGCGGCCTCATCAACGCCCTCGAATTCCCCACCCGCCAGTCCTTCATCGTCGAGTTGGTCGACCGCAAGGACGACCTGCCCAACGCCATCGCGCTCAACTCGTCGATGTTCAACGCCGCCCGCCTGGTTGGCCCGGGCATCGCCGGTCTCACCATCGCCACTGCCGGGCCCGGCGTGAGCTACCTGCTCGATGCCAGCAGCTACCTCGCCATCCTCTCCGCCCTCTTTCTCATCCGTCCGCCAGCCCACCATCGGCCCGCCGCCCAGCGCAAACGCCTGCTCACCGAACTCCGCGAGGGCGTGGGCTACGCCCGCCGGTCCCCGGCCCTCATGCCTTCGCTGGTCATGGTGCCTTTGATCGCCCTGGTAGGCTTTGCCGCCAGCACGCTCGCCCCCGTCTTCGCCCGCGATCTGTTCCACGGCGACAGCACCACTCTCGGCTACATGTTCTCTGCCGTGGGCGCGGGCGCGCTCGTCAGCGCCGTCACCCTGGCCCGCCAACCCTCCCCCCAGGGCCTGCCCCGCCTCGTCGCCGCGGGTGCGTTTGCCATCGCGATTGGCCAAATTGGAGTCGCCTTCAGCCCCACCCTTCCCTGGGCCCTGCTGTGCCTGGCCGCCACCGGTTGGGGCACCGTGCTCTCCATGGCCGGCAACAACACCCTCGTGCAATCCGCCGTCGCTGACGACAAACGCAGCCGTATCATGGGCCTCTTCGCCATGGGCCAAGGCATGTTTCCCATCGGCAGCCTGATCGCCGGTGGCATCGCGTCCAGCCTCGGCCCCCGCCCGGCCGTCGCTCTCGCCGGCGTGTCGTCGGCCGCGGTCGGCTGGTTTTTTCTGCGCCAACGACGGTCCGTCGCCTCGCGCATCCGCCCTCCGCATCAGCCCGCTCCCCTCCCCTCGGATTCCCAAACCTGAGGCGACCGACGCCGCAGCCACTCAGCGTGACGGCGCTCGCCGCAGCGCCGGACTTACTGGCTGCGGTGCCTGTTCGAGGACGATCTCGATCCGGCGCAATAATTCGCCCGCCCCAAACGGCTTGATGATCAGATTGCTCCGCGTATCGAACCACTCTGACTCCGCCGAGACGCCCAGATAGCCCGACATGAACAGGGTCCGCAGGCCCGGCCACCGCTTGCTCGCGAGCTCCGCGACTTCCGGTCCTGTCATTCCCGCCATCACGACGTCGCACAAAAATAAATCCGGCGGCCGCGAGGCCTGCATCAACATCTCCAAGGCCTGATCGCCCGACCGCGCCAGCGACACCTGGAAGCCCGCTCGCCGCAGCAGCCGCTCCAAATAGCTGCGCACTGCGTCATTGTCCTCCGCTACCAGCACCGAAGTGCCCTCCATCGATGCATCGATTTCCACCATCGCCGGCACCGCCGGTTCAACCAAGGGCGCCCGACTGCGCGGCACCAAAACGACGAAAGTGGAGCCTCGGCCCAGCGTCGACTCGACCGTCACTTCTCCGTTCGCCCGTCGCACGATTCCATGCACGGTCGAGAGCCCCAGCCCCGTGCCGGTGTCGGGCCCTTTGGTGGTATAAAATGGCTCAAAAACCCGGGCCTGCACCTCCGGCGTCATCCCCTCACCTTCATCCCGGACCCGCAGCTCCACCTGATCGCCTCGTCGACGGCAACTCACCCACACCCGGCCGCCTTCCGGCATCGCGTCCCGCGCGTTGACCACGAGATTGATCAAGACCTGCTCCATCTGGCCCGGGTCTGCCTCCACTGGACACACCTCCGGCGCATCCACTTCCAGCAGGACCTGCTGGCCCACCATGCGATTGAGCAACGGCACGGCCGAGAGCACGCAGCTGCTCAGATCCATCACCGTCGGCGTCACCCGCTCCCGGCGGGCAAAGGTCAACAATTGCCGCACCATGGCCGCTCCGCGTTCCTGCACCGCCATGATATCCGGCGCATAGCGGCGCGCTTCGGGATCGCTCGAACGCGTGAGCATCGCTCCATACCCGCCAATCACCGTGATGAGGTTATTGAAGTCATGCGCCACGCCTCCGGCCAACAATCCGATCGCCTCCATCTTCTGCGCCTGCAACAGCTGCTCGCGCAAGGTCTTCTCCCGCTCCTCCGCCTCGCGCCGCACGCTTACGTCACGCATGACCAGCAGGATATCCGCCGCTCCACCGTGTCGCGGCAGTCGGCGTGAGCGCACGTCCAGCGGTATCCCGGTGGGCCCGCCCAACAACGGCACCAACTCGTCGGTTGCCTCCGACGCGCTCAACCATCCCGTAAAATCAAAGGCATCCGGCCAATCCAGCAGCTCGTCGATGCGCCGTCCCTTGAGCTCTTCGATCGGCGCCCCCAGAATTCGGGCCGCCTCCGCGTTGGCCTCCACGATGATCTCGTTCCCCCGCACCACCACGACCCCGTCCGGGGCCGCTTGGATGAGCTCCACCATCCGCGCCTCCTCCATTTCCGCCCGCCGCAGACTCTCCGCCAACCAGCGCATGAAGGTGATTAAGAGCGTGTTCGAAACCAACACCGTGGTCGCCAAGACGATCACCAGATAGGGAAACCCGGGCGCCGCGAAACCCGCCGTCATACCCAGATAACCCGATATCCCGATCGCCGCCGGGATCGTGAATAGAATCAACCACCCCATCCACTGCGCCACCCGCGGTCCCAGCCACAACGCCGCGACCGAGACCAACATCGGCACCATCATCCCGCTCGGCGCCCACGATTGCTCCAGATTCAGCGCAAACGCCAGATGCACCTCCATCATCACCGCCGCCAGCACCACCGAACCCGCCGCCCGCAGCCGACGCTTTCGCCACAGCCCCAATGCGATCAGTCCGATGATGAACACATACGGATCGCTCCACCCCCACATACCCAAGGCCCCCTGCTCGCGCCAGAGTCCCAAGGTGGTGGCACCGTAGCCCACCAGGGTGATTAACACCCCACCCAGAATCCATCGCGAGTAACCCTCCGGCATGCGCGACTGCAACAGGTGCACTCCCGCATCTTCCACAGAAGCGACCGCACGTGCCGCGGGCGAACGGGTTTGGGAGGGGCGACTTTTCACGCAGTTTAAATGCGGTTAATAACCGAGGCCCGGTTCGCCGACTTTGGATTGAGGGACGAGCGCGAATCAGGCGCTCGGCTGTTGTTGCGCCGAAGACCGTTCCAGTGCGGCTCCGTCGACCTGCCGGCCGCGCCAGATCGCCGCCACCGCACCGACCATAAACTTCACCAGAATCTCGCCAAAGATGATCGAGGCCAACACGCGCGGCGGAAAACCCGCCACGCCCGCAAAGGCCACCAGATTAAAGAAAAGTGAGTCGAGCGGAATACTCACCGCATTCGACGTCAGCACCCGGTGCCACCACGATTTTCCGAGCAAGCGCTGGTAAACCTCCGTGTCCGCCGTCTCCGCCAAAATGATCGCCACGACCGACGCCAGGATGATGCGCGGGGGCACGTGACCCAACAGGGACAGCCCGCAACTCAGCAAGGCCGCCAGCCCGATCACACCGTAGACAAACTTCCGCCCACGCACATGCATGCGGTCGCGCTGGGTGAAGGTGAACCCAAACACAAACGTGCCCACCGCCACCTGCCCGAAGACCGGGAAATGGATGAACCAGGTTGCCGTGAGGTTAGCGCCCAACACGGCGACGATGTAAATGATCGCAGCACGCATGAAACGGCGGACCGTGAGCCTGCCTCCACCGCTTGGCGAGACTGGAAATCACGCCCACCGCCCGCGTAGTTTTCGCTACGCCGCGTCGTTAAGGACCCGCTTCACCCACCGCCCGCTGCCGCAGCTGCTCCCCGCCGTAGTTCACCTGCGAAGGTCGACCAAACGGAATACCTTCCTCGTCAAAGCGCCGTTTGATCGCCCGATGCACGTCCCACGTCATGTTCATCGCCGTCGGTAAGTCTTTGGCCCACAGCGGCACGCGGAAGTTCACCATGGACTGACTAAAATCGAGCACCGGCACCTCCACCAACGGTTTGCCGTCCGCGACCTCTTCCGGCGTGCGCTCGTCCAGCAGGTCGGGATGTTTCGTCGCCTCCTCGCGAATGATTGCCACGGCGCGGTCCACGTCGGCCTCAAATCCCACGCTGATGAACATAAACTTCTGCGCCTTCTCGTCGCGGATCGTCCAATTGATCAACGGCTCCGAATCGATCACCGAGTTGGGATAGATCAGGCGCTTGTTCTCCAATGCCCGGATCACCGTGTGCCGCAACGTGATGTCCTCGATCGTCCCGATCTCGCCGTTAATCTTGATGATGTCATCCACCCGGAAGGGCTTGAACAACACGATGAAGATCCCGCTCACGATGTTCGAAAAGGCTTTCTGCGACGCAAAACCGATGATCGCCGCCAAAATACTCGCACCCGCAAACACGCCCACCGCCAGCGACCGCAGCGCCGGGATGCTGTAAATAATCGCCAGCACCGAAACGAAGAGAATCGCGGCCTTTACCGCGTTGCGCATGAAAGTGATCCCGGTGCGCCGCTCACTGGTGAGCGCTTTGCGCAGGTGATGGTCAAAGATGCGCCGCGCGATCGCATTGATCACCACCGCCGAAAGCAGCACGACCACGATGCTCACCAAAATGGTCGTATCGATGTAAGGCAGGATTTCCGGCATACGTGCCGCCTCCCCTAGCCGATGTGGTGCCAGCCCTCGCTGGCTCCATCGCTAAATCTTCCGCCCCCTCCCCTTTCGTAAAAAGAAGCAGGGCCGCCCCCGCAAAAAGCGAGGACGGCCCTGTGTTGTTTTCTGGTATCAGACTATCGATTCAGTCTCGCAACGATCAGAAGACCGCGGCGAAGCGCTCCGAACGGAGAGCCGGCTCGGAAGCGCGGACCGGGAGCTTAACCTTGGTGGAGACGGTGTCGCCGTCCTTCATCACCGGGGTGAAGCGCCACTGCGCGACGGCCTCAACGGCCGCGGAAGCGAGCTCCTCGTCGTTCGAGGAAGCCACTTCGATGGCCTCAGGAACACCGGCCTTGTTGACGACGAACTCGACAACAACTTCGGCACCCGGGGTCGCGAGCAGGTCCGGAGCAACCACCTTCACGGGCACCGGCATGTCGGTGCGACCTTCGTAGGAGGCGACATAGGCCTTCTCCGACGTCACCGCGAAAGCGGAGGCGGCGAGAGCGCCGAGACTGAGCACGATAGCGAGTTTCTTGACTGCGTTCATGTTGGGAATGCCCTGTTAAACGACAGGGCGGCGTTTTGTTTTCTTTATTTGGTGTAAGACGCCCATCGCCACCCGCGTTGTTCGCGGCAGGCTAAACGGACGGTTTCGACCCGCGCTCATCGCGCTGGCCAAAGTTCCCGGTCGGTTCGCGGCGAAACTCGCTAGTCCGCGTCCGACCAAAATTCGTTGAGAAAGGACCTTATTACGGGGCGAACCTCGCGGGCTACTTAGCCTCAGCGGATCCGGCGACCGTTTCCGGCCCGTTCCTTTCCTCTCGCAGTAAAATCAAAGAACCCGATTGGGGAGGGTCCTGAGAAAGCAAGGCGAATCAAACTCGCCAACAGTTCTAATGCAATACCCGTGCCAAGTCTAACATGTTAAGAACGCGTGACGGCGTGGCGGGAGGGCAGCGTCAGCGGCAGCAAAATCACCAGCCCCAGCACAAAAAAGCCCGCATTGGCCGCGATCGCCGGCCGGTAGCCCCAATGGGTCGCCAGGGTGCCAAACACCGCCGGACCGATCACGCCGGCCAACTTGGCAAAGAACCCCCAGTAGCCAAAAAACTCCCCCGATCGCCCCGGCGGCGTGAGGGTCGCCACCACCGCCCGCGCCGCCGATTGCAGGCTCCCCATGGCGATACCTGCCAGCACCCCGATGAGATAAAATTCCGTCACCGAATGGCAGACCGCCCCCCACAGGCACACGACAATCCACAACAGCAAAGCGCTCACCAACGGCCACTTAGGCCCGGACCGATCCTGCCAGAAGCCAAAACCAAACGCCCCCGCCACCCCCGCCAGTTGCAGCACCGCAAAGAGTCCGATCACCTCCGCCTCCCCCATCCCAATCACCTCGGTGGCATAACCCGCCGCAAAGCCCACCACCGCCATGAGACCCGCGATGAAACACACCATGGAAAGGAAAAACACCGCCAGCCGCCGATGCTGCGGCAGCTCCGCCTTCATCTGCCCAAACTGGGTCCAAGCCAGCCGAAGATACGTTTCTCCCGGCGCCAAAACCCGCGGCTTCGCGCGCTCTTTGAGCAGCAACAAAGTAGGCAAACTGGCCAAAAAGAAAAAGAGACCCGTGGTCAAAAATGTCCAAACCGCCCGCCCGTCGCCGCTTTTTACGATCACCAAGGCCAAAACCAGACTCAGCAATCCGCCAAAATAGCCAAAGGACCAGCCATAGCCGGAGATCTTGCCGACGTTTTGCGGGGTGCTGATCTCCGGCAAAAACGCCGAACAGACATTTTCGCTCATCGAAAAGGCCACGTTTGCCACGAGCACCAGCCCGAGCATCAGCCAAACCTGCCCCGCGTCGATGCCCACGATGCACGCCGTCGCCACCGAACAGGTCAGCGCCGTCGTAGCGAGGTAACGTTTTTTGCGCGCCCGCACGTCCGCCACCACCCCCACGAGCGGCGACAGGAGGATCACAAACACCTGCGACAGCGCCAACATCCAGCCCCACCACTGCTTCGCCTCGGGCTGCCCGTCGGCAATCACCCCGGTGAAATAGGGCATGCCGACCACCGTGATCACGATCGTGGTGAAGGCCGAGTTGGCGAAGTCGAAGCAACACCAACCGAAGATCTCCCGTTTGCGCACCGGCGGAGCGGTGGCTGGCACATTCTCCGGCGACGTCGCGGGGTGAGCATCCATGTGGCCGCGACAAAAACCGCCCGCCTGCCAGCTGGCAAGACGTCGCATCGGGAGGGAACATCGACCGCTTCCGCAGGACTCTTTTCCTCCACTCTGACTTGCGGAGGCCGATAAGGAGGGTTTTGCACTACCGACCGGGGGCACGATCGCCCGCCCCCGTTTTTCCGCCCATCGACTCCGCCCCTCTAGACCCGAAATAGATCAACGTGTCTGCTCCCGCCCGTCCCCTGCTTAGCCGCCTGAAAACCGCCGTCGTCCAATGGATCGACGCCGACTATTGCCCCGATGGTCCCGAGAAAATGCGCCAGGAACCCGACAAGGTCGACTGGGTGCGCGTCATGCCTTTCGCCGTGCTGCACCTCGGCTGCTTCGGCGTGATCTGGACCGGCTGGAGCCCCTTCGCCGCTTGGTCAGCCGTCGCGCTCTATTTCCTACGCATGTTTGCCGTCACCGGCATCTACCACCGCTACTTTTCCCACAAGACCTACAGCACCTCCCGCTTCGGTCAGTTCCTGCTCGCCGTCTGGGGCGGCACCACCGTGCAACGTGGTCCGCTTTGGTGGGCCTACCACCACCGCCACCATCACCAGCACAGCGATGACGAAGAGGACGCCCACTCCCCGCACGTGCATGGTTTCTGGTGGTCGCACATCGGTTGGATCACCAGCCGCCGCAACTTCCCCACCGACTACTCCAAGGTGAAGGACCTCGCGAAGTTCCCCGAGTTGGTGTTCCTCAATCGCTTCGACATCGTCGTCCCGCTGCTCTTCGCCGCCTCCATGTTCGGTCTCGGCGCCGCCCTCGAGCGCTTCGCTCCCGGCCTCGGCACCACCGGTCCGCAAATGCTCGTCTGGGGCTTCTTCATCAGCACCACCGCGCTCTTCCACGGCACCTCCTGCATCAACTCCATGGCTCACCTCATGGGCCGCCGTCGCTTCAAGACCACCGACGACTCCCGCAACAGCTTCATCCTCGCCATCATTTGCCTGGGTGAGGGCTGGCACAACAACCACCACCGCTACCAGAGCTCCACCCGCAATGGTTTCTATTGGTGGGAAATCGATCCGACCTACTACGGACTCAAACTCCTTTCCTGGACCGGCCTCATCTGGGGCTTCAAAGCCGTGCCCCAGTCCGTCCTCGCCGAAGGCGAACACGCCGACCACCACCGCACCGTCGAAGCCGCCGCCCGCTCCGAACACGTGCACGTGCGCTCCTCCTTGAAAAAGGTGGTCCCCACCGCCACCGCCCTGGCCGTCGGCACCATTCAAGCCGCCCAAGCCGAGGCTCCGAAACAACCCGAGCGTCCCGGTATCCACAAAGACACGACAGAGCTCACCGTCGACAAACCCGACGCCAAGCCCGCAAATTAATCCGCTCCGGCGGCCAAGGTGGACGCGGACGTCCCGGCCGCGTCGCGTTGCCTCTCCGCTCGGCGTCAGCCCGCCCCCGCCTGTCGCCCCCGTCGACTTGACCCGCGCCACCATCGGCGCACCTATCCGGCATGTCCCGCATCGCCATCATCGGCTCGGGCGTCGCCGGTCTCGGTTGCGCCTACTTCCTGCACCGTCAGCACGACGTCACCGTCTTTGAGTCGGCCGACTACGCCGGCGGTCACGCCAACACCGTCGATGCCGATGAACCGGGCACGCAGCGCCGCGTGCCCATCGACACGGGTTTCATGGTTTTCAACCGCGAGACCTACCCGCACCTCTGCCGTCTTTTCGACCGCCTTGATGTGCCGGTCAAAAAGACCTCCATGTCCTTCGCTGTCCGGGACGACGAGACCGGACTCGAGTGGTGCGGCACCTCACTCAACCACCTCTTCGCCCAGCGCAAAAACCTCTTCAACTTGCGCTTCCTCAAGATGCTCATGGCCGTCAACCGCTTCAACGCCGACGCGGTCAAGGCCCTCGACGACCCGCGCCTGCGCGACGTCTCCCTCGGTGACTACGTGCGCGAGCGCGGCTACGGCGACGACTTCTTCCGCCTCTACCTCGTGCCCATGAGTTCGGCGGTCTGGAGCACCCCGCCCGAGCTCATGCTCGAGTTCCCCGCGTCCACCCTGCTGCGCTTCTTCCACAATCACGGCTTCCTCGGTCTCCACACCCAGCACCAGTGGTGGACCGTCGACGGGGGCAGCCGCGAATACGTGCGTCGCATGGTCGCCCCCTTCGCCGATCGCATCCTCACCGGCACCGCCGCCACCCGCATCGTGCGCACCGGCGACAAGGTCATCGTTATGACCAACCGCGGCGAAGCCCAGTCCTTCGACCAGGTTATCCTCGCCACCCACGCGCCCGACTCCCTGCGCCTCATCGTCAACCCCACGCCCGAAGAGTCGCGCATCCTCGGCGTCTTCCGCTATCAGGCCAACGTCGCCACCCTGCACACCGACACCGACGTCATGCCCCGCACCCGCCGCGCTTGGTCGAGTTGGAACTACCAACTCGTGCGTGGCGCCGAGGGCCGCATCGAACCCGCCACGCACTATTGGATGAACTCCCTGCAAGGCGTCAGCGACCGCGAGCAATACTTCGTCACCATCAACCGGCCCAACGACATCAACCCCGCTGCCGTCCACCGCCGCATCGACTACGCTCACCCCCTGTTCGACCTGCCCGCCGTGCAGGCGCAGGAAGAAATCCCGGCGCTGCACACCGCCGCCGACACCACCACCCACACCTATTTCGCCGGTGCCTGGCAGCGCTACGGCTTCCACGAAGACGGCCTCCTCTCCGCCTACAACCTCAGCCGCCACCTCCTCCACAACGACCCCTGGGCCACCTAAACGGGACCGCCGACCCACAAATCCCCGTCCACCGTTTGCAACCACCCCGCCGAGCAAACTCCTTACCCTTCTGCCCCCTCGCCCGGCCTCGCCCCCCACCCATGCGCTCTCAGCTCTACGAATGCCGTGTCATGCACGCCCGCTTCGCCCCGAAGCGGCACCGCTTTGTCTACCGCATCTTCATGCTGAGCCTCGACCTCGACGAACTTCCCGCCTTGGCGAAACGCCTGCGCTGGTTCTCCGTCGACCGCGCCAATCTCTACAGCCTGCGCCTGCGCGACTTCCTCCCCCTCGGCGAAATCAAACACAACGCCAGCCCCGACGCCCCGGCCGACCACACCACCGCCGCCCACCTCAAACAACGCGTCCTCCACCACCTCGCTGCCCACGGCATCGATCCCGGTCCCGACGCCCGCGTGCAACTCGTCACTCTGCCGCGCATCCTCGGCTACCGCTTCAACCCCGTTTCGTTTTATTACATCCGCAACGCCGCCGATGAACCCGTCGCCGCGCTCGCCGAGGTCACCAATACCTTCCACGAGATGAAGCCGTATTTGCTTTCCGGTGACAACCGCGACGGCGACACCTTCCACCGCCGCACGCCCAAACACTTCTACGTGTCGCCCTTCTCTGACGTTGATGTCGCCTTCGACTTCACCCTGCGCGTTCCCGGCGACCGTCTCTCCGTCCAAATCGACGACTACACCGGCGACAAACGCACCCTCACCAGCACCGTGACCGGCACCGCCCGCCCGCTCACCGACGGTGCCCTCGCCCTCTTCCTCCTCAAATACCCCCTGCTCACCCTGCGCGTGATCTTCCTCATCCATTGGCACGCTTTCCGCCTCTGGCTCAAACGTGTGCCATGGTTCGCCAAAGCCGCCCGCGCCGCCGATCAACGCGACCTCTACCGTCCCCACTCCTCCCTCCGTTCCGAATCCTGAGCCGACGCCGATGCTCGCAAAAAACCGGTCTGCGGGTTGACCCAACTCACCTCCCGCATCCTGTCCACCCAGCAAGCTCACTCCGAACGCTTCACCTCCCCAACCATGCCTTCCTCGTCCTCCACCGCCTCCGCCAGCCCCACCGCGATTCCCGAGGAGCAGCGCCGTGTCTCCCTCGGTCGACGACTTGTGCTGGACACCCTTTCGCCCATGCAGCGCGGCTACCTGCGCCTCGAACTCCCCGGCGGCGAAGCCGTTGAGTTCGGCGATCGCGACACCGCCCGACCGCTGCCCTGCGGCATCAACGCCCACGCCGCCATCAAGGTGAAGCGCGAGGCCTTCTTCCAAAAGTGCGTGCTCTCCGGCGACCTCGGTTTTGCCGAGAGCTTCATCGACGGTGACTGGGAATCTCCCGACCTCTCCGCCGTGATCGCGTGGTTCATCCTCAACATCGACGAGGCGCCCACCCTCTCCGGTTCCAAACGCGCCGCCCGCGCCGGTGCCCTCAACGTGCTGCGGCTCATCAACCGTCTCGGCCACCTCCTGCGCCCCAACAGCCGCACCACCGCCCGCCGCAACATCAGCGAGCACTACGACCTTTCCAACGAGTTCTTCGGCCTCTTCCTCGACCCGTCCATGATGTATTCGGCCGCCCGCTGGCCGACCCCCGACCTGTCCCTCGAGGAAGCCCAACGCGCCAAAAACGACGCGCTCTGCCAGAAGCTCCAACTTCAGCCCACCGACCGCGTCCTGGAGATCGGCAGCGGTTGGGGCGGTTGGTCGATGCACGCTGCCCGCACCTACGGCTGCCACGTCACCACCCTCACCATTTCCCAACAACAATACGACCTCGCCACCGCCCGCATCGCCGCCGCCGGTCTCAGCGATCGCATCGAGGTCAAAATGTGCGACTACCGCGACGTCACCGGCTCCTTCGACAAGATCGTATCGATCGAAATGATGGAGGCCATCGGCCACCGCTACCTGCCGCAGTTCTGCTCCGCCCTCCACCGCGTGCTCAAACCGCAGGGCTTGCTCGCCCTCCAGTTCATCACCTGCCCCGACGACCGCTACGACGCCTTCCGCAAGGGCGTCGACTTCATCCAAAAGCACATCTTCCCGGGCTCCCTCTTGCTCTCGCTCAACCGCGTCAACGACCAGCTCGCCCGCGCCGGCGGCTTCGTGCTCAACTCCGTCGAGGACTTCGCCCACGACTACGCGCGCACCCTGCAACTCTGGCGCGAGGCCTTCAACGCCCGCCTCGACGAGGTGCGCGCCCTCGGCTTCGACGAGCGCTTCATCCGCAAGTGGTCCTACTACCTCCACTACTGCGAAGCCGCCTTCGCCCTGCGCAACATCGGCGTCGTGCACACCCTGCACACCCGCGCCAACAACCTCACCCTCTGACCCACCATGCTCTGGCTGCTCCGCCTGCTCTTTATCGGCATCTTCGCCTCCATGAGCGGCCTGATCGTCTGGGCCAGCCTGCAACAACCCATCTTCGGCATTCCGGCCGAGGTCACCGGCAACCCGTGGTTCATCGCCACGCTCTTCGACGCCTACTTCGCCTTCATCACGTTCTGGGTCTTTGTCGCTTGGAAGGAACCCACCCTCGGCGCGCGTATCCTCTGGTTCATTACCGTCATCCTCTGGGGCAACTTCGCCATGGCCGTCTACATGCTGGTCGAACTCTTCCGCATCGATCACATCAACCGCCTCCGCGAGGTCTTCACGGTCCAGCGTGAGGGCCGCCTGCGCCTGCCCCTCGGCTTCGTCCTCGCCGGGGTTGCCGCCTACGCCCTCGGCGCCGGCCCCCTTTCCTCATGAGCGCCGACGCCGGCAGCTCATCCGCCGCGACCGCCGATTCCTCCTCCGCGCCGCGTCGCAGTTTCTGGCAACGCCGCCTGGTCGATCCCATCAAGCGCCAACTCACGCAGGGCGTCACGCCCCGCAAGATCACCTTCACCCTCGCCGTCAGCACCGTCTGCTCCCTCTTCCCCTTCCTCGGCTTCACCTGGCTGCTCAACCTCTTCGTCGGCCTCCCCCTCCGGCTCAACCAGCCCATCATGCAAACCCTCAACCAACTGCTCACACCCGTCCACGTGCCCATGATTGTGGTCTACGTGCGCCTCGGTGAGCTGATCTGGGGTTCCGAGGAACAGGCCTTCTCCGTCGTCGACATGGTGCAGAACTTCGCCGACCTCACCTTCGGCGAATTTCTTGAAAAATTTGGCTGGGCCGGCGTGCACGCCTTCACCGCGTGGTTCATCAGCATCCCGCTGCTCTTCGCCGTCGTGTATTTTCCACTACGGCCGGTCATCGACCGCCTCGCCGACCTCAACCGCGAACCCGACGCCGCATGATCGCCACGCTGCTCCTCACCACCGTCGGCCTCATGGTGCTTTTCGCCCTCACCTACTTGTGGGCACGGCGCATCAACAACTACGGTATCGTCGACTTCGTCTGGGCCTACAGCTTCACCGCCGTGGCCTGGCACTACGCCCTCGCCGGCCACGGCTGGGCCGCCCGCGGACTCGTCATCGCCTCCCTCGCCACCATCTGGAGCGTGCGCCTCGGCAGCCACCTCTACTCCCGCGTGATGAGCCACCACCCGCAGGAGGACAGCCGCTACGTCCAACTCCGCGAAGACTGGCAGGCCAACTTCGCCCCCAAGATGTTCGGCTTCTTCCAACTGCAGGCCGTCTCCGTCGTCATCCTCAGCGCCCCGCTCTTTTTCCCCGCGCGCAACGCCATGCCCGCCTTCAACGCCTGGGAACTCATCGGCACCACCATCACCGTGCTTGCGCTGCTCGGTGAAACCCTCGCCGACGGCCAGCTCAAAGCCTTCGTCCGCCACCCACACAACAAGGGCAAGGTCTGCAAAGTCGGCCTGTGGCGCTACAGCCGTCACCCCAACTACTTCTTCGAATGGTGCATCTGGGTCGGCCTCGGCCTCTTCGCCTGCGGTTCCGCCTGGGGCTGGATCGGCCTCATCGCCCCCGCCGCTATCCTGCACCTGCTCCTCAACGTCACCGGCGTGCCCATGGCCGAAGCCTCGTCCCTCAAATCCAAGGGCGACGCCTTCCGCCAATACCAACAAGAGACCAACGCCTTCTTCCCCGGCCCCACCAGAAGCAGCGAGTAGACAGTAGCGTGTAGCGAGCATCCGAATGCTCCGCTACCCGCACCGCACTACCCGCTACTCACTACTCGCTACTCGCTACTCACAAAAATGATCGACTGGCTGCTCGAAAAGAACCTGCTCCCCGATGCCCTCATCCGCGTCGGCATCCGCCGCCTCCTCGCCCAACGCATCCGCGACGAGGCCGGCTACGATGCTGCCGCCTACGTGGCCGATCTCAAGACCCGCGGCATCGCCGAGCAAACCGCCGCCGCCAACGAGCAGCACTACGAGGTGCCCACCCGCTTCTACCAGCTCTGCCTCGGCGCCCGCCTCAAATACTCCGGCTGCTTCTATCCCACCGGGAACGAATCCCTCGACGAAGCCGAGACCCACATGCTCGACCTTTACGCCGAGCGCGGAGAGTTCACCGACGGGCAGGACATCCTCGAGCTCGGCTGCGGCTGGGGCTCCATCACGCTCTACCTCGCCGCCCGCTATCCCGACTCCCACATCACCGCTGTATCCAATTCCCGGACACAGAAGCTCCACATCGATGCCGAGGCCACCCGCCGCGGCCTGACCAACGTCACCGTGATCACGGCCGACATGAACGATTTCGACATCACGCCCGCGTCCTTCGACCGCGTGATCTCCATCGAGATGTTTGAACACATGAAGAACTACCAACGGCTCCTCGCCCATGTGGCCCGTTGGCTGCGCCCCGGCGGCAAGCTCTTCGTCCACATCTTCACCCACCGCGAGCTGTCCTATCACTTCGTCGCCCGCGACGCGACCGACTGGATGTCCCGCTACTTTTTCACCGGCGGTCAGATGCCCGCCCACGATCTGCTCAGCCACTTCCAAGACGACCTCACTCTCGAGGCCGCTTGGCAGGTCAACGGCCGCCACTATCAGCAGACCGCCGAACACTGGCTCCAGAACATGGACCGCCACCGCGACGAAATCCTCCCGCTCTTCGCCGAAACCTACGGCGCGAACCAAACCACCAAATGGTGGGTCTATTGGCGCGTCTTCTACATGGCTTGCGCCGAACTCTGGGGCTACCGCAACGGCGAGGAATGGCTCGTGAGCCACTACCGCTTTTCCAAACCATCATGAACACTCCGCGCATCCTCTCCCGGGCTCTTCCGTTGATCCTCACCGGCCTCTTCGCCGCCGCGGTATCGACGGCTTTCGCGGAGACCGACGATCCCGATGCGCTCCTTCAACGCGCCCTTCAAGCCGAGGACGAACTCCGCTCGCAGGACGCCCTCGACCTCTTCCTCCAGCTCGAAGACGCCCGCCCCGACGATCCGTTCATCCTGCAGAAAATCGCCCGGCAATACTCCGACGCCATCGTCGACCTCGAGGACCTCGACCGCAAACGCGCCTACGCCGAGCAAGCCATCACCTACGCCAAGCGCGCCGCGGAACTCGCCCCCGACAACGCCGAGAACGTGCTCTCCGTCGCCGTCGCCCGCGGCAAACTCGCCACCTACAGCGACAACCGCACCAAGGTAAAACTCTCCCGCGAAATCAAAACCGACGCCGAACGCGCCCTCGCCCTCGATCCCGATTACGCTTGGGCCCATCACGTGCTCGGTCGCTGGCACCGCGAGGTCGACGACCTCGGCTCCGTCGCCCGCTTCTTCGTCAGCCTCATCTACGGCGGCCTGCCCGACGCGTCCCTCGACGACGCCATCTCCCACCTCGAACGTGCCGTCGAACTCGAACCCGACGCGCTCGCTCATCACTTGGAACTTGGTTTCGCCTACCAAGCTGCCGGCCGCATCGCCGAAGCCCAGGAACAATTGGAATACGGCCTCCAGCTGCCTTCTCAAAAGAAGCATGATGAGATCGCCAAAGCTCGCGCCCGCCAACAACTGGCCTCGATCCGGAGCGGTTGAGTCCGCCCGCGCCACCATGCCCAAACGCAGCCAATTTCCCGACGAACAATCCGACGACGGTAACTTCAACCGCCAGGAGGATGCCTTCCGTGATTGGGTGCGCGCCGATGGCTCCAGCGCCTATCCCGCCATCGCCGGCCGCTACCACCTCTACGTCTGTTACGCCTGCCCGTGGGCGCATCGCATCATCATCGCCCGCGAGCTCAAAGGCCTGCAGGACGCCATCGGCATGACCGCCGTCGATCCGTGGCGCGACGACCGCGGCTGGGCCTTCCGTGACGGCGACGGTTTCTCCGCCGACCCGATCAACGATTTCCAATTTCTGAGCGAGGCCTACCACGCGACCGACGCCGCTTACCGCGGCCGCTTCACCGTGCCGGTGTTGTGGGACAAAGAAACGAAACGCATCGTCACCAACTCCGACGACGATCTGCTGCGCATGTTCAACTCCGAGTTCAACGCCGTCGCGCGTCACCCCGAACTCGACCTCTGCCCCGTCGACTACCTCGACGAAATCGACCGCCTCAACGCCATCATTTACGACAAGGTCAACAACGGTGTCTACCGCGCCGGTTTCGCTTCCGAACAGGCCGCCTACGAAAAAGCCGTCGCCCCGCTCTTCGCCACCCTCGACGCGCTCGATGACCACCTCTCGCGGCAACGTTATTTGATCGGCGGTCGTCTCACCGAGACCGACATCCGCCTCTTCGTCACCCTCGTGCGTTTCGACGCCGTCTACCACGGCCACTTCAAGTGCAACCTGCGGCGCATCGTCGACTACCCGGCGCTCGGTGCCTACTTGCGCGACCTCTACCAGCACCCCGGCATCGCCGACACCGTGCGCATCGACCACATCAAAACGCACTACTACGCGACCCACACCGAGATCAATCCCACCGCCATCGTGCCGGTTGGCCCCGACCTCGATTTCACCACCCCAGCCAACCGCGAACACCTCGCCTAAGCCGCCTCCACGCGCGCCCGCCGCAAGCCCCTTGCACCTCGCGATCAACGTTCGCAGGCAAGGGGCCTTTTTGTGGCTGGAAGTCAGGTCCCGCTCTGCATTGATGTTGCCCGCTCTCGTTCCTTAGCCCAGCAACGAGAGCGCTTTACCCGCTCCCCGCCCCGAACCCTCAACCCTACTCCCCCCGGCCGGTTCCCCCGCGCCCGCGCTCGGCTTTCCCCGCCGCGCAACGCTTTCCATCATGAGCACTGTTAACCCCTCCAAACTGTTCTTCGCCGCGTGCATGTCACTGATCGTGACCGCGATGACCTTCGCGATCCGTGCCGGTGTCCTCACCGAACTCAGCCAGACCTTCGACCTCACCGACACGCAGCTCGGTTGGGTCAACTCCATGGCCTTCCTCGGCTTCCCCGTCGCCATGATGGTCCTCGGTCTCGCCTACAACTACCTCGGCGCGAAGATCCTCATGTATATCGCCTTCATTGGTCACGTGCTGGGGTTGATCCTCACCATCACGGCCAGCGGTTTCTGGGGCCTCATCATCTCCACCTTCCTCATCGGTTTCGCCAACGGTTCGGTCGAAGCGGCGTGTAATCCGCTCATCGCCGACATGTATCCAAAAAAGCAGACGGCGATGCTCAACCGCTTCCACGTTTGGTTCCCCGGTGGCATCGTGATCGGTGCGCTCGTGTCTCAAGCCATGACCTCCGCCTCTCTCGGCTGGCAGGCCCAGATCGGGGTCATGCTCATCCCGACGGCGATCTACGGCTGGCTCATCTTCACCCAGACCTTCCCGAAGTCGGAAAACATCGAGACCTCGACCGGCACGAACATCAAAGCCCTCTTCACCCCGCTCTACCTGTTCATGATCGTCTGCATGACGCTCACCGCGACGTCCGAACTCGGCACCCAACAATGGGTTGGCCGCGTGCTCGCCGAGACCGGCGCCCACCCGATGATCCTGCTCGCGCTCTCGACCGGCCTCATGGCCATCGGCCGTCAATTTGGCGGTCCGCTCGTGCATCAGCTCAACGTCACCGGCGTCCTCCTCGTCTCGGCCATTCTCACCGCCGTCGGCCTCTACATGCTCAGCACCGCCACCGGCGGCATGGTCTACGTGGCCATCGTGGTCTTCGCCATCGGCGTCTGCTACTTCTGGCCCAACATGATCGGTTTTGTGTCGGAATACCTGCCCAAGACCGGCGCGCTCGGCATGTCGCTCATGGGCGGCGCCGGCATGTTTGCGGTCTCGATCTGGAACCCCATCATCGGCGGCTGGATCGACTCCAACCGCGCCGAAGCCATCGCCAACGGCATGACCGACGAATCCGCCATCGAGCTCGCGACCGGTCAGGCCACGCTGCACACCATGACCATGTTCCCCATCGTGCTCATCGTCGCCTTCGGCATCCTCTTCGCGGTCCGCGGCAAACTGGCCAAAGGCGCCCACACGCAATAACGCTGCTTCCATTTCGGTCCTTCCCCCGCCCCGCCATTTCGGCGGGGCTTTTTGTTTGTGCAACTTCCCGGCGATACCTTCCTTCCCCAGCTTCCGCCTCCCTCCTACCCATGAAGTTCTTCACCCTCCTGCTCGCCCTCACCCTGCCTTTCGTCTCGTCCCTCTCCGCTCAAACCGACACCGCGGCACCGGAGCTCGAGGAACTCGGTGACTTCGACGACTTTGAAGACGAGCCGCCCGCTTCGCCCTACCACGCCGGAGACTTTTTCGGCTACCTCGAACTAGTGCTTGCCGGGCGCCTCGATCACTATGCCTCCCTCCGCGGTGAACCGCTCGACCGACCCGAGGATGCTCCCCCCGGCTGGCACGCCACGCTCGAACATCCCGCCGTGCTTTCCGCCATCATCGAGGATCACGGCTTCCACGCCCTCATCGGCAAATACGACGATCGTGAATCGGCCATGGCCGTTTACGCCCAACTCGAGTCCGCCCTGCCTCAGCTCGCCTTGGCCTTCTCGCCCCTCACGCCGACCGCAGTGCGTCAGTCGAACACCGTGCCTGCCATGGAAGCCGCCGCGTGGGAGTCACCCCTCATCGACGGCTTTAAAATCTACTACGGGATCGAGATGGACGGAGATTTTGACATCCCCGATGGCGCTTTCGTGCCGCGCCGCATCTACGTCGTGACGCTGCATATTTTCAACCTGCACCCGCAGCCCCCGGCCGACGAATAACGCTCGGTGCGGCACGCCGGCCGCTCACTCCAGCGGCTCCACGTTCGGACACCCGTCCGGGATCCGCACCGTCGGGCGCAACCAGCGCACCGCGTTGAGAATCACCCGACGCACATTCGCGTCATGGTAGGATGGATACGTCTCGTGCCCGGGCCGGAAATAGAACACCCGCCCGTGGCCCCGTCGCCATGATGCGCCCGAGCGAAACACCTCGCCGCCACTGAACCAGGAGATGAACACCGTCTCATCGGGCTCGGGAATGCCAAAGGGTTCGCCATACATTTCCTCCACGAGCTCAAAATGCTCCGGCACCCCAGCCGCCACCGGGTGCGACGGCATCACCGTCCAGATGCGCTCCTTGTCGTTGTTTTCCCGCCATTTCAACGAACAGGTGCTGCCCATCAGCCGTTTGAACGGTTTGGCGTAGTGCCCCGAGTGCAGCACCAGCAGCCCCATGCCTTCCAGCACGCGCCGCTGCACGTCCGCCGCGATGGCATCGTCGACTTCGTCGTGCGCGCAGTGGCCCCACCAAAGCATCACATCGGTGCTTTCCAAAACCTCCGGCGTCAGCCCATGACTCGGCTCGTCCAGCGTCGCCGTGCGCACCTCGATGTCACCCTCCGCGCCCAAAAGCTCCGCCAAGGTCTGGTGGATGCCCTCCGGATAAAGCTCAGCCACCTTCGGGATTTCTTTCTCGTGGCGGTATTCGTTCCAAATCGTGACGCGCAGCGGATCAGCCATGGCGCGATCCTCTGAACAGACTCGCCAGGCGTAAAGCCCGACTCCCCTTCACCGCACAAACTTGCGCAGATTCTTCAACGCGATCTCAAAGCCCTTGGGCCGCGGCGCCGCAAACGTCACCTGCTCCCTCGTCGCCGGGTGTCGCAAGGTAATCCGCGCCAGGTGCAGCGCCAACCCATCCACCATCGGCCGCTCGTCCGCCCGTCCCTTGTAACCACGCTTAAACTGCGACAACAGCAGCCGCGCTTCCGGCAGCCCGTGCGCCGCATCCCCGACCACCGGCGCGCCCACCGCCGCGAGGTGCGCCTGCACCTGCTGATCCCGACTCGTCTCCGGCTCGGCTTCGATCCAGCACCAGCGCCCACCGCCAAATCTCTCCAACACCCGCACCACCGTGCGCGCCGGCCGCCCTCCCCGCTTGCGATACACGTGCATCCGCCCCGGCACCTCCAGGTCCGGCCCCAGCCCATACCCCACCTCAAATCGATCCGGCAGGCTGCCATCCGCTCCCCGCACTGGCGCAATCGCCACCGTCTGCGCCAATTCCTCCTCCCGCGCCACCACCACAAACCCCTCCATTACCCGCTGCGCCATTTTGCTCTGGAATTCCCCACTCACAAAATCGAGCGCGGCCTTGGTTTTGGTCAAAATCAGCACCCCACTCACCTCCACATCGATGCGGTGGGCATTCAGCAGCGACTCTCCGCCCTGCCGTCCGGCCTCAGCCTGCCAGCGCTCCAATACCGTAGGTGCCCCGCGCGGCACCCCTTTGCCCGGAGCCACGGCCACTCCCGGTGGTTTTGTGACCACTAAAAGCAGCTCATCTTCAAAAATGCTCACCGATTCGCTCAAGATGGATCAAGTCCGCACTCTCGCTGACCCGGAGCAATCGATTTTCCCTTCAGCCGCTTAATTTTGAAATAATTTCGAAGAGCCATCTGCAGGTTGGCACGGGCGATGCATAAACATAATCCGCAATCCGGCACTGCCGGTTATTGGGGTTACATGGATGTTGGTTCTTAGAACCAACGAGAAAACAATGGGCCCGCCGTTAAGGGGTTTTCGGCGGGCCCTTCTCGTATCCGGATACCAAGGTTTTCCGACCCAACAAAAACGCCGGAGCTTTCGCCCCGACGTGCCCACTACTCCGCCCCTCCTCCAGCGCGCTCTCCGCTTACAACAGCGAACGCACCAGCGGCTCGTAATCTTCGCGGCTCATCGAGCCCACCTTGCGGTGCCGGATCTTACCGTCCCGATCGATCAGGAACGTGGTCGGAATCGCTTCGATGCCGCCAAACGTCTCCGTCAGATCCTGATCTCCCATCACGATTGGGTAGTTGATCTCATAGTCCTGAGCAAATTTCTGCACCACCGGCACCCCGGCCCGGTCGAGCGACACGCCGACGATCACCACGCCCTGCGCCTCCAGCTCACGCTGCATCTCCACGTAGCCGGGAATCTCTTCGCGACACGGCGGGCACCACGTGGCCCAAAAATCGACCACCACCACTTTGCCCTTCAGGTCAGCCGAACTCAGCTTCGTTCCATCGAGCTTCGCCAACGTCCAGGACGGCGCCGTCCCCAGATCCGGCAGGGCCGCCACATCGGCCGTCGCCGCAGAAGCCGATTCCGTTGTGCCGCCATCGCCGCTGCAGGCTGCGACCAGCGTGAGACTCAAACCGAGGGTGAGAACGAGAGCATATTTTTTCATCATAAAAAGTGGATTTCGGGAGCTAAAGGGTCCTGTCGCCGCGCGCAAATCAGGTGCCGGCATTCATGACCCCGGTGGGCTCCGCAGGTTTCAGCCAAAAGCTCGGCCACAGGTCATTCGACGACAACCAAGCCACCGCCCAGAAGCCGCCGCCTTTCAAAGTGAGCGCCGCCGCCAATTCACCGTGGCCGCGCAGGCCAAAATAAACCGCCCCGCCCAGCAGCACCGCCCCGAGGAGCATTTCCGCGCAGGTGATCGCCGCAAAAAAGGTCCGGCTGCGCATCCGCGCCAACAAACCGCCCGCCCGCACCCGCCGTCCGCCCTTGGGCGTGCGCACAAATTCGCCACCGTTGGACAGCAGCCCCTCAAAAAAGGCCACACACAGCGTCACACTCAGCGCCAGACCGAACGACAACAGCAACGGCGACACCGCCAACCACATCAACCCTTCACGCCACTCCCGCCGCTGGAGAAATTGCCCGGCCACGTAAAACGCCACCGGAGCGCCACCCGCCAGCAGCACGATCGCGGGATTCGCCAGATACCACCAGGTGCCGAGCTGATCGGCCGCAAACCACAGGTAAGGCACAAACAGCAGCGAAAACGTCACCAGCAGCGGATGCACCACGCCGATCGTGAGATGCCACCAGGCTTCTCGCTTGATCCGCGCCGGCAGCGACGCCGTCAGCACCGTGCCCAACAGCTTCCGCGCCACCTGCACCCCGCCCTTGGTCCAACGGCGCTGCTGGGATTTGAAGGCGATCAGATTCTCCGGCAGCTCCGACGGCACCGCATAGCGATGCAGGTAAACCAGCCGCCAGCCGCGCAACTGCGCCCGGTAGCTCGCGTCGAGGTCCTCCGTCACCGTGTCACTCGTCCAGCCGCCGGCGTCCTCCAAGGCCGTGCGCCGCCAGATGCCGGCCGTGCCATTGAAGTTAAAAAACAGCCCACTCGCCGCCCGCGCCGTCTGCTCCACCACAAAATGGGCGTCCAAAAACACCGCCTGAAACCGCGTCAGCAGCGTGCGTTTCCGATTCGCAAACTCCCAGCGCGCCTGCACCACGCCCACCTCCGCCGCCGCGAAGTGCGGCATCATCCGCTCCAGGAAATCCGGCTGCGGCCGGAAATCGGCGTCGAAGATCGCAAAAAAATCCGCGTCCGTGCGCGCCATGCCCTCGCGCAAGGCACCCGCCTTGTAACCCTCCCGCCGCGCTCGCCGCACGTGGCTCACCCGCCGCGCGGCCTGCGGATGCGCCGCCAACCACCCCTCGATGATCGCCGTCGTCTCGTCGGTGGAATCGTCCAACACCTGAATCTCCCACGCCTCGTCGGGCCAACGCAGCGCCGCGACGTGATCCAATAGCGCCTCCACCACCAGCGGCTCGTTGTAAACCGGCAGCTGCACGCAGACTTTCGGATGCCAGCGCAGCGGCGGCGGCACCGGCTCCGGTCGCGACGCCGCCCGCCAATACAGCACCAACATCTTCAGTCGGTGCGCTCCGTAGAGAGCCAACCCCGTGAGGGTCAGAAAATAGGTGATGGCGATAAAGGACGGCATGCGCTCGAGGGGTAGAGGCACCAACCTGTCGGTTTATGCCCGAAAAACAACGCCCCGGAGCCAACACCCTCTGGGCAGGGCCAGAGCCCACTAATAACGCAGCCGCTTATTCGCTCTTCTTCTGGTCCCGCAGGTCCATCCCCAGCGTGTCGATGAACTTGCGCATCGCCGGCGTGAGCACCCGACCTTTGCGATGCAGGATCGCCAGCGGTCGAGTGAAGTCCTTGCCGTTGAAGTGGAGAATCTTGAGCGAGCCTTGCTGCGCCTCACGCAACACCGTGGCCTGCGGCACGATTGCCACGCCATGGTCGATTTCGACCGCGCGCTTCACCGTCTCGATGTTGTCGAACTCCATCACCGGCTCCATCTCGATCTTGTTGTCGCGGAAGATCTGATCGACCGCCTTACGCGTCGGGATGTCCGGGTCGAACCCAATGAACTTCAGGCCGGAAAGCTCGTTGAGGTCCACCGTGTCCCCCCGCTTGGCCAACGGATGATCCGGGTGCGTGATCAACACCAGATGATCGTCGCGGAACGGCACCGCCTCGATCTGACGATGCTTCAGCGGAAATGCCACCAGACCAAAATCGACCGAATTGTGCAGGATGTCCTCATACACCAGATTAGACCGGCGGTATTCCACCCGCACATTCACCGACGGGAAGTCGTGCAGGAACCGCTTAATGTAGGGCGGCAGCTCGTGCAGGCCGATCGAGTAGATGGTCGCGATCCGGATCGTCCCGCTAATGACCTTCTTCATCTCCTGCAGCTCGGAGAGCAGCTTATCGTAGCCATGCAACAACTCCTTCGAGGTGTCATACACCGCCTGGCCTTCCCGGGTGAGCTGGAATTGCTTCTGGCTGCGGTCAATCAGCAGCGTTTTGAAGTGCTTTTCCATGGCCCGCGCCTGCTGGCTCACCGCCGACTGCGTAATGCCGTTGATTTTGGCGGATTTCGAAAAACTCTTCGTTTCGACCAGATCCGCGAAGACCTTGAAGTTCTCAATTTGCATCGGTAGCGAAAGATTTAGCCCATCTATAAAGCGCGCTTATCGCTGCGCAACCCATTAATAGGACTGTATGATCCCAACTTTTGAGACCTTTGTGAGCCGGGCCGAGACCGTTCTCGCCGAAATCGCGACCGCTTGCCGCGAGGCAGGCCGCGACCCCGCCGAGGTCGAGCTGCTCGCCGTCACCAAAACCCACGATGCCTGGGCCCCCGCCTACGCCGCCCGCTTCGGCCTGCGCGGAGTCGGCGAAAACCGCGTGCAGGAAGCCATCGACAAAATGCCCCACGTCGAGCTCCCCGCCGACGTCACGCCCCCTCGCTGGGAACTGATCGGCCACCTGCAGTCCAACAAAGCCAAGCTCGCCGCCACCCACTTCGACCGCGTGCAAAGCGTCGATTCGCCCAAACTCCTCCAGCGCCTCGACCGCGCCGCCGGCGAACTCGACCGCTCCCTCGCCGTGCTCCTCCAAATCAACGCCGGCCGCGACCCCGCCAAATTTGGCGCCGAACTGGAAGACGCCCCCGCCCTGCTCGAAACCGCCCTCAACTGCACTCACCTGCGCGTCGACGGCCTCATGACCATCGCCCCGCTCTCCGACGACCCCGCCGTCGCCGAGCGCACCTTTGCCAACCTGCGCCAACTCCGCGACGACCTCGCCGCGCAGTTCAGCGTCGCCCTGCCCACCCTTTCCATGGGCATGAGCGGCGACCTCGTTCCCGCCATCGCCGCCGGCTCCACCCAAGTGCGCGTCGGCACCGCTCTTTTTGGCCAACGCTGACGCCTCCGCCTCCCGGGATTTCCCATTTTCTTGCCACAACCCGGCCGCGCGATTGTCTGAGGGCCCGTGGCCTCCCCGACCTTGACTCTCAGTCCCACGGAAAAGACCGCCCTGCGTGAGCTGCTCGACGATCCGAGTCCTGCCGTGCGCCGCGGCCTCACCCACCGCTTCGGCGACCTCGGCACCACCGCGCGTGACTTCCTGCGCGAGATCGCCGACGGCTCCAACCGCCACCTCGCCTGGCACGCCCGTTCCTACCTTGAGGAGCTGAACTTCACTGACCCGGTCGCCGAATTCCGCGAGTTCATCCGCTCGCTCAACTATGAGCTCGAAACCGGCGCCCTCCTGCTCGCCCGCACCGTCCGCCCGCGCCTCGATGTCGGCGAATGCTGCGCCGAACTCGACCGCATCGCCGACCGCTGCCGCGAGCTCATCGTCGAACCCTCCTCTACCCGCGAAAAGTGCCGCGTCATCAATCGCGTGCTGTATCACGAACTCGAATACCGCGGTAACGTCGAGCACTACACCGACCCGGACAACAGCTTCCTCGACCAAGTCATCGCCCGTCGGCGCGGCATTCCCATTTCGCTCTGCACGCTCTACCTGCTCGTCGCCGGCCGCCTCGGCCTCGCCCTCGAACCCGTCGGCCTGCCCGGCCACTTCATGATCGCGTGCTTCAGCGACGGCGCCCCGTTCTTCATCGACGCCTTCGACCGCGGCGTCTTCCGCACGCCCGAGGAGATTTTTGTTTTCCTGCGCGCCCACGACATGGCCCCCACCCTGGCCGATCTCGCCCCCACGCCCGTGCGCGAAGTCCTCTGCCGCAGCTGCCGCAACCTCGCCAATCACTTCGAGGCCAAAGGCGACCCCGAACAATCCGCCCTCTTCGACAGCTTCGTCACCGACTTCGAGACGACCTACACGAAGAACATGCTGTAAGTGGCCGAGGCTTCCAGCCTCGGCAATCCACCCGGCACACCCAGGTTTGACATTCGGCGCCGCGCCGACCGCACTCCGCCCTCGATGGAGCCCGTCTACACTCTCGCCGATCTCGATACCTGGTCCCACCGCGGCACCGCCCTCGCCGTGCTGGGGCATCCGATCAAACACTCCATCAGTCCTCCCATGCATAACGCCGCCCTCGCGGTCATGGCGCAGGACCACCCCACCTACGGCGACTGGCGCTACTTCCGTTTCGACGTGCCGCCCGCCGACCTGCCGCTCGCCCTCAACCGCCTGCATGCCGCCGGTTTCCATGGCCTGAACCTCACCGTGCCGCACAAGGTGCTGGCCTGCGACACCATCGCCCACGTCGACCCCAGCGCCCGCCCCATCGGCGCCGTCAACACCCTGCGCCGCACGACCAACGGTTGGCACGGCTTCAACACCGACGGTTACGGCCTCGCCACCGCCGTGACCGAAACCCTCGGTATCCAAATTTCCGGCACACCCGTCATCCTGCTCGGCGCCGGCGGCGCCGCCCGCGGTGCCGCCGTGGAATGCCTCGCGCGCGGCTGCGCCTCGCTCCACATCGCCAACCGCACCGCCGCCAACCGCGACGCCCTGCTGACCGCGCTCGCGCCGCTTGCCGGCGACATCCCGCTCCACGGCTTCGCCCCGGCCGAGCCTCCCGCCGACCTGCCCGTCGGCGCCTTGCTCATCAACGCCACCAGCGCCGGCCTCCATCCCGAGGATCCCTTGCCGATCGATCTCGCCGCGCTGCCCACTCCGGCCGGCGTCTACGACATGATCTACAACCCGGCCGAAAGCGCCTTGCTCGCGCAAGCCCGCGAGCGCGGCCTCCCCCACGCCAACGGCCTCTCCATGCTCATCCATCAAGGAGCCCGCGCCCTCGAGATTTGGACGGACACCCCCGTCCCCGTGGACGCCATGCGCCAAGCCGTCCAAGCCGCCCTCTAGGGGTGTCGCTCAGCGCGCCTTGATCGACTCGATCCTAAAAATGAGTCCCGGGCGCCCTTCACCTGGGTCAACTAGCAGTCCAAACCATCCGTCCAGCTCGGAACCCCAGCCCCGCAAGCCCACGTCCTCCGAACCGATTGGCACCCCCGCCTGCGAGAGCATTTCCATTCGCCCCCCTTCATACCAGATCAGTCGGTAAACGGGCTGGTGGCCCGGCACATTGTCCGGGTGCGCTCGGATCCGGCTATCCCATGCTTCGATTCGCCGCAGACCGCGGAACCACAATTCCCCGCCCCGCGAAATCAGGATGCCATCGTCAGTCAAGGTGCCACCGCGCACCACCAATTCGACGTCGTCCACCCAGTCAGCCGGAAACGTCCGCTCGCGCCAACTGCGCTCTTCACCGTCTTCCTCCATCGGAGCGGCCGCCCGCAATCGGGGCGGCTCTTCCGAGCGTTCCGCGGCTTGCAGAATCTTCGGTAGGAACCATCCCGCCGCGGCCAAACCAGCCGCCTCATCATCAACTTCAATTAAGAACCGCGTCGCACGTCCTCCCATTGCGACCTGCTGCTCAACCTCGACGACTTTTTCCCCCGCCGGTAGCACCAATGTGTGCGTCCAAACATCTCCTTGTAGCGCTCCGGTCTTCGCATCCAACGCCTGCACCGTAAACCGTGCTTTGGGTTCAACGCTCTCATCCGCATCAGGCAATCGGCGTAGGAACGGCTTCACCTTCAATTGATGCGTCGGAGCTTCGAATACAAAACCTCCCACGCCATTCACCAACCCCAGCGCCGACCGACCTTCGTGCGTCTTCAAGGTCTGCACTCGCGCTTCCACCGTAATCAAGCGTCCGTCAAGATTACCGCCGTAGGTATTGAGCACCTGCACCGCATCCTCACGCGGTGCCAGTCCCTCCCGAACCTCCGACTGGTGCAAACGCCATATTGTGTATTGCCCGCTCCGCTCCCGCGTCGAAACCAACCGGATGTAATCATCCAAATCGCCGGGTAATTCCATCCACGAATCCATCGTAACGATCGCTTCAAACCGCGACGGATAGGACAACGCTTCCCCCAACACTTGCAGCTCCGGCGGACCGTAGCCCAAAGGGGCAATCAGGATCGGCAAACCTGACATCACGTCCGTCCGCCAAATTCGCTGCAACCACTCGACGCCCCCGCCAAAAAAATACGGATACACCTTGCCCGGCTCCACGGGCCCCAAGCGCTCGGCCAAAGACTCCAGATCGCTCGCCATCTCCGGCGGTATCCGCGTGCCCTTGAGATAATCAAACGCGCCCCCCTCAACGGATAATTCCCGATACGTCTCCCGCGGTGATTGGCTAAACCCAAATAACGTGCGCTGGCCGAGCCAAGCCGAGTGCCAAAACACCATCCCCAACAACAACGTCGGCAGGATCAAACCGAGGCCCGCTGACCAACCATCACGCTTCAAATCAAATCCGATCCAAAGCCCCACCAACAACACCATGCCTGCAGCCATCGCTACATAGCCGATCTCATGATTTGTTGCCATCAGTCCACCCGTGCCACCCACCACCAACGCGCCGGCTCCCAGCAACAATAACCGGTCCAACCCACTGCGTCCTCGCCACGCCAGCCCCGTGACTACCACCAACCAGCCCACCAAAATCGCCCCCAACGGCCGGAGCCAAGCATCGTAATAATCGTGCATCGGTTCGAAGTAGAACCGCAGGGTGAGCAGGGCCCACAGATTGCCGCCCCGCTGGCGGACAGTGACCTCGATCAGATTATAGCGCCACATCTCCCAAGACGCCCCGTTTACCATCAACTCCAAGACCACCGGCACCAATGTGCCAAACAGACCCCAAACTAAGACCGTGCTAAGCGCCCGCCTCCAGCTTTCCCGACCGACCAAGGCCGCCCGCAATGGCCAAGCCCACGCAATCACGAGGCCGATCGCATGGTAGTTCAGCTTGTTCAAACCGCTCAATACCAGCGCTACCGCCACAATCAGATTCATCCCCCACCGTTCCCGACTGAGCACCGGAGCCACAGCTGCCGGCCAAGCAATCAACGCCAGCAACACGACCCCCAGGGTGTTATACCAAATGATTGCATGCTGGGCGAACGACCCCACCACCAGCGTTGTCGCCACGGACCAAGCCGCCCACCCGGGAAACCAACGCCGCAACAACGCTCCCAACCCCACGCTTACCACCACCATCAACCCAGCGTTTCCCAAGGTCATCGCTTGGTAGGTTCCTCCCAGCCAGTGCTCGACCCAAGCATTCAGAAAATACGACAGACTCGGCAACGGTGTCAGGAAATCGACAAAAGGTCGCCCTCCTTCGGCCATGCGCCCGCTCGCCACCATCATCAAGCCGTAGTCGAAAAAGTCCCGCAGTAGCCCGTGATTGCGCCACCACGGCGCCAATACCACCACCAACATAACCAAACCGCCCGCGAGGGTCAGCCCATGGCGTTTGAAGAAGGAGGACAGGGATGACATCGAAACGAGCAAAGCAACCCGCCCTACCGCTCGCGGTAAACGCAAAAGCGCAGAGCTACCGCCGCCCCTCTGCCTCAGCTTTCCCCGGACCTTCCCTAGGGGGCTTCGAACGACTCCAACTGCAGCCAGACCCCGGGCTTGATCGCGTCTCGATCAACCAAAACGCCAAACCACCCTTCGTTCTCGGGTGACCAGGCGCGGAAACGCTGCGCGCTGTCCCCCTTTTCCACCACCAACTGGGTCAAGATCTCGATCCGTCCGGCCTCATACCACACCACCCGAAGCACTGGATCTCCGCCTCCGACCTCAGTCGGCAAGGCCCGAAACGACATCCACCACTCTGCGATCTCTTTGGCAGACCGGAACCACAACTCACCGCCGCGCTCAAGCGCCAGGCCGCCATCGAGGGCCTGCCCACCGCGGACCACCACCGTCACATCCTTGGCCAATTCGGGCGGGAACAACGCCTCCGCCCAACCTGCCTCACCACCGGAAGTCTCCGGTAAAACGGGCGAGCGCAACTGCGGGGACTGCGGGGAGACGCCCGCACTGTGTTGCACCCGCGGCAAGAACCATCCTGCCGCAACTGCGCCATCGGACGCATCCGCCACCGTCACTTCAAATCGCGCCCCCCGGCCCGCGACCTGCACCGCCTGCTTCGCGCTCACAAACACCTCCCCCGGCGGCAAAATCAGTTCCCCCTCCCAGGCCTTGCCCACCCCCATCCGCGTCATCGGGTCGATCACCTCCACACTGTAAGTCGCGCTTAATTCCAGATTCGGATCCGTGCCCTCCAAACGCCGCAAGGCATACTCCCCTTCCATGACATGAGCCTCGCCGCGAAAAAGAAAACTGCCGAACCCACGCACGACCCCCAGCAACGGCTTTCCGGCTTCGATCGGCTGCAAAAACTGAACATTGCCGTCCAGCTCCACCAGGCGCCCATCCATGTTGGACCCATACCGATTCACCACTTGGATTGCATCATCCCGCGGTGGCAACCACGTCTCCTGCTTGTTTCCCCGCAGATCCCACACCGTGAACTTGCCCAAGGTCGAAGCGATACCGCGGTCATCGATAAACTCATCGATGTCCCCCGGCCAATCCGTCCAGTTGTCCATCCCCACCACAAAATCAAACCGCGGCGGATAGGAGAACGCCTCTTCCAACAAAAGCCGTTCCTTGGGCCCGTAGCCCAACGGCTCGACCGGAATCGGAATGTGCTTAATTGTATCCGTTTCCCAAACACGTCGCAGCCATTCCGTGCCTGATCCGAAAAAGTAACGGTGCTGCGTCGCCGGATCTCCCGGTGGCCCCAGTCGCTCCGCCAATTGCTCCAAGCTATCGGCCAACGCCGGCGGAATCTTCACCCCGGCCATGTAGGCGTAGGTGCCGTCCCCGTCGCGCAACTCTCGCCACTCCGCTCGAGGGGGCCGCTCAAAGCCAAACAGCGACCGCTGTCCCACCCACGCCGATTGCCAAAACACCACCCCGAGGAGCATCACCGGCGCGAACAGCCCGACCATCACTCCCCAACCCCGACGCGGCAGCTCAAACCCCACCCAGATGCCGATGAGCAACACCATCCCCGTGGTCAACGCGACGTAGGCGATCTCGTAGTTGGTCGCCAGCAGCCCGGCCACCGCTCCCCAGACATACACGGCCGCCGCCACCAAAAGCGCCCGATCCAACCACGATCGCCCTCGCCAACCGAGGCCCACCGCCGCCACCAACCACAGCACCAGAATCGCCCCCACCGGCCTCAGGTAAGCGCCGTAATAATCGTGCATAGGCCGCAGGTAAAACTCCGTGCTGAACACCGCCGCCAAATGCCCGCCACGCGACGAAAAGGCCGCCCCGATCACGTTCTCCCACCACTGCGCCGGCGTCGCCCCCGTCCACGCCAGTTCGATCGACCACGGCACCACTGTGCCCACGAGCAACCAACCGGCCACGGTAGCACCCACCCGCCCCCAATGTTCCCGCCCCAATAAACCCGCCCGCACCGGCCACGCCAGAGCCGCCACCAGCGTGATCGCGTGGTAGTTAAGTTTGTTCATCCCGCTCAATACCAGCCCTGCCACCACCACCACATGCCAGCCCCAGTCGCGTCGCCGCCACACCGGCGCCGCCGCCGCCCCCCACGCCACCGCCGCCGCCAGCAGCGTGCCCAGACTGTTATACCAAATGATCGTATGCTGCCCGGCCGTCCCCACCACCATCACCCAGCCCAGCAGCAACGCCCCCGGCGCGGCAAACCACCGCCGCATCGCCGCCACCACGAGCACCAAGGCCAACGTGATCAACACCGCGTTGCCCAGCGTCAACGCCACGAACGTGCCGCCAAAAAGCTGATCCGCCCAGGTGTTCATCCGGAACGTCAGCGTTTGCAGCGGCGCCACAAAATCCACAAACGGCCGCTCCCCCGCGCCGATCCGATAGCTCGCTACCATCATGTAACCGTAGTCGAAGAAATCCCGCAGGAACCCGCGATTATGCCACCACGGCGCCATAGCCAGGACGAGGGCCAGCCCCGCACCTCCGCACCACCACGCCTCGCGCCGCACAAAATCAAAGACTCGCTTCATTCCTAAAGCCCGCCAACTCAGCCCACGCGCCCGCCGGCCGCAAACGCAATTCCACCCCGTTTACGCCCGCCACCTCGGACTCGCCCATCTCGCCCCTCCGCTCACCCCACCCCCAACGGCGCGATGAAGGTGCTCGCCGCCCGACTCAGCTTTCGCCCCCGTCGCTTCAAAATCCCCATCACCCTCGTGGGCGCCGGATCTGTGATCCGCACCAACACCACCCCCGCCGGCACGCTCTCCCGCACCGCCATCTCCGGCACGATCGCCGCCCCCAAACCCGCCGCCACCATCGCGAGCTGCGTCGGCAACTGCTCACACACCAGCGCCCCCTCCGCCTCCACTTGGCCACACACCTGCAGCGTCTGATCCCGCAGGCAGTTGCCTTCACTTAACATCACCAGCGCTTCCTTCGCGACCACGTCGACCTTCACCCGTTGTCGCCCCGCCAGGGCGTGCCCCTTCGGCACCGCCAACAACAAGCGTTCATGAAACAGGGGCGTCAGTCGCAGCGAATACCGCTTCAGCGTCGCCGCATCCACGTCACTCACGATCGCAAACTCCAACTCCTCCGCCACCACTTCGCGCACCAACTCCGAGGTGCGCGCCTCCCGCATCATCAAACGCACCCCCGGATGCTCCGCCCGAAACCCGGCCAGCAAGGTCGGCAACAAATAGGGCGCCGCCGTCGGGATGACGCCCAGTCGCAACTCTCCCGTCTCCAGAGCATCACGCTGCCGAAACGCCGCCAGCACCTGCTCCTGCTCCGCCACGATGCGCACCGCACTCTCCCACAATTTGCGCCCGGCATCGGTCAATTCCACCGCCCGGGGCTTGCGCCGAAAAAGCACCGCCCCGAGCTCCTCCTCCAACCGGGCAATCTGGTAACTTAACGCCGGCTGACTCAAATGACACACCTGCGCCGCCCGCGTGAAATTCCCCTCCGTCCCCACTGCCAAAAACAATCTGAGCTGCCCTATTTCCATAAACGTTCTCTATTTTGATAAACGATTCTATCGATTTCTTCGATTTTTAATTCCTTGGTAGGATCAGCGGACAACTTCATTCCATGTCTGCTCCCACCTCTCGCCTCACCACCTCCGCCGGCAATCCCATCGCCGACAACCAGAACGCTCTCTCCGCCGGCCCCCGCGGCCCGCTGCTGCTGCAGGACTACCAGCTGATCGAGAAACTGGCCCACCAGAACCGCGAGCGCATCCCTGAGCGCGTCGTGCACGCCAAGGGTTGGGGCGCCTTCGGCACCTTCACGGTCACTCACGACATCACCCGCTACACCCGCGCCAAGCTCTTCAGCCAGATCGGCCAGCAGACCGAGGTCGTCTCCCGCTTCTCCACCGTCGCCGGCGAACTCGGTGCCGCCGATCAGGAACGCGACGTGCGCGGCTTCGCTCTCAAGTTCTACACCGAGGAAGGCAACTGGGACATGGTCGGCAACAACACGCCGGTGTTCTTCGTGCGCGATCCCTACAAGTTTCCCGACTTCATCCACACCCAGAAACGCCACCCGCGCACCAACCTGCGCTCGCCCACCGCCATGTGGGACTTCTGGTCGCTCTCCCCGGAGAGCCTGCACCAGGTCACCATCCTCATGAGCGACCGCGGCTGCCCGGTTTCTCCCATGCACATGAATGGCTACGGTTCGCACACGTATTCATTCTGGAATGACGAGGGCGAACGCTTCTGGGTGAAGTTCCACTTCAAAACCCAGCAGGGCCACCAGCACTACACCAACGCCCAGGCCGAAGAGGTCATCGGCCGCACCCGCGAGAACTACCAGGAGGAACTCTTCGGTGCCATCGAGAAGGGCGAGTTCCCCAAGTGGAACGTCTTCGTGCAGGTCATGCCCGAACTCGATGCGGAGAAGACGCCCTACAACCCCTTCGACCTCACCAAAGTCTGGCCCCACGCCGACTACCCGCTCATCCCCGTCGGCGTCCTCGAGCTGAATCGCAACGCCGACAACTATTTCACCGATATCGAGATGGCCGCCTACTCGCCGTCCAACATCGTGCCCGGCATCGGTTTCTCCCCGGACAAGATGCTCCAGGCCCGCGTTTTCTCCTACGCCGACGCCCATCGCTACCGCCTCGGCACGCACTACGAAGCCCTGCCGGTCAACGCGCCCAAGTCGCCGCGCCACCACTACCACAAGGACGGCGCCATGCGCTTCTTCCGCAACGACACCGGCAACCCCGACGCCTACTACGAGCCCAACTCCGTGAACGGTCCCGCCGAAGATCCTTCCGTCGCCGAACCGCCGCTCCGCATCTCCGGCGACGCCGATCGCTACAACCACCGCGAGGGCAACGACGACTACACCCAGGCTGGCAATCTCTTCCGGCTCTTCGATGACGCCCAGAAGCAGCGCCTCTTCGCCAACATTGCCGCCGCCATGGGCGGCGTGCCCGAGGAGATCATCCGCCGCCAACTCGTCCACTTTCACCGGGCCGACCCGACCTACGCCGCCGGCGTGGCGGCCGCGCTCAAGCTCGACTTCGACGCCACCGCCATCAGCAACCCCGGATCCGCCTGAGCCATGACCGCACCGGCTGGCGCAGACACCTTCACCGAAGCGGAGCTCACGCGTTACGCCGAGCTCCAGCAGCATGCCGTCGAACTGGCCCGCAACGGCGCGACCGAGGAACTCGAGCGCGTCGTTGCCGCCGGCATGCCGGTGAACCTGCGTGATTACAAAGGCAACAGCCTGCTCATGCTCGCCGCCTACAACGGTCACGTCACGACCACCCGCATGCTTTTGCAGCACGGCGCCGATGCCGACGCCCGCAATGACCGCGGACAAACTCCGCTCGGCGGCGTCGCCTTCAAAGGTTACACTCCCATCGCCGAACTGCTGATCGCCCACGGCGCCGACCTCAACGCCAGCCAAGGCGGCGCCGGCACTCCCCTGCTCTACGCCACCCTGTTCGGCCGCCTCGCCATGCGCCGCGTGCTCAAACAACACGGTGCACGTCTGCGCAGCTCTGAGCCCCCAGCCTGAGCCGCCACATCCCTCCGTTTTCCGGTTGTCACCCGACAACTTGAACCACCCAACGCACCCCGCCCACCCGGCGGGGTGTTTTTCGGCCCCCAAACCACCGTCCACGCGAACCGATCTTCCCACCGCGAGTCCATGTCGAACGTCCCATGCTCGACTTCGGTTCCATCCTCCCACGCCTCCTCCGCATCGTCGGCCTGCTCGCGGTCATTCCTGCCTTCGTCTGCGCCGAGGTGCAGTGGAGCCAGCCCCGCCAATCCGTGGAGCTCCCTGTCGGCGCGACCGAGCACGTGGCCACCTACGCCTTCACCAACGCCGGTGACCAGCCCGCCACCATCATCGACGTGCACGTCGACTGCGACTGCACCACCGCCGCAATTCATCCCCTCACCTACGCCCACGGCGAATCCGGCGAACTTAAACTCACCCTCGACACCCGCGGACTCGAAGGGGAAGTCGAACGCGAGCTATTGGTGAAACTCCGCTACGGCGACGGCACCTCCGCGACAGTCAAAAACGTCGCCCTGCAACTCCACGCCTCCATCACGCCGTGGTTCACCTTTTCCCCTCGCGTCCTCTTCTGGTCGGCCGACGAAACCGCCGCCCCGCGCACGCTCACCGTAACCCTGTCCGCGACCGAGCATGACGATGCTCAACTGGTCCTGGGTGACATCCCCGCCGATCTGAATGCGGAACTCTCCGCAACCGGCCCGCGCACCTACCAACTCACCGCCCGCCCCGCCACACCCTCCGACCCCGGCGAATGGCACCTCCCCCTCGAGCTGCACGCCGCCGACGGCTCCCTGCTCACCACCGCGTCGGTCTACGTTCTGGTCCGATGATCCGCCGTGCCCTGCCCGAAGCTCTTGGCCTGCTGCTGTTGGCCCTGCCGCCGGCAGCCCTGTCCTACTTCGTGCACCCGGACGCCGCGCTGCATCGCGACGCCAACGAACCTTTGCCTGAGTATCACCTGACACTCGCCCAGGCCGAGGCTCTCGTCGCCGACGCGACCACCCCTCCCCTCTGGATCGACGCCCGCCCGCCGTCCGCGTATTCGGCTGGTCACTACGCCGGCGCGATCAACCTGCCACCGGCCGAATGGGACCGTCACTTTCCGCAGCTGCTGCCCCACTGGGCGCCTGATCGCATCATCATTGTCTACTGCAGCTCCACGTCCTGTGACGCCAGCGATCAGGTCGCCCGTCGCCTGCGCCGCGAGCTTGGCCAGCAGGAAAAAATCTGGGTGCTCCACTCCGGATGGAGCGCACTGCAAGACACGGTTAAGCCATGAAAACGCCAAGTTTGGATGCCGCCCTCGACACCAGCCCTGAAGCACCCTGCGCCGCCGCCGCGCGCATGCTAAGCGGTCTGCTCTTCGCGGGCAGCGGCGTGCTGAAGCTGTCCGATCCGTCCGCGCTCACCACTGCGATCGAGCGTTACGAATTGGTGAGCCCGGCACTCGCTTCCGTCGGCGGCCACATCTTGCCGTGGGCCGAACTCACCACCGGCGCCGCGTTGCTCTTCAACGTCTGCCGTCGTGGCGCGTGGCTCAACGCCTGTGGTTTCTCGCTGCTGTTTCTCCTCGCTGTCGCCTCCGCGTGGTATCGCGGACTCGACATCTCCTGCGGTTGCTTTGGTGCCGATCGCACCATCGACGCCGGCTCCCTCGCCTTCAACGTCGCCCTGCTCGCCCTCACCACCTGGGGCCTCCGCCAGGAACTCCGCCGCGAAAAGCAGCGATAATGTTCGCAGCTGAAAGTGTAGCAGCGGCCGTGTCGGCCGCTCCGCACTGCACCTCCGACTCCCCGCCCCGGTAGCTACGAGCGTGAGCGAGTGGCCCCCTGTGCGTCGCAACCCTCGCCTCCTCCCTTCCACACGCGGTCGGCCCAGCGGTCCGACCCTACCAGCATACCATCTTCGGGTAGGGCGGGACCGCCGGGCCCGCCGCCCCTGCCCCTCCGCCAGCGCATCAGCCTATCCGCCCGCGTATTCACTCTGTGGCTACGAGCGTGAGCGAGTGGCCCTCCGACCGTTACGACGCCCCCCGCCCCCCATAAACCCAAAAGCACCGTGGGCTTAACCCACGGTGCATTTCGTGTGGAGAGTCTGAGACTGGAAGGTGTTCGATTACGCTTCGACGCCGAGGGCGTCGAGGGAGGCATAACTCACGCCGGCGATGGGCAGCTTGTTATCCTTCTGGAAGTCACGCAGGGCGGACATCGTGCGACGATCGAGTTCGCCGTTTACCTTCACCTTGTAGCCGCGGTCCTTCAACTCGGACTGGATGTTGGCGATGATCTCGGGAGTAGCATTGGTCTCGCACAGCACGCGGCGCCATTCGATGCGGCTTTCGCCCTGAGCCACGAGACGGTCGACCTCGCCATACTCGGCGGGAATGGCGCGACGCTCGGTGCGAGCCTCGGCCACCATCTTGCGCACCTTGCGGGTCTCATACACGGCCGGGATCTTCACGACCTTAACCTGAGCCGGGGTGTCGACGACACGACGGGCATAGGTCTCATACTCGGCCGGCACGGTTTCCTCGCGAGTGGTCGCGGGCTGCACCAGCACGCGGGTCGTCACGGTCTCATACTCAGCGGGCTCACGCACGAGACACATGATCTCACTGGTCGGGTTTTCGAGTTCGGTGAGCGGATTCTCGCCTTCGGTCCAGTAAACGCGCTCCGGCTTGACCATCACCTTGGCAGTGCGGGTCTCATAAACCGGCTCGACCGGGATTTGACGGGTGTAGGCCGGATGCTTGAGCACGCGCTCCTCCACCGTCTTGTAAGTGGCCGGGATCACCTCCTGCTTTTCGTAGCCCGCCTGCACCATCACGCGTTCTTCGACTTCTTCGAACTGCGCCGGAATCTCGACCAACTCGTAGCTCTCTTCGCGGAGCAGAATGCGATCGGTGACGGGCACCATCTCGGCCTCGACGAGCACCTGAGCATAGCACTCACCGGTCTTCACGCCGATGGCGGGGACGCCCTCTTGGGCCTGGCCGGGAGTCAGCGGCGGCGGCACGGCCGTGCCGGTGAGCGGCGTGCCCGCATCGACCGTGATCAAGGAAGCTTCGGACTCCGACCAGTCCTGCTGGCTCGTGGAATCGTTGCCCTGCGGGGCGCCGGTGGTCGGCCGCTGCAGACGGCGGTCGTTGGTAAAGAAAGGTTCGCGCTCAACGTCGTCTTGAGCGTGGAGGAAACCGACGGTCGCGCTGATCGCCAACGCAGACGTCGTGAGGAGGAGGGTGGTCTTGGTCTTGGAGGAAGATTTCATTTTCATAGGTCGGTTGAGAAGGCCGCGGCATTGCGAAGCTTCGCCAACCCCTGTTGCCAACCCCATGCCGACTCCGACCAAATGGACGCACCCATTCTTCCTATTTAATCACTCACAAGCACTTACAATTAGTTACGGCTTTTTGGACCTAGTGCCAACGACACCGCAAATCGCGCAGACTGAGCGATGCCTCCCGCCCAATCACTGCAGAATGCCCAACGAGTTCGACCCACTTTGCAAGTCACACGAAGATCGCCGAGTGATCCTGACATCTGCCTTTTTGCCGTCGGCGCCAGAGATAGAAAGCCACCAACAGTCCCATCAGCATCAAGCCATAGGTTGCCGGCTCGGGAATCGCCGGAGCGGACATCGGGTCGATCTGAGACAACCCCGCGTCCGCATACTGTTGTTGCGATTCCAGCACCACCGCCCCGCTGACCGGCGTCACGACTTGCATTCGCACAGCCATTGCTTTCGCCTCTGCGGTCAACCGCTCATCGCGAGCTACCATCGCACTCACCCGTCGGGCAGTCCACAGCCGCGCGATATGCAACGCCGCCGGACCCTCGAGGACCCGGCCCGGTGGCTTTACTCGCAGTGTCGTGTAGTGGAGAACTGGAGACGGCCGCAACGCTTCACGCAAAACTCCGGCCATGCGGTTTATTTGATTCTCAAGACTCAGGGGACGCCAGGAGACCTCGGTGGCGTCTTCAGCAAGGCGATCCAACAGCACATTTGAGCCGCGGCCGACTCGCACCACTTGCAAGGTTCGAGCAGGCAGGTCCCGCAACAGGTGGCGGACGCCTCCCAGGCCAACTTGCCAAGAAACGGATTGCGCGCCTGCGATCCACATCACCGGCGCATCGCTGCTCGCCTCCGTTGCACGATCACGCAGGGCCGCAATCAACGCATCGGTGCTGTCCTGCCCCCCCACAAACTTCTGCTCAAGCAGCCACGAAGCTGCTTCACCAGCCGTGCCCGTCGGACTCACTTGCAGTGTATCCCCCGCCAAATACACCTGCACCGGCGGTGACTCCCGCAGCCCCTTGAGCGCCGATGCCAACTCAAGCGCCACTTCTCCCAACGACTGCGACCCATCGACAACGATGCGCAACACGCCTGACGTGAACGGAATCGTCGCGAAACGCTGCTCGATCCAAGCCCCCTCTTCGTGCGGATGGGCGATCGCCACCGGCTCCGCTTGCGGCAACTTCGGCGCATCAACCGTGACCCACAACGATTCGTGCAACGACGCTGCCCCCAGACGTCCGGCCATGATGGAACGACTCGCCTCCGCCCATCCCCCGTCGACCTTAATCTGAGTCATCACCTGCTCCGGCAAACTGAAGTTAGCCGCGACCACACGTGGCAGAGCCGTCCGCAGATTACCGTGCTCGGTCGGCAGCAAGGGGAAGGTTACGGCCACCCGCATCTGCATGCGTCCCTGCGGGGGCACCGGGAAACACTGCATGAAGACTTGTTCAGGTTGGTGCCATGTAACCAAAACGGGATCCCGTCGCCGGGAGACCACGCTTTGGTAAGCACTCGTCGTCTGACTCTTGCCCCCAAATGCTGCCTCCTGTGGTTCTCCATCGATCCACAGGGTCAGCCGCGAAACCGTCCCGCCCGGTGGAAGCTGTAAGATCGTTCGGCCCTCCACGCTCTGAAATGGGTGCTGATTCTGCAGCACCAGGGTCCACTGCGCGTAGGCTACGTTGGTCTCCGGGTAGGTGATCACCTCGATGTTCGATTCCGCCAAACTCAGATCCGGGAGCAGCGAGCCGATCACCTGCTCTCCCTGATGAGCATCCCAATTCCACCCTCTGTCCGCAAGGTCCTCGCGCACCTTCGCCCAATGTGGCACTTGAGCCTCCATCGCGGACTCGGATTCACCAAAAAGCCGATACCATGCGGCCCGACGATCAACCTCCTCAAACTGCGCGTAAGCCCAGTGAAATCGCGATGTGACAAGGTGCAGAGGATACGCCACCGCCTTCTGCGAGATCCACGTGCGCAGTTTCGGCATGTCTTCCGCCCGTGCCACGCCCTCTTCTCCGATGCCTGCCAACGAGTATTGAGCCAGCATGGCCGGAATCAGTGGCAGCACTGGTAATAGAACTCCCGCCCCCAGACACCCCACGAGAGGCAGCACCCGAACCGGGCCAAAATGCCCCGCCTTTGCCCCACGCCAGAACGTCGCCGCAGCAATAAACAAACTAAAATATGGCGCGAGCGGCAGCAATCCGAGTCCGAAAAAGATCACGCCCACCGCCGCAGCCGGTGCGATGGGAATAAACACGATGCAGTAGGTCAGACTTACGCCCAAACTCACCGGCACCAGCCAGCGCAAAACACCCCGCCAAGGTCCTTCCCCTCGCTCCCGCATCACTCGCACCATCCCAAAGTTCGCCAGCGGAACGAGGGCGACAAACAGCACGTGCCACCACGTGGGAAAGGGGTTTATCAAAATCTCGGCCGCTGTGTGAGTCACCAGCTCCACCACCCAAGCGATCGCAGGAAGGACGATACCCATCGCGATCAAGGCAACCGTGCGCTCCCGTTTCGGCTGCTCCGATTCGGAGGCGGGGGCGGGGGCGGGCGATTCCGGGGCAGCGTCAACATTCATGGGGAGGGCAGCGATTGAGCGGAAAGTGAGACGACGGGCACCGGAACGGGTTACCCTCGTTTCCCTCCCCTCATCATCCCCTCAGGGCCGCCACAGCGCAACGTCGGCCCACTCGCCCATGATGCGTTGCTCCACCCGCCATTCCGGCACGGCCTGAGTGAACGCCGCCTGCACTTGATCGACTTCGGTCGCGAGGATGCCGCTGAGCACCAGCAAGCCACCCGGCGCCACCGCGCCGGTGAGCTGCGGCACAAACTGCATCAGCACGTGACCGAGGATATTCGCCATCACCAGATCGCCCGGACCACCCGACCAACCCGTTATCAGGTCACCTTCATAAAAGGTGATCGCATCGGCCAAGCCGTTGAGCGCCGCATTCTCTTCACACACGCTCAGCACCTCAGGATCGTTGTCGAAAGCGCGCACCTCACGCCAACCCAGTCGCGCCGCCGAGATGGCCAGAATGCCCGAACCGCAACCCGCATCGATTACACGCGCGTCGGCCGACGCCGTCTTGGCCCACTCCACCAGCCGCTCGCAACACAGTCGCGTCGTCTCGTGGTTGCCGGTGCCAAAAGCCATGCCCGGATCCAGCCAGATCGCCACGTCGCCCTCCGGCAGCGCGTAGGTCTCCCGCTCCCACACCGGCACCCAATGCAAGCGCCCGCACTGCCACGGCTTGAAGTGCAGCTTGTAAGCGTCGCGCCATGCCTCGTCGGGCATCTCGTTGAGCTCCGGCTCGCCCGCCCCCGCAACCGCTCCCGCCAGCGCCGCCCAGCTCGCTTCGGCATCCTCCTTGGCCTCGAACACGCCCACGATCCACGCCGCCGGGATCAGCACGTCGTGCAACACACTCCAACGCTCATCGCCCAACTCGAGCAACAGATCATCGGTCGCATCGACCTGCTCCACCGCCAACGGCACTTTGATTTCCCAGAGACTCATGCGCCGACGAGAACCGGCCGTCCTACCGATGACAATCGCGGATGCAGGCGAATCAGCTCGCCGCCACCACTACGACGGAGGCGGCGATTACGGCGACCATGGCGGCTTCCATTTCTTCGATCACCTTTGCCGTGGCCGAACCTACCGGCGAGTTGGCTATCAGACCCTGCACATGCTTGCGTTGCGCCTTCATCTCCCTCGCGCCAAAGATGCGCTTCAAGATATCGCTGTGATGCAGAATCGAGAGCAGCACCACCGTGCGCTCCGTCACCGCCGCTCCGCGATCGAAGATCGCCGCCCGCAGCCGTTCGCGCAGCGCCTCCTCCGGCTTCGGATTGAGCTCGGGGTAACGCTTCCGCGTGAAGAGAAACAACACCGTGTCCTCGCGCAGTCCGATGATGCCGCGCTCCTGCAGCCGTTCCGCGATGCTTTGTTTCAACCCGCGCGTTCCAGCCACTTTGCTCAACCAATGGTTTAACCGCCGCCGTCTTTCGGACGCCGCAATCTTGGCCAGCAAGTCGTCCAACAGCGCATCGCCGGTCGGCCCGGTGCCCTGCACCACCACCAAGTCCTTCTTCCGCTCCCGCACCAGACCGAGCCGCCCCTGCGCGAAACCTTCCGCCAGGATCGCTCCGCCCAAGACCTGCTCAAACCACTCGCCGCCTTTCATCGCGCCAGTCTGACGCGAGAGCGCGAGCAACATGACTTCTTCGTGAAAGGTGAGCGGGGTGGTCGATCGGGGCATGGGTCGTAGTGGGGTTGAATAAAAGCGTGAACAGGCCGGACGCTACACGGTGAGCCCTGCCATCTCGTCCAAGCCGAGCCGCAGGTTCATGCACTGCACCGCCGAGCCCGACGCGCCTTTACCGAGGTTGTCGATGCGCACCACCACCTCCGCCTGCTCGTCGTGGCCAAACACCATCACATCGGCGCGATTGGTGCCGTTGTTGGCCTGCACATCGAGGAAGCCGCCATCAAGATTGGCCGGATCGCCCAAGGGCATCACCCGCACAAAAGTCTGCCCTGCGTAGGCCGCACTCAAAGCAGCGTGCACCGCCGCCACCGTCGGCTTGCCCGGCAGCGTCGGCAGATGGAGCGGCACCGTCACCGCGAGGCCTTGGCGGAAGCAGCCCACCACGGGATTAAACAGCGGCGCGTGCTGCAGCCCCGAGTGCTGCTTCATCTCCGGCAGGTGCTTGTGCGTGAGCCCCAGCGCGTAGAGCCGCGGACTGTTCAGGGTCGCCGGCCGATCCGCCGCCTCAAACTCGGCAATCATCTTCTTGCCGCCACCGCTGTAGCCGGTGATCGAAAAACAACTCATCCGCGTATCCGTCGGAATGATACCCGCCGCCACCAGGGGCGTCACCCCCAGCAAGAACGCGCCCGCATGGCAGCCGATGTTCGCAATGCGGTTGGCCGTGGTCAGACGCTCCCGAAAGGCCGCGCCCAATTCCGGCAAGCCGTAGGCCCAGTCCGGATGCATCCGATGCGCCGTGCTGGCATCGATCACCACGGTGTCAGGATTGGTCACCAGCGCGGCCGATTCCTGCGCGGCGGCATCCGGCAGGCAAAGAAACGCGACATCGGCAGCATTGAGGCACGCCGCCCGCGCCGCCGGATCCTTGCGCAGCTCGGGATCGATCTGAATGACCTCCAGATCTTCGCGTCCGGCTAGCCGTTCGTGAATCTGCAATCCGGTCGTGCCTTCGGAACCATCGATGAAAACTTTGTGCGCCATGAGGCCAGAACCGTGGAGACCCAGCAGTCGGTCGTAAAGGGTCAGATGACAGGTGATGCAGAACACCGTTTCGTGCGTCCGCACTCCAAGGTCCAGTCCGACGAGCACGGCCGACACGGCCGTGGCTACACCCCAACGCCCTCCGCCGGGGTCCAAACGTCGATACTATCTGCCGAGATGTAGCAGCGGCCGTGTCGGCCGCTCTGACCTGCCTCTCCGCTCACTCCCCTGCCGTGCTCAGGCGCGCGATGACCGCCGGCAGCAGTTGGTGCTCGGCGGCGTGGATTTTGGCGGCGAAGCTCTCCAATGTATCCTCCACCTCGATACGCACCGCCGCTTGGTCGATGATCGGGCCGCCATCCACTTCGGCCGTCACGTAGTGAACCGTGCAACCGGCCAGCTTCACCCCGCGCCGCCAGGCCTGACCAATGCCGTCGAGTCCCGGGAACGCCGGCAATAGGCTCGGGTGCAGATTGATAATTCTGCCCGCGAAGTGCGCTATGAAGCGCGGTTTGATCACCCGCATGAATCCGGCCAACACGATGAGGTCCGGCTGCAGCGCTTCGATCATCTCAATGTAGAGGTCCTCCCCCGCGCCTTCGAGTTTGGTTTTGAACGGCGCCGGATCGAGGTAACGCGCCGGCACCTCGTATTTTTCGCCCAGCGCCAACATGCCCGCCTGCGGCTGATCGACGATGAGCTGCACCACTTCGGCCGAGCCCAGTTTACCGGCCTTTTGAGCCGCCAGAATGGCATCGGCATTGGAGCCGCGACCGGAACCAAGAATCACTACGCGCATGCCTCCTAAACCGGCGACCTCCGCTCGCCTTGGCAACCCGGATCGCACACCGAGCCCACCGGTGCCGCACACCCGAATCGACCGGTTAAACCCGGGCCCAAATTTCTCCCATACCAATACCTCCTAGCGATTTACACAAGCGCCTGATTTTCCGTCGAGGACTGTCGCGTCACCCCAATGTTCCGAAATTATTATTAAATTATTTCATTGATACGCGCCCGCCAGGCCCTACTTCCGACGCCCCCCGATTTCGTGTTGGGGGCTAAACCTAAACAGAAAATTATCCATGAAACCTCATAACCTCATCGGGTCGCTCATCGTGGCGGCTTTGGTGTCCACCACCGCGTTCGCGCAAGGCTCCACGCCGGCGACCAACGCCAGCCTGCGCGGCGTTCGCGCCGCCGAGCTCGGCTTCGGCTTCGTGAACCCGAACCACAGCTCCCTCAACGTCTACGCCACCAACCTCGGCGTGAACGTGCCGGTCTCCGCCAATGTCGATCTCGGCGCCGCCCTCACCTACGGCTGGGTGGAAGCCAACTCCGACGTCGACACGACCGACCTCTCCGTCAGCGCGACCGTTTACCAGGACTTCGCTCAAGTCCGCGCCTTCGCCGCCGTTTCGCTCGGCTACGCCTGGCTGCCGGGCGCGCTCGACGACGACTGGATCTGGGGCGCCCGCGTCGGTGCCGAGTTCGACCTCGGTTCCCGCTTCACCACCGTCCTCAGCGCCGGCTACGACGACTCGTTCGACAACGGGTCCGACGGCGCCTTCGACGGCACCGTGCGCCTGAACTACCGCGCCACCGACAAGCTCCTCCCCTACGTGGAAGTGAGCAACATCGAGGGCGGTGACTGGGGCGCCGCGCTCGGCGTCGCTTACGCTTTCTGATCGCACCGCGTTCGATCCGTTTGGTAGTTGTTGTGTAAACGAAAACGCCGGTCCCGCGAGGGCCGGCGTTTTTTAACAAAGGAGAGAAACTCCGCGTCGGTTCAGAAGAACTTTTTGGCCTTCTCGAACCAGCTTTCTTCGGTCGGTTGATCAGCGTCGCCGCTCACCTTGGCGAACTCCTCGAGCAGGCGGCGTTGCTCGTCGCTGAGCTTCTTCGGCACTTCGACGTGCACGCGCACGAGCTGGTCGCCCTGCGCACCGCCTTGGCGCAGCGATGGCATACCCTTGCCGCGCAGCCGGAAGGTGGTGCCGCTCTGCGTCGCCGCCGGGATCTTGAGCGAGGCTTTGCCAAAGAGAGTCGGCACTTCGATCGTGCCGCCGAGGGTGGCGAGGGTGAACTTGATCGGGATCTCGCAGAAGAGGTCCTGGCCGTGGCGTTCGAAGATCTCGTGTTCCTTGACCGTGAGCACGATGTAGAGGTCGCCCGGTTGGCCACCACCCACGCCGGCTTCGCCGTTGCCGACGGAACGCAGGCGGGAACCCGTGTCGACGCCGGCCGGGATCTTGACGTTGATCTTGGCCGTCTTGGCTTCGCGACCTTCACCGCGGCAGCGCGCGCAGACCTTTTCGATCTTCGTGCCGGAGCCACCGCAGGTCGGGCAGGTCTGGCGGAAGGTGATGATACCGCCGCTGCGTCGCACCTGACCCACGCCACCGCAGGTCGGGCAGGTCACGCGCTTCGAGCCGGGCTCGGCGCCGCTGCCGTTGCAGCGTTCGCAGGCCATGGCCTTGCGGAAGGAGAGTTCCTTTTCGACGCCCTTGGCCGCTTCGACGAGGGTGATTTCGAGGTCGTAGCGCAGGTCAGCGCCATCCTGGCCACCGCCGGCACCACCACCGCCACCGCCGCCGAACATCTCTTCAAAGATACCGCCGCCACCCCCGCCTCCTCCGCCGCCGCCGAAGACTTCGCGGAAGATGTCGAACGGGTCGTGGAAACCACCGCCGCCACCGCCACCGCCGAAGCCGCCCATGCCACCCGGACCGCGGCCAGCGCCGCCGCCTTCAAAGGCCGCATGACCATAGCGGTCGTAGGCCGCGCGCTTCTGCGGGTCCTTGAGCACCTCGTAAGCGTGCGAGATCTCCTTGAACTTCTCCTCGGCCTCCTTGTTGCCCGGGTTCTTGTCCGGGTGATACTTCACCGCCTGCTTGCGGTAAGCTTTCTTGAGGTCGCCCTCGGAGACGTCGCGGGAGACGCCCAGTAGTTCGTAAAAGTCGGTTTTCGCCATGATGTCGGGGGATGCGCGCCGCTCAGGATTCGCTCTTCGCGTCGTCGCTGGCCGGACCACCCGACACGATGACGGAGGCCGGGCGCAACAGGCGGCCATTGAGGGTGTAGCCGACTCGGATCACTTGGAGCACCTTGCCCTCCTCCACCTCGTCGCTCGGCTGCTGCGACATGGCTTCGTGCAGGTTGGGGTCAAAGTCGCCGCCGACCGGGTTGACCTCTTTAAGGCCGTGGTTGCCGAGCGCCGTCTTGAATTGATTGGCCACCATCTCGACGCCGTCGGTGAGTGACTTGAGCTCAGCGTTGGGCGCCTTGGCGGCGAGAAGCGCGAACCCGAGATTGTCGAGCACCGGCATCAGCTCCTCGACAACGTTGGCCGCCGCATAGGCGCGCAGGTCATCGCGCTCGCGGGCGGTGCGGCGACGGAAATTCTCGAGGTCGGCCACGGCGCGCAGGTGCGCTTCCTTGGCGCTGGTCGCATCTTGGCGAGCCTTCTCCAGCAGCTCTTCGAGCGTGGGTTCGACCTCAACCGAGGCGTTCTCGGTCGGGGTGGTTTCGGTGGCATCGGACGATGCCGCTGCGGCCGCAGACGAAGTCTCGGTGCCCTCGATGATGGGCTCTTCGCTCTCGTTGGAATCGGTCTTGGACGTGGTATCGTTCATTGCAAAGGGTCAGAATAAGCTACGGTCAGGGCTTTTGTTCAAGTGTGCGCAGCAGGGAATTGAGCAGACCGCCGGCCTGATTGAGCAGCTGGTTAAGCTGGGAATCGCCCGCGGTCGCGCCCTGCACGGCCTCGCTGTTGAGCAGCGCGCGCCAAAGCGCGGGGGATTGCAGCAGGCGGGTCACGAGCGCCTGCGACAACAGGTCCTGCGCCTCGCGCACGTTCTCATAATCTCCCTCCCAATCGAGCTGCTCCACCAGGCGATCGAGCGTGGCATGGCCGGGTTGCAGGACCTCCACGCGGCCGATTCTCAGGTGCAGTTTACGCACCAACACGGCCTGCGGGCCGTCCCCGATCATGGGCAGCGCGGCGAGCGCTGTGGGTGGTTCACCGGTCGGGACCACCGGGACGATGGAGGCCGCGAATCCTTCACCAAAGGCCTGCGCGTTGGAGGTGCCGTCGGGGCCGATGACGATCACGAGGTGGGCGATTTCGACGGTGAGTTCATCCACCACGAACTCCTCGCGGGTGGCCGACATCGTTTCGAGCCGGCCTTCAAAATGCGGGATTTCAACAAAACGGCCGCCGCCCCAAATCCCGGGATTGTCGATCTCCACCCCGCCGCCGGAAAAACGACCCGAGACGGGGTTGAAGGCCAGGCGCTGCACCTCGGTCGCAAAACCACTGCGCTGCGCCAGCACCCGTTCCACGCCCGTCGGCAGCAAAAGCATCCACGCCAGCACGACCGCCGCGGACAGCACGACCATGAACAGGATCAGCTTGCCGAAGGCGCCGCCGTGTTGGGAGGACGGCTGGAAACGGGAACGCATGTGGTGGGCGGAGGGAGGAACGAGGACGGAAGCCGGAGTCGAGGCAACGCCGGGAACGGCTCAGGCGAAGTTCTCGGTGATGAGCAACAGGCTGTCTGCGGTGGCGGTGAGCTTGAACTCCCCGGCGTAAGGCAGCAGGGCGTTGTCGCCCTTGGTCAGCGTGTCGGCGGCAGCATCATTCACCGTAACCACGCCGCTCACCACACTGGCGAGACGTGGCTGTTCACCGGCGGCGAAGGACACCGACTCACCGGCGGCCAGCGGCACGCGGCGGATGCGGAATTCCTGACTGTCGGCGATCACCGCGTCCTCGCGGGCGGCGCGCACGGGTTCCGGCTCGAAGAGGTCCCAGTCGATCGACGCCAAGGACTCGGCGATGTGCAGCTGGCGAGGTTTGCCGTCGAGACCCATGCGACCCCAGTCATACACGCGGTAGGTGGTGTCGGAGTTCTGCTGGATCTCGAGAATCAGGTTGCCGCCATCAATGGCGTGGACCGTGCCGCTGTGCACCAGGATCGAGTCGCCCGCCTGCACCGGGAAGCGGTGCACGCAGTCTTCCAAGGTGTTGTCGACCAAGGCCGACGCGAAAGCGCCGCGGGTCGCGCCCTTTTTCAGGCCCACGATGAGACCGGCCTCGCCCGTCGTCTCGGCGATATACCAGTTCTCCGTCTTCGGCTCGCCGCCCATGGCCGGAGCGATCTCCGCCGGCGGGTGCACCTGCAGGCTCAGGCGCTCGCGGCAGTCGAGCCACTTGATCAAAATCGGGAACGGGCGATCCGCCGGATAATCCGGCCCCATGAGCGCCGCGCCGTGCTGGTCGATCGCCTCGCGGATGCTCAGACCGTCGCAGGTGCCGCCGACGAGAACCGATTGGGCTTCCGGGCGGTCCACGACCTCCCAGCTTTCGCCGATCGGACCTTCGCGCGGCAAAGTGCGACCGAGCGCCGTCTCCAGCACCCGACCACCCCACACACGATCTTGGTAAAGCGGTTGAAAGCGAATGACTTCTTGCATGTGAACAGAGCGTATAATTCCAAAAGCCCCGAGTGGGCTATTTACATTTGACCGGGCTGGTGGCAGAGCTGAAATCCCCGCAATCGCCACCCGGTGGTGAGAGTTAGAGGCGGGAGCCTCAACAGACATGGCCAAGTCCCGGACTTCAAAACAAAAGACCCGTCACGCCGGATTCCAACCGCCACGCTATCGCCCAGCGTGGTTTGTTGCCGTGCTGTGCCTCTTGCTCGGCCTCTGGCTGACCGTGGCCTATCTCGATTACAGCCCTCTCCAGGAAGGTTATTTCTACAACAACGCCACCACTCCAACCGACCGCAACCTGGTCGGCAAAATCGGTGCCGATGTGGCACACCTGAGCTTCGTGTGGTTTGGCCTCGGCGCCTGGCTCATCCCCTTCTTTTCCTTTTGGTCACTCTGGGTGGCCGTGCGCAACGCCCGTCGCCTCGCCTTCACCCGCTTCACCGCCATGCTGCTGGCCATCGCTTCGGCCTGCGGCGTCGCGGCCATGATCAAGCTGCACTCCTTCGCCGACAGCCAGTTCTTCCCCGAGGGCCGCCTCGGCGGAGTGCTCGGTCACTGGATCTACGACGGCATGCTCTCCGAGACAGTCGGTGTCTTTGGCTCCGCTTCGCTGCTGACCACCATCTACGTCGTCGCACTGATCTTCATCTTCACCCGCGACATCGCCGCCCAATTTGAGCGCGCCATCTCCGGCTTCCACGACTGGCGCGCCAATCGCGCCGAGCGCGCGGCGGAGCGCAAAGAGGAAAAACGCCTCGCGAAGGAGGCCAAAGCCAAAGCCAAAGAAGAAGAGAAAGCGGTCCGCGAAGAGGCCAAGCGTCTCGAAAAGGAACGTATCGCCGCCGCCAAAGAAGCGGCCAAGGAAGCTAAGAAAGCCGGCAAGGAAGTCGCCAAGCAGGACATCAAACTTGCCCCCGGCACCTCCAGCGACGATCCGCTCGCCAAGGCCCCCGCCAAACGCGAAGCCCCGCCACCCGCGCCGGAGCCGGAACCTGAGCCCGAACCCAAGCCGCCGCCGCCGAAAGTCGTTGGCCTCACCCTTGGCAAACCTTCCACCGCGCCAGACAGCCCGGTTCTCGCCACCGGCGAGGGCAAAAAGATGGAGCTCCAGATCGTTAAAGCCGAGGAGCTCAAAAAAGCCCGCGGGGTCAACACGCCCAAGTCCGACGGCGATTACCGCTTCCCGCCCCTCAAGTTGCTGGCCGATCCCGCCACGCCGCACGAGGACAACACCGAGGAGGAGCACCAGCGCAACGCCGAGAACCTCCTGCGCATCCTCGAAGAATTTAACGTCAAGGTCTCCATCGGCGAGATCCACGTCGGCCCCGTCATCACCCGCTACGAGGTGAAGCCCGCCCCCGGCGTGCGCGTCGAAAAGATCGCCGGCCTCGACAAAAACATCGCTCTCGGCATGCGCGCCCAGTCCGTGCGCATTCTCGCCCCCATCCCGGGCAAGGCCGCCGTCGGCGTCGAGGTGCCCAATCAGCACCCCACCCCGGTCGGCATGCGTGAGATCCTCGAGTCGACCGACTGGAACGGCCACAAGGCCGAGCTGCCCATCGCCCTCGGCAAAGACGTCTCCGGCAAGCCGCTCGTCTCCGACCTCGCCAAGATGCCCCACTTGCTCATCGCCGGTGCCACCGGCTCGGGCAAATCGGTCTGCATCAACTCCATCGTTTCCTCCATCCTCTACTCCAAGAGCCCGCGGGACGTGCGCCTCATCATGGTCGACCCCAAGGTGGTCGAACTGAAGGTGTTCAACACCCTGCCCCACATGCTCATCCCGGTGGTGACCGAACCCAAGAAGGTCCCCGGCGCCCTCAAGTGGCTGCTCAGCGAGATGGAGCAACGCTACCAGATCTTCGCCAAGTGCAACGTCCGCAACATCGTCGGTTACAACAACCGCAAGAAGCGTGACGCCAAACCCGACTTGCCCGAGCAACCGCCCGAGTCGCAAACCGGCCTGCCCGGCGTCGACCCGGCCCTCGACGACGAGATCGAGTTGCCGGATCACCTCCCCTACATCGTCGCCATCATCGACGAACTCGCCGACCTCATGATGGTCGCCCCGGCCGAGATCGAGACCTCGATCGCCCGCCTCGCGCAGCTCGCCCGCGCCGCCGGCATCCACCTCATCATCGCCACCCAGCGCCCGTCCGTGAACGTCATCACCGGCGTCATCAAGGCCAACCTCCCGTCCCGCATCGCCTTCCAGGTCGCCTCCCAAGTCGACTCCCGCACCATTCTCGACACCAAGGGCGCCGACAACCTCATCGGCCGCGGGGACATGCTCTTCTCGCCCCCCGGCACTGCCCGCCTCGTGCGCGCTCAGGGCGCCTTCTGCTCCGACGACGAGGTCATGGCCATCGTTGAGTTCATGCAGACCAACGGTCCGCCCCAATACGCCCAGGACGTGCAGGCGCAGATCGATCGCGCCGGCTCCGACGACGATGGCGGTGACGGTGGCGACGGTGATCTCGGCGACGACGAGGAGCTCTACCAACAGGCCCTCGGCGTGCTCAAATCGAGCAAGCGTGCCTCCACCTCCAACATCCAGCGCCGCCTGCGCATCGGCTACAACCGCGCCGCCCGCATCATGGATCTCTTGGAAGACAAAGGCATCGTCGGCCCCGAAAACGGCTCCAGCCCCCGCGAGATCCTCGTCGACCTCGACAGCCTTTAAGCCACGCAACGGCTGTTACCGTGTTCCGGCCGCGCTTTTTCACGGCTTTCCCGCATTGTCTGTTGTCGCTGCCCACGGAACGTGGTTTGCATCCTGAGTTTAATCCCCCTTCTTAAATACCATGCAGAATATCGGCGAACGACTGGAAGAAGCACGCAAGCGTAAGGGCATTTCCATTCGCGAGGCAGCTGAAGCGACCAAGGTGCGGGGCGACTACCTGCACAAGTTCGAGAGCAACCAGTTCGATATCAACCTGCCCGACATCTACGTCCGCGGCTTCCTGCGCAACTACGCTCACTTTCTGAATCTTCCGGCCGAGAAGATCATCAACGACTACAATTCTCTCGGCCACGGCGGCAGCGCCACCAGCAGCCGCCCCAAGCCGCTCAATCGTGAAACCTACGGTCGCATGGACCTCACGGTATCCTCGTCGAAAGATTCGGGCCGCGAAGACGATGACGACGGTGAGGCCGGCGCTGACAGCGAAGGCGACAATCCCGCCACCTTTAAACCCAAGCCTGGCGCCCTGCCTTACGTCGACAAGGCGCTGCTGGTCAAAGGCAGCGTCCTCGTCGCCGCGGTGGTGGCCCTGATCGTTTTGGTCGTCATCACCGTGCGCGCCTTCAGCGGCGGCGGTGAGGACAACGTCGCGACCGACGACACCGCCACCCAACAAGTGGCTTCAGATCCCACCATCGTCGTGCACGCCCTCGGCAATGTGCGGGTGAAGATCGTCGAGGAATCCACCGGGGTCGAAATTTTCCAAGGTGCCATCACGCGCGGCGACTCCCGCACCTTCCCCAAGAACGGTCAGCTGCTCTTCACCGCCGACCCGATGGAAAACGTCGAAGTCGAAATCGATGGCTCCCGCAGCAACATCTCCGCCGAGACGGGCCTCCGCGGCCGCCAACGCGTCCGCATCGAATAAACCTCCTCGAGAGCACTTTCCCCCTTCCCCCGTGGCCGAGGCATCCCTGCCTCGGCTTCGTCGTTTAGGCCGCGATCAGCGATCAGCTACCAGCCACCCAGCCACCAGCGATCAGCTACCAGCACCCAGCCACCAGCTACCAGCTACCAGCTACCAGCTCGCTACTCGCTACTCGCTACTCGCTACTCGCTACTCGCCGCTCACCGCAGCCCCACCGGGCGATCCAGCACTTCCTTCAAAATGATCGCCCGCCGCGCACTGCGCGAATCGCGCAGCGTCTTCAGGAAATCCCGATCGCTCATCATATCACCGCCTGTGTTCGCACCGTATGAGGCGGAGTGCTGCCGGCGGCGGCGTTTGCGATCCGTCGAGCCCGGCAACGCGCCTTTGACCCGCGATGCCATTGCCTCGGCTTCGCGTTGCTTGGCCTCCAGCTCCCGCATTTGCGCGGCCATGCGTTCGCCTCCTTCATTGCGCGGCAACGGCGGTGGCACCATCGGCTCCGGCCGGCGCACCTCACGCACCGGCTCTGGCTCCGGCTCGGGGATCCCCATCAGCTCACGCAACACCGGGGGAATGTCGCTGGCCGTCGGCTGCGGCCGCTCCGACTGAGGCGATTCACGACGCTGGCTCTGACGCTGTTCCTGCTGGCCGCGTTGCTCGCGCAGCCGCCGCATGCGTTCGCGCACTTGGCGTGCTGCATCCGACTCGCCGCCCTGCTCCTCGCGTTTCCAATCGATGGCTTTCCGCCCCGGCCGATCGCTCGGCTTCGGCTGATCGTCATCGCTATCCTTCTTCTGCTGCGTGAGCCACCAGGCAATGGACGACCCGATGATCACCAGCAGTTGAATGTTATCGAAGATCCAATCCATCAGGCGGCTTTCGCTAGAGGCGTAACAAACGCGGAGGCCAACTCAGACTCAGTTATTGGAGTTGTTGCCGTCCTCGTCGTCCGGCTCACCGATGGACTTCCGCATGTCGGTGTCGGCCTGGATGTTTTCCATCTTGTAGTAATCCATCACGCCCAGGTTACCCTTGCGGAAAGCCTCGGCCATGGCGAGCGGCACCTGTGCTTCGGCTTCGACCACCTTGGCGCGCATCTCTTCGACCTTGGCCTTCATCTCCTGCTCGACGGCGACGGCGGCCGCGCGACGGATTTCCGCCTGAGCCTGCGCGATCTTCTTGTTCGCCTCGGCCTGGGCCTCCTGCAGCTTGGCGCCCACGTTGTCGCCCACATCCACGTCGGCGATATCGATGGAAAGAATCTCAAACGCCGTGCCCACATCGAGACCACGCTTGAGCACGACCTTCGAAATGGCGTCCGGCGATTCGAGCACGACCTTGTAGGTGTCGGCCGAACCAATGGTGGTCACAATACCTTCACCCACGCGGGCGATGATGGTCTCTTCCTTCGCACCACCCACAAAGCGGTCGAGGTTGGTCCGCACCGTGACGCGGGCGCGCACCTTCACCTGAATACCGTCCTTCGCCACACCATCGATGGTGTTGCGGCCGGCCTCCGGATTCGGACAATCAATGACCTTCGGGTCGACCGAGGTGCGCACCGCCTCCTCGACGCTCTTACCGGAGCCCTTGGTGGCGAGGTCGATGGCGCAAGCGCGTTGCCAGTCCAGCTCGATTTTGGCCTTCTGCGCCGCGATGAGCGCCTGCACGCAGGAGATCACGTTACCACCCGCCAGGTATTGGGATTCAATGTCGTTGATGCCGAGCGCCAGACCCGCCTTCACCGCGCGAATGCGCGCCTCGACGATCACCCCGTAGGGCACACCACGCAGGCGCATGGCAATCAGGTTGAAGGGGCTGACATAGGCCCCTGAGAGCGCGGCTTTCAGCCACACGTTGAAGAACGAAACAATCAGGCCGAAGAGGACCAGGCCGATGACTACGGCGACGATGAAAAGAATGAGTTTGATGTCCATGAGAGTGAGGTGCGAGTGGGGTTCATTCGGTGGGGATCACCACGACCCGGAAACTGTCGGTAGCGACAACCTTGATCGGAGTGTCCTCGTCCAAAAAGCCATTGCGGGAAAACGCCTCCACCTTGGTGCCGTCGATTTCGACCAGACCGGAAGGCGCGAGTTTCGTCACCGTTTTCCCAATACAGTCTTGGTAGTTGATCGTGCGCTCCTTCCCGGCGGTGCCCGAAATCACTTCGTTCAGGAACAACTTCCGTCCGGTCTTGGTTTTGGGCAGCACCGCAAACTCCAGCCACAACATGATCGCGACGATCACTGCAGCGACCAATACCGCCACCGCGCCACCGCCGACGCCAAATTCGGAGAACGACAACACGCAACCAGCCAGCATCGCCAGCCCACCAATCACGCCAATGATCCCTCCCGGCAGAATGATCTCGGCGCTCAGCAGCACCATGCCGACCAAAAACAAAACCACGATCAGCGTCATACGTCGTCCTCCGCCAAAGCTTCCACTTCCAAGCCAAAGCCAGTCTCGCGGCGCACCACGACCGTCGCGCCGGCTTCGGCCGAGCCGACCACCAGTTTGGCTTCATAACGTTTGCCACCCACCTCGACCTGACCACTCGGGAACAGATCCGTCGCGGCGACTCCGGTTTGACCCACCAACGAGCCCGCCGCCGGCGCCCCCGCAACCACTGGAGCCCCACTGGTGCCAGTGATGCTGGCAGCGATGACCAGTTTGTCCCACACCCAGCCGCGCGGCATAAAGCGCACCACCAGGATCGCGCCCACGATCGTGACCGTCAGAGCCAGCGACAGGTCGATCAGCGGACCGGTAAAGGTGTCGCCACTGAAAGAGATCGGTTCATCCGGCCAAATGTCCGCCATCGACCAGAGCAATGAGCCCAACATCGAAACCACTCCCGCCAACGCGATGAAGATGGTGCCCGGCAGGAAGAGAAGCTCCACCAGCACCAGCATCGCGCCGATGGCAAAAAACAACGCCGGCTCGTGCCCGGAGAGACCCGCGACGTAGTGACCAAAAAACACCACCGCCAACATCGCTCCGCCCGCGATGCCAAACACCCCAAAACCCGGGGTCTTAAATTCGATGAAGACACCGAGCAGTCCGAGCCCCATCAACAGCGGCGAAATCGCATTCAACCACGCCGCCAATTCCTCCGACCAGGTGGTTTCGAGCGAGAGCGTGGTGTAAGCACGCTCACCAAACCGCTCCGACAGCAAGGCGTCGATCGACTCCGCCGTGCCCGCCGACAGCAGCGGCTGCGCCGGATCGCCATACGTCTCCGCCGCCTCCGAGGCAGTGAGCGACAGCAGCTCGCCCTTTTCCTTCAAAACCTCATCGCCGATCTTCAATTCATAGTTGGCGTCGATCATGGCCGAAATCACTTCGCCGCGATACGGATGCCCCTCCGAGATCGCCCGAATACGCGCCTTCAGGTAACTCACGATCTTCTGCTTCATCGTCTCATCGATGTCCGCCCCACCTCCGCTCACTGGCGCGGCCGCGCCGATGACCCCATCGGTCGCAAAATAGATGTCGTCCGTCATCGCCGAGATAAAGGCGCCCGCGGAAATCGCTTCGTTGTTCACGTAGGTCGCCGTCTCGCCTTTAAAACGGTCCAACGCTTCCATGATTTCAAAGGTCACGCCCAGGCTCCCACCCGGCGTCTTCATATCGAGCACCACCAGATCCGCCTCCATCTCGATCGCCTGCTTCAACCCGCGGCGGATCACGTAGAGAATGGGTTTCGCGATCTGATCCTGCACCGGAATCACGACCACCTTGGCCGGCAGCCCCTCCACCGTCGCGGTGGCCACTTGCTCCACCATGTCCTCCGCACTCGGCACCGCTTCCTGCGCACGACCAAGCGTCGTCAAACTCAGGAGGAGACCAATAAGCCAAGGAAGGAGGCGGATAACTCGGGGGGCAGGCATTGCTAACTCGGCCAAGCTGGGACACCTGCGCAACAACCGCAAGCGTCGCGAGTCGCTTCCGCCTTACAATCCGGACCGCAATTTCGAGCCGCATCCGTGACACGCGGGCATTTTTGCGTTTCGTTGTCGCTCCCTTACACCGCTCATGCAGTCCGTTCCTTACCTTGGTCACACCATTCGCCGCTGGGAAATCGGCGATTCCACCTTCCTCGCCTGGCCCGAACGCGGCGCCCGGCTCATGCACTGGCATCACCAGCGCGCCGATGGCTCCCTGCGCGAGATCCTGCACTGGCCCGAGCTCACCGCGGATGAACTCGGCGATACCACCGTTGCCAAAGTCCGCGGCGGCAACCCGATCCTGTTTCCCTTCAACGCCCGCGTATTCGATGAGGGCGAGATTCACTTCTGGAAGGATCCCGCCGGCCAACGCCGCCCCATGCCCATGCACGGCTTCGCCCGCCAAGGCTCCTTCCGCCTCGAGTCCATCAACGACCGCGGTTTCATCGCCGTGCTCGAGCCCACCGCCGCCGACGCCGAGGTCTACCCCTTCGACTACACCTTCAGCGTCAAATACCGCTTCCACCGCCAACGCTTCACCTGCGAGTTCGCCCTCGAAAACCACGGCGAGGAACGCATCCCGTGGAGCGCCGGTCACCACTTCTACTTCGCCGCCCCCTGGACCGAAAACCAGACCCGCGACAACTACATGATCGAGCTCCCGCCCGGCGAAACCGTGCGCCAATCCGCCGTCGGTTCCCTCGTGCCCGGCCCGGAGCTGCCACGTCGCAGCCGTCTCTCCGATCCGGAGCTGATCGACGCCATCCACGTCAATCTCGCCGGCAACACCGTGCGCTTCGGCCCCATCGACGGCTCCGAACACGTCTCCCTCACCCACGGCACCACCAACCCGCCGCCCGCCGACGCCGCCTTCGTCACCTGGACCGCCGCGCCGGACGTGCCCTACTATTGCGTCGAACCCTGGATGGGCCCACCCAACGCCCCCGAACACGGCCGCGGCCTGCATTGGGTCGCCCCCGGCGCCACCGGACGTTTCGCCGTCGAAGTCGCCATCGGCTGAGATCCCCCAAATTATTCGTGTTCATTCGTGTCCATTGGTGGTTAAGACAGACCTTCCTTCCTCTTCATCCGTGTGAATCCGTGTTCATCCGTGGTTAACTCTCCCTCTTTCCTCGCCTTCCTCGACGGTATCGGCGGCATGGAGATGCTCGTCATCTTCGCGCTGTCGCTGATGCTTTTCGGCGGCAAAAAGCTACCCGAAGTCGCTCGCGGCCTCGGCAAAGCCATGCGGGAGTTCAAACGCGCCGCCTCGGGAGTAGAGGACGAGATTCGCCGTGCCATCGACCTGGAATCGCCCCCGCCCACCTCTTCGCGGCCCAACCGCCCCACCGCGCCGCCCCGCCAGCATCCGCCCATCACGGACCCCTCCGCGACCCCGCAGCCGCAAGCCGCGCCGCAAACCGTCGCCCACGAACCCGAGCCCGATCTCGCCGAAGACGCCCCCTCCGTGCCCGACGAGCCCACCGAAACCACCCGCAAGAAGCCCGGCGCGCAGAACCCGCCGCCCCCGGCTGAGTAAAAAAGGCGTCCCATGTCGGCCGACGCTCCCGACGACGCCCCCGTCGAGATGCCCATCACGGGGGAACTCGACCTCCACACCTTTCGCCCCTCCGACCTCGGGGACCTGATTCCGGCCTACCTCGAGGCCGCTCAAGCCAAAGGCCTGCGCGAAGTTCGTATCGTTCACGGCAAAGGCACCGGCACCCTGCGCACCACGGTGCACACCCTGCTCGATCGGCTGCCGCACCTCGTCGCCGGCTACCGCCTCGGCAACGAAACCACCGGCAGCTGGGGCGCCACCCTGGTCACCCTCCGGTAAACCGGGACGACCAAGCCCCCGTGGCTACGAGCGTGAGCGAGTGGCAACTCAAGCCATCCCGCATCGCGCATCCCGCATCGCGCATCCCGTATCCCGTATCCCGCATCGCGCATCCCGTATCCCGTATCTCGTATCCCGCATCCCGCACCGCGCACCGCGCATCCCGCATCGCCAAAAAACTTTCCGATTTCTGCAACCTCGCGCGGTGGAGCTGGGTGATACCTCACGTGAACCCAACCAAATCCAAGACCAACAAACTCTCCACCCTCATGAAAGCCACCGCCTTCTTACTCGTCACGGCGCTGGTTACCCCGGCCGCCCTCGCCTTTGGGGCCAGCGCAGCGGTCGTCGGAGCCACCGCCACCGGCATTGCCCTCTCTTCAATCGCCCTCGGCGACTACGGCAAACGGACCTGCTCTTACCGCGATCACGACACCGCGAAAGCCAAAGCGAACGCCAAGCAAGCCGAACGCCACCCCCTCGCCGCGTAACCATGTGGTATCCATCCCACCCCTACACCTAAACGCCGCGTCCTCCCCCCGACGCGGCATTTTTGTGCCCAAACACCACTGCGCCTTTGAAACCACAGAGAGCACAGAATCGAAAACCGCAGATGACGCAGAGAAACGCAGATCCACTCCCCTACCTCTCCACCTCCCTCCCCTTCAGTGCGTAGCCGGTAGGCGAAGCCATCCGTGTCCATCCGTGGTTAAAAAAACTCTCTGCCTCTCCGCCACCTCCCCTGTTCTCTTACCACCCACCGCCCGCAAAAAACCCGCGCCGAAATCGACGCGGGCTTGAAACTACCCAGAGCGAACGGTTCGCGATCTCACGGACGTCGCGGCCCTACTTCACTTCGTTCCAGAGGAACGTGTAGCCCAGCGCGTTCATGCGGGCGCGCTGCTCATTGTTGGCCGCACCACCGTGGCCGCCTTCGATGTTCTCGTAGTAGAGCACGTCGTAACCGTGGCTCTCCATCCGCGCCATCATCTTGCGCGCGTGACCCGGGTGCACCCGATCGTCGCGCGTCGACGTCGTGAACAGCGTGCGCGGATAGTCCACGCCCTCCTTCACGTTCTGGTAAGGCGAATACTTGCTGATAAACTCCCACTCCTCCGGCTTGTCCGGATCGCCGTATTCACCCATCCATGACGCCCCCGCCAGCAGCAGGTGGTAACGCTTCATGTCGAGCAGCGGCACCTGACACAGCACCGCGCTGAACAGATCCGGACGCTGCGTGAGCATCACACCCATCAACAGACCGCCGTTCGAACCACCCTGCGTGCCGAGGTGTTCCCGCGAGGTCACCTTGCGCTGGATCAAATCCTCCGCCACCGCGGCGAAGTCGTCATAGGCGCGTTGGCGATTCGCCTTCAGTGCGGCCCGGTGCCACTTGGGTCCGAACTCGCCGCCGCCCCGAATGTTCGCCAGCACATACACGCCGCCCTTCTCGAGCCACGCCGTGCCGATCGATCCGCTGTAGAACGGATCCATCGAAACTTCAAAACCGCCGTAGCCATAGAGCAGCGTCGGATTGGTCCCGTCCAACTTCAGGTCTTCCGGTCCGATCTGGAAATACGGCACGCGCGTGCCGTCGGCCGACACCGCCTCGCGTTGCTCGATCTTCAGCCCGCTCGCGTCGAAGAACGCCGGCAGTGTGCGCAGCAGTTGTTTACCCGGTTCACCCACCACCGCGTGGTAGAGGCTGGTCGGCGTGAGGAAATCCTCCACCGTCATAAAGTAGTCATCGCTCTCATCGGAATCGAGGCCGCGCAGGCTCACCCGGCCGAACTCCGGTGCATCCAACGGCATCAGCTCCCAGGCTTCCCCCACAAACTTCGCCGCGTAAGGACGGCTGCGCACGTTATCGAGCACGTTGAGCAGGAGGTAGTTTTTGGTCGCGCTGACCCCGTCGAGCGAGGTGCGCTCGGCCGGCGCAAAGACCACCTTCAAGTCGCGATCACCGGCCAGAAACGCATCCACCTTCGCGGTGAGCAGCGAACCCGCCAGGAAGGTCTCGCCGTCCACCGTCCAGTCCTCGCGCGGCTGGAAGGTGAGCCAGTCGCCAAACACGCCCATCGACACGTCGTCGGGCTTGTTGATCTCCACCCACTCCCCCTCGTGGAGCAGGTAAGCCTTGTTGGTATAAAACGTCATCGCGCGGGTGATCATGTCGTAGTGACGCCCCTGCGTGACCTGGTGACCGATGAACAAGCCCAGCTCTTCGGCATCGATTTCAAAGGTCTGCTCCGCCTCCTCGATCGGCGTGCCGCGACGCCACTTTTTCACAATGCGCGGATAACCTGACTCGGTCTGCGAGCCTTCACCAAAGTCCGTGCCCACCCACAACGTATCGCGGTCGAGCCAGGACACGTAAGACTTCGCCTCGGGCAGCGTGAATCCACCGTCGACGAACTGCTTCGTCTCGAGGTTGAACTCGCGCTTCACCGTCGCGTCCGCGCCACCACGGGACAGCGAGATCATCGCCAGGTCTTCCGCCGGCTCGAGAACCGACGAACCCTTCCAGACCCAGTTCTCGTCCTCGGCCTTACCCAACGCATCGAGATCGAGCACGGTTTCCCACTCGGTCTCCTCGCTGCGATAAGACTCCAGCGTCGTGCGACGCCAGATCCCCTGCGGGTGCTCGGCATCCTGCCAGAAGTTATAATACAGCTCGCCGATCTTGTAGACGCCCGGGATGCGATCCTTGGAATCGTAGATCGCCCGCAGCCGCGCCTCGAGTTCCGCGTAGCCCGGCGTGCCCTGCAGCTCGGCCAAGCTCACCGCGTTGCGCTCGCGCACCCAATTGAGTGCCTCGTCACCGCCCACATCCTCCAGCCACAGATTTGGATCTTCGGTCGCACTCATGTCGGCATTATCCGCGGCCAGCAGACCGCCGACTGGCAAACTCAAAGCCAGACCGATCAGACCCCGCGCCACGTGACGCCGAAGTGTTGAAGAGGAAAAAGAAGACGTAGGCCGTAGGAAGGAACGAAGACACATAGGCATTCAAACTTGGCATCCGGATAGGCCCAAACGCCCCCAAACGCCAGCCGTTACCCTAGAAAGCTGCGGAGAGGAATAACCGCCGCACACGCTGATACCCACAGATCCATTCCAACTGAATCTCTACCACGCTGCTCCCAGGTATCGGCGCTCATCTGCGCCATCTACGGTCTACTCCACCTTCGCGCCCCTTAGCGTTCTTGGCGGTTTTTCCACCCCTTTTCAGACCCTGCGACGGTAATCCCCAGCATCCCTCAAAACTGTCCCAATCGTGGGACAACCAGGTTTCAGGAGCGCACCGCTTACCATTCGCCCGACATACCTCCGAAAACGCCAAATATTTTATCCCATTACCTTTCGGCCACTTACAACTCTATGAATCGGTTGGCACGGGCACTGCAAGGTATGAGGCACAACCTTCAAAGAAAGTAACCAACATGAACATCACCAACTCCCTCATCGTCTCCTCCCTCATTGCTCCCGCCACCATGGTTGTGGGTCTCTCCGCTCCGATCGCCCTCGGCATCACCGCCGTCGCCGGTGTGCTCTCCATCGCCCTGATGGACTACGGCACTAGCCGCATGAGCTACCTCGACGAGTCCAAGGTCACCGTCGCCGCCAACGCGAAGAGCGAGAAACACGCCCTCGCCGCCTAAGTCCCGTTCTCCACGTCCGCGGACCGCTCATCCTAATTCGACTCAAAACGAAATCGATTTCTGCAACTTCTGTTCTCGCCGACGGGTAATAGCCCCTGAAGCAACCAACCAAAACCAAACCAACCAACACACTTACCCATCATGAAAATCGCCACCTATCTCATCACCGCCGCCATTGCCGCCCCGGCCGCTATTCTCCTCGGAGCCAGCGCCCTCATCGTCACCGGCGTCGCCACCACCGTCGGACTCAGCGCCATCGCGATCGCCGACTACGCCAAGCCCGCCATGACCTACCACACCGAAATGAACATCGCTAAAACCACCCGCGCCGAACGTCACCCCCTCGCCGCGTAACCATGTGGTATCAACTTAACCCCTACAGCTAAAAGCCGCGTCCCAAAACGACGCGGCTTTTTTGTGCCCGCACATCTGGATGCATTGACCACAGAGCACACAGAAAATCACAGAACCACTCCACTGAAGCTTCAGTGCGTAGCCGGTAGGCGACTTGTGCGCCGAAGCCTCGGCAAAGGCGTAAGCCATCCGTGTCCACTTGTCCGCCATAGCTTGAAGAGCGACGGAGGATCCGTGGTTAAAAAATAATTCCTGCCTCTCGGCCATCTGCCCCGTTCGCCCAGCCCGGGAACCGCTCATCCTAATTCGTCCCAAATTGTTTCCGATTTCTGCAACTTCTGTTCTCGCCGACGGGTGATACTCCTCGAAGCAACCAACCAAAACCAACCAACCAACTCACTTACCCATCATGAAAATCGCCACCTATCTCATCACCGCCGCCATCGCCGCTCCGGCCGCTATTCTCCTCGGAGCCAGCGCCCTCATCGTCACCGGCGTCGCCACCACCGTCGGACTCAGCGCCATCGCCATCGCCGACTACGCCAAGCCCGCCATGACCTACCACACCGAACTCGCCACTGCCCAAACCACCCGCGCCGAACGTCACCCCCTCGCCGCGTAACCATGTGGTATCAACTCAACCCCTACAGCTAAAAGCCGCGTCCCAAACCGACGCGGCTTTTTTGTGCCCGCACACCTGGATGTTTTGCCCCCAGAGCACACAAAAGACCACAGAACTAACAACCGCGGATAATCGCACAACCACTCCACCACTCTGAGACCCCCATCGCAGCCGAGGGCCTCCCCCGCCAATCCGCTCACGAAACTGCAACGTAGGCCGCGAGCTTGCTCGCGCTCACGTCGGATCGAAAACCCAACGTCTCGCACGGTAAAAACCGGACTCGCAGATCGGCGACGCATAGACAACCTGATCACCACCTGGCCGCTAGTCCGTTTCTTCACCATGAGTCCCTGCCGGACGCTTTTCTTTGCTCGATCAGATTCCCAACCACGGCCCATGAAATCCGCACTAGCGATCGCCCTGTCGATTCAGGTAGGGAGCTCGGCCTTTGGCGCCGATCCCTCCGTCACGGTGAAAGCTCAGGAGCTGATTCAACAGGAATTTAAATTCGACCCCGCAAAGGTAGAGGTCCCGGAGCCTGAGGCCGAACCGGAGGACGAAGTGGTCACCATGCCAGCAATGACCGTGTCGGCCGCACTGCAGCGGCGAGACTTGGAGAAGAAGATCCAAGAGCAGGAGCGACTACTCGAAACCAGAACCTTTTCATTCATCCGCGGTGGCACCGTGCTCGAGCGGGAACTCGGCCCCACCAAAATCGAGCTCGGTTCGTGGGCCGTTGGCTCCAACCTCGGCCTACTGCGAATTTCCTGGTGAAGACCTCCCCCATGATCCCCTACATCCACCGCCCGAAGGTTGGGTTCGGGTTGTATCTATTGGTGATGGTCGCCGCTGCCTTCGGTGCGACCTACAACCCCGCCGTTAATGCCAAACTCATCCTCAAACTCGACGGTATCGCGCTCGGATTCATGGCCGCCGTCGCCGTGCAAAGAAGCCCGATTCACCACCGTCGCAGTCACTATCCGGCCGATTGGGTTTTCTTCTATTACTACCTCCTGTTCCCCCTCTATCTCCTGACCGAAAAAGGTTGGCGCGGTGCCCTCCAAGGCCTCGCCATCCTGCTGCTCATCGTCGCCGCCAGCCTCACGCCCGCATTGCTCATGTGACGGTCTCCCCAACCTACGGGGTCAATCTTATATTCTTGAATTCCACCGTCCGTGCACGTGTCAATGCCTCCTCCGGTCGGCTTACCGGCAGCCTCCCATCGTGCGGGCGCTGATCGGTCACCTAGATTGAGACCTGACAGCGGGACGAAGCAGTCCGAAGCTGGAAGGTCTCCTCCCCGCTTATGCCTTCTACCCCCGTTCGCTTCCGCTACCTCGCCCTCTCCATTTTGTGCGCCGCACTGAGCGCTCCGTTGCTCACCGCCCAACCGGCCGCGCCCGCCTCCGACACCGGGATTCACATTGTCGAAAACCTCACCCGGCCCGCGGACAAAGCGGTGCCGCAGGAGGACGATTACGCTGGCTACATGATGGTCTATTTTAAGGATCAAACCCAGTCGGCCTACCTCGCGATCAGCGAGGACGGGTATACCTTCACCGATGTGAATGGCGGCGAGCCGATCTTCATCGGCGAACACCTCGCGGAGCAGAAGGGCGTGCGCGATCCACACATCACCCGCGGTCCCGACGGCGCCTTCTATCTCGCCATGACCGACCTGCACATTTTCGGCGATCGGGCCGGCTTCCGCGAGACCCGCTGGCAACGCTCCGAAGAACGCTACGGCTGGGGCAACAATCGCGCGCTGGTGCTGATGAAGTCCTGGGACCTGATCCACTGGAGCCACACCGATTTCCGCGTCGATCTGGCCTTCCCCGAACTCGGGGACATCGACTGCTCCTGGGCGCCGCAAACCACCTACGACCCGGTGGCCGACAAGATGATGGTCTACTTCACCATCCGCTATAACAACGACTACGCCAACATCTACTGGTCCTACGCCAACGACGACTTCACCGCGCTCGAAACCGTGCCGCAGAAGATCCCCGACATCGGCGGCATCGACGCCGACCTCACGCTCGTCGATGGCACCTGGCACATGTTCTACGTCGCCGGCGCCAAGCTCTTCTACGCCAGCTCCACCAAGCTCCACGACGGCTACGTGGGCGACCAAACCCGCATCGATCCCGAAACCAAACCCACCGAAGCACCCAATGTATTTCGCCGACTCGGCACCGACACCTATGTGCTGATGTATGACGTCTACGGCGGCCGCCCCAACAACATGGGGTTCAGCGAAACCAAGGACTTCAAAACCTTCACCGACATCGGCCACTTCAACGAAGGGGTGATGCAGGGCACCAACTTCGAACGGCCGAAGCACGGCGCCGTCTCCTACCTCACCCGCGAGGAGCTGGAGACCGTGGCCAAGCACTGGAACGTGAAGCTTCCTATCGCGCAGCCCTGAACGGCCGCCCCCTCACTCAAAAGCTCACATTCGCGGCGACGTGGAGGCGGGAGTTATCGCCGGTGTCACTGCTGCCGCTGTCGCGCAGTTGCCAGCCGTGCGCCACCCGCACATTGGCGTGGGCGGTCAGCTGGTAGGTGAAGCCGATACCGACGCTGTGCAGGTTGTAGGTGCGCTCGCCGGGTAGGCGGTCGACGTTCCACACCCGCGCGTAGTCGTGAAAAAGATACGGGGTGAGTCCATCGCGTAGGCCCGCTTTTAGCAGTGAGCGCGCCGGGTGCACGGTGGGCAGGCGCAGTTCCTGGCTGAAGAAAAGCGCGTTATCCCCCACGACCTCGCCCTGCTCGTAGCCGCGCACGGAACCACTGCCGCCAGCGGAGTATTGTTCACTGCCGAGGAGGTTGTTGGTCGAAACCTGCAGCTCACCCCGCACTGTCCAACTCGCGCCCGGTAGCAGGGCGGCGAGGGAGGTTTCGCGAAACACATCCATGCTCGCGTAGGCGTAGCGTGCTTTGGCCCCGGCCCGGGATCCGCGAAACGCACCGTCACCGTTATGGTCGGTCAGGCCGCCCGGCGAAGCCGTGAGCCGCAGTCCCCAGGTGGTGGCTCCCCAATCATCGCTGAGCGTGCCGCGATACTGCGCGCGGACCTGCGCGATGTGGGTAAGGTTGTCGGAGATGGGAATGACAAACGGCGGCAACGCGAACTCGAGGTTATTGTCGCTCACTTTGAAGTCGGCGCCGAATTGCAGGCCGTGCGTGTAGCGCGAACCGAGATCGCGCAGCGGCTGGTCGAGCTGGAGGCCCGCCTGCCAGCTCATGCCTTCTTGCGAGAACCCACCGTTGGGCACGCTCTCGATCTCCGAATAGGCGCCGAAGAACGAGAGACTGCGGTTACCGGCCAGATCGGCGGTGTAGTTGCCGGAGAGCGAGCGCGAGTGCTCTGCCTCGAGATCGCTGCTCCATTGCAGGGTGGCCATGTGGCCCAGCCCGAGCGCGTTGCCCCAGTTCACGCCCGCGGAGAGGCGATCCTCCGTGGTGGTCTGCGTGCCGGTGTTGCTGTAGCCGCCGAAGACCCGCCACGGCAGGCGGTCCTGCACCTGAATGACGATGTCGGTGGTGCCGGGCTCCGCGCCGGCTTCGACGCGGGTGGCAACGTTGCGAAAGCTATTGCGGTTAAGCCGGTCCACACCAGCCCGCAACGCGGCGGCATCGACGCCCGCACCGGGCGCGAAGTCAAAACGGCTCAGGTAACTCGCCTCCGGAAAGTGCCGGTTGCCCTCCACCCGGACTTGGCCGAGCGAGCTCTCCATCACCACGTAATGCACCACACCGTCGGTCACATCCTGTGGTGGGGCATACACCACCGAGAAGGGGTGACCCTGCAACGTGAGCATGCCGCGCACGATCGCGCGCAGTCGCTCCAGCGATTCGCGCGACGCCGGTTCACCCAGCATCGCGTCGGCCACGCCAGCGAGGTCGGCTTCGGTCAAGGTCGCTACGCCGTCCAGACGAATGCCGCCCTCGCGGCTCGCGCCCGTCGCTTCCACCTGGGCGGGATCGTTCACCAGACGCACGCCGCGCAAGGCTGGCAGGATCACGGTCTCGTCGGGGCGCGCCGATAGACGCAACTCCGGCGACAGGATGGGCGTATCCGCTTCCTGGGCACGCAGAACCGTGAGTCCGCCGGTCAGGGCGAGGGCGAGCAACAAAGGACGAAGGAAGGATGAGAACATCGGAGAAAAGCGGGACAAAAATTGGGAATCGAAGGAGTGGGATCGTGCGGCGGTCATGTTCAGCCCTCCCCTCCCGCCGGACCGACCAGTAGGCTAGTCATCGCATCCATGAGGAATTGTTTTTGGATCATCGCCTGCATGTCGCCCGGCAACGGATCGTAGTCCTCGGCGGTGATGTCCGGCAGCGGCGAGAAGTCGATGTCGGCAAAGGCCCGCGGCTCGCCCACGTCACCCACGAGGTTTTCGAAGATGATGCGTTGCTCGTCTTCCTGAAACACCTGGAAGGCCCGTTCGGTGGACCCGATGATGAAGGTCGCGAGGGCCATCGGTCCGGAGGCGAGACGGCCGGCCCCCGCCGATGCGCTGCGCACGTAGGGGAAGATCGTTTTGGCGATATTCACAGCCGCCTGGGTGCTCGCGGCCGCCGCGACGCCGGCGCCGCCCACGGCTCCTCCCGTCACGCCGCCGATGGCGCCGCTCAACACATCGTAGTTGGCCAACTTGGCATCGAGGGCGTCGAGTCGCGCCTCCCCGAGGATGTCGAGGTAGGGCACGTTTGAGCCGAACAAGCCCTGCATGCCGCCCGCGTAAAGGGTCGCGCCCTCGGCGGTGGGATCTTCCAACACCTCGCGCAGGTCCGCCCGCTGGGTTTGCAACGCGAGCAACTCTTCGCGGAAGCCGGCAATCTGGTCGTCGATGAAGGCACGTTCGCCGCCCTCGCGCGTGGCGATCCATTGATCAATGAGGGCCAGCGTATCGGCGGTTTCGCGCGGATCGCCCGACCGCGCGAGGATGTCGTTGAGCAAGGTCGTCTCGGTTGCGCTGAGGGAGCCGCTCTCAAAATCGAGGAAGCCCTGCGCCGCCGCAGCGAGACGCGTTTTGATCGTCTCCACTTCGTCGAGCAGACTGTAATAGAGACCACCCGCGGCGTTGTTGCGCTGGAAGGCCTCGAGGCGCGAGATCAGCAGATTGCCGGTCCGGTCGCGCTCTTCGGCAAACTTCTGCTGCACCACCTGCGCGAGCAGGTTCTGCGCGCCGGAGCGCTCGGTCACCGGGAGGGCCTGGACCTTGGCGAGATAACCAACCATGGCCCCGCCGAGCGCGGCACGTTTTTCCGGGTTGGTCGCGAGGTCGGCCATCCAGGCGCGAATGCGCGCAGCGTTGAAGGGCGGGCTCACGTCTTCCTCGCCGAAGATCGCGTAATACAGACTGCCTTCGCCGCGGTCCTCTCCGAAGGTGTCGGTGAGGTGGCCGAGGATCATCTCGAAGGTCATCTCGGGCTGATCGGAGAACAGCAGACCGATGTCGTTGGCGTAGTCGGAAATCGACCGCACCTCGACGCTGGCGTCCGAGGCCACGGCGTCTTCGGCGAGTTTGATCATCTCCTCGATTTCGGTGCGGTTGCGCACGGTGAGCACGCCGTTGGTCACGGCGGTGACGACATAGTTGCGGTTCGTGCCGAGGTGGCCGCCGCTGATGCCGATGGAACGGGTCACGCGGGTCTCACCTGTGCCGATGGAGGTATCCGGCACGAAGATAACCGCATCGCCCGTCACGATCGTGCCGGGATCGGAGGCGCCGATTTCGATCTCGTTCACCGCGACCTCCGTCGTCTCGCCATCAATGACAACGGGGATGAAACCCACCTGCTCGCCGCTGGTGGAGTCATCGCCTTCGTCGCGACCGATGCTCCGGCCGCCGCTTTCGCCGTCGGACGCTCCGGCGACGCCACCCACGAAGGCGCGCAGGTCGGGCGCGACGTAGTTGTTGAGGTCCACCGGCACCCCCACCTGGGCCGCAGCGGGATCGTCGCTCACCTCGTATTCAAGATTCCCAAACTGCTCAGCAGCGGTCTCACCGTTGGCGAAGTTCGTGCCGGTAACCGAGAAGGCGACGTCGCTGAGATCGAAGATCGACGCCGGATCCGTGCCGGGCGAAACGGCGAGCTCGGCGTCGTTGACGATGAGCGTGACCGGACGCGGGAAGATCGACAGCACGCCGGGCGTAAACGCCTCGAGCGCGTAGAGGTCGCTGTCGAAGGACGACCACAACATCGAGATGAGGTAGTGACCGGCGTCGCTGAAGACATCCGTCGGCACCACGGTGCGCAGATCGAGCACACTCGCGGGGTCGACAAAGTCCGGCAGCCCCATGCCACCGAAGATGGCGCTGAAGGTGGGGTTGGCGTCGCCGTAATAGCGGGCCACATTGTCGACCGTGATGGTGAGCGGACGCTTCAGGATGGCGAGGTTGCCGAAGCCGAGGGTGCCGATCGTGTAGTTGGCGTTAATGATCTCCGCCTCGATCGTGTAGTTGCCAGGCGCGGTCGCGCGGTCCGGCGCGGTGAAGCGCAGCACTTCGTCGAGCGTGTTGAGGTCGGTCGGCAGATTGGTGTCACCGATGAGCGAGAAGCTCGGGTTGCCTTCGCCATAGTAGCGCTCGATCGGGGCGATCTCGATGTTGAGCGGACGCGGCGCGATGGTCACCGCGGCGGAGGTGTCCGCGAGCGTGTAGTTGTTGGAACGCAGCGTGAAGGTCGACGCAGCGGTCACGTCGTAGGTGCCGACGTTATGTCCGCGGGCGAGATCGGTCGTGGTGGCGAAACCGAGGATGTCGCTCGCCAGATCGCCGTTGGCAAAGTCGCCGGTGAGCGTGAACGCGCTGCCGGTCGGATTCTCGTCACCGAAGAAACGCGTCGCCGTCGCGGCCACCGTGAGCGGACGCGGCAGCACGAGGAGCGTCCCGGTGAAGTCGGTGAGCGTGTAGTTGGGATCGAGCAGCGTGCCCGCGAAGGCATAGGTGCCGACATCGCTGCGGAAGTCCGCCGGATCATCGATCTGGATGAGTCCTTCGCGGTCGGCGGCAAATTTCAGGCCGTCGACCGTGAAGCTCGGCAAACCCTCCAACATGTCGCCGTAGAGGCGGCTGGTGTCGGTCACATGCACCGCGATGGGCGCCGGGGTCACGTTGAGGGTGCCGCCGTTGACCGTGATGTCGTAGTTGGGGCTGCTGGCCGTGGCGTTGTAGAGGTAGTTGCCCACGTCACTCGTCGGCGTCGCATCGGTCCCGATCTGCAGGCCGATCGACTCAAAGGTGTCGCCGAGCTTGAAGCCGGTGGCGATCGACGCGGATGGCGTGGGGTTGGCGTCGCCGTATTCGCGAGTCACGTTGCCCAAATCCAGTAGCAACGGCGCCGGATCGATGATGAGACGGCCGGGCACGTAGGTGATGGCGTAGTTGGCGTTGGCGTCGGACGTCACCTGGATGCCGTAGCCGCCGGCGATCACGTTGGAGGAAGCCGTCGCCACCGTGGAAAGGTGGAGCCCGGTGATGTCGTCCACGGTGTCAAAGGACGCCAGACCAGCGAAGGTGGCGGTGAGGGTTGGGTTCAACTCGCCGTATTCGCGGTGCAGGGTGTCGGCCGTGATCGTGAGCGGTCGGGCGAGGATGTTGAGCGTGCCGGTGCCGAAGGTGAGATCATAGTTGATGGCCGAAGCCGACGTGATCGAAACGGTGTGGCTGCCGACGCCGGCAGCGACGTTGGGGCCGGCAAACGAGAGGCCCTGAATCACGGCCGGGGTGTCGCCGTTGACGAGTCCCGTGGCGCTGAGCGTGAAGGTGGGATTGGCGTCGCCGTAGAGGCGCGAGGTGAGTTCCGGCGCGATGAACAGCGGGGCGCGGTTCACCGTGAGCGTGCCCGGCACGAAGCTCACCTGGTAGTTGCCGCTGAGGGCAGAGCCGGCCGCGTTGATGGCGTAAGTGCCAGCGTTGCTGGCAGCCGTGGCGGCGGTGCTGAGGCTCAGGGTGCCGATCGCATCAGCGAGTGTATCCGAAAGTTTGAGACCATTGCCCGTGGCGGTGAAGGTGGGATTGGCCGCGCCATAGAGGCGGGCGGCATCGGCCACCTGAACGGAAAGCAGCGCCGGGTTCACCGTGAGTCTGCCGGGCATGTAGGTGACCGCGTAATTGGCATCGGTAATGCCGCCAGCCGTAATGCTGTAAGTGCCGACGTCGGAGCCCGCGGTAGCGGTCGTGCTCAGACTCAGACCGGTGGTGTCGAGCAGGCTGAGGTTGGTGTAGCCGGTCGGATTGGTGCCGGAGAGGCTGTAGGAAAAGCTCGGGTTGGCGTCGCCGTAGCTGCGGGATTGGTCGCCCACGAGGATGCTCACCGGGCGCGGCGTGACGGTGAAGGTCGCGGGCACGAAGGTCACCGCGTAGTTGCCGGCCAAGCCGGTCGTCGTCGCCCAGGCGGGAGTGATGGCGTAGGTGCCAACATCGGAGAGCTGGCCGGTCGGCGTGGTCACCGCGAGCGTGCCGAGATCGGCCAACGATTGATCGAGCACCAGCCCCTCCACGTCGGCCGCAAAGGTCGGGTCAAGATCGGCGAAGAGCTTGCTCGCGTCCTGCGCGGTGATGGTCAGCGAAACCGGATCAATGGTGAGCGTGCCGGCCGTGGTGGTGATGGCGTAGTTGGGATTCGCGCCGACGGTGGGTGTGATCGCATAGGAGCCGACGTCGGAGTCGATCGCCGCCGTGGTGGAGTAGCTCAGCCCCACGATGTCGGCTGCGGTGTGAAACGAGGCCAGACCGGAGAGCGTGCCGCCAAAGGTGGGGTTGGCGGAACCATAGAACCGCGACACATCACCGGCGGTGATGGTAAGCAGGCGCGGATCGACTGTCAGCACGCCGTTGACGAGGTTGAAGGAAACGCCGTCGAGGGTGTCGACCGACGGCACGATGGCGTAGGTGCCGACGCCCGAGGTCGGCGTGGCGGTGCTGCTGTAGCTCAGGCCCGTAATCAGATCGAGGTCGAAGCCGGTCGGGGCGCTCACCGTGCCGGTGAAGGTCGGGTTGGCGTCACCAAAGAAGCGCGTGAAGTCGTGCGCGCGGATCGTCACGCTGGAGGCGCCGACGGTGAGCAGGCCGTTGAGGTAGGTGTAGGTGTAGTTGGCGTTGGTGGCACCGCTCGCGATGATGTTGTAGGCGCCGTCGGGGGAGCTCGCGGTGGCGGCCGTGCTCAACGTGAGCCCCGTGATGTCCGCGGCGGTGTCGCCATTAACGAGTCCGGTGAAAGAGGCGGTGAGTGTGGGGTTGTCGGTGCCGAAACTGCGGGTGAGATCGTCGGGGCGGATCGTGAGCGGCGCCGGGTTGATGGTCAGCGTGCCGGGCGCGAAGGCGATCTGGTAGTTGTAGTCGGAGGCCACCACGGTGCCGGCCGCGATGGTGATGGCGGCCGTGCCGACGTCGTCGCCGGCGGTGGCGGTGGTGCTAAGCACGGGCGCGCCGCTGAAGGCCTGCGCGGCGGTATCGTCGCCCACGAGGCCGTCGACCGAGAAGGTCAGGGTCGGATTGGCGCTGCCGTAGAGGCGCGCGAGGTCGTCGGCCGTGAGCGTCAGGATGGGCGCGAGACGGTAGAGGATGCGGTTGCCGGTCGCGGTGATGGTGCCGGGGGCGTTGGCCGCGTAAGTGCGATCGTAAACTGGCTCGAAACTGAGGCCGCCGAGCGCGCTGTCGGTGGGATTGTCGGCGTAGATCAGCGCGCGACCGGAGTTGTGGTTCGTGATGGCAGGGCTGCCGGCGAGATTGGTGAAGTTGCCGCCGGTTGCGACCAAGGTGATGTCGGCGTCGGTGGTCTCGATCGTCGCACCGCTGGCGAGGGTGAGGTTGCCGGCCGTGATGATTTGCACGTCGAACCCACTGCCGACTCCGAGCTCTTCGCTGTAGGCGTTGAGCTGACCGTCGATGGTCAGGTCGCCCGAGCCATCGACAATGTGCACCGCACCGCCAATCGCCGCAGGAGTGGCGTCGGACGTGGTGAGCATGCCGATGGCGTTGGCGGCATTGGCAATCGTCACCGCCCCGCCGATACCGCCCTCGTTGAGCGCGAGATCGAGCGTCTGCGTATTGAGCACGCCATCAAAAGCGACGGCGCCCATGACGCGGCCCTCAAAACCGGACGGCGGCAGATTGCCGCTCCCGGCCGGCGCGGCGTCGGCGTTCTGGCGGATCGAAACCGTATCGGCCGTGACCGTCGCGCCGCTGTCGACCGTGAGATTGCCAGTGGTTTCCGCAAACCTACCACCGACGCCCAACTCGAAAATGACAGCACTGCCGCTGCCGCCCGTGAGGTCGGCGTTCACGTTGATATTGTCGCCGGATTTCAGGATGAGCGAAGAGCCCGAGGTCCAGGTCACCGCATCGTTGACCGTGATGTCACCAAAGACGTCGAAGCCGTTGCCGTAAGCGCTGGAGGTATCGATCGTGACGTTGGCGGTGGCGAGGTTGGCGGCGAGCACGGCGGTGTTGAACACGCCGTTGGGCTGATCGTCGGTCGCGCTGCTGATGATCGCCTCGTCCGGATCCAGCCAGAGCATGCCGGTCAGGCCGTGCACCGCAGTGAGGTCGGCGAGTCCCCGGTAGTTGAGTATTTGCTTGCCCGATACCTCGGCAAAGGCGCCGTGGCCGCCCTGCCCGCCTGCGCGGCCATCGATAAAGCCGGCAAAGTCGGTCTGCTCGTCCGCCCACACGATCGCACGTCCGGCGCTGGCCGCGCTGTCGGCGGCGGCGGACACATCGATGACGGCGTCGGCCGTGACCGTGGTGCGCGCGGCGTTGGCAACGGCGGCGTTTTGACCGCGGAAGTCGCCGCCGAGCAGCACCTCGCCGCCACTGCCATCGGCGTTGCGCGCGGCCAGCGTGCCGCTGTGTTGCAGCTCGCCGCCCTCGGCCGTGAGTAGGATCCGACCATCGCGATGAGCGACGCCGGTGGCACGGACGATGCCGCTCTGGTTGATGGCCAACTCGTAAAGGCTGCCACCGGCGGCTTTCAGCTCCGCCTGCGCGGCGTCGATCACGCCCGCGTTGGCCACGCCGACTTCGGCGGCATCGGCACCGACGCTGGTTTTGACCAAGAGGCGCTGGTCGCCCTGCGGACTGAGCACCACCTCGCGACCGGCGGCGAGACCGGCGATGCCGTTGGCCGCGGCGATTTCCCCCTCATTGGCGACGGTGTAGGCGATGAGGATCACGTCGCCGTTTTCAGCGGTGATTTTACCGAGGTTGAGCACACCGGCGGTGGATTCGCCGGCAAAGTTCAGGTCGCCGCCGTCGAGAAAATCCTGGTCCGTCACATCGAGCGCCGACGCGACGAACTCCATTGCGTTGATCGAAGCGTCTTTGCCCACCACCACGCCGTTGGGGTTGATGAGGTAAACGCGCCCCGAGGCGTTGAGCTGGCCGAGCAACTCCGACGGATTGGCCCCGAGCACGCGATTGAGCAAAGCAGCCTGCGCGCTGTCCTGCGTGATGTTAACAACCTCGCCCGCCGCGATGGAGAAATCGGCCCAGTTCACGATGGCCGCATCGCCGAGCTGAGTCAGATTGAGCGTGTTCGCGCCAGCATCGATGGTCACATCACCCGCCACGACCTCACCGCCCTCGGGCAAAGCGGCGACCGGGCCCGCCAACAGGCTGCTCAGCAACAGACCTCCGACTACCCGGCGCCGATTTTTCCACGCGGAACGGATTCCTCGACGGGCAACGGGTAACAAAGTGACGGGGGAGTCGGCATTCGACTGGCTCATGGAACGCAGACTATCTCAACGTGCTCTTTCCGAGACATACCCCCATGGGAGTATGTCGCCACCGCCGCCGCTCATGAAATATTGCAACGCAACGTGTTGTTAATCCGCCCGCCCTTTTTTTGGAGACTGCTTCAGCTCGCCGCCGTTCTGCTCGCCGGATCGGCGCTTGTCTCCGCGCAGTCGGCGGTTGCGGATGCGCCGGCCCCCGACCGCGAACGCGGCCTGCCCATGCTGCGCACCTTCGGCGTGCGCGACTACGAGGGGCACAACCAAAACTGGGCCGTCGTCCAGGACCGCGCCGGCCTCCTCTACGTCGGCAACAAAGACGCCGTGCTCACCTACGACGGTCAGGCTTGGAACCGCCTCCCGGTGCCCGGCCTCTTCATTCGCGGCCTCGCGGTCGACGCCGAAGATCGCATTTGGGTGACCGGCGTCGGCGAGTTTGGTTACCTGGAGTCCAACGCCTTCGGTGGTCGCGACTACGTGTCACTCACCGAACACCTTCCCCCGGAGGACCGCCAGACCCTCGAGCTCCATCACTGCGTCGCCCTGCCCCACGGCATCTACTTCAGCAGCATCAAAGGCCTGCAACGCTGGCACGACGGCCGACTCACCCTCATCGCCCCCGGCCGCCGCACCCACTTCTCCGTCATCGATGACGTCCTCTGGCTGCACTACCGCGATCAACCCCTGCAAACCTTCGACGGCGCCTCCCTTCGCGACATCACCGCCGCGCCGTCGATCGTCGACGACTGGGTGATCAAGGTCCTCCCCCTCGCCCCCGACGCCCGCCTCATCGTGACGGAGCGCCACGGCCTTTTCCTGCTCCACGACGACAACGCGGATCCGCAACCGTGGCCCAACGAGCTCGCCGCTGCCCTCACCCAACTGCGCGTCAACGCCGCCCTCCGCCTCGCCGACGGCACGCTCGCCATCGGCACCAACGAAGCCGGCGTCTTCCTCCTCGATCCCGCCGGTCGGCTCCTCCACCAACTCCAGACCGACAACAATGCCCTCCTTTCCGACACCGTGCTCGGCCTGCAGGAAGACGACGAAGGCAACCTCTGGATCGCCGCCAACAACGGCCTCGCCCAGGTGCGTTGGCCCGCCGCCTACACCCGCTATGGTTCCGGCGAAGGCCTGCCGCGCGCCGGCATTCGCACCGCCCTGCGCCACCAGGGTCGCCTCTACCTGACCACCAACGCCGGCGCCTACGTCCTGCAACCCGCCGCGCCCACCGCCACCGGTTTTCAACCCGCCCACTTTGCCCACATCTCGCCCACTCGCGGCACCTTCTGGGGCATCGACGCCGCCGGCGATGAACTCCTCCTCGCGGGCAACGGCCTGCATGTCGTCACGCCCGCGCCAGACCCGCAGGTCACCGCGACGATCGAACCCCAGACCTTCTTCACGACCCTCCACGTTTCCCGCCAGAACCCGACCGTGCTCTGGGTCGGCGCCGAGGAGGAACTGCGCATGTATCGCCGCGCCGCCGACGGCTGGACCCACCAAGTCACCCTCTCCACCGGCAGCAGCGAGGTGCGCATCATCGTCGAAGACGCGACCGGTGCCCTCTGGCTCTCGCTCGCCGGACGCGGCTTCGCCCGCGTGACCGGCCCGGTGCACGACCCGTTCGCCACCGCCGACAAACTCACCCTCACGCCCTTTCCCGGCGAGCACGGCCTGGCGTCCGCCCTCATCACCGGCCTGCCGCAGGTCACCGCTCACGCCGGTCAGCTCCGCTTCCTCGATGCCAACCGTATCTACTCTTTCGATACAGCGACCGAACGTTTCCAACCCGTCCGCGCTCCGCTCGACGAACTCGGCCTGACCGCCGGTCGCCTCGCCACCGTGCAATACGGCGACGACGGCCGCCTCTGGATCCGCACCACCGAAGACGGCCCCAACGCCGGCCCGTGGGACGGCCGCGTCTTCCGCCGCCTCTCCGCCGACGGCCACTGGCAATCCCTGCCCTTTGCCATCGCCCGCACCGTTGCCGAAAACCCCCTGATCTACACCGAGCAAACCGCCGGGCGCGACATCGTGTGGCTCGGCGGCAGCGATGGTCTGGTGCGCGCCGAACTGCCCGCCGCGTTTGTCGCGCCCACTCCCTTCGCCACCCGGCTCCAACGCATCGAGGACAACCAAAATCAGTTGCTGCCCATCGCGCCCACCGCCGCGGTGAACCTGGCCCCCGCGCAGAAGCGCCTGACCTTCACCTTCGGCACCGACCGGCTCGACGACGCCGGCATGCGCTTTCAAACCCGGCTCGACTACGATCCCGACGGCTGGTCGCCCTGGAGCCCCAACCGCAGCCTCACCCTCAACTACCTGCCACCCGGCGAACACACCTTGTCGATTCGCGCGCAGGACAACAACGGTCGCGTCGCCGAGACCCTCGACTACGCCTTCGTCGTGCCGCCGCGTTGGTGGCAGACCCCGTGGGCCGGCCTGCTCGCCGTCGTCGCCCTCGCCGGGGTGTTCTACGCGGGCGCCCGCCTGCGCTCGCGCAGCATCGAACAACGCAACGCCGAGCTCGCCGCCCAGGTCGCCCACCGCACCGAAGAGCTGCGCCTCAACCAAGCCGAGCTCGAACAGGCGCGCGACGAAGCCGAAGCCGCCAACCGCGCCAAGAGCGTGTTTCTCGCCAGCATGAGCCACGAGCTGCGCACGCCCCTCAACGCCATCCTCGGCTACAGCCAACTGTTGCGCCACCGCCCCGACACCGCCGGCGAGATCAACCGCCAGCTCACCACCATTCAACACAGCGGCGAACACCTGCTGCAGATGATCAACGAGGTGCTCGACCTCGCCAAGATCGAGGCCGGCCGCGTCGAGCTGAACCTCCAACCCACTTCGTTGCCGCGCCTGCTCAGCCACCTGCAGGAGGTCTTCGCCCTGCGCGCCTCCCAACGCCGCCTCGCCTTCAGCCTGCGCAGCGAAACCGCCCTGCCGGAAACGGTCGTGATCGACGAAGCCCGCCTGCGCCAGGTGCTCTACAACCTGCTCGGCAACGCCGTAAAATTCACCGCCGCCGGCCGCGTTGAACTCCTCGTCGCCTTGCACGACGAGCGCCTGCACTTCGCCGTCGAGGACACCGGCCCCGGCATCGCGCTCGCCGATCAGGGCCGCGTATTCGATTTCTTCCAACAAGCCGCCGGGCCGCAACTCGCCGCCCAGGGCGCCGGCCTCGGCCTCGCCATCAGCCAGCGCCTCGTCGGCCTCATGCAGGGCCGCATCACCCTGCAGAGCACTCCCGGCAGGGGCAGCCGTTTCGCCTTTGCGATTCCGGTCACCAGCTCCGATTCCACGCCCCCCTTCCCGGTCGAGGCCAGCCTGCCCACCGGCTACACCGGCCCGCGTCGACGCGTGCTCATCGTCGACGACGAACCCGTCAACCGCGACGTGCTGCGCACCCTGCTGGCACCGCTCGGCTTCGAACTCGCCGAAGCCGACGATGGCGAAACCGCGCTCCAAGCCATCGCCGCCGCCCCGCCCGATCTGGTGCTCATGGACCTGCGCCTGCGTTCACTCGACGGCCTCAGCGCCACCCGCCGCCTGCGCGCTCAGCCCGCCACCGCCGCCGTGCGGGTGATCGCGATCTCCGCCAGCGTATTTCCCGACGATCGCGCCCAGGCCCTCGCCGCCGGTTGCGACGAGTTTGTGGCCAAACCCATCGACACGGCGGTGCTCTGCCGGGTCATCGGCGAGCAACTCGACCTCGAGTGGACCTGGCTCGCCGCGCCGTCCGCCGCGACGAACTCCCGCCCAGCCGTGGCCGCCGACGCCGCCCCGCCAGCCGGTCCGCGCCCGCCGGAGGCCACCCTGCGCGAGCTGTATCAACTTTCTGATGACGGCGACCTCATCGGCCTGCGCGCCGCCCTGCAGACCGCCCGCCAGGAGCACCCCGCGGCGGCCGTTTTTCTCGATGCGCTCAGCGCCCTCGCCGCCGAAACCCGTTTGAGCGAACTGCGCCGCTGGTTGCACGACGCGCTCGAGTCGCCACCTTCCGCCTCTTCATGAGTTCCCTCCTGATCGTCGACGACGTTCCCGCCAACCTGTCTGTGCTGATCGACACCGCGTCGGCGCACGGCCACCGCGTGTTCCTCGCCGAGAACGGCGAACGCGCCCTCGCCCTCGCGCAACGCGTGCGCCCGGAGATCATCTTGCTAGACGTGTGCATGCCGGGCCTCAGCGGCTTCGACGTCTGTCGGCAGTTGAAACAGAACCCGGAACTCGCCGAGATCCCGGTCATCTTCCTCACCGCCCTCGACGACCTCGTCGACAAGATCGAGGGCCTCGAAGCCGGCGCGGTCGACTACATCACCAAACCGCTCCAGCCCGCCGAAGTCATGGCGCGCGTGCAGGTGCACCTGGAGCTCCGTCGCCTCCGCCTCGAACTCGCTGAGCGCAACGCCGCCCTCGAAGCCGAAGTCGCCCGCCGCGAGGAAGCCGAGCGCGCCCTGCGCCAGTCGCTCGATCGTGCGGTGCTCGTCGCCACCACCGAGGGCCAGATCCTCTTCGCCACCCAGCGCGCCTCACGCCTGTTGAAAGAGTGTTTTGCCGCCGCAACCGATGCGCCCGACACCCTGCCCAGCGAACTGCACTTCGCGTTGCAAGCCACCGACGATGGCGCTCCCCGCGAGATCCCCGTCAACGGCGGACGCCTGCGCATCCGCCGCATGGCCGAAGTCGGCGCGACCGAGTGTGTCACCCTCCTCCTGGAGGAAGTGCTCACGACCGGCCCCGGCACCTTGGAACGTCTCGGCCTGACGCCGCGCGAAGCCGAGGTGCTCTACTGGATCGCCCAGGGCAAAACCAACCCCGAGGTCGCGATCATTTTGGCCAACACCACCGGCACGGTGAAAAAGCAGGTGCGCAGCATCCTCGAAAAACTCGGCCTCGAGACGCGCGTCGCCGCCGCCCTGCGAGCGCAGGAGGTGCTCAACGGTCAGACTGCCGGCGAATAAGCCATCGGCGCGGAATTTTTTCGATTCCTGCAACTTTCGCCGAAGCGGCGGGGTGATGAAGCCATCAGCAATTTAAAAACCTGCCAACTTCATCACTCACATGAAAACCACGTCCTACCTCATCGCCGCCGCCATTTCCGCTCCTGTCGCCATCGTGCTCGGAGCGCCCGTCGCCCTCGTTGCCGGCGTCGCCATCACCAGCGGTCTCGCGGCCATCGCCATCGGCGACTACCATCGCGACCTCGTGACCTACGACCGCCCGGCCGCCGCGCGCACCACCGAGCGCCACCCTCTCGCCGCCTGAACGACACCGCCCCGTCGCGTTCCAATTTCGCGACACGATTCCATTCCCGCAAAACGCGATTCCCTCACTTCCGCAAATCCCTTACTTCCTCCTGCCCATGAGTTCCATGCACGAAATCGACTACCGGATCGAAGGCGACGACATGCAGTTCGTCGAAATCGAGCTCGACCCCTCCGAAGCTGTCGTCGCCGAAGCCGGCGGCATGATGTATATGGAAGACGGCATCGCGATGGAGACCATCTTCGGCGATGGCTCCCAACAAAACTCCGGCTTCGTCGGTTCCCTCCTCGGTGCCGGCAAACGTCTGCTCACCGGTGAGTCGCTGTTCATGACTGTATTCATGAATCAAGGACACGGTAAGCGCAAAGTCGCGTTCGGCGCGCCCTATCCCGGCAGCATCGTGCCGGTGCACCTCGCCGCCCTCGGCGGTGAATTTATCGCCCAAAAAGACTCCTTCCTCTGCGCCGCCAAGGGCGTCTCGGTCGGCATCGCTTTCAACAAACGCATTGGCGCCGGCCTCTTCGGTGGCGAGGGCTTCATCATGCAACGCCTCACCGGCGATGGCTGGGCCTTCATGCACGCCGGCGGCACGCTCAAGGAGAAGACCCTGCAACCCGGCGAAACCCTCCGCGTCGACACCGGCTGCATCGTCGGTTTCCAGCCCTCCGTCAGCTACGACATCCAATATGTCGGCGGCATCAAATCCGCCCTCTTCGGCGGCGAAGGCCTGTTCTTCGCCACCCTGCGTGGACCCGGCACCGTCTGGCTCCAGTCCCTGCCCTTCTCGCGCCTCGCCGATCGCATCATCGCGGCCGCTCCGCGCGCCGGCGGCAAGTCGCAGGGCGAAGGCTCCGTGCTCGGCGGACTCGGTCGCCTACTCGACGGCGACCGCTAGACACCGCCCTCACGTATCCGCCTCTGGGCGGCCCCTTTCCTGGAGTAATCCCCCATTTCCCGACGCCGTGGCCTTCCCGCCACGGCGTCCTATTTTGAAATTTCATACAGGGTATTATGACTAATTGAGTGACACTGCCCGTATCGCTTCCTTGGGTCGGGTCGTCCCATGCTTCCCTTCCAACGTTACCCCGCCCTCGCCGGCCTGGCTGCGTTGTCGGCCCTGAGCGGTCTGGCCCAAACTCCGCCCCCCTCCGCTGGTGCCAACAGCATCATGCTCGACCCGTTCCCCGTGGTCGGCTCCCGCCTCTCCACGCCCACCGATGAAGTGCCCAGTCCCGATGTCATCGTGCTGGACGACACCTTCATCACCCGCGCCGGTGCCACCGACTTGGCGCAACTGGTCGGAATGCTACCCCAGACCTACGGTGGCTCGGCCTCCGGCACCGGGACCGTGCCCAACGGCGCGCCCTCCTACGGCACCGCCCGTGGATTTTATAACTTCACCACCGGCGCGGCCGTGCCCCTCAGCCAAACAGGCGTCTCCTCCGTCGGCCTCGGCGCATTCGGCGCCGGCGGCACCCTCGTCCTGATCGACGGTCGCCGTTTGCCGCTCGCGACGCAGGGCGACAATGCCGGCGAAACTCAGAGCGGGTTTTATGATCTCTCCGCCATCCCGCTCGGTCTGGTCGAACGCGTGGAGATCCTCACCAACGGCGCCTCCGCCGTGCATGGCTCCGATGCCGTCGGCGGTGTGGTCAACGTCATCCTGCGTCGCAACTACCACGGCGGCGAACTCACCACCGGCATTCGCGGCACCTTCGACGGTGGTGCCTTTGAGCGCCACGCCACCCTCTCGACCGGCTTCGTGCGCGACCGCCTGAGCGTCTTCCTCAGCCTCACCGCGCGCGACCAGCAAGCCTTGCGCGGCAGTCAGCGCGCCTTTTCCGCCAGCCAAAACCTCACCGGCCTCGGCGGTCGCGACCACCGTCTCATCGTCGGCTCTCCGGGCGTGCTCACCGCCCGTTCCGGCACCCTCAACGGCCTCACCGATGCCGATGGCAATCCCGCCCGCCACGCCCTCGTGCCCACGGGCCAAACTGGCACCGGCCTCACCGTGGCCGACTTCGAAGGCTCCAGTAACTACTTCGCTTCACGCCTGCGCTACTACGACTCCGCCGCCGACAAAGACCTCGTCGGCGCGACCGAACAACTCGGCCTGCGTGGCTCGGTCACTTACGCCTTCAACGACAACCTCGAGGCCTTCGCCACGCTCAACGGGTCCGACCGCCGCGCCGAAACCACCCACGAGCCGCCCGCCGTCTCCGGCGGTGGCTTCGGCGGCGCCCAAACGATCGTGCCCGCCGCCAGCCCGCTCAATCCCTTCGGCCAGGATCTCTACTTCACCGGCGTGCTGACCGACTTGCCCCCGCGCCCCCAGACCGTCGATGTCACCCTTACCACCGCCACCGCCGGCCTGCGCGGCGTCGCCGCCGACACCTGGCAATGGGAGGTCGCCGCCCACCTCGCGCACGAGCGCTTCGACAGCCGCACCCTCGAACTCGACACTGCCGCCTTCATCGCCGCGCTCGCCGACGGCAGCTACAACGTCTTCGCCGATCCCGCCACCACCGCGCCGCTGGACCCGGAATTCCAGGCCAGCCTCATGCAGACCGCGCGCATCCACGGCTCCTCCGAAACCACCGGCGCCAACGCCTTCATCCGCGGCCCCGCCTTCACGCTGCCCGCCGGCGACATCCTGCTCGCCGCCGGAGCCGAAACCGCCCGCGCCGAGCGCGACCGCGCCTCCACCAACCCCAACTTCGGCCAACCCGCCGCCATCACCTCCGCGCGCACCACCTCCGCCGCCTTCGCCGAGCTCTACCTGCCTCTCTTCAGCGCCGCGCAAAATCTCCCCGCGCTCCACCGCCTCAGCCTGCGCGCCGCCGCCCGTTACGAACGCGCCGACGCTTTCTCCGCCACCACGCCCTCCCTCCGCCTGCAATGGCAACCGTTGCCCGACCTCACCGTCTTCGCCCACTACGCCGAGGGTTTCCGGGCGCCCGCGCTCAGCGAGATCGAGGACGAGATCTACGACGGCACCAGCACCGTCACCGATCCGCGCAACGGCGGCGCCAGCACCAGCATCACGCGCCTGCGCGGCGGCAATCCCGACCTCGACGCCGAGACCTCCCGCACCTACCAGACCGGCCTCATCCTTGCGCCGCGCTTCGTATCCGTCCTCCAACTACACGCCCACCTCAGTGAAACCTACTGGTCGAACCGCATCAATTCCCTGCCCGAACAGACGCTCGTCAATCACGAGGACCGCTTCCCCGATCGTATCTTCCGCGACGCTACTGGCACCATCACCACGGTCGACGCCACCACCCTCAATTTCGGCAAGATCTACAGCCGCGCCGTCGATGCCGGCCTCTCCTATCGCTGGGAAAACGACACCGTCGGCCGCTTCACCTTCAACGCCTCGGCCGTGCGCCAGCTCGAGTATCGCGTCGAAAACCGTCCCGACCGTCCCGGCAACGTGACCCTCGACGGCGCCGACACCATCTCGCCGCCCAAGTGGAGCGGCCTCGCCCACCTCTTCTGGGATCGCGGCCCGTGGGACGCCGCCGTCTTCGTGCGGCACATGGACGGCTACGCCAGCAACCGCACCGGCCCCTTCTTCGACCGCAGCACCGCGACCCCGTCGTGGACCACGGTCGACCTCCGCCTCGGCTACACCTTCCGCGAAGGCCTCTGGCACGGCTACGGCCGCAACGCCCGCCTCCAGCTCGGCATCGGCAACCTCGCCGACCGCCAGCCCCCCTTCGCCAACACCCCCTACGGCTACAACCAAAGCCTCTACTCCCCGCTCGGCCGCACCTACGACGTGACTCTGCGGCTGCCCTTCTAGGCCGTGTTTCAGCCTCGGATTCCCCGGATTTGCACGGATAGCCCTACCTTGTTGCCTAGGTGTAGCTGCGCTTGAGCCGGAGGTGAAAGCGTGGCCCGAGCCCGACTATCCTGCGGACAAGGGACTACTGCGCTCCCCCCACCCACCCACCGGCACAGAAACACCCTAGGCCGCCAGCCCCGGCCTTGGCGTTTTGCAACCTGCCCGCGTTAGTGCGACCGCCCGTCATATTCTGCTACCGCTGATCAATGCGGGGTCCACATCGCGGCCTCAACCGCCCCACGTTCGCGCCCGGGGACATCCCCCCACGTGTTCGTCAACCCACGCCGCCGACTCCGATCCGCGCTCGGTGGCTCTTACCCTCGCGCATGAACTTCCTCGCCCTTCGCCGCCTCGCCCTCTCGGTGTTCGCCACCACGTTGGCCACCCTCAGCCTCCACGCCTTCGTCATGGTTCCGGTCATCGTGACCACCGAAGACCCCACCAACGTCACCGGCACCAGCGCCACCCTCAACGGCAGCTACGAAGACCCCAACACCGGCGACACCACCTTCCAGTGGGAGATCAGCTACGGCACCGATCCCGACGAAAACACCTGGACCACCGATAAAGCCGACCGAGACGGCACCTCATTCTCATTGGACATCTCCGGCCAAACGCCCGGCACCACGATCTATTATAAGGCCATCGTAAACGCTTTGGACGCCGGTGACACCAAATCCTTCGTGCTCACCGCCCCCAACACCGCCCCGGTCGACCTCACCCTCTCGGCCAACACCCTCGATGTCAGCGCCGCCGTCAACACCGTGATCGGCACTCTCGCCACCGTCGACGCCGACCCCGGCGATACCCACACCTACACCCTCGTCACCGGCGACGGCGACACCGCCAACGCGTCCTTCAATATCAACGGCAACGAGCTGCGCGCCACCGACCCCACCTCCCTCTCCGCCGGCACCACCTACTCCGTGCGCATCCAGACCGACGACGGCAACGGCGGCACCCACGCCGAGGCCTTCTTGATCGAAACCTACGACGCCACCGCCCTGCTCACCCAGTTCGAAACCTATTTCAAAGCCCACGAACCGAGCAGCCAGGACCGCTTCGGCGACAAGATCGCCGTTTCCGGCAACACCCTCGTCGTCGGTGCCCCCGGCGAACAGAGCGCCGCCACCACCATCAACGGCGATGCCACCGACAACTCTGCCGCCAACACCGGCGCTGCCTACGTTTTTGTGCACGACGGTTCCGCTTGGGCCTTTGAGGCCTACCTCAAACCCGACAACGCGGGGGCTGGTGATTCCTTCGGTTCATCCGTCGCTATCGATGGCGATAGCATCGTGATCGGTGCCCTCTACGAAAAGAGCGGCGCGAACACCATCAACGGCGACGGCTCCGACAACTCCACCAACAGCGCCGGTGCCGCTTACGTCTTCGTTCGCTCCGGCACCACCTGGAGCCAACAAGCCTACCTCAAGCCGCCCTTCCCCCGAAGTGTCGGCTACTTTGGCGACGCCGTCGCCATCTCCGGCGACCTCGCCGTCGTGGGTGCCTTCGGCGACTCAAGCAACGCCACCGGCATCAACGGCGACGCCGACAACACCCTCGCCTTCCGCTCCGGCGCCGTCCACGTCTTTGCCCGCTCCGGCACTACTTGGTCCTACTCCACCTACCTCAAGCCAGACAACACCGGCGCGCAGGATGAGTTCGGCCGCGCCGTGGCCATCGATGGCCACACCATCGTGATCGGCGCGAGCGCGGAAGACAGCGGCAACCCCGCCGATGGCACCGACAACACCCTCACCAGCTCGGGTGCCGCCTACGTCTTCACCCTCTTCGACGGCACTTGGACGCAACAGGCCTACCTGAAGGCCGACACCCCGGCGGATGGCGCCCAGTTTGGTCGTTCCGTCGCCATCTCCGGCGATACCCTCATCGTCGGCGCGTCCAACGAGGCCAGCGACGCGGTCGGCGTCAACGGCACGCCGACCACCACCACCCTCACCAATGCGGGCGCGGCTTACATCTTCCAACGCGCCGGCTCCATCTGGACGCAGCAGGCCTTCCTCAAGTCCACCCACCCCGCCGCCGACAATGAGTTCGGTCACAGCGTCGCCATCGACGGCAACGTCGCCGTCGTCGGCGGTCCGTTTAACTCCAGCGACGCCACCGGGATCAACACCCTCAACGACAACACCCTCAGCCCCGTCTCCGGTAGCGCGTTCATCTACCACCGCACCGGTGAGACCTGGAGCACCTTCGCGTCCATCAAGGCCCCCATTGCCGATTCCTATGACTACTTCGGCAAGAGCGTCGCGGTTTCGAACGACACCGTCTTCATCGGCGCGTCCTTCGAAGCCAGCTCCGCCAACACCATCAATGGTGACATGGACAACAACGACCTGGCCTACGCCGGGGCCGCCTACGGTTACGCCCTCGTGGCCAACGAAGCGCCGACCGACATCACGCTGAACAACGCCTCGATCAACGAGTCCACCAGCGCCAGCGCCACCGTCGGCACCCTCACCGCCACCGACGCCAACCCCGGCGACACCCACACCTTCAGCCTCGTCGCCGGTGAGGGTGACCTCGGCAACACCAACTTCGCCATCACCGAAGCCACCCTCAGCGTCGCCGGCTCCGCGATCCTCGCCGCCGGCGACTACACCGTGCGTATCCAATCCACGGATGCGTCAGGTGAGACCTTCGCCAAAACCTTCACCATCACGATCGTCGACGACATCGCCCCCGACGCCCCGACCAACGTCGCTCTCGACGGTGCTTCCGATTCCGGTGCCAACGGCGCCGACAATCTCACCAACGACAACACCCCGACCATCACCGGCACCTCCGAGCCTCTCGCCACGATCTATCTGGACTTTGAAGGCGGCTTCATCGGCATCGGCGCCGCCGACGCCAATGGCGACTGGGCCGTCACCGCCGACGAGCTCGATGACGGCGTCTACCCGATCCAAGTCTACGCGGGCGATCAGGCCGGCAACAACTCCGGCCCCTCGGCCACGCTCACCTTCACCGTCGACACCACCGCACCCGACGCCCCGGCGACACCCAGCCTCTCCCTCGTCGACGACACCGGCGTGTCCTTCTCCGACGGCATCACCAACCGCGTGCGTCCCGCCATCCAAGGCCTCGCCTCGGCCAACGCCACCGTGGCCGTTTACTTCAACGACGCCGAAGTCGCCCTTGTCACCGCCGCCGCCTCCGGCCTGTGGACCTACACCCCCGACAGCGATCTCGCCGAGGGCCTCACCACCGTCGCCGCCATCGTGATCGATTCCGCTGGCAACGCCTCCGCCCCGTCCGGCGTGCTCTCCGTCATCGTCGACACCACCGCGCCGGTCATCACCAGCGTCAACCAGATCAACACCACCTACGGCGAGCCGATCGACTACACCCTGACCGCCGCCGGCGACCCGGTGTCCTTCACTCACACCGGCCTGCCCGATGAGCTCTCCCTCGACTCCAGCACCGGAGTGCTCTCCCTCATCGGGAACCTGCCGGCCTCCAACCGCGAGCTCACCCTCATCGCCACCGATGCCGCCGGCAACAACGGCTCCCTCGCCCTTAACTTCTTCGTCGCCCAACGCCCCATCGATGTCTCCGGCTTCACCGCCATCGACCGCGTTTACGACGCCACCGCCATCGTCCAGGTCGACTCCAGCAACGCCCAGTTCACCAACCTCGTCGACGGTGACGACGTCTCGGTCGACGCGACCTCCACCTTCGCCTACGCCAAGGGCAAGGCCTCCGTCGGCACCATCGGTCTGGCCGTCTCCGTCAGCCTCACCGGCACCGACGCCAGCAACTACTACCTCAACACGCCCGCCTCCGTCACCGCCACCATCAGCCCGGCGCCGCTCGACGTCACCGGAATCCTGATACCGAACAAGGTCTACGACGGCACCACCGCCGCCACCGTCGACACCACCAGCGCCGACCTCAGCGGCATCCTGGAGAGCAATGATCGCTCCCCCCCGACCGGCGGCGAACTCACCGCCCCGAACCTCGAGTTCAACGCCGCCACCCAACCACAGCCCTCCGGTCCCGACGACGTCACCCTCGTCACCACCGGTGCGACCGCGACCTTCGCCTCCGTCGATGCCGGCACCGGCATCGCGGTCACCGTCGAGGGCCTCGACCTCTCCGGCACCGACGCCGGCAACTACGAACTCATCCTGCCCGCCTTCGCCGCCGCCATCACGCCGGCACCGCTCACCGTTTCGGTGGAGCCGGCCACGCGCTACTACGGCGACTTTAACCCTCCACTCACCCCGAGCTACACCGGCTTCGTGAACGGCGAGGATGCCTCCGTCCTCACCGGCGAAGCCGACTACACCCTCGAGGCCACCGCAACCAGCCCCGTCGGCGACTACGTCATCGAGGTCGAGCTCGGCACCCTCAGCGCCGCCAACTACACCCTCACCGCGGCCAACAGCGTCCTCAACATTACGCAGGGCTACCACTTCGCCGACACCGACCGCGACTATCACCTGAGTCTCAGCGAACTGCTCCGCGTCATCGAACTCTACAACACCCGCGAGGGCACCGTCCGCACCGGCGCTTACCACACCGACTTCGACAGCGAAGATCGCTACGCCCCCGGCGACGAAGACGACATCTACGTGCCCCACACCGCCGACACCAACGCCGATGGCCGCATCAGCCTCGTGGAGCTCACCCGCGTGATCCAACTCTACAACTACCGCGAGGACGGCGCCCGCACCGGAGCCTACCGACCCGCGCGCGCTACCGAGGACGGCTTTGAACCCGGTCCCGTTCTCTCGAACCAAGGCTAAGCCGCTCTGAACCCGAACCCGCTCAACCCACTCCTTCCTGCCATGAAGTCCTCCCTCTTCACCGCGTTCCTGTTCAGCGCCACCCTCACCGTTGCGACCAGCTTCGCCGACACCGCGCCCGAAACGCCCACCGCCACGGTCACCCTCACGGCCGACTCCACCGAAACCCTCGCCGGCGGCGGCACCCTCACCTTCACCGCCACCGCCACCGACTATCCGGAAGACACCACCGTGCTCGCGTGGTCCATCACCCTCGCCGAGGGCTGGTCCTTCGGTGAGGTCATCGGCGACGGTCCGTCGATCAGTCCTTCTTCCGGCACCACCTCGCCGCTCGAGTGGGCTTACATCGATGTTCCCGCCGACAGCGCCGCCTTCACCTTCACGGTCAACTACCCCGAGGGCATCAGCACCGACTCCGCCGTCACCGCCGAGCTCATCCTGCGCACCGGCACCTTCCCGTCCGCCACGACCCTCGCCGTCGACGCCCTCGCCTTCAGCCCGGCACCGAGCTTGGCCAACCCGATCGACTTCCCGTCCATCGCCGCCAAACGCGCCAACGACGGCAGCTTCGAACTCGCCGCCACCTCGCCCTCCGGCCTGCCCATCACCTACACCGTGGTCTCAGGCCCGGCCCTCATCTCCGGCAACGTCGTCACCCTCACCGGTGCCACCGGCCGCGTTGTCATCCGCGCTGACCAGGGTGGCGACGTCTACTACACCGCCGCCGACTCCGTCACCCGCATCTTCAACGTCGTGCCCGCCGCGCCGCTCATCTACTTCGGCACCACCAGCGACGGCACCGACTTCGCCGTGCAAATCCCCACCGGCAAAACGACCGGCACCCTCTTCGGCCGCATCGCCTCCACCCAGCAGTTCTACATCCTCACCTTCCAGGTCGAGGACGACAACAGCGTCACCGCGCTCGACCTGCGCCTGCTCGGCAACCCGGCCAGCGCCGCCTCCGACCTCGCCTTCAACTCCCTGCGCAAGTCCCTCGGCCAAGATGAACGCACCCCGGCCGCCGACCTCGCTTACACCTTCACCGGCACCCTCACCGGCGGTGTGCTCAGCCTCAATATTGCCGAGCTTGGCGTGACCCTCACCGGCAACGTTGAACCCGCCGACGGCCCCACCGCCGACATCGCCGGTCTCTACGAGTCCTCTTCCCTCAACTCCGCCTCCGGCACGACCTCCTCCATCGTCGGCACCACCGGCAAAGTCTTCGCCATCGCCGTCACGCCCGACGTGATCGCCGGCGGTTCCGGCACCATCGCCACCAGCGGCACCTTCTCCATCAGCACCGACACCGCCGTCACCATCAACGGTCAGGTCGACGCCCCCACCACCACGGTGACGGGCACCCTCATCCTGCCCTCCGGCGAAGAGGACGCCTTTGCCGGCCTGTCCACCAACACCGTGCGCACCGATCGCATGATCAACCTCTCCACCCGCGCCCACGTCGACACCGCCACCGGCTCGCCGCTCATCACCGGCTTCGTCATCGGCGGCACCACCCCCAAGCGCGTCCTCTTGCGCGCCGTCGGTCCCACCCTCGCCGACTTCGGCGTCACCACCGCCATGGCCGACCCGCAGGTCACCGTCTACGACGCGACCGGCACCGAAGTCGCCAGCGTCGACAACTGGGGCGGCGACGCCGCCGTTAGCACCGCCACCACCCTCACCGGTGCCTTCACCCTGCCGACCGACAGCCTCGACGCCGCCTACCTCGCCGACCTCGCCCCCGGCCCCTACACCATGCACGTCACCAACAACGGTGCCGCCGGCGTGGCCATCGCCGAGATCTACGACGCCTCCGAGAATCCAAATTCTGAATACCAACGCCTCGTCAACATCTCCTCCCGCGGCGACGTGACCGCCGGCGAAGGTGTGCTCATCGGCGGTTTTGTTGTCACCGGCAACAGCCCCAAGCGCGTGCTCGTGCGCGGCACCGGCCCGGCCCTCGCCGAGCTCGGCGTCACCGGCACCCTCACCAACCCGCAGCTCAAAGTCTTCAACGCCGACGACCAACTCGTCGCCGGCAACGACGATTGGGAAACCGCCTCCGCCGTCTTCGACGGCCAACGCACCGCCACTGCCGCCGAGCTCACCACCGCCAACGACACCGTCGGCGCCTTTGCCCTCGCCGCCGGTTCGGCCGACGCCGCCCTCATCGTCACCCTCAGCCCGGGTTCCTACACCGTCGAGCTCAGCGCCGCCACCAGCGGCCAGACCGGCAACGCCCTCATCGAGATCTACGAGATCCCGGAGTAAACCGTCTCCTGTGTTGGAGCGCGGAACGCGAGCGGCGGTTTGCTCGCGTTTCGGCCACGATCGAAGCCCCCGGCGCGCCCTCCGCACCGGGGGCTTTTGCTTTACCCCTTGTGTCGGGTCACATGGACTCCCGCCGATGCCCCGCCGGATCCTGCTTGCCCTTACCTTGCTGCTCTCGCCGGCGGCACTGCTTCCGCAGGTCCCTCCCTCCCCCTCGACCAGCGACTACGAAACCGCCTTCGCCCGCCTGCTCGATCCCGACATCGTCATCGCCCCCGCCATCGAGCAGGTCACCCAACTGCGCATGGCTCGCGACGGCACCACCGCCATCGATGCCCGCATCGCCGTCGACCTCGATCTGGCCGATCACCTTATCGCCGCCGACCGCCCCCTCGACGCCGCCGCCCACCTCAGTCACGCGCTGGAACTCGCTCGCCCGCTCCGCGACGCCGATCAGTTGCTCGAGATCTACACGCGCCGTGCCCACTGCTTCGATACCGCCCGCGACCGCGCCAGCGCCATCGACTCTGCCCAACGCGGTTTCGACATCGCCCGCCAACTCAACCGTCCCGCCCCCCAGATCGACCTCGGTTGCCTCCTCGCCCGCCTGCTCTTCGAAAACGGCGATACCGCCACCGCCATCGCGTTGCTGGCGTTCCTCGATGAACTCCCGGATAACAACGGCGTCGCCATCGCCCTCTCCCGCGCCCGTCTGCTCAACACCAACGGCGGCTCCCACGCCAACACTCAACGCTGGCAAACCGTCGCCGATCGCGCCCGCGCCGCCGCCGATATTCCCACCCTCGCGCTCGCCCACGACCAGCTCGGCCGGCTCTCCTACCTCGAAGGCGATCTGCCCGCCGCCCAGTCCCACTTCGCCACTGCCGATCAACTCGCCCCCGACCGCGATCGCTCATCCTGGGTCTGGGAAACCCACGGCCGCACCATGAGCCGACTCGGCCAAGCCGAGGAAGCGATCATGGCTCTGGAACAAGCCCTCACCGATACCAACGACTCCCACGCCGCCGACCTGCACGAAGCCGTCGCCCGGCTGCAACTCGACCAACAAAACCTGCCCGCCGCCCGCCACCACTACGAAGCCGCCCTCGAGCTGCGCAAAGCCGGCGTCATCAGCCAACGTGTGCCCAACGTGCGTATGGCCCCCATGGTCTCCCACCAGCAAAGCGACGACGCCGCCGACCTCGCCGCCGTGCGCGCGGCGCTCCGCGAAGCCGAACTCGAACGCACCCAGCTACGCCAACGCCAAACCCTCGGCATCACCACCGTCGTCACCCTCGTCGCCGCCCTGCTCGGCCTCGCTTACGCCTACAAACGCCGCGCCGCCGCCAACGCCGTGCTCGCCCGCGACACCGCCGAACTCCGCGCCGAAAACGCCCAACTCATCGCCCTGCGCTACCAGCTCAATCCGCACTTCCTCTTCAACGCGCTCAACAGCCTGCGCGCCCGCGTCTTCTCCAACCAAAGCGAAGCCGAACGCCTCATCGACCGCCTCACCGCCTTCTGTCGCCGCACCCTCGAACACCGCGACGACGGCATCGAAACCGTCGGGGACGAATGCGACCTGCTCGAAGCCTTCCTCCAAATCGAACAATCCCGCTGGCGCGAAAACCTCACCGTCACCCTCGACTTCGATCCCGCCGCCCGCGCCCGCCGCATCCCCACCTTCCTGCTTCTGCCGCTGGTGGAGAACGCCCTCAAATACGGCGCGCAAACCAGCGAAGAACACATCGTCATTGAAGTTTCAATACAGGCGCCCGACGACGACATGCTCGTCATCACCGTGAGCAACTCCGGCTCCTGGATCGAGCCCGGCACCGCCCGCCGCCAGACCTCCACCCGCACCGGCGTGACCAACGTGCGCGAACGCCTCGCTCGTTATTACCCCGATCGCCACACCTTCACCGTCGGCCCCTCCCCCACCGGCGTCACCGCCACCCTCACCGTCACCGGCTCCCCCCAAACCAAGCTCTGAGCCCCGAACCGTCGGGCCTAAAGCCCGACCCACATCCATCCAAGTCACCTCCTTTTACAGCTTTTCAGCCTTTCAGCGTTTTCCCCCGCCTTCCTGCCATGCTCCGCATCCTGCTCATCGACGACGAACCGCCGGCTCGCGAAGAAATCCAACGCCTGCTCGCCGACCATCCTGAGATCGCGATCGTCGGTGAAGCCGGCAGCGTGACGGCGGCCCGTCGGCGACTGCGCAAAGCCGCCGACTACGATCTTGTGCTCCTCGACATCCAACTCATCGGTGGCAGCGGTTTCGACCTCGTGCCCGACGTGCATCCGGACGCCCACATCATCTTCATCACCGCGCACGAGCAGCACGCCCTGCGCGCATTTGAAGTCAACGCGGTCGACTACCTGCTCAAACCCGTCACCGCCGACCGCCTCGCACAGTCACTCCAGCGCGCCCACCAACAAGCTCAGCTGCCGGGTCCAGTGCGCACCCACGACACCCGCCCGCCCTTCGCGGCGACCGACAGCGTGCTCGTGCGCGGCAACGAAGGCGCCGAGTTTGTGCCCCTCGAAGACATCGCAGCGATCGAGTCCCAGCAAAACTACTCCTGTGTGCACCTCACCAGCGGCCGGGACATTCTCGTCTTGAAGCCGCTCAAAGCCTGGATCGACGAACTCCCCGAGCCCCAGTTTGCCCTCATCCGCCGCGGCACCCTCGTGAACCTCGCACACGTCACCGCCGTGCGCCACGGCCTCGTCACCCTCCCGGAACTCACCATCACCGGCCTGCGCGCCCCCATCCCCGCCAGCCGCCGCCAATGGGCCGAGATCCGCAACCGCATCTAAGGGGTCAATCTTATATTCTTGAATTTTCACCCCGCATTCCGCGTCCACCATTCGACAAGCCACCCCGCTCGCCTAACCGTCTTTCCCATGCGCTCCTCTGCCGGCCTCCTCGTTCTCCCCCTGCTCCTCGCCCTCACCGCCTGCGCCCCGCAATCGCCCACCGCTTCCAATCCGCCCGCCGCCGGTTTCAACCTCGCCGGCTCCGACGCTCAGGCCATCGCCATCGCCGACGCCACCATGGAGGCCATGGGCGGCCGCGAAGCCTGGGACATGACGCGCCATCTCACGTGGCGTTTCTTCGGCGGACGCCGCCACGTCTGGGACAAGTTTACCAACAACCACCGTTTCGAGAACGGTGACCTCACCGTGCTCATGAACCTCGACAGCGAACAGGGTCGCGCCTGGCGCGCCGGCACCGAGATCACCGACGCGGCCGAGCTGCAGGAGGTGCTCCAGAAAACCAAGAGCGCCTGGATCAACGACAGCTACTGGCTGGTCATGCCTTACAAGCTCAAGGACTCCGGCGTCACGCTCACCTACGTGGGCGAGCAGCCTAACTCCGCCGGGGCTCCCTGCGATGTGCTGCAACTTACCTTTGCCAACGTCGGTCGCACGCCCGACAACAAATACCACGTCTTCGTCGATCAACAGACGCACCTCGTGAGCGAGTGGACGATTTGGTTTGATGCCGCCAAGGATGAGCCTCGCTCGCTCGGCCCGTGGACCGATTGGCAACGCTTCGGCGACATCCTCCTCGCCCCCGGTCACGGCGAACGCAGCCACACCGAAATTGGCGTGTTCGACGAATTGCCCGCGTCGGTCTACACCGCACCGATCCCGACCTTTGCCCTACCGACGCCCTGAGGGTTGGCGCAATTCTCCCGCACCTCCCCACCACCGTTCGTCAATTTTTCGCCCCGTTCGTCAACCGAACCTCGCCTGACCGCGCCCCCGTGGGCGAGCAGAGAAGCGTCAGCCTGCTCAAGGCTGCTGCTCCCTCATGGCCACTTCGTTTTCCAACTTCGCTCAGCGCTTCTGCGCGCAGAATCACATCGACCCATCGCGCTTCCCGGCCGCGATTGTCCGCCGCTCCCTCCACTGGCCGAGCCGGTGGTTTGGTTGGTTCGCAGTGCGTCTGAAACCGGACTATTTCGAAGCGGATCTCGAACTGGCCACCTATTGCGGGCAGCAGGCCGCCAGCCGGGATTTCGAATCCGAGCTTCAGGAGTTCCGCTACGATACCCGTAACCACGGCCTGTGGCGTGGCCGGTTGCGCCAACGCGTCTCCACGCGCCGCCTGCGTCGTCTCTTCTACCACACCATGAGCACCGACTGAGGCCCACCCGGCCCAAAATCCGCCGCGCACCGCTCATCCCCGCCCAGCAACCGTCTGTCCATTGCCCGGTTGGCAAACCCGCCGTCCGCGCTCACGGTCGGTTCCGTCATGAAAACCACCTTCCTCTACGGCCTCGGCATGGCCATCGCAGGCGCAGTCCTCAATCTCGGCCTTTTCTTCGGGGGTTACCACGACTCCGTGGACAAGCTCACCACTTCCCAAATCATCGGCGGTGTCGGCGGTGGCATCATCACCATCGTAGGCCTGATCCTGGCCATCCGTGCCCGCCGTGCGGAAACGCCCGCCGACGAGGCCTTCGGTTACGGCCGCGCCCTCGGAGCCGGCACGCTCACCTCCCTCTGGGGCGCTCTATTTGGCAACGTGTTCAACGTGCTCTACATGACCGTGATCAACCCCAACATGCAGGAGATCGTCGTCGAGTCGCAGATGGCAGCCATGGAGGCGCAAGGCGCCGGCGCAGATCAAATGGAAGCCGCCGAAGGCATGATTCGCATGATGACCAACCCGGCTCTGCAATTCGTCTTCGGCCTCATCGGCGCCTTCCTCTTCAGCTTCGTTATTTCGCTCATCATCGCCGCCTTTATTCGCCGCGAGGCGACCGAAGACTTCGCCGACGACGGAATGGGCGCTCCGCCCCCGCTCGGTTCCTGAGCCATTCGCCCCGGCCTTTCCCTCTCATCCAAAAACGCGGAGCCACCCGGCTCCGCGTTTTTTCTGCGCCGGCGACGTTCCCGCCGCCTCGTATCGGATCATTCACTACAACACATCACCGCGTGGCCGTTGCGGCATCACGCGCGGCGAAAAACTCCACCCGCGGCCCCGACTCGACCGCCGCCGACGAATCCCCGGTGTGAAAGATGCGCAGCTCCTCGGTTTCCAAGTTGCCGTCCGGCACCGCTTCCAAGGTCTGAATGCTCTCCACCTTCTCCAAGCGCTGCTTCACGGCGTCACTCAAAGCCTCCCGGTCCTCGGCCGAGTTCACCGGCCCCTCAAAGAGCAGCTCACCCGCGGCATCCTTCACCACGAGCAGTTTGCCCACTTCATCGGATTTGAGCTCCACGACACCATCATCGTCGCTGAAGACCACATTGCCGCGATTCACATTGAGCATGCGCACCACCGGACCATCGCCCTTGCTCACCCAGGAGAAGGTTCTGGCCTCGGACCCGGCACCACTAGCGGACTTCTGCACCTGTTGGATGAGGAGCTCGACGTCCTCTTTGGATATGTTGCCGTGCAGGTCCTCCATGCGCTCATGGAGCTCGATATTGCCGTTGTGCAGCTCGTCAAAATCGACGTCACCGCCCTTAAACTCGAAGAACCGTGCCCGGGCCTTTCCCTTGCGCTCGCCCAAGGTGACGGTCGCCGTCTGCTCCTGGCCTCCACGAATGAAGGTAAGCGTGACCTCCGTCCCCGGTGCTTTGGACCCGACGAGCACGCCGAGTTGGTCGGCGCTCACCAGCAACTGGTCATCCAATTTGGTCAGAATGTCGTGCTTCTGCAGCGCGCCCATGGCTGCGCTCTCTTTCACCACCCGCTGCACCACCAGCCCAATGCCACGCGGCAAGCCGAGTTGCTGGCGCAAGGTCGTCGAGGCGCGCGCGGTTTCGACCCCGAGAAAGGCCGCGGGCTCCACTGCCTCCTCGTCGTCACCGAAGCCGGTGGTGTAGTTCACCACGACGTGCCGTTCCTCGCCTGGCTTCACGTCATGGTCGCTGCTGACCAACACGCGGACTTCGCGTTGTTCTTCTTGGGCCGCCGCGAGACTCGATCCCGCGCCGAGCGCGGTGATCAGGGTGGCGAGGAAGCATCGGGATTTCAGGGCTGTTTTCATCGTAAGTTTTCGTTGCAGGTTATCGTTTTGGCCGGATCGGAGGACGCGTTGCTCAGTAGGCCGCCAAGCCCACGTAACGCACTGCCTCGCGCGGCACTTCCCAACGCAGCTGCGAGTTGCCGGCGGGATCGCGCCATTCAATTGTATCCACAAAATAATCACGCACGCGCTCGACGGCCGACCCATCGGCCAGCTCGACCACGCCATCCACGCGGCTGCCCAGCAGCACGCGGCCGGCCTTCACCGGCCGCAAACCGGCCGCGGCGGCATCCGCCGGCGTCGTTGGGTTGACCGAGGCGGTGGCGCTGGTCGTCGCGGCGATCGCCGTATCCTCTACGCCACTACGCCGGGATTCCACCCGTTGCAGGGTGAGCATTACCGCGACCAGCGCGGCGGCCACGGCCCAGTTGGACCATTTCCAAGAGGTCCACGCCGTCGCGGTGCGGTAGCGTGGGGCAGGCGCGGTGGCGCGGCGATCTTCCATCACGCCTCGCGCGCGGCTGCTGGCAGGACGCAGGGCGGCGGTGAGTTCGAGCTCGGCGGCCAGCCGCGATTCGAGGCGCGCGCCGGGTTGCCGCGGTTGCAGGCGGAGGAGCTCCGCCTCGAGATCGGCAAATTCGTTATCCATGATTTTCCTCCAGGGTTGAAAGTCGGGACCGCAGTCCGCCCAGCGCGTAGCGATAGCGGGAAGCGGCGGTGTTGGGGGAGAGATCGAGTTGCTCGGCGATCTCGGCAAAGGTGAGCCCACCCCAAATTTTCAGGACCAGCACCTCGCGTTGTTCGGAGGGCAACTGCACCACTGCCTCTTCCAATAGGTTGGCACGCTCGTCGCCCTCGGGGTTGGGCTCAAACCAGGATTCGGCGTGCAGATCGACGTGCACCTGCTCGCGGCGTTCGCGGCGCGCTGAGCGACGGATAAGATCGAGCGCTGCTCGTCGCACGGAAGTGATCAGCAAGGGCAAGGGATCACCCGGCAGCTCCCGTTGTTGGCGCCAGTAGCGCACAAAGGCCTCCTGCACGACGTCCTCGGCGTCGGTCGCCGATCGTGTCCACTGCCGCGCCACCAGCAACAGCCGGGCACCGTAGGTCGCGAACCAAGCGCGCCAGTCGGCAGAGGTGGGGGTAGATTCGGGCATCGGTCGATTCAGTCGAGTTGAAGGCAAAACTACCCCCAACGCGCCGCGTCCGACGACATTTGTCTAAACCACCGCAAAAAACTCTGCCAGTCGGAGGATGCCACCACGGATACCGCGAAGGTCCGAGCGGCGACGGCTCCGCCAACCGAGATTTTTAACCACAGATGGCACAGAGGGGCACAGAACCAGCGAACGCGGGAGTCTCCGCCCCTCCTTTTCGTGACTTTTTGTGCCTCTTTGTGGCCAATTCATCTGCTGGGAAGGGGATGAAAACCGCAGATCACGCCGACGGGCGCAGAGTTCCGAGAGGCAACGAGGCTCTTAGGAAAAATCGCGAAGCCGAGCGGCAAAGGCCGGAAGGACGCCGGGTATCAACGGCCGGAAGGACGCCGGGTATAAATCACAGATCCCCCATCCGGTATCCCGCATCCCGCATCCCGCATCCCGCATCCCGCAAATTAAAACGGCCCCGGTTTCCCGGGGCCGCGTATAACTAATCTGACAACACAAATACTACTGCGATAGATTTGCTATTCGGTCGCTTTACTTCAGCGCTTTAGCGGAATTGCGATAATCCTGCCAGATGAGCAGGAGGACCGCGGCGATGACGTAAGCGGCAAAGGCAGCGTTGACGGTGATGGCGCTCACAGCAGCCGTGGCGATCCACGCGAGGGCGACCGTCGAGGCACCAATGAGGGCGTAGATGATGTTTTGGTTATTCATTTTCGTTCTTCTTTCTTCTTCGTCTGTCGGCCGTTCATCCGGTCGACGCAGGGATAATACGCCACAAGCTTCGATAGTTGAAATATTTGATATCTATTGTTTCCATAGGTCTCTCCTATGGAACTTCACCAGCTCCGCTACGTCGTCGCCATCGCCAACACCGGCAATTTCACCCGTGCTTCAGAAGTCTCATTTGTAAGTCAACCCTCTCTAAGTCAGCAGGTTGCCAAGCTAGAAAAGGAACTGGGCCACAAACTCTTTCACCGCCTCGGCCGCCGCGCGGTGCCCACCGATGCGGGTGCCGTGTTCATTGAGCGTGCTCGCCGCATCCTCGTGGAAGTGGAGAACGCCACCTCCGAAATCCGCGATGATCCGCAACTCGGTCGCCAGATCACCCTTGGCGCCATCCAAACCGTGGCCCCCTACATCCTGCCTTCGCTCATCATGCGCACCCGGGAGGTGTTACCCAACCTCCAGATCAACACCTACGAAGGATTCCGCGGTGACTTGGTGGAGGGCCTCGTAGACGGCCGTATCGACCTCGCGCTCGTCGCCATGCCGCTCAACGACTCGCGCCTCTCGACCGAGTCGATCTTCCGCGAACCGCTCCTGCTCGCGGTCGGCCGCAATCACCGCCTCGCCACCAAGCGCACCTTCACCGTGGCCGATCTCGCCGACGAGACCTTCATCATGATGGGCCGCAGTTCCACCCTCACCGAACAGGTCAACGAGTTCTGCGGTGAATACGACTTTGAACCCAAAATCGGCTTTCGCTGCGGACAGGTCAGCACGCTCAAGTCCCTCGTCGGGCTCGGACTCGGCATCGCCATCCTACCTCGCCTCGTGCAGTCGCCCGCCGACCACAACACCATCATCTACCGGCATTTGACCGACCGCATGCCCACCCGTGAAATCGGCATCGTGCGCCACCTGCAGCGCTACCAGAGCCGCGGTATGGGTCAGTTCCTCGAACTCATCCGCCAAATCTTCCACGGCTTCGGCGACGCCTGAAGCGCCGCACGCGATCCGCCGACCGCCGCCAAACCGATCTCTTTTAGTGCCTCTTTGTGGCCATTCCCTCTGCTGGAAAGAGGCCTAAAACCGCAGAGAGACGCAGATTTCCGCGAGGCAACGGGTCACAACTGCAAGGGCGCATCCCGTATCCCGCATCACGCATCACGCATCCCGTATCCCGCAACGCGTTCCGCCCTGCGGCATTTTGGCCATCAACACCAGAGATCGCCGTTTCGCCCCACCCTGCGGTTCTTTGAGACTTGGCGCGAAACCTTCTTCGCCCGCCGCCACTCATGACCACCACCACCGCTTCGCTGCCCGCCTCCCAGGAACGGGCGCTCCTCATCACGCTCGCGGCGGTGCAGTTCGCCAACGTGTTGGATTTTATGATCATGATGCCGCTCGGGGCCAAGATCATGGGCGTGTTCGCCATCACCCCACGCGAGTTTTCGTGGTTGGTCGCCGCCTACGGCACCGCCGCCGCCATTTCGGGCTTCGCCGGCGGTTTCGTGCTCGACCGTTTCGACCGCCGCAACGCCCTCTTGGTGCTGTTCTCCGGCTTTACCCTCGCGACCTTCGCCTGCGCCATCGCGCCCACCTACCTCGCCCTGCTCTTCGCCCGGCTCGCTGCCGGTGCTTTTGGCGGCGTCGCCGGATCCGTCGTTACCGCCATGGTGGGCGACGTCATCCCGCCCGAGCGACGTGGCCGCGCCATGTCGACCGTGATGTCGGCCTTCCCGCTCGCCTCAATCGCCGGCGTGCCCCTCTCCATCATCCTCGCCAACGCCTGGGAATGGCACGCGCCATTTTATCTGCTCACCGTCCTGAGCCTCATCGTGCTCTTCATCGCCGCCCGCACCCTGCCCCACGTGCCCAGTCAGCGCGGCGACCACACCGGCTGGCGCCAGATGCGCGCCATCCTCGTGCACCCGGTCCACCAACGCGGCTTCTGGCTCGGCGGTCTGCTCATGTTCGCCGGAGCTGCCATCGTGCCCTTCATGGCGCCGTCGCTGATCAAAAACGTCGGCATCAGCGAAAGCCAATTGCCCTTCATCTACCTGGTCGGCGGCACCGCCAGCTTCTTCGCCATGCCGTGGTTGGGGCGCATGTCCGACCGCTACGACAAGCTGCACGTGCTCATGGTCGTCACGCTTCCGGCCTGCCTCGCGGTTCTCGTTCTCACCCACCTCGGCCCCACGCCATTGCCATTGGTCCTGCCGCTCTCGGCCTTCTTCTTCGTCGGCATGGCCAGCCGCTTTCCCCCGGCCATGGCGATGATCACCAACTCCGTCGAAGCGCGCTACCGCGGCGGATTCATGTCGGTCATCAGCGCCATCCAGCAAGCCGCCGCCGGTCTTGCCAACGTGGCCTCCGGTCTGCTCGTCACCGCCGATGCCGACGGTCGCCTCATCGGCTTCAACCGCGCCGGTTTCATGTCGGTCACCGCCTTTGCCTTCACCGTCTGGATGGCGTGGCGCCTCCGCGTCATCGCGCCCTACGCCGCGCGCAACCCGCACGAGCGCGAGGTCGCCACCGCCAGTCCGCCCTCCGGCGGCCCGGCCGCCAACACCACCTACCGCACGCCCGACGACGCGCCCTGAATTCCATTTGCGCAACGGCCCGACCCGGCTACGTTGATCACGCTATGATCGACCTGCTCAAAAAAACCCTGCTCGCGGGCGTGGGTGCCGCCGTGATCACCAAAGATAAGATCGAGGGCACCCTCGATGACTTCGTGCGCCAAGGGAAGGTCAATGCCCAAGACGCCCGCATCATGGCCGACAAGATCGCCGAACAAGGCCGCAAGGAATTCGACGAACTCGCCGGCGAACTCAACACCCGCATCTCCGGCATGCTCGACCGCTCGTCCGCCGACGCCAACGCCCGCATCGCCGCCCTCGAAGAACGCGTGAAGGTGTTGGAGGCCAAGCTGGCCGAGCCGCCCACCCGCAGCGGCGAACCGTGACGTGAAGGCGTTCGACCTGCTCGGCAACGCCGTCCGCGCCAAGGAGATCTTCACGGTCTTCGCCCGGCACGGCTTTGCCGATTTTATCAACCAGCTCGATCTGCCCGCGCCCCTCGCCCGGCGCTTTCGCAACCCCGACGCCCCCCGCCGCTCCTGGTGGGAGCGCATCCGCCTCGCCGCCGAGGAACTCGGCCCGGCCTGGGTGAAGTTTGGCCAGCTGCTCAGCATGCGGCCCGACCTCATCCCCCACCCGCTCATCCTTGAGCTGCGCAAACTGCAGAACTCCGTCGCCCCGGTTCCCTTCGACCGTATCCGCGATCTTATTACAGAGGAATTGGATGGCGAACCGACCGAAGTGTTTGCCGAGTTCAACGAGACCCCGGTCGCCGCCGCTTCCCTCGCCCAGGTCTACTTTGCCAAACTCCACGAAGACGGCGCCGAGGTGGCCGTAAAAGTGCAGCGCCCCGGCATCGCCCGCCTGATCCGCGCCGACCTCGACCTCGCCACCTGGATTGCCCACCAGCTGCACCTGCGCATCGCCTCGCTGCGCCCCTACGACCTGCCCTCCGTCGTCGAAGCCGTGCGTGACGGCGTCGAGCGCGAACTCGATTTCCGCTACGAGGCCCGCAACCAGACTTACTTCAACACCATCAACCCCGCCGGCGATCAGGTCTTCGCGCCGAAGACCTTCGACGACTACACCACGTCGAAGTTGCTGGTGATGGAACGCATCGCCGGCCGGCCGGTTTCCGCCGAAGACCTGCCACCCGAGCAGGGCAAAGCCCTCGCCGCCCATGGTGCCCGCTCCATCGTGCATCAGGTGTTGATCGACGGTTTTTTCCACGGCGATCCGCACGCCGGCAACGTGCTTATCGCGCCCGACGGACGCCTCTGTTTTCTCGACTGGGGCCTCGCCGGCCACCTCACCCGCCGCCTGCGCTACGCGCTTGCCGATTTCTGGGTCGCCGCCGTCGAAGGGGACGCCGAACGCGTCGTGCGCATCGCCGCCGACCTCGCGCCCACCGGCGCTCGCATGGATCCGCGCGAGATGGAAAAAGACGTCACCCTCGCGCTGCGAGAAGAACTCAACTTCGCCATCGGCCGCCAGGAAATCGGTCGCGCCATGCTCAAGCTGCTCTTCGTCTTCGGCGACCACGGCGTGCCCCTCTCCAAGGACTACGCCATGATGGCCAAAGCCGTGCTCGCCATCGAAGAAGTTGGCCGCGTGCTCGACCCCGAGTTTGACCTCCGCCGCCAGGCCGCCCCAGTCCTGCGCCAGCTCTTTAAGGAGCGCTCGGGCCCCCGCGCGCTTTCCCGCCGCACCCGCGAATTTATGCGCGGCGCGCTGGGCAGCCTCACCGATTTGCCCGCCGCCGCCCAGCGGCTCGTGCGCCGCTTTGAGCAGGACGACATCACCGTCAACCTGGAGCACAAAGGCCTCGACGACCTCGACGATGCCATCGAGCACGCCTCCAACCGCATCACCCTCGGCGTCGTCACCGGCTCCCTCATCATCGGTTCGTCGATGATCGTCACCACCGGCATCCGCCCCCTGCTCTTCGGTTACCCCGCCCTCGGCCTCGTCGGTTACCTGCTTTCCGCCATGGTCGGTTTCTACCTCATCTGGGACATCGTCCGCCACGGCCGCCACCGGTAACGATTCTTTCGCTTTATTCGCCGTCCCCCTCCACCGCAGCAATGCCGGCTAAAGCCGGCACTACGGCTTGAACCCCGACCGCCAAACGTCACAACGGGTCACCGTGCCGCCATCGCCCAACACGCCCGCGCCTACCGCTACCCACCGTCCTGAGCTGCTTGCTCCCGCGGGTGACTGGGAATGCGCGCGAGCCGCCGTCGAGAACGGCGCCGATGCCATCTACTTCGGCCTCGAACGTTTCAACGCGCGCATGCGCGCTCACAATTTCACCCTCGCCGACCTGCCCGCCCTCATGGCCTTTCTGCACGAGCGCGGCGTGCGGGGTTACGTGACGTTCAACACGCTCGTCTTCGCCGACGAACTCGACGCCGCCGCCGACTACCTGCGCGCCATCATCGCCGCCGGCGTCGACGCCGCCATCGTCCAGGACATCGGCATCTGCCGCCTCATCCGCCGCCTGTCGCCCGACTTCCCGATTCACTGCTCCACGCAGATGACCATCTCCAGCGGCGCCGGCACCGATTTTGCCCGCGACCTCGACGCCCATCTTGTCGTGCTCGCCCGCGAAAATTCCATTAAGGAAATCAACGCCATCCAGGAAGCACAGGCTGCCAGCGGTCGACCGCTGCCGCTTGAGGTCTTTGTGCACGGCGCGCTGTGTGTCGCCTACTCCGGCCAGTGCCTCACCAGCGAATCCCTCGGGGGCCGTTCCGCCAATCGCGGCGAGTGCGCCCAAGCCTGCCGCCTGCCCTACGAGCTCATTTCCGATGGCCAAAAGGTCGACCTCGGTGACCGCGCCTACCTGCTCAGCCCGCAGGATCTCGCCGGCCTCGACGTGCTGCCCGAACTCGTGCGCGCCGGCGTTGCCTCGCTCAAAATTGAAGGCCGCCTGAAGAGCCCCGAATACGTCGCGTCCATCACCCGGACCTACCGCCGCGCCCTCGATCAGATCCTTGAAGCTGCGCCGCCCGCCTTCGACCGCGAAGCCGCCCGCTACGAACTCGAGATGAGTTTCTCCCGCGGCCTCTACACCGGCTGGTTCAACGGCATCCACAATCAGGAACTCGCCCACGGTCGCTTCGGCACCAAACGCGGTCGTTTCCTGGGCCGCGTCACGCGCGTGCAGGGCGACCGCGTTTTCGCCCGCCTCGAGTCTCCGCTCAAAGCCGGTGACGGCGTGGCCTTCGACGCCGGCCGCCACGCCGAGGGTGAAGAGGGCGGCCGTATTTACACCATCGATACGGCCAAGTCCGGCGAGAGTGTGCTCACGTTCGGCCGCGGTGCCGTCAACTTCGGCCGCGTCCACGTGGGCGACCGCCTCTGGAAAACCAGCGACCCGGCGCTGGGGCGCGAACTGCGCGCCACTTTTGCCGGCGACAAGGTGCGCTTCACCCGCCCCATCCGCGCCGAAGTCCACGGCCACGCCGGCGCGCCGCTCACCCTCATCCTCGACGACGGCGAAGGCCATCAGGTAAAAGTCGCCTCCTCCGCCCCGCTCGCCGTGGCCGAGCAACGCCCGCTCGATACCGAACGCCTGCGCCAGCAACTCGGACGCCTCGGCGGCACGCCCTTCCAACTCGGCGAGCTTGCCAATCACCTCGAGGGCGAAGTCATCGTCCCGCTGAGCGAGCTCAACCAACTTCGCCGCGACGCCGTCGCGCAGCTCACCGCGCTCCGGCAGGCGCCCCTGCGCTGGGCGCTCACCGCCCCCGATCCGACCACGACCCGCGTAGCGGCCAACGCGACCGCCGTCCCGACCGAGACCGCGCCCGAGCTCATCGTCGTCACCCGCGACCTCGCCCAGTTCGAAGCCGCCCTCACCTGCCCCGGCATCAGCACCTTCTACTGCGAGTTCGAAAACCCCAAACACTACCGCGAAGCCGTCACCCGCTTCCGGTCTCACCAACAAACTACTTCTGACTTCGAACATCCTACTTCGAACTTATCGACGGCAAAGCCGTCGATTTGGGTCGCCCCACCCCGCGTCTTTAAACCGGGCGAAGAATGGATCCTCAAACAGGTGCGTTCCTGCGAAGCCGACGGTTTTCTCGCCCGCCACCACGAGCACCTGCGCTTCTTCGCCGACGACCGCGTGCGCGGTGATTTTTCGCTCAATGTCGCCAATCCGCTGACGGCCGAATTTTTCCGCGAGCGCTACGGCCTCGAACGGGTGACCGCCAGTTACGACCTGAACATCGGGCAACTTGAAGCCCTGTTGCAAAATGCCCCGGGCGACTGGTTCGACATCACCATCCACCAACACATGCCCATGTTTCACATGGAGCACTGTGTGTTCTGCGCCTTCCTCAGCAGCGGCAAGGACTACCACGATTGCGGCCGACCGTGCGAAAAGCATCGCGTCGCCCTCCGCGACCGCGTCGGCGCCCAACTCCCGCTCAAAGCCGACGCCGGTTGCCGCAACACGGTTTACAACAACCGAGCCCAGACCGGGGCCGAATACGTCGACCGCCTCGTCGCGCTCGGCGCCCGCTATTTCCGGGTCGAGTTTGTGCACGAATCGCCGGACGAGATCCCGCGCACCATCGCCGCCTACCAACGCCTCCTGCGCGGCGAACTCACCGGCTCCGCCCTTTGGCAGGAACTCAAACTCCTCAACCAACTCGGCGTCACCCGCGGCCAAATGGAAACCGGTCCGCGCACGATTTTGAAGAAGCGCTCGTAGGGTTGGCTTCAGCCGACCATATGACAGTCCCCGCGCGCCAACCGCGCCGCCCAGAAACACCAAGACGGGGCCACCGCAAGGGCGACCCCGTCAGGTCCAGCTTCAACTAACTCCCGGGGACGCATCCCCGGGGCCATTCGGCATCCCCATTGACCCCCCTTGCCCGGATGGGTTCCCGATTTCACCCGACCATCTGGTTATAATTTCGTGACCGATTTCCACTCGGGCCCCCGTGCCGCAGCTCGCTTTCAATAGATTGAACAAACAAAGCGTCGCTGACTCGACAAAACCCTCCCGGCACGCTGCGCTTCGCGTGCTGCCATGCCTGAATCCGATAAGCACTCCGCCGCCGCCGCGGCCTCCAAACCCCACGCTCAAGGTGCCAAACCCGCCGACCTTGAGATCAAAGACACCACGCTGATTTTTAACGATGTCTGGACCGACTTGGAGGCTGAGTTTGGTCGTGAGCACCTGCGTTTCCCCAAGGAAATCATCCTCCTCGGTGGTGCGCCCGGTGCCGGTAAGGGCACCAACACCGGTTTCATTCTCAAGGCCCGCGGCCTCACCTGCCCACCCATCGTCGTGAGCGCCTTGCTCGACAGCCCTGAGGCCCGCCGCATCAAGGACGCCGGCATGATGGTCGGCGACCGCGAGGTGATCGGCATCCTGCTGCGCGAACTGCTCAAGCCAGAGTATCGCGACGGCTGCATCCTCGACGGCTTCCCGCGCACGCAGGTGCAGGTGGAGTCGCTCAAGCTGCTTGTATCCAAAATGCAGGGACTGCGCCGCGAGTTTTACGGCACGCCGCTCGGCATCCATTTCCGCCAGCCCACCGTGCACATCATGGTGCTCTTCGTGGAGGAAAAGGTCTCGGTCGAACGTCAGCTCAAACGCGGCCGCCTCACCAAGGAACACAACGACGAGGTGCGCCGCACCGGCGATGGTGAACTCTGGGAGGAGCGCCCCACCGACTACGATGCCGACCTCGCCCAGCGCCGTTACCGCGTCTTCAAAGAAAAGACCTGGGATGCGCTTCAGTCGCTCAAATCCATCTTCCACTACCACTTCGTCAACGCCCAGGGCGCCATCGACGAGGTGGAGGAAAACATCGTCAAGGAGCTCAAGTATCAGAGCTTGCTCGAGCTCGACCCCGCGACGCACGACACCCTGCGCCACATCCCGGTCGCCAGTGAGCTGAGTGTGCACGCCCGCCAGGAGTTGGTGAAGCGCCTCGACGGTTACCAGTTCAACCACCCCGAGCTGCTTGCAAAGGTCGTGTCCTTCGTGGAGCGCAAGATCATGCCGATCGTGCGCCGGCACGCCATCTCGGGCAACGCGCACATCAACGCCGAAGACGGCCTGCTGCACGACAACCTCGCACTGGCCATCCTCATCGATGTCTTTTCCGAGCGCGGCTACCACGCCGTGGTCGACCTGCACCGCATCGAGATCCCGGAAAAATTCGACCTGCAGACCGGCGACATCACCTGCCGCATCAAAAAGGTCTTCCGCATCACGATCGACTTCCAGGGCTCCGACATCCGCCGCGGCAACTGAGCGGATTTCGGGATTTTGGATTTTTGATTCTCGATTTTGGATTGGGCCGTTGCGGTGGCGGAGGGGCAACGCAGCGCAAGCAAGCTTGCAGCCTACAGTGCGGGTTCGCACCTACCGTGTAGGCCGCGACCTTGGTCGCGCTAGCGGATGATCGGCGAATGCTTCGCCAATCAAAAATCAAGAATCCAAAATCGAAAATCCCTCTATCCGATCATTCGAAGCGCAGGGCTTCGATGGGATCGAGGGACGCGGCTTTCCACGCGGGATAGAGGCCGAAGCCGACGCCGATGCCGCTGCATACGATCAGGCCCGCGGTAGCCCAGCCGACCGGGAACACCACGGCCGCACTCAGGAGCATACCGGCCAGGTTGCCGCCCACGATGCCGAACGCGATGCCGGCAATGCCACCGACGATCGACAGCGCTACGGCTTCGATCAGGAACTGCGCCAGGATCGTCTTTTTGCGCGCGCCGAGACTTTTGCGGATGCCGATCTCGCGGGTGCGTTCGGTCACACTCACCAACATGATATTCATTACGCCCACGCCTGCCGCGAGCAGCGCGATCGAGCTGATGACAAACGCGCCCACCGCCACGCCGTTCAGCGCTTCGTCGAAGGTCTTGATCAGCGAATCGTTCGTGGTCGTGTCGAAGTCGTTACCGTCTTCCGGCAACAGCCCGCGCACCAGGCGCATCTGGCCGATGGCGTGCTCGTGCACTTCGTTCAGGTCGGCCGTATCCGGCGCCTGCACGTTGATGCTGATCGAGCGGCCGGAGCGGCCGTAGGCGTTGAACCAACGCGAAATGGGCGTGACCACGAGGTTGTCCTGACTCTGGCCAAACGATGAACCCTTCTCCGCCAGAATGCCCACGACCGTGAGCGAAGCCCCATCGATCCGGATCGTTTTGCCGAGGGCCTCCTCGTCGCGGAAGAGCTTCTTGCGCACATCTTCACCGATGAGGCAGACGGAGCGGGCGAAGTTCACGTCGTCGATCGAGATCGGCCGGCCCTTCGCCACCTCGTAGGCGTAGCTGGTGAGGTAGTTCTCATCGGTGCCGGTGAAACGCACGTCCGGGTTGGTGTGCTCCTGCTCGTAATACACCCGGCGACCACCGCGGCCCGTGATCAGGCTCACGCGCGCCGTGTCCGCCATGAGCTCCTTGAAACGCAGGGCCTGGCGGTAGCGAATGTCGGGGCGGTTGCCGAAGCGTTCCCGCGGGTTGCTGAAGTTCACCAGCGGGAACTTCGAAACCTGAATTGAGTTCGCTCCCAACACATTGAGGCCGTCCTCGATCTTGGACTTCACGCCCGAGATGGCGGTCATCACCAGGATCACGGTGAAGATGCCCACCCCGATACCGATCATCGTGAGCGCCGAACGCAGCTTGTTCGCCTTCAGGGAGGCAAACGCCAAAATCAGTGTTTCCCAGAGAATCATTATTCGTAACGCAAGGCCTCGACCGGGTCGAGGGAGCTGGCGGTGTAAGCGGGGGCAAAACCGCTGACCACGCCCACTCCGGTGGAAAGGGCCACCGCGACCAGAATCACGGTGGGTGAAAAGACGATGGGGAAATTGGGGGCGGCCATCGTGACCACCGCCGCCAAGCCCCAGGTAAGGGTGAGCCCGATGATGCCGCCGAGCACGCAGATGCTCACGGCCTCGACGAGGAACTGCGTAAGGATCGAACGTCGCCGCGCGCCCAGCGCTTTGCGCGTGCCGATCTCACGGGTGCGTTCCTTCACGCTCACGTAGGTGATGTTCATGATGCCGATCGCGCCGACAAAGAGCGCCAGTCCGGTGATCACCAGACCCGCAATCGCGATGCCCTGCTGGATCGGATCAATGATGTCGCGAATGACGCCCGACTCGTTGATTTCAAAGTCGTCCTTATCCTCCGGACCGAGCTGCCGGATGCGCCGCATCAGCCCGCGCAACTCATCGCGCGCCTGATCTCCGCGACTGGTGTCAAACTGCACCCGGACGTCGCCCTCATCGCGGCCGTGGATGTTGTAACGGTAGGCTTTGATCGGGATCACGATCGATGAATCCAAACTGAACATGCCCAGGAAACTGCCCTGCCGTTCACTCACGCCGATCACCGTGAAGGGCGCGCCTCGCACCAGCACGGTTTCTCCGACCGGGGAGCGGTTCGGGAAGAGAGCATCGGCCACATCGAAGCCGATGATCGCCACCTTGGTGCCCTGCTGATTCTCAAACTCGTTGAAGAACCGGCCTTCCATCATCTCGGTTTTGCTGATGGTGGCCAACTCGTGCGAGGTGCCGAGTAAGAAGATATTGGATACACGCAGGTCACCGTGCGCGACATTGACGGTGCGATTGTCGGCCGGCACCGCGCGAATGAGCGCGCTGCCTGGGTTCTCATCGATCCATTCGTTAATGCGCTCGGAGTAGCTGGTGCGAATGTCGGGGCGGTTGCGATACACCCACCACTCGTTGGTGCCCGCCCACGGCCACTTGGTCACGTAGAGCACGTCGTCGCCGAAGCCGGAGAAGCTTTTGTCGACCACCCGATTGATGCCGAGAATGGCGGTGACCATCATCGTCACCGCGACGATGCCGATGACCACCCCCAACGCCGTGAGCGCCGACCGCATCTTGTTGGCGCGAATCTGCGCCAACGCGATCTTCACCGACTCGGAAAACTCATAGAAAAAACGCTTCACCGGATTTTGGATTTTGGATTCTCGATTTTGGATTCCGCCGCGCGCTTCTGCAGAGTGCGGCGCGATGCGACCATGATGGCGGTTAGCTCATGCGCTTCCTTCTTGAGCGCGGACACCTGTCGGGCGCTGCGCAGGCCATACGCTTCGATGAGCTCCATCCAGAATTCGGACTCATCGGCCTCTTCCTCCACGACCGACAGTTTGGAAATCATTTCCGCTTTGGAACGCGAACGACAGGCCGCGCGGTAATTGGCCCCCACGGACGTGCACGAACGGCCGAGTTGCCCGGCGAGAATGCGACCCGAGCGCGTGTCCGGCAGCGAATCGATCAACTTCAGGCCTCGGAGGGCGAAGTCCTTCGTGCGTTTTTTGAGCTCGGTTTCGTTCATCGTGAAAAATCGAAAATCCAGATTCGAAAATCCAAAATCCAACGGCTCAGCCGTTGGCTTGGTCGGCTTCGATGAGGCCGTCGCGGAGGCGGACGATGCGGCGGGCGTGTTGGGCGACGTCCTCTTCGTGGGTGACCATGATGATGGTGTTGCCCTTGGCGTAGAGCTGCTCGAATAGCTCCATGATCTCGACGCCGGTCTTAGAGTCCAAGGCGCCGGTCGGCTCGTCGGCCAGGATGATCGACGGGCGGTTCACCAGGGCGCGGGCAATGGCCACGCGCTGACGCTGACCGCCGGAAAGCTCGTTGGGCTTGTGATGCACGCGGTCGCCGAGACCGACGTTCTCCAACGCTTCCATCGCGCGCTCGCGACGTTCGGTAGAACTCACTCCGGCGTAGATCAGCGGCAGCTCCACGTTGTGCAGCGAATCGGACCGCGGCAGCAGGTTGAAGCTCTGGAACACGAAGCCGATCTCGCGATTACGGATGTCGGCCAGCTCGTCGTCGCTCATGGCTGCGACGTCCTCGCCGGCAAAGGCGTAATAACCGGCAGTCGGCGTATCGAGGCAGCCCAGCATGTTCATGAGGGTCGATTTGCCGGAGCCCGACGGGCCCATCACCGCGAGGTATTCGTTGCGATGAATCTGCAGGGAGACGCCGCGCAGCGCGTGCACCACCTCGCTGCCCATGCGGTAGAGCTTGGTGACGCCCTCGATGTCGATGACCAGCTCGCCGTGCGGCCGGATGCTGCGACCCGTCGCGGGAAGCGGGCTGGGAGTGGAAGTGGTGTCGCTCATGATTTGGCGTGGCAGGGATTCGGGCGGGCGGCGCGGCGGGCGGGGAGGGAACCCTCGCACCGCGGCAACCGTTCGCGCTGGCGGTTCTTATTCCTCGGTGTCTTCCGGCGTCGTCTTGGCTTTGCTGCCACCGCGCTTTTGCACGCTGACGGCCATGTCATCCTTCAAAGTGCGGGTGATGGTGGCGTAGCTGCCGGAGACCACGACCTGGCCTTCCTCCAGGCCGGAGGTGATTTGCATGTAGGACGTGTCGGCGATGCCGGTCTCTACATCGACCAGCTTGGCCTTGCCGTCTTCGACCACAAACACCACGCGGCGCAGCGACTCACGATTCTCGCGCTCCTGCTGGCGTTGCTCCTCGAGGTTTTCGGCCGTCGCCGCACCCTCGCCGCCCTTTTCGCGCTTGGCCTTCTCGCGATCCTTTTCGAGCTGCTCCATAGTCTTGTCGTCGTCGCGGCTGCGGACCGTGACCGACTGGATCGGCACGGCGATGACGTTCTCCACCTTGGCGGTTTCGATGTCGGCCAGCGCGCTCATGCCGGGCTTGAGTTGCTCGCCATCGGCGTCGATGCGGATGCGCACTTCAAAGTTGGTCACCTCGGCCTGGGATCCCGCGCCGGTGGTGATGGCGGAGGAGGCAATCTCAGTCACCTCGCCGGCGAATTCACGATCTGGATACGCGTCGACATCGATGCGGGCGACATTGCCGACCTTCACGTTGACGACGTCGTTCTCGTTGACCTGCACGACCACCTCCATGTTGGAGAGGTCGGCCACACGCATGACCTCGGAAGCGTTGTAACCGCCGGTGCCGGTGACGCGCTCGCCAAGCTCGACCGGGAGGGAGCTGATCGTGCCGTCCATCGGCGCGTAGATGGTGGTTTTCTCCAGCTGGTCCTGCGACTGCTTGAGCAGTCCTTCAGCGCGGCGCACCTGGGCCTTGGCGCTCTCGTAGTTGGCGACGGCGACATTGTGCGAAGTCTTGTCGGCAGTGTATTCGGCGTCGGAAATAAGCTTCTTGGCGTAGAGGCCTTCGCTGCGCTTGAAGTCTTCTTCCGACTTCAGGAGCTGCGCCTTGCTCTGCACCTCGGAGGCGCGGGCGGCGGCGAGATCGGCTTCGCGCTGATCGACCTGGTAGCGGTAGTTGTCGTCCTTGATGCGCAGGAGCAACTGGCCCTTGGCTACCTCGGCGCCTTCGGCGTAGGGCAGCTCAACGATCTCTCCGGAGACTTCCGGCGCGATCTTCACCTCGACCTCGGGCTCAATCTTGCCCGTGGCGGTGACAAACTGGGTGATGTCGCGACGCGCGACTTCGTCGGTGAGGACCTTGGTGCCCTTTTCGCCCTGGCGGGACTTGGCGGCAGCCGCCACGGCCAGGAGCACCACGAGGAGCACACCACCAATGATCCACCACATGGTGGAGGACTTCTTTTTCTTTTTCGCCACGCGCTTCGGCGCGGCACGGTTCGGTTCGGATGAGGAGGCCATGAGGAATCAGCAGTTAAAGTCGTGGAGCCAAGCGTTCCGGTTCACTGGCGTGACCGGCAACGCGACCAGCGTGCCTTCCTCCGGGCCGTAGAAACGAATCGTGGAGGAGCCCCGAAGGACTCCCCCACAACACAACAATATACTACGAACAACTCGGGGCATGACACGATAGAGTCGCTCCGCAAACGCTCCGGCGACGAGAGCCCGCAAAATCGCGTTGGACGCGCAGCGAGAGTCGGCGAGTGGGGGAAACGTAGCGGGCATGTTTGCAACACACCTCATTTCCGCCCGAAGTTGCAGGAAGTTTGGATGAATGGGGTCGCCGGTTGGATGAACGGCGCCCCGACTGCCCGGATCTACCGCCGGGAGCCGTCAACGGTCCGATATCAGGATGAACCGCCCGCCACCTTCACCGGCGTTACCGTGTGACCGGGCAGCGCCTCGATCCGGTGATGCACCCATTCGAGCGCTTCGGTGCCGCTCTCCTGCGGGTTGTCCTCCACCAGCACTTTGCCCTCCGGTCCCACCACCATGAAGTGAGGCAGCCGGCGCAGGCCAAATTGCATCGCCACCGGCGAGGTCCAATCGATCTGCGTCGCGCCTTCCCGGTCGATTTGCACCATCACGACCACCATGTCGTCGTGCGCCGCCTGCAGGGCCGCCATCGGGTCGGCGAGATTCGCGCAGGGTTCACACGGGCAGGCCGGGCTGAACTTGCTCACGAAACCAAAGACGACCGTTTTCCCCGGCTCCACATAAGCGTCCAAATCGAGGCGTTGCGCATCGGCGACAACGATCGGACCACTCGTTTCGGCTGCCGCCACGCCGGAGACGCAGCAGATCAGGGACAACAAAGCGGCCAGCGGGCGGGGGAGAGTCGAGACTGGCATGCATCTTCTCAGACGCAGCGCCCCCGAGGCCGTTCAAATAACTTTCAGAAAAAACCGGTTCGAACGCACTACGGCAAATAGGTGGCAATTCCCCTACCCATTCGCCCACGCCAGCGCCTGCTCGAGCGTGCGTTTTGCATCGCCCGCGATGATCTCGCCATGCCCTACCACCACGCGCTCAAAGTCCCACGCCAGCACGCGCGCCAACGACTGCCGCAGCGCCGCCCGGTCCTTCACACTCAGCCGTAACAGCCGGCTGGTGCCGGGAAAGGTCCGCAGCCCCGACACCCACCGCACAAAAAACGGCACCCGTTCCCCCGGCCCCACCCGCAGGTTAAACACCAGATCCGCCAGCACGAGCGTGCGGGAACGACGATGATAAACCGCCACTTCCTGCGTCGCGGGGATACCGCCCAACGGCTCCACTTCGATCTCCCCCGCCCACTCCGCCGGAACCGCCCCCAACTCCCGGCCCGGTGCCAAGTCCTCCGCCGCGACCGGGAAACGCGCCGGCCACAAAAACTCCGCCTCCGGAAACTCCGCCCGCAACTCCCGCGCAAAGGTGTCATGCAAGCGCGTCGCCTCCATCACCCATCGCACCGGCCCGAGCGCCTGGATCGCCGCCACGTCGGCCGCCGACCACGGCGCGCCCGAATGCACCACCAGTTCTCCCGACGGCAGCCGCATCACCGTCACGGCCTTGCCCAGCTCCGCACCCACAATCCGAAACGGAAACTGCGCCACCCACAGATCCTCGCCCAATGCCCGCAGATCTCCGGTTACGGCGCTCATAGTTTCTCCCCGCAATATTTGCAGTAGTTCGCGTCGTCCGCGTGGCTGCTCGCGCCACAGGCCGGACACGCCTGCGTGTTGGTCGATTTTTTAAACGCGTCGTTCATCGCCACCGTCACGATACCCGTCGGCACCGCGATCACACCGTAACCGAGGATCATCACCACCGAGGCCACGAACTGCCCCACCACCGTCTGCGGAGCGATGTCGCCGTAACCCACCGTGGTCATCGTCACGATCGCCCAATAGATCGAGCGCGGGATGCTGGTGAAACCGTGCTCCTCCCCTTCGATCAAATACATCAACGCCCCCGCAATGAGCACACAGGTGAGCACCGCGCCCAGAAACACCGTGATCTTGCGCGAGCTCGCCGCCAGCGCCGCCTTCAACATGCGCGCCTCCCCCACGTAGTGCGTGAGCTTCAGGATCCGGAAAATCCGCAACAAGCGCAGCGCCCGCACCACCAACAACGACTGCGTGCCCACCACAAACAGGCTCAGGTAGGTCGGCAAAATCGCCAACAGGTCGACCACCCCATAAAAGCTGCGCGCATACATCCACGGCCGCTTCACCGCGATGAGCCGCGCCACATACTCCACCGTGAACGCGATGGTGAGCCCCCACTCCAGCACCCGTAGCTCCGCGCCGTAAGCCTCTCGCACACTGCGCACGCTTTCGAGGCACACCGCCAGCACGCTCAGGCCGATCGCCACCAGGATCGCGAGGTCGAAGATCCGACCCGACGGGGTGTCCGCCTCAAAGATGAGTTCGTGCATCCGGGCGCGCCAGGGCTGCGCCGCTCCGCCGTGTTCGTGGTCTGGCATGGGCCGCAACTTGGTCACCCGCTTAACGAACCGCAAGACACGCCATTCCCTCCCCGCCGCGGATTCGTTCACATGGCCGCCGTCCCCCTTCCGTCCGCCATTCAAGCTCCCACGCCCATCTCCCGGGTGCAGGCCCACTACTTCGCCGTCTACGCGGTGTTCGGCTGCATCACCCCCTACATCCCGATCTACCTGCGGGATGTAAAACAGCTGTGCGCCTCGGAAATCGGGTTCACCTTCGCCACCGGTCAGGCCGCCGTGCTGCTCATGCCGGTCATCCTCACCTACTTGGCCGACCGCTACCGCCTCGTGCGTCCGCTCCTGCTCACGATGTTTTTGGTCAACATCGTCGCCATGACCGCCCTCATCGGCGCCGCCGGATTCTGGGCCACCCTCATCTGGGTTTCCCTCAACCGCATGGTCACCCAACCGCAGGTCGCCCTCGCCGACGGCATCTACTTTTCCCTCCAATCCGACCCCGCCCAGCCCCGCGCCCCCTACGCCAACGTGCGCGTCTGGGGCACGGTGGGTTACATTGCGCCTTCCCTCGTCATCTACGGCAGCTACTACCTCCGCGACTACTGCGCCGGCGGGCTCGTGTGGATGCCCTACGTCGCCGGCGGCTTCGCCATCTTCGGCGTGCTCAACGCCCTGCGCATGCCCCGGCGCTACCACCTGCCCGCCACGGTCAAAGCGCCGCCCAAAGTCCCCACCCTCGCCGCCGCGCGCGTGCTGCTGCGCCCCAAGCTCCTCGTTTTCCTGCTCGGGGTCGGTTTCGTCATCAGCTCCAACATGGCCTTCTACGGCTTCTACCCGCTCTACCTCACCACCCAAATCGGGATCGATGAGCGCTGGGTCGGCCTCATCTCCAGCCTGGGGGTCGCGGTCGAGATCCTCTACATCCTCAACATGGAGCGCCTGCGCCGCCGCATCGGATTCGGCGGACTGCTCCTGCTCGGCGGCATCGCCAGCCTCTTCCGCCTCGCCTGCCTTGCCTACCTGCCCACCCCCTTCTTCAGCATCGTCTTCCAGCTCGTGCACGGCCTCACCGTGATCGGCTACATGATCGTGCCTGTCATGTATCTCAATGCCCACGCCGGCGAAGGTTACCGCAACTCCATCCAAGGCGTGTATGTCATGGTCATCCAGGGTGCCTTCTCCATCGCGGGTAACATTGTGTCCGGTCAGCTCGCCGAAATCGGCCTGCTCACCCTCTACCGCTACGCCCTGCTCTGCTGCCTCCTCGGCCTGGCCCTCGTCGCCCTCAGCTTCCGCCTCAAGGACCGGCCCAAGCCCCTCACGTAGCGCCGGTCTTCAGCCGGCCCTGCTCCACCCAGCAGGCTATCCCACCGTCCCCAGAGCCGGCTGAAGCCGGCGCCACGTTGGCCCCCAATTTGGACCGCCACTGGACGCCGCGCCTCCCGTGAGCATGTTGTGCGATGCAACTCACGGGGATTCACCACCTCACCGCCGTCACCGCTCGCGCGTCCGAAAACCACGCCTTCTACACGCAGGTGCTCGGCCTGCGCCTGGTTAAGAAGACCGTCAACCAAGACGACGTCTCGGCCTACCATCTGTTCTACGCCGACGGCGCGGCTTCCCCGGGGACCGACCTCACGTTCTTCGATTGGCCCGTCGGCCGCGAACGCCGCGGCGCCCATTCCGTCTGTCGCACCGGCCTGCGCGTAGGCAGTGCCGAGTCGCTCGCCTGGTGGCGCGATCGCCTTTCCCAACACGAATTGGTCGTCGGCGAAATCCACGAGCGCGACGGCCGCGCCACCCTCGATTTTGAAGATCCCGAAGGCCAACGTTTCGCCCTCGTCAACGACGACGGCGGCTTCGCGCTCAACCCGTGGGACCAAAGCCCTGTGCCGCTCGAGCATCAGATCCGCGGACTCGGTCCCATCATGCTCTGCGTGCCGCAACTCAAACGCACCGCCGACGTGCTCATCGAGCTCATGAACATGCGCGAAGAGCGCACCTACACCCTGCCCGGTGCGCCGGATGAAGCGGGTGAAAGCGAGGACCTCGACGTGCATGTCTTCGCCATGGACGAAGGCGGCCCGGCCGCCGAACTCCACGTTGTCGTCGATCCCAACGCCCCCATCGCCCGCCAAGGCGCCGGCGGCGTGCACCACGTCGCCTTTCGCACGCCCAACTTCGACGAATACGCCGCGTGGCACAAACGACTGATCGAGGCCGGATATCCCAACAGCGGTCCGATCAACCGCTTTTATTTCCGCAGCCTCTACTTCCGCGAGCCCAACGGCATCCTCTTCGAGATCGCGACCGACGGCCCCGGTTTCGCCTCCGACGAGCCCATGGAATCCCTCGGCGAAACCCTCGCCCTGCCGCCCTTCCTGGAAGACCGCCGCGCCGAAATCGAAGCCGGCCTGAAACCGCTTTAGTCACAAGGTAGGGCGGGACCGCCGGGCCCGCCGCGCCGTTCGGAAACAAAACCGCGAAGCAGAGAGGCAACGCAGCGCGAGTAAACTCGCAGCCTACATTCCTCGTTCGAAAGCGCAGTGTAGGCCGCGAGTTTACTCGCGCTAACGCCTGCCTCTCGGTCCCTTCCTTCCCCTCTGTTTCCTCATGTAAAACCCCTCCTGTCAGGAACCAAACAAAACCGTCATCGGCGTTCCGCCAAACGGCGCTGCAGCACGTCATACGGCGACTCGCGATCGAGCTGCACTTTCACGTCCATCGCCGCCCGCGTTTCGCCGCCGCCCTTGGTCATGAAACCGAGGTCGTCGAGCCAGTGGACGAAGCGCTCCTCCCAAGAGCCAAACCCCACGCCGTCCCGACTGCTGATCCCCGCCGTCGCCGGCGCCTGACCTTCCTGACCGCGATCACCCGGATGCACCCCACGCGCATAAATGTGCATCTCCACATTCGGCACTCCGTCGTTCAGCAGCGCCGTAAAATACTCCGTCGCCCACAGTGCGTGAATCCAATCGCCCCAACCCGGTGAGGTGATGAACGAGGGCGGCGCATCCCGCGGAATTTCAGCCGTGCCGCCATTAAAGAACGGCGAGGGTCCCGGATACACCAGCCCCGCAAAATCCGGCCGCGACGACACTGCCGCCAACGGACCGCCCGCCTCCGCCCCCGCGACATCAAAGGCCTCGTAAAACAACGACGCGCCCGCCACCAGCTCGGCTCCCGCCGAAAACCCCACCACGCCAATGCGGTGCGGATCGATCCCCCACTCGCCCGCGTAGGCTCGCACCACCTTGATCGCCTGCTGCAGATCATACACGCCGTCGGTCTTCGGTTCATACCCGTCACTGCGCAGCCGATTGCGCAGGATGATCGCGCTGATGCCGCGGCGCGTGAAAAACGGCACCACGTCCGCGCCCTCACCCGCCACGCCCAGCGTGTTGTGGCCGCCCCCCGCCGCGAGAATCACCGCCGTGCCGGTATTCAGCGCGCCCTTCGCGGCATGAAACTCAATCGACGGATTGTGGATGTTCACAATGTAGCCGAGGTGCGGCGGACTGTAGCTCCCATACGTCTCCGCTTCGTGGATACGCTCGGCATTCAGGTAGGGTGAGTCCGGCGGATACAACGTCACCACCACGCCGCCCGGCACGATCGCCGTGGGCTGGTAAGGTCCATCCGTCTGCGGCCCCGGCTGCGGCACATCCTGCGGTGCCGGCAACGGCGGCAAGGACTCGGCCGCAGCGATCCACGAAACCAATACGATTAACAAAACCGACAACAAAGCCGGCCGACGAAACAGGGTAGGAACGCGCATGGGTAAGAAGAAAACCGCGCGACCATGAACGACTCTCCCGCCCCGCCGCAAAACCTCTCTGCACGGCCTCATTATTGTTTTTCAATAATTCCGGTTGACTCAAAGCCTCCACGACCGATTACTGTTTTTCAATAATCATGAACCTGCCGCCCGCCATCCGTCGCCTCACTCGTTCGCTTGAATGGGTGCTCAACATCACCCTCTTCCTGTGCGGTATCGCCGGTGCGGCAGGCCTCGTGTTTGTGGGCGCGTTGCTGGTCGTCGGCGAGATCCCGGGTGGGCTTACCCAAAGCGTCGTGGTGGAGACCGACCTGCCCGCGCAGACCCTGCTCACCGCCGACGGCGAGGCCGTGGAGCTCGTGCTCAGCAACGTGGCCGGCGAACTGGAGGTGCCGAACAGCCTGCAAGGTCTGCAGCTCACCACCGCCGTCTGCAGCCTCATCACCGTCGTCCTCATCGCGGGCATCTGTTGGCACGCCCGCTGCCTCTTGCGCAGCCTGCGCCAGGACCATCCTTTCATCCGCGCCAACGCGCGCCGCCTCCGCTGGATCGCCGGGCTCAGTTTCGCCAGCCTCGTCTGGCAGGGCCTGTCCAAGCTCATCATCGCGCTCGGGGTCAGCGACGCCTTCCCGGCCTTCGATGTGAGCGCGAGCCTCGACCTCATCAACCCCACCCTGCTCACCGTGTTTGCGCTCTTCATCATCGCCGAGGTCTTCGCCGTCGGCGTCCACCTGAAGGAAGAACAGGACCTCACGGTTTGATCACCCCCGCCATGATTCCCTCCCGTTCCATTCCGCCTAGTCCCCTCCGCCTCCTCGCGCGGTTGAACCAAGTTTTGGGCACAAGCGTAGTGCTCGTGGTCGTGGCCAAAGTGATGGCGTTGATCATCACCGGTCCCGCCACCCACCACCCCTTGGTGAAGTCGATCATCATCCAACCCCATCTCGCGTCGACCACGCAACTGAACCCGTCGGCCGCTCGCGGCCTCCCGCTATTCGCCGGCGCCAACCCGCTGATGCTGATCATCGCGCTCCTACTGGGCTCGGCTTTGATTCAAGTCGTCGTCGCCGGAGTTTCCAAACTCTGCCACCACTCCCGGGCCGAATCAGCCCCCACGGTCTGAGCCGCGCGCCATGCCGATTCGCATTCATCTTGATCGCCTGCTGGCCGCGCGCGGACTCACTCAAAAGGAGTTGTCCGAACGCATCGGCATCACGCCGGCCAACCTCAACATCTTCACCACCGGCAAAGCCAAAGCCGTGCGCTTCACCACCCTCGAAGCCATCTGCCGCGAACTCGACTGCCAACCCGGCGACCTCCTCCACTGGGAGGAGTGACGCAGACGGTTTCTACAGGAACACGGATGTCGGGCGTAAAGCCCGACATCGTAATCACAATGGCTCCAGCAAGCGCACGGGAGCCCCCATTCCTGCTCTGTGCTCTCTGTGCTCCCTCTGTGACCTCGGTGTCGAAAACGCAGCTGCCCCTCGGCTTCGCTTGCTCCGATTCCGCCTACAGATCCAAGCCGCGCAGATACTCCAGACTCTGCGGGATGTTGGCCAGCGGGTCGGGCGATTCGTCTTCGATGAAGTAGTGGCGGATGCCCGCCTCCCGGCAGGCCTTCAGTAAAGTCGGCCAGTCGATCTGACCCGTGCCCACGATCACTTTGTCCGTCGCCGGTGCACCGCCCGTTGCAAAACCCGTCTCCGCGCCTTTGCGGATGTCCTTCACGTGCAGGGCCACCCAGCGGCCGGCGTATTTCTCCAGCAGCGCCAGCGGATCGGCGCCGCCATGCACCACCCAGAACACGTCCATTTCGAAATACACGTTATGCCCGGCCGTCGCCGCCGCCATCACGTCAAACGGCGTGTCGCCCGCCAGCTTGCCGGCACCGAACTCGTATCCGTGCGGATGATACCCAAACTTGATCCCGGCCGCGGCGAAGGCATCGCCCCACTTCGCGAAGTCGGCCGCCGCCACCTGCGCTGACTCCGCGGTGAACTCTCCGTCGTGCGGGATCCACGGCACGATCGCATACTCCACGCCCAGCGTGACCACTTCGTTGAGCACCGCCGCGAAGTCCTCCCGCAGCGCGTCGTATTGCACGTGCGCACTCACGGCCTTGAGCCCGCGCTGATCCAACTCGGCCCGAAACTGCGTCGGCGTCATGCGCGCCGTGCCAGCCGTCTCGACTTCCTTGATCCCGTAACCCGCCACCATGTCCATGGCCGCAAACGGATCCTGCAGGAAACTGCCCCGCACACTCCACAACTGCAGCCCCAGCTGATCAGCCAAAGGCGCCGTGGGCTCGTGCGGGTGGGCCCAGAGAGGAGAAATCGCCGCGCCACAAAGCACGGCCAGACCGGTTCGACGGAAAAAAGAAATCATTGGAGCAAGGGGTTGGAGGGGAGCATCGGACTACGCTCGCGATCCCGGCGCGGCAACCCCAGACCCGTTTCCCCTGCGGCAATTCCATCGCCCCACCGCCCGGTTGCGGCCTTTGCGTGCCGGCTTGTGCCCGACTTGCATCGGCAATATTTCTCAATCCACCGATCAAATTGTCCCTCACACCCGAGGGGAAAAATCGCTAATGTTGTCCCCCCACCACTTCGACACCCATGGCTAAAAAAACCCCCGCCAAAACTCCGACGATTCTCGGCTCCGCCCTCCCCAACATTCCGTGGGAGGACAAGCCCGCTGATTGCCCGCACGTGATGTGGCGCAACAGCGCCAACCCGCTCATCGGCTGGAATCCCACCCCCAACACCGCCCGCGTCTACAACAGCGCGCCGGTTCCCTTTAAGAAGGGCTTCGCCGGCGTGTTCCGCGCCGATGGCCGCAACGGTCGCGCCGCCCTCCACTCCGGCACCTCGGCCGACGGTCTCAGCTTCGACATCCAGGACAAGAAGATCGAATGGGTCGACGAGAACGGCCAGCCCGCCACCCCGTCCTACGCCTACGACCCGCGCGTCGTGAAGATCGGCTCCTGGTATTACATCACCTGGTGCGACGACTTCCCCGGCGCCTCCATCGGCCTCGGCCGCACGAAGGACTTTGAGACCTTCATCCGCATGGAAAATCCTCTCATGCCGTTCAACCGCAACGGCGTGCTCTTCCCGCGGAAAATCAACGGCGAATACGTCCTCCTTTCCCGTCCTTCCGACAGCGCGCACACGCCCTTCGGCGACGTGGTGCTCTCGCACTCCAAGGACCTCACCTACTGGGGCAAGCACCGCATGGTCATGCAAAAGGGCGGCAGCGGTTGGTGGCAGGGCGTGAAGATCGGCGCCGGCCCGATTCCGATCGAAACCAAGGAAGGTTGGCTCGTCTTCTACCACGGTGTGTCCACCACCTGCTGCGGTTTCGTTTACTCGATCGGTGCCTCGCTGCACGACCTCGATAAGCCCGAGAAGGTGCTCTACCGCACCCGCGACTATCTGCTCACCCCGGAGAAGCCCTACGAGACCACCGGCTTCGTGCCCAACGTCTGCTTCCCGGTTTCCGCCCTCGTCGACGCCCCGACCGGCCGCATCTCGCTCTACTACGGCGCGGCCGACACCTACACCGCCATGGCGCACTGCCAGGTCGACGAGCTCCTCACTTACCTCAAAGCCAACTCAGAGGTATAAAGCCAAGACCGCCTCAGGTCACCGCTTCAACAAATCCCGCAACCACCCCGGGCCGCCCCGCGTGCACCCGGGGTGTTTTTGTGTAGGGAGGCGGAGGAGCGGTCAGCTGTCAGCGGTCAGCCATCAGCAGTCAGCTTTCAGCAGATCTCCGGATCCCGCTCCCCGCCCGTCTCCGAGCCCCTGAGTAGCTGCGCTTGAACCGAAGGTGAAAGCGTGGCCCCAGCGCGACCCTCTCCGCAGAAGCGGCAACAAAACTCCCTTTCAGCGTTTTAGCTTTTCAGCTTTCAGCGTTTCCGACGAGCGGCTTCGCCGCTCGCCCCGCCTACGTATTCACCCGATTGTCGCTCTTGAAGTGGGCTTTGCGGCGGTTCTCCGCCTGCTGGCGACGCGAGGCGAGTTCGGCGTTGTTGAAACGCTCGACCTTGGCCGAGGCCCGGTCGACCGCGGCATTGTCGATCTCGGCCGCCACCGCAAACAGCACCAAACGCTGCGCGCCCGGCGCAAAAACCACGCCCGGTCCCACGGCGTGGCGGGCAAACCAATCGATCGAATTGAGCGGAGCGGAGGATTCAGCAGCAGTGGCCATGGCAACAAATACGCCCCCGTCATGAGCGCCGCGCCCCGCCCAACGCGAACCAATTTCCACGCCCCGCTGCGGTCACCACCTTCCGGCACATCATAAAACCTTCCCGCCGCCTCCGGATTTCCCCATGGTCCGCCTGTCCGCGACTGGCCCGCGCGTTCCCGCCCTTCCCTCCCCGCTCGTCTTCCCGCCAGCCATGCGTGCCTCTCCCCTCGTGCTTACCCTGAGCGCCGGCCTCGTCGCCGCCGCCGCCGTCGCAGGCTTCTGGCTCGGCCGCACCACGGCTCCGACCTCGCCACCCGCTCAACCCGGCTCCTCAGCCTATTCTGCGGTCGAACAGGGTCCCCTGCCACCGGCCGACGTGCTCGCAAACCGCCCGGCGCCCGATCTCCCGTCGGTCGAACAATCCTTGGCGGACTGCGCCGAGATTCTCCAAGGCACCCGCTGGGTGATGAACAAAGACTGGGAGCGACGCTTCAACGCTCTCACCTCCGCCGATCTGCCCGCCTTCGCGGATCTGTTGGAACGTCACGCTAAAGCGCGCACCTATCCCATTATCGCCTTCGCGATCTATCGCCGCTGGGCCGAGGTGGATCCACGATCCGCTCTTGCCCAAGCCCGGACCATTGACCACCCGCAGCGGCGCGAAAGCGCAATCAGCCACATCATGGCCGGCTGGGCCTACGTTGATCCGCATAGCCTGCAGGCGTGGGCACGGCAATTGCCGGAAGGCCGGGAAAAACAGGAAGCCATGAACGCCGCCGCCAACCAACTCGGCCCGCAGGATCCCGCGATGTTGCTCGCCGTTCTGGAATCCTCCACTCCCGCTCCTTCAGTCGTCTCACGTTTGCCTTTGCTGCAGGGCTTTGAAGCCCTGGGCGCAGAGAACCCCGAGTCGGCGCTCGCCGCCGCAGCCAAACTGACCAACGCCAACGAGCGCCGCACCGCCCATAACTTCATCGCCGTCGGCTGGGCCCGTCGCGACCCGGCCGCCGCCATCGCCTGGGCTCGAACTCTGCCCGCCGGCGAAGGCCACAACGTATTGCCGGTCGCACTGAACATCTTCGCCGAATCTGCGCCGCTGGAGGCACTCGCCCTCACTGCCGAACTCTCCCCGGGGCAAATCCGCGAGCGCGCCTACTCCATGATCCTACAAAACTGGCTCGGCCGGGACCAAACCGCGGCTGTCGCTTGGTTGGAGAGCCAACCGGCCGGTCCGACTCGCGACAGCATCTTCGCGAACGTCCTGAACCAGTTGTCCCATCAGGACACCGATACGGCGCTGCGGCTTTTCGAGACCTTGGGTTCCCCTCGCAACCAACCTTACCTGATCGCGAATATGCTGGGTCAAATGGCCAACACCGAGCCGGACCGCGCGCTGAACTATGCGCGATCCCTGCCACCGGGTAACGAACGCCAAAACGCGTTGCGCGCCATCCTCAACCAAGTCGCTCAAAGCGACCCGCTCACTGCCTTTACCTACCTCGAACAAGTCGACTCACCGGCGCTCTACGACCAGCTCTTTAATCAAATTGTCGGCAACGTTGCCCGGCAGGATCCGGAACTCGCCCTCGCTCACGTCCAGGCCTTGCCCACCACCATTGCGCGGCAGAAAGCCCTCAACCAGATCGTCGGCAGCGTGGCGCATCAGGACCCCGAACTCGCCGCCCTCATCGCCTCGGCACTGCCGCCCGGCCAGATGCTGAACAACGCGATCAACACCATCGCACACAACTATGCCCGCAACGATCCCGAAGGCGCTCTCCGCTGGATCGAAACCCTGCCCCCCGGTTCCGCCCGTCTTCAGGCGACGCAGAACACCATCAATCAGATCGCCCAATACGAGCCCGACCGCGCGCTCGCCCTCGTGCAGGCCATGCCCGCCGGACATGATCGCGCCAACGCCTACGGCAACCTGGCGCAAGCGCTGATGCAGTCCGACGTTCCCCGCGCCCTGGAGCTCATCGCCTCAGCCCCCGACACCAACGCCCGCCACCAAGCGCTGCAACGCAGCCTCTCCGTTTGGGCGTCTTCCGACCCCGATGCCGCCACGGCCTACATCGCGCAAAACCTGTCTGCCGCCGATCAGGCGATCGTGTTGCCCAGCGTAAGCCACTCGCTCATCAACCAGCACCCGCAGCAGGCCATCGCGCTCATCGATCTGTTGCCCGCCGGTGAAAGTCGCGACCGCTACCTGACCACGCTCACCAGCAACCTCGCCAGCAACGATCCGCTGGAGGCCGCCGCCCTCGTCATGGATGTCTCCGATCCCAATCAACGCGCCAGCGCCGTCGCCTCCGTCGCCGGCAGCTGGGCCAGCTACGACCCGGCCGCCGCGTTAGCCTGGCTGGAGACGGTGCCGTCCGACACCGCCAAAGACTACGCCTACCTCAACACCCTGCAAACCTGGGCCCGCTTCGACCCCACCAGCGCCGGGGCCTGGGTGCAGCGCCAACCCACCGGTGACGCCCGCGAACAAGGTGTGCGTGCCATGGTCGACAGCCTGCAGGGCACCGACCCGCGCTCCGCTCTGCAGTGGAGCGCTCTCATGCCCGACAACAACGAACGCCGCATGGTCACGGTCAACGTCCTGCGCAACTGGATGAACCAGGACCCGACCGCCGCCCGCGCCTGGCTCGCCACCAGCGACCTGCCTCCCGAAACCAAAAGCCAATTTGGCGAACCCTCGCCTTAAGGGGTCAATCTTATATTCTTGAATTTCTGCCCATGCAAACACCCACCCTCATCGTTCGCCTCCTCGGTTTCTACCTCACCTTCATCGGCACCCAAGGCCTCATCATGCTCCATCGCATGAAGAGCATGATGGGCGGCAATCGCTTCGGCTCCGCGGAAATCCCCATGGCCAACGACATGAAGATCTGGCTCTGGCTCAGCCTGCTGCTCGGCCTGTGGCTGGTCATCCGCGCCGGTCAGGTCGCCCGCTGGCTCACCTTCGACGCCGAGCCCTCCCGCAGCTCGGGCCTGTCTTTTTCCGACCGCTTGATGAAGTAGTTGCACCGGACACGCCCCCGTCCGTCCTCCCTGAGTGCACACGGCCTCTCTTCGCACCGAACCCGCCACTCCGGCTGACTTTGCCCGGTTACTCGCCCTGCGCTTGGATGCGATGAGGCCGAGCCTCGAGGCTTTGGGGCGCTTCAACATCGAGCGCAGCACGACTCGCTTCAAACAGTCGTTTTGTCCCGCAAACACCCGCCTCCTGTTCGAGTTGCACTTGTTGGTCGGGTTCTCGGCTCTGACGCATCACTCGGATCACCTGCACTTGAACCATCTCTACATTGCCCCCGCGGCTCAAGGTCGCGGTCTGGGAGCCTGGTTGCTTGATCGAACTTTGCGCGAGGCAGGCACCGCAATACTGCCCGTCCGGCTGATCGCCCTGCGCGCAAGTCCCGCCAATGCGTTTTACCTGCGCCACGGTTTCCGCGTCAGTCACGAGGACGAGTGGGACATCCACTACGAGCGCGGGCTGTGCTCCACCTGAGCACTCGGCGTCAACCGCCCGACGACTCCACCCAACGACCGCGCGACAATATTTTCCGGCAGCGCGTAAGATTCTTCACGGCCAGATCAGAAACCCAACGTCAGGCAAATATCTCCCACGTCCGACCTTCTGTTTCCGACCGTCTCAACCTTCCCTCGCCTCCCGTGAATCCTACCACCGCCAGACTCATTTGCACCGCTCTCGCCGCAATCATCAACCTTCTGCTCATCGCCAACTGGGAGAAAGACGTCGAAATCAACGCTCGCTCCGCGATGCACAAAGCCCAAGCCGCGGATGGTTCCATCGACTACGCCGTCCTTGACCGTGAACTGCGTCAGTCCAGCCCGTCCGCAAGCATGGCCTTGTTGCCGTTCGGTTCCATCGGAGTCGCCGGCAACGGCGGGGCGCTCCCCCACTGGGCGCGTTTCGCTCAGGCCCTTCTTTGGGCCGCCGGCGCCTGGCTGGCCTCAGGTCTGCTGTTCCGCAGTCAACCCTCCGCCCACACCGCGCTCTCCTCCATCTAAGCCATTCCCCGTCCCACCAGCCCTTCAACCACCCCCTCGATCATGCAAAGCCCAAGACACGACGACCACGCCGGCAACAACCCCTACCGCCCCTACACTCAGGAAAACCAGAATTGGGAAAACCAACGCCAACAGCAGGAACGCCAGCGTCAGCGCGATCAGGACGCGCAATGGAATCGCATGATGCAGGAGCAGGCGGCCCAGCAACAGGCCCGCCAACGCGAAAGCACCCGCTCCCGCTCATCCAGCCCGTCAAAATCCAGCGCTCCGTCCTCTTCATCATCGGGCAAAAAATCCGACTTCAGTTTCCTCGTCGCCATCATCACCGGCCTGATCGCCTTCGGCTACCTCACCAAGGAGCAGAACATGGAGGAAGGACCAGCCGCACTGGTCGCCGTTGTCGCCGGACTGTTCCTCGGCGCCACCTGGCTCGCACTGATCAAAGTCGCCGTGGTCATCGTCATCATCGTGATCGCGATTCACGTGATCGGTAACCAGTAACCCGGCCGACGCCGCCGTCGCGGCGCCCGCAGACGCGAACCAATTCGCTTCCACCTGGTCACCGCTGGATAGCGCTCCCGGCTTCCGGGCGCGCGCTTCCAGCCATGGCCAGTCCCGATTCTCAACCGTCCACCGAGGCCGTCGCCGCTGCCGCGCAGGCCACCAACATCGAGCCCATCACTCTCGATCGCACCTTCTCCATTCTGCAGGAGAAACTCGTTTCGTGGTTCGATACCGGCGTCGCCCTTCTGCCCAACTTTCTCATCGCCGCGCTCATCGTGGTGGTCACCTATGCAATCGGCTCCGTCGTCGGTCGCGTCACGAACCGCGTTTTTAACCGCGCCTTCGATTCCGGCGCCGTGGCCAGCCTCTTCGCCACCATCTCCCGCGTGGTGGTCATTGCCCTCGGTTTCTTCGCCGCCCTTGAAATGGTGGGTCTGCAAAAAGCGGTCGTGTCCCTGCTCGCCGGCGCCGGCATCATCGGCCTGGCCCTCGGCTTCGCCTTTCAAGACCTCGCCGAGAATCTGTTGGCAGGTCTGCTCATGGGCATCCGCAAACCCTTCAAGCCCGGCAATCTGATCCAGTCGAATGACCAGTTCGGCTTCATTGAGAAGCTCAACCTGCGCAACACCATCATTCGCAACTTCTCCGGCCAGATCATCTACATCCCCAACAAAGAGGTCTTCAAAAACGTCCTCATCAACTACTCCAAGTCCGGCGAGCGCCGCATCGAAATCGCCGTCGGCGTCTCCTACGGCGAAGACCTCAAGAAGGTCACCGACATTCTGCACGAGGCGATCGAAGGACTTGATTTTCGCAAAGCCGACAAGGACATCGACATCTTCGCCCTCGAGTTCGGTGACAGCTCCATCAATTTCACCGTGCGCTACTGGATCGATTACCCCGATGGCGACACCGGCTACTTCAACGCCATCGACGCCGGCATCAAAGCCATCAAGACGGCCTTCGACGAACACGACATCCTGATTCCGTTCCCGATCCGCACGCTCGATTTCAACGCTCGGGGCGGCGACACCCTGAGCGATCACCTCCAACCCATCGCCGCCAATCCCGAAGAAGGTGACGAAGACGAGGGCGAAACCGCAGACAGTCAACCGGAGAACGCCGCGGCGTCCTCCCGCTAGGACGCGCCCACGGCAACCAACCCGGCGCGACATTTCCCGTCACACTCCCTGGCGTATCCATCCACCACCTACGCTTCGACCACGCGCCACCCGTAGGGCTTGATCGCCAGACTTTCGCCCGTCGGCGCAGACCAGGTGCCGCCTTGGCCGTCCATGTTGATGGCGATCCAACTGCGTTGCCCGGCGTCATCGATCCGCGGCGCCACAATGGTGCCCGGCGAGACCGCTGCACGCTCCACGTCGGCGGCGGTTAACACGTGATCGATGATCGTCGCCCAAGTCGCCTCGGCCTCTGCTTCAGCGATCTCCACGCTCAACATCACGACGCGGCCCGCGCCCACGGCGCGCTCCGTCCACCACGCGAGTCCATCCACCGGACTGCCCGCGCAGACCAACCGACCGCACACGGCCGTCGCTTCATCAACGGGTCGCAGCGCGCTGCACCAGCCCACCAAGGGCACCGGCTCAGCCGCCTCGCCCACCGTCAATTCACCGCGCACGCCAGCATCGGTGATCGGATAAGAAAAAACCGCTTTCACTCCGGCCAAAGCTTCCAGCGCCGCGCCCAAACCGGCATCGATCGGCACGTTGTGTTCGGCGGTGCGCGTGCCAGTGAGCGGGCCGACCACCCACGTCCCACCGGCCTCCACCCACGCCTGCGCTTTCGCCCAAAACGCCTCATCCACGCAGGCCATCATCGGCGTGAAGAGCACCTTCATGCCCGCCGGAATCGCCGCGCCTTCAAACACCACGTCGCGATGCGCGCCCGTGTCGCAGAGCAGACCGTGCCATTGCTTGATCGACTGCACATAGTCGACCTGATGCCGCTCCCGGTTCGCCCCAAGCGGTTCGACGTCGAGCATGACCCGACCGCGGTCGCTCCACGTCAGCCCGACCTCAGCCGGCGCCGGTCGCGTGCGCAAAATCAACGGCTCGAGTTCGCGACGCGCCGCATCCGCCCGCGCCACTTCGGCATGACCGATACTGGGCTCCCCCCAAGCGCTCAGAATCGCACTGTGCGGCATCTCGCAACCCGCCCGCTGCTGCCGCCACAACCAATAACACACCGTCTGCGCGCCAAGCGCATACGACAGCGCGACCTCCGCCGCCAAAAAGCCCGGCGGATGCACCGTCTCGTGCGCGCCAAACCAGCCGTTGTGCGCCACGCTCGTTTCCATGAGCCAGTGCGCCCGGCCCGGGATCGCCGGACGATACATGTCGTGATCGAGCACGAGGTCGGTCCAACGATCGGAGGGCGGATAATCATCCACCGACGCAAAATCCACCCGCTCGCACATGCGTTCAAAACCCGCCGGAAACCCGAGGCCAAAGTTATGCGTGATCGGCCGGTCGGTGTGCTCACGCAACGCCGCGATCTGCGCCTCGAGGAACTGCGCGATCCGTTCCCGCGAGTAGAGGCGCCACGCCGTCTCCAACGACGCGTTGTGCAAAAACGGCGTGCGCACCGGCGCCGGCACTTGCTCAAATCGTTGATACCGTTCGCTGAACAGCGCCGTGCACCACGCGGCGTTAAGCCGCTCGATGTCGCCCTCGTAGCGTGCCTCCAACCAGCGATGCCAACCGGCGATGGCGTGCGGATTAAAATCCTCGGCCGTGTGGCAGCACAGTTCGTTGTCGACCTGAAACGCCACCAGCGACGGATGCGACCCCAGTGCCTCGCCACTCTGCCGCGCGATGCGCACACAGGCATCGAAGACATCCGGATGCGCATAGGACACATGTTGCCGCGCGCCGTGATGCATCACGCGCCCCTCGCCATCGACGAAGCAGCGCTCCGGATGGCCGTGCGTGAGCCAGATCGGGGGACACGGCGTCGGTGTGCACCACACCACATCGATCCCGGCAGCGTGCAGCCGATCCATCACGCCAAGGTAGAAATCGAAGGACACCTCGCCCTCGTTGGGCTCGAGTCGCGACCACACCGCCTCGCCCATGCGAATCATGTTCAGCCCCAGCCGCTGCATCTCGGCGATGTCGCCATCGATACAGTCCTCCGGCCAAAGATCCGGATAATAACAAACCCCGTGGTAGAGCTTATTCATAAGTCAGGTTTTAAACCACGGATGAACACGGATAGGCTCCACTACCGTTCCGCCTTCAGCTTCAGGGCGTAGCCGGTAGGCGAAGCTATCCGTGTCCATCCGTGGTTAAAAAAACTCCGTGCCTCTCGGCGACCGCGGCGGCTCGCCCTCAGAGGTCGAGCACGGCGATGCCGTGGGCTTCGAGGTCGACGGTCACAGCCTTGCGCGCGCCGGTGGGCTTCACAGTGGTGGTCTGCGGTTCACCGTCGTTATTGATGACGATGAGCTGCTTGGCTTGAGGGAACCACGCACACTCGGTGCGCACGTTGCTGGTGTTCCAGTCGCTCCATTTCGCCTCGTAACCAGAAGTCCAATACAGCGCCCGATGCAGCAGGCGGGTGTTCTCCGGCGTGAAGCTGAAGCCCGCCGCATACATGCTGCGGCCCTTGCCGGCCGCGCGCACCGTGAGCGTGGGCTCGCTGCCGCGCGCCGCGAGCACCGCGGTGTCGCCATCGAGCACGTGCAGGCCATGCACCTGCGCGCCTTCCACCGGCACCTGCGTGCAGTCGCTGGTAATGAAGTGCTGCCCGAGGCCGTCCACCTCCCCGGCCGCTACCGGGGTGAACTTGTATTTGCCGTTGGCCAGACGATCACCGGTGTCCTGATCGACGCCCAACAGCGCCGCGAGGCGGAAGGTGCGACCGGGCTGCGCCAAGGCCGACGGTTGACCGATACCGATCAGGCCACCGCCACGCTGCACCCAGGCGGTGAGGTTGGCTTCGACCGCGGGGTCCGCCCAATGCTCGCCGCCGCTCCAGGCGGTGCCAGCCGCGCCGCAGTTGATGATGGTTTTGATGCCGCGCGGCACGCCGTTCTCGGCGATGTCGGCCAGGCTGAGAAACTCCACGTCGACCGGCAGACCCGACAACGCTTCGATCACATCGTAGAGCTCCACGCCCTTGATGAAGTGACCCGAGCAAGTCCAGGCGCGCAGGTCGCCCCACGCCGTGAGCACGCCCACTTTGAAGGGAGCGGTCCACGGTTTGCCGCCCGCGTGCAGGGCCTTCAGGCGACGAAACTCCTGCGCCACGCCGGCGATGTAATCCTGGAAATCCGGGAAGGGCTCGACCAGGGACAGGTAGCCACCGAGACCGATACGATCGATCGGCGCGCGCAAAATACCGCGGCGCGCATCAATCCAGAAGTTTTTGGCGTCGAGCGTCGGGTTGCCACCGGGCGCAAAGGTCGGTTCGCCCTTCAGACCGGTCGGGAAGAGGTAGGGATGCAGGCGCAGTTCGCGGGCGCAGTTGCCCTTGGCATGGGCGCAGAGCCGCACCTCGAAGGCGTTGAAGACGCACTTGATCAGACCATCAAAACCGAACTCCGGGAAACGCTCGCTGCTCGGTTCCACGCCAACCCAGTGATCGTCGTAGAACACGTAGGCCTTCTTGCCCGCCGCCTGAATCTTGGCGATGCACTCGCGGCCGAAGCTGATCACGAAGTCATGGATAAAATCCATGTAGTCGCGGTAGCGCGCGGTGGGCGGATTGTGGGTCGAGTTGTAGCGCCCCCCCTGGACAAAGTCCTCCGAGGTGAGCGCGTAGCCGTAGCGTTTCTCAAACAGCTTCAGGGCCCGCGGGCTCACCGTCATGGCGTAGTCGCCCCAGTCGGTGTAGCGATCACGCAAGGTTTTATGATCGCTGCCCCAGAACCACGAGAAGTTGTAGAACATCGAGGTGAGGCGCACCACCGTCGTGGCGGCATGCTCATCGAGCCAACCATCGAGGAACCTGAGGATCACCTTCTGCACCGCTGGCTGCATCGGATCGACGGCCGCGAGGTGCTCCCGATCCCCCCAGTTGTTGGTGAGGTGATTATACATCGAGATCTCCTCCCAGATGCGGAAGGCGAGGAAGTTGACCGTGTAGGTGTGCCCGGGCACGGCCTCGGCGATCGTGACGGTGCCGCGCTTCGTATTCACCGACCAATGACGCTTGGGCACCTCCTGCCCCGTGGTGCGATCGAAGACCTGCCACCAACGCTTCGGATTGTCGGACACGTTCAGGACAAACTGCTCGTCGTAGTAACCTTCCAGCGGCGTGATCGTGAGCGTCTTGCGCGCGGCGATCTTGGGCAGCGACATGAGGAAGTTCTGCTGCAACTGGTTCTGGTGTTCGCGCGCCCAGGGTTGCACCGAACGCACCAGACAGAGCGTCGAGTAGATCGCCTTGCCGCTGTCGAGGATCTCCGGCGAGAGCTGGGTGCCGTCGGAGTCGCGGATCGTGTCCGCGCCCCACTTTTCAGCGAGTTCGAGAGTGAGTTTTTCGTAACCGGCTTCACCGGGCAGGGTGAAGTCGCCGTAGGTTAAAGAAGACTGGGACATGGCAGAAGGTTGAGAGGGACGTGGGGCGGAAAGGCACGGGGCCGGGGTTGAACGAGCATTGCGCCTGAGCCGCCCAACGCAGCAAAGATCGGACAATTCGGATAGTCCGAAGCTTGAGCCGACGCGTCCCCCTGTTTCCATGACGAATCCACCGCAACCCCGGTCCCCCAGCGTTTCCCATGTCAGTCACCCCTCCCGCGATTCGTCGCCTCGGTCTCTTCCTTTGCCTGCTCACCGCGGGCCTGGCCGCCACCGCCCCCCGCGGAAACGCCACTGAGGACACCGACACCTCGCCCCCGAATTTCCACGCCTTCCTCCGTGACGTCGCGCAACGAGCCACCGCCGTCAAAGTGCAGGTGAACCGCAACTTCCCCCGCGAGCCTACACGATTCCGCATCTTTCGCTCAGGGAAAGCGGCGGACATCCAGATGGTCGCCGACCTCCTGCTCGCCTGCGAGGAGCCCCCGCTGGCCGATCAAGACGGCGCGGCGACGGTGCTGTTGTCTCCCTTCCCCCCACCGCAGTTTCGCTACACCATCACCTTCGAATCCCCCGACGCCCCCCTGCTCGCCCTCTGGCTTATCGACCGCAGCGTCCTCCAAGGCCTGCCCGAGCCGTGGCACCATCAAGCGCGTTTCGCGGCCGACGACGGTGCCGCCTTGATGGAGTTCCTTTACCGCGAACACGCCTTCACGCCGGGGGCCCCGCGACCCGACACCAGCCCGTCGCTTTGAGCGTTTGACCGCCCGGCCGCCCCGACCGCCGCCTTTCGGACGGTGCGAATCGTCGGCCGCTTGCACGAAGCGCAGCACCGTTTTGCGTGGGCTGGTTTTCCCCAAACTCCCCATGCTACCCCTCTCTTCTCTGCGCCCTCGCGCGCTGCTGCTTGGTGCCTTGGCGGCCGTCACGCTGCCCCTCTCCGCTGCGGAACGTCCGCCCGTCGCCGACTTCGCCCGCACCCCCATCATCAGCCAGGCGCGCCTCTCGCCCAATGGCGAAGCCCTCGCCTTCACCCGCGACTACGGCGGCCAGCAGCACCTCTGCGTGCTCGACCTCACCACCGACCAAATCACCCGCTTCAAAATCGGCTCCGTGCCCTACAACGGCACGCCCATGCCCAAGGAAGTGCATCGCTTCCAATGGGTCGGCGACGAACGCCTCACCATCACCACCACCATTTGGGATCGCATCTTCGGCTCCGCCGCCGTCGACCGGGATGGCAAAAACTGGGTCGGCCTCACCGGCTACGAATTTGATCCCCACGGTCGCCACGCCACCCTCGCCATCGACGTCGCCCACGTCTTCAACGACGGCACCGACCGCCTCCTCGTGCTCGACCACGGTCGCGGTTACACGCCCGGCAATCCGCACCCCGATGTGCTGGAAATCGACACCCAGTCCGGCCTGAGCAAAACGATCGAAGAAAACCCCGGCAACGTGCGCGCCTGGATGACCGATCACGAGGGGATCGTGCGACTCGGGGTCGTCCGCGACGAGGACACCCAATCCGTCATCTACCGCGATCGCGCCGACGCCGACTGGCGCACCCTGCCGCTGCCCAACCGCGGCCACGAAAAACTTCGCCCCTACGCCTTCGATCCCGACAACGCCACGTTCTACGTCGCCGGCTTCAACGCCGAGGACCGCTGGTGCGTGCTGACCTACGACCTGGCCAACGGCACCGTCACCGAAGAGCCCATCGTGTCCGACCCGACCTACGACGTCGTCTCCAACGGTTCCTTCAACACCTACGCCGGCATCGACCTCACGCGTCCCATTTTCTCCGCCCGCACCCAGTCCCTGCTCGGCATCGCCTACACCGCCGACTTCCCCCGCGTGAAGTGGCTCGACCCGGAATTCGCCACCATCCAGGCCGCCGTCGATCGCGCCCGCGCCGGCCGCGTGAACGTGCTCGTCAACCAATCCCGCGACGACCAACGCCTGCTTTTCTTCTCCTACTCCGACCGCGACCCCGGATCCTACTTCCTACTCGATCGCACGGCCCGATCCTTCAAGCCCCTCGGCGCCCGCATGGACTGGATCGATCCCGCCGCCATGTCGCCTTCCATGGGTATTTCCTACGAGGCGCGCGACGGCACGACCATCCACGGCTACCTCACCCTGCCAGCCGGCCATAAGCCCAAAAACCTTCCGCTCGTGGTCCTCCCCCACGGCGGCCCCTGGGTGCGTGACAACTGGGGCTTCGATCCGATCGTGCAACTCATCGCCAGCCGCGGTTACGCCGTTCTGCAGATGAACTACCGCGGCTCCAAGGGCTACGGCTCCGCCTTCGAATGGCTGGGCAAACAAAACATCGGTCGCGGCATTCAGGACGACATCGAGGATGCCACCCGCTGGGCTATTCGGGCCAAGGTCGCCGACCCCAAACGCATCGCCATCGCCGGCGGCAGCTACGGCGGCTACTCCGCCCTCTTCGCCCTCGGCAAATCCCCCGACCTCTACGCCTGCGGCATCTCCCTCAACGGCGTGACCGACTGGGAAGCGATCTTCGACCGCGCCGACAAAGACCGCGACCGCGCCGCCGCCCGCAAGACCTGGGTCGAGCGCATCGGCGACCCCGACGAAGACCCCGACTTCTTCCGGTCGATTTCCCCGGTCAATTTCGGCTCCGCCATCAAGGCCCCCGTGCTCATCATCCAGGGTCGCCAGGACAAGACCGTGCCGCTCCGCCAGGCCCGCCGCATGTATGACGCGCTCGGCAAATCAAAGGGCGACTCCGAGCTGCTTTGGCTGCGCAAGTCCGGCCACTCGCTCAGCAACGAAAGCGAACGCACCGAAGCCTTCGCAGCCATCGTTGCCTTCCTCGAGAAACACCTCGGCCCCGGCGTGCCTTACCAACCCACCAACACGCCCTGACCGCACTCCCACGCCGGACTTCGCGCGCGCGCTCGCCCGCCGCCACTCACCGATTGCACCAACCGTGCTCGAGCGCCTGCCGCCAGCGCGGCACCGCATCGGCGTAACCCGCCGCCGCCACATACGCCTCGTCGAGCCACGGCTTGCTGCCGCCTTCCACTTCGTCGAAGAAATCGTGCACCAGCACGTCGGCCACATGCACCACCATCGCGGTGCCGAGCGCCGGCGGCTCCTGACGCACCGGCGCATGATGCCAGGCCACCCCCTGCACCACCGGCAGACTGAGTCCCCACAACGCAAACAGATAGCCGCCCACATCGGCGTGCGTGCAGCCATGCACCTCACGCTCGAGAACCGCCACCGCCTCCGCCCGCGCTTGGGCATCGGCGATGATCTGTTTGGTGCGCCCCGGGAAATTCATCGCCAGCACGAGCTTGCCGGCGTCGTGCAACAGCCCCGCCGTCGTCGACTCTTTCACGACCGCGCGCGGCAGTCCCTCCAGCTCCGCCAGATCCCGCGCCGCCGCACTTACCCGCAGGCTGTGTTGCCAGAGCGATTCGATCTCGCTCTCCGGCACGCCCTGCCGCTGCACCTGCTCGGTCAGGCCATTGAGCACCACCAGTGAGCGAATCATCTCCACGCCCAGATACGCCACCGCTTCCTGCGCCGTCTCCAGCTCCCGCGCCAGACCGAAGTAGGCGGAATTCACCACCTTCAGCACCTGCGCGGTCATGGCCAGATCGCGACCGATCAACTCGCCGATTTCCTCCACCGACGCCCGGTTGTTGCGCAGCCGCTGTTCCAGTTCCTGACACAGTTGCGGCGGACTGGGCAGCCGCTGAATCCGCCCCACCAAGGCCGTGATCGCCGGATCCCGCACCGCAAACACGATCGAGGTCGCATACTCCAGCGTCGCGCGCAGCGTCGCCGTCTCACAGGGCTTTTCCAAAAACCGGTGGGTGATCTCCACACACTGCGCCACCAGACGGTCATCCGCCTGCCCGGATAAAATGATCCGCACCGTCGCCGGATACCGTTCCCGCACCGCGCGCAAAAACTCCGCCCCGCTCATGCCTGGCATCATCATGTCCGACACCACCACATCAAACGGCCCTTCCGCCTCCATGAGCGCCAGTGCCTCCGCGCCACTGCCGGCGTAGGCCGCCCGCCATTCCCCCCGCAGGCCATGCATGCTCCGCCGCAACCCCGCCAGCAGCATGGGCTCATCATCCACAAACAAAACGGTGCGCATGGTATTCACCTGCGCGTCGCCATGGTGGAGGGCGGTCAAAGGGGTCGTCATGGGTTTAAGTCGGTCTCAACCGACGGCAGAAATATATGAAACGCCGCGCCCGCCCCCAGCGCACTCTCGACTTCGATCCGACCTTCCAGCCGCCGCACCAGCTGCTGCACCAACGCCAATCCCAGCCCCGTGCCGCAACCTTCGGCCTTGGTGGTGAAAAACGGCTCAAACAGTCGCGCCCGCGTGACCTCGTCCATCCCGTGCCCTTCATCGCGCACCGTCAAACGCACCTCCCGGTGCACGTCCGGACGCGCCTCGGCCAGCTCCGCTGACTCCACGATCACAACGATCCGCCCTTGCGGCGGTGACGCGTCCCGGGCGTTGATCACGAGGTTGCTCACGATCTGTCGCAGCCGCCCGAGATGGCTGTTCACCCAGACCTCCTCCTCCGGCAGGATCAACTCCAGTTTGTGCTCATGCGCCAGCATGGGCCGCAACAAGGTCGCACAGCCGCGCACCGCCCGCCCCAGCTCCACCGGCTCGAGTTCGTCGGCTCCGTCCCGGCGGCTGAACCCCATCAACTCCTTCGTCATCTCCGCCGCCCGACTGGCCGCGTCTTCGATCATGGCCAGACTCTTCGCCGGCTCAAACAAGGCCGAGTCCCGCGCCAGGGTAAGCACCACCGACAACAAGTTGTTCACGTCATGCGTAACCCCGGCCGTGAACTCACCCACCACCGCCAGCCGCTGCGCGTGCTCCAGCCGCGACCGCAACAGATCCCGCTCCGCCGTCTGCAAATCATATTGCCGCAGCGCCTGCTCCAGACTGCGCACCAAGTCCGCCTTTTCACAGGGTTTCAGCAGCAGCCGGAAGACGTGCCCTTCATTCACCGCCGCGAGCGCCGTGTTCATGTCCGCCTGCCCGGTCAGCATCACCCGCACACAGTCCGGTTGTTGCGCCCCCACCGCTGCCAACAGCGCCGCGCCCGTTATCCCCGGCATGTGCATATCGGCCACCACCACGTGAAACACTTCGTGCTGCAGCCGCGCCAACGCGACCCGCGGATCGGTCTCATAAACGATATCCCAGGTCGCACCACTCGCGCGCAATCCGCGCCGGATCCCCTCCAACACCAGTCGCTCGTCATCGACAAACAGGATGCGACGCGACGGCTCCACCACCGCCACCGTCGACGGCAACGGCTTCGCGGCGACAGGCTCCGCCATCTCCGGGCGGGCGGTTGCCTCGCTCGGGGTATCCTCAACAGGCACCGCGGCGTCGGGGGTCACCTTGCTCCTATCGGCCCCCTTCCGCTCGCCCTTCAGTGCAAAGCGAATCGCACAATCACCCGCCCACCCTACGTGCATCCACCCGGTTCAATACGCGCCCAAGTGTGCCGATAAGATCGATTAGACCGGCCACCTCGGCCCAATCCCACAAATCCATGCCCACGCAGCTCCCCGCCTTCTGCGATGGCCGCTCGCTCGGACCCGATGAGGTCACGGCAGACAACGCCGTGGTCCGGGCCCTGTTTACCGCAGCCGCCAGCGCCCCCTCGCTCATCGCCCTCTTTCATCGCGATACGCTGCAACTGGCGTTTCTCAACAGCGTTGGCCGCAGCTGGCTCCTGCCTGATGACGACGGCGACCCCGCCCGCATCAGCCTCACCGACATCATCTCGCTCGAAAACAACGAGGACATCCGGGACGCCATCCTGCTGCGGGCCGAGTTCTTCGGCGCCTGGCGTGGCCGCTGCAAACTGCGCGACACCTGGGGCAGCGAGATCCCCGCCTTCGCCACCGTCGCCATCCACGCCGCCCCCGACTCCCCGACCCCGACCGACATCGGTGCCACCAATGCGTGGGTGAGCGTGCACGCCGTGCAAGCCAAGGGCACCGGCAACCCCGACCGCATTTTCACCGAAGACACCGAGCTGCTGCACGCCCTGCTCGAGACCCTGCCCGACGCCGTCTATTTCAAAGACCGCCACAGCCGCTTCATCCGCGTGAGCCGCTCCCTCGCCGACAAAGACGGCAGCGCCGACCCCGCCGCTCTCGTGGGCAAAACCGATTTCGACCGTTTTAAGCCCGACCACGCCCAAGCCGCCTACGAGGACGAGCAACGCATCATTCGCACCGAAGACGCCCTGCTCAATCACGAGGAAAAGGAGACCTGGACCGACGGCCGTATCACCTGGGTCACTACATCCAAGTTCCCCCTCCGCGACCGCGAGGGCGCCATCATCGGCACCTTCGGCATTTCCCGCGACATCACTGCCCGCAAACTCGCCGAAGCCAAGGCCCGCGAACTCGAGCTCCAACTGCAACTCGCCCAAAAGCTCGAGTCCATCGGCCGCCTCGCCGCCGGCATTGCCCACGAGATCAACACCCCCACCCAGTTCATCTCCGACAACACCCGCTTCCTCGCCGACAGCTTTCCCCAGCTCAACCAACTCGCCGCCGCGCACCGCCGTCTCGCCGAAACCATCCAAAGCGGCGCCGATGCCGCCACCATTCGCGCCACCCTCGCCGAGACCACCGCCACCATCGATCGCGAGGAGGTCGACTTCCTCCTCGACGAAGTGCCCCGCACGCTGGAGCAGACCCTCGAGGGCCTCGGCCGCATCGCCCGCATCGTGCGCTCCCTCAAGGAATTCTCCCACCCCAATCCACCGGAGCCCAAACCCGTCGACCTGCGCCACGTCATCGAGACCACCATCACCGTCTCGCGCCACGAGTGGAAATACGTCTCCACCGTCGATACCGATTTCGACCCCGAGCTGCCACCCGTGCCCTGCGTGGTCGATTCCTTCAACCAGGTCATGCTCAACCTCCTGGTCAACGCCGCCCACGCCATAGCCGACAATACCGCCGCCCGCCCCGCCGGCGAACTGGGCCGCATCACCGTGCGCACCCGCCGCGCCGGCGACTACGCCGTGATCGAGGTGGCCGACACCGGCGCCGGCATCCCCCCCGCGGTGCAGCCGCAGATCTTCGAACCCTTCTTCACCACCAAGGAAGTTGGCAAAGGCACCGGGCAAGGCCTCGCCATCGTGCACACCGTCGTCGTGAACCTCCACGGCGGCAGCATCGATTTCACCACCGCTCCCGGCGAGGGCACCACCTTCCGCATCCTGCTGCCACTCCATCCTCCGGCGAACCACGCCGCCGCCGCCGACTCCACGCCATGAACCGCCGCCTGCTCTTCGTCGACGACGACCCGCTCATCCTCTCGGCCTTTCGCCGCAATCTGCGCCGCGACTTTGCCTTCGACACCGCCATCGGTGGCGCCGAAGCCCTCGCCTTGCTCGACTCCGGCCAGACCTACGCCGCCATCCTGGCCGACATGCGCATGCCCGGTCTCGACGGCGTGGAGTTGCTCGAAATCGTGCGTAAGCGTTTTCCGGATACGGTGCGCATGATGCTCACCGGCAACGCCGATCAAGGCACCGCCATCGAGGCCATCAACCGCGGCCATATCTTTCGTTTCCTCAACAAGCCCGCCGATCCCGACGTCCTGCATCAGGCGCTGGAGGATGCCATCGCTCAACACGCGCTCATCCGCGCCGAACGCGATCTGCTCGAACACACCCTCGCCGGCAGCATCAAGCTGCTCACCGACGTGCTCGCCATGGTCTCGCCCGAGGCCCTCGGTCGCGGTCAACGCCTGCGCGATTCCATGGGCCCCTTTGCCCGCGCCGTCGGGGCCGAGTCCATTTGGGAACTGGAGCTCGGCGCGCTGCTGTCCTCCCTCGGCTGCACCGCCCTGCCGCCCGCCCTGCTGCAGAAACTCCGCGAGGGCGATCCACTCACCGTCGCCGAAGCCAACCTCCGCCGGCGCATCCCGGAGATGGGTCACGACCTACTCGCGCCCATCCCTCGCCTCGAAGGGGTCGCCCAAATCGTGCTGCACCAACACCTGCGCTTCGACGGTCGCGGCAGCCCGCCCGATGCCCCAGCCGGTCGCGACATTCCGCTCGGCGCCCGCATGCTCAAAATTCTCCACGATCGACTCGACCTGGAAGCCGACGGCGTGGTCAAGCGCCAGGCCTTCCAAACCATGCAGGACTGCGAGGGTTATTATGACCCCGACTTGCTCGTGCGCTGCTTTGCCTGCTTCGGCGATTTCCTCATCAACCCGCTGTCATCGACCGCACCGATCCAGCCGCTCACTTCCGCCGGGCTCTGCCCCGGACAGATCGTGGTCTCTCCCATCACCACCAGCGAGGGTGTGGTGCTCGTCGGCTCCGGCATGCGCCTCACCGCGCCCATGGTCGATCGGATCCGCAACCACGCCGCCATCGGCGACGTGGAGCCGCCGTTCATGGTGCAGGACGCGCCGACCGCCGAGCCGATGACAGACACGGTCGCGCCCGCCGTCGCCGTCGCTTCGGTCGACTGAGCACAACTCAGCGCGGCGCGCGTAGTCGCATCCGTGATACAAAACTCCAGTCGCCGGTCGCGTTCTGGATCTTGATCAGGATGCGGTTTTCACCGGCGCGCAGTTTTAAGGGCACGATGTCGTCATCGAGCTTGCTGATGCGCCGCACCCATCGGTCGTGCACCAGCTCGCCGTTGAGCCAAATTTTGAGGCCTTCATCGCTGCCAATGGCCAACCATGCGTCGAGTTCCTGCGGCGACTCGAGCGCCGTCCACGCGTAACCGATGCAGTAGTCGCGCCGTTCAAAAGACTGCAGATCCACGAACCCGTGCTCATCCGCCTGCATACTGCGCCACTCCAGCTCCGTGCCGGCAACGTCCTGCTTATCGCCCGCCTGCGGCGCCACCGCCGCCGCCCCGCCGGCGGCGTCATCAAACCAATCGTGGTCGAAAGCGTTCATCTGCGACGAACGGGAAACCTTCGCCGTGTCCGCCTCAAAGGCCGACATCATCACCACCCCATCCTCGTTCACGCCCTCCACCACCGAAAACATCTGCTCAGGCACATCCACCGGCTTGAGCACCAGCCAATCGCGCAGCGCCAGCGGGATGGCGGCTGTGCCCTTCAGCCACGCCTGCTCCGCCGGCGTGAGCGGATCCGCCGCCGAGACCACGTGGTCGTAAGGCGCCGTGCCGGCCACGGCCTGACCCCGCGCCACCGCCGGACTGAATCGCGCGGCCTGCACCAAAGCCTGCTCCAGCGGATGTATCCACTTCTCCGGCACACCTGCAGCCCCATCGATCCGTGCCTCGGTCGCCCGGCCATCAGCGCCCACCTCGATCTCGGCTTTGATCCGCGTGATGCCGCGCTGCCGCAGCCCATCGTCACGCAGCGGGTCGCCCACCAACACCGGGGCGCTTTCGCCTTCGGCAAACCAAACCGGCCGCGCCGCGTTGAGATAGTGCAACCGATCCGGCCAGCTGCTCGGCGCCGTCGGATCCGTCAGCCACATGATTTCGTTGAGCCCATCCACGAATTCCTGGATCTCCGCGAGATCCTTGGCCGTCGACGAAACGAGCGGCACGCCTTCGCGCGAGAGCGCCACCATCGAGATACCTTCGCGCGGCGCGAAGCGGGAGAGCGTGTTCATCCCGCGCTGGCTCATGTAGTCCGTCACCAGCCACCTCGGCTGCCCGGTCACCGCGATGCGTGCATGCTGTGCCGCGTCATGCCGCACGCCGTAAAAGAGCGCCTCGACGCGATCCCCATACATCGCCCGCAGGCGACGATAGGTCGGTTCAAAGTTACCCAACATGCGCCACGATTCCCCGTCGTTGTGGGAGCCAAACAGCACCACCAACACCTCCGGCTCCGGCACCGCGGTCAGGTCAGCCAGGACCAGCTTGTCCTGCTCCACCCGCATCACCCGGTTCGGCAACTCCGCGGTCACGTCCCCGGCCGCGTCCGCCCAACTCGCTGCCCGCGCCGGCCGCTCGGCCATCTCCGCCCCCAAACGCGCGGCATCCTCGGGCGCCAGCCCCCGCAACAGCACCCGCTGCCCTGCGCGCGCTCCCGATTTAAAGAGCGCAAAGGGGCCGAGCACCTCGACCGGCTTCCCTTTGATTTCGTTGCCGGCCACGTCCTGCCATTCCGGGCGCTTCGCAGCGGCCGGCGCCACGGCCACCATCACGGCAGCCAAAACCAAACCAATCGACTTCACGGCAAACACACGCTGCCACCGGGGTTGATGTAACGTTAAATTCATGGGGTTGCCCGAACGAAACCGCTCACTCCGCCGACGTCAATCCACCGCTCAGCCCTTCGATCGTGTCTGACGGTTAGACAAGCTCGCCCTTGCTCCCATGGTGCTTCCTGCGCCGCACTGGTCCTTCGTCCGTCCCCTTTACCCGCTCGCCCCTTGCCAATCCCTATGCGTTCCCTTCGCCGCTTTTTCTGCGTCGCCACCCTCGCCGCGCTCACTTCAGCCCCCTCCCTCTTTGCTGTCGACGCCCCCCACGCGGCTTCCACCGCCGATCCGGCCGTGGCCGATGCCATCGACGCCTTGCCGAACCCGCTCATCCTGCAGCGCGCCGACCCGCACATCCACAAACACACCGACGGCTACTACTACTACATGGGCACGGTGCCCGCCTACGATCGCCTCGAGCTGCGCCGCGCCCGCACCATCGGCGAGCTGCGCACCGCCCAACCCAAGGCCATCTGGCACAAACACGCCACCGGTCCCATGGGCGACCACATCTGGGCCCCCGAAATCCACTTCCTCAACGGCAAGTGGTATATCTATTTCGCCGCCGGCGACGCCGAAAACCGCTGGCACCTCCGCATCTACGTGCTCGAAAACGCCTCACCCAATCCGCTCGAGGGCGAATGGACCGAGCTCGGCCCCATCGACACCGGCTGGGACAACTTCGCCCTCGACGCCACCCTCTTCGAGCACCGCGGCACCACCTACCTACTCTGGGCCCAAAAAGGCCTCGGTGACCACAGCAACTCCAACCTCTACATCGCCCCGCTCGCCGACCCCACCACCCTCGCCAGCCCGGCCGTGATGCTCTCCGAACCGGAATACGATTGGGAAAAGGTGCGCTACGCCGTCAACGAGGGCCCCGTCATCCTGCGCGGCCCCGACAAACTCTTCCTCACCTACTCCGCCGCTGGCACCGGCCCCGAATACTGCGTGGGCATGCTCACCGCCGACCTCGATGCCGACCTGCTCGACCCGGCATCCTGGACCAAGTCTCCGGAACCCGTTTTTCAATCCGCCCCCGACCATAAAATCTACGGCCCCGGTCACCACACTTTCACCAAAGCCGAAGACGGCGCGACCGACGTGATCGTGTATCACGCCCGCGACTACACCGAGATGCGCGGCGACCCGCTGCGCGATCCCAACCGCCACACCCGCGTGAAAGCCGTGCGCTGGAACGAGGACGGCACGCCCGACTTCGGCATCCCGCCCCCCAACTCCCCGCCGGCCGTCAACACCTGGGACCTCGAAAACCTCCGTGCCCGCGACTCTCTCGTTTATCCCGATCCAGCCAGCGGCGGTTACCTCATGTATACCTCCTACCGCGTCCGCGGCCCGCAGCCCAAGTCGACCGTCGTCGCCTACCGCAGCACCGACCTCAAACGCTGGACCGGACCCGTCGTCGTTTACGAAAAGCCCGACGACTGGTGGGCCGACCGCGGCATCTGGGCGCCGGAGATGCACGCGTATCAGGAGAAGTATTACCTCTTCCTCACCTTCGACTCCTCCCACCTCCTGCCTGAGCAATGGCGCAACTGGCGCCCACGCGTGCGCCGCGCGTCGCAGATCCTCGTGGCCGACTCTCCCCTCGGCCCGTTCAAGCCCTTCAGTGACGAGCCCACCCTGCCGGCCGATATGATGACCCTCGACGGCACTCTCTTTGTCGAAGACGGCACGCCCTACATGGTCTTCTGCCACGAGTGGGTGCAGATCAAAGACGGCACCATCAACGCCATCGAACTCAAGCCCGACCTCTCCGCCACCGTCGGTGAACCCTTCCGCCTCTTCCATGGCAGCGACGCTCCCTGGGCCGTGAAAAACGAAGAATACGGCTGCTACGTGACCGACGGTGCCTGGCTCCACCGCACCAGCGAGGGCAAACTGCTCATGCTCTGGTCCGGCTTCGGCGAAGGCGGCTACACCGTCGGCATCGCCGAGTCCACCAGCGGCAAACTCGCCGGACCATGGATCCAGCAGGAGGAGCCGCTCTACGCCGACGACGGCGGCCACCCCATGCTCTTCCGCCGCTTCGACGGCCAGCTCATGCTCGCGCTGCACTCGCCCAACATCGGCGGCTCGGAGCGTGAACACTTCTTCGAGGTAGAGGAAGTCGACGGCACCCTGCGCCTGAAGTAGCGCCAATCGCACCTCCGGATTTGGCCCGACGGCGAAACCATGGCTCACTGCGGGCCATGCGTCGCCTTCTGCCCTACCTCGCCCGCTCCCTCGCGCTCGCCCTCCTGCCGGTCTTCGCGTATTCACAGAACAACGACACCACCGTCATCATCGGCACCCGCGAAGCCCCGCCCTTCGCCATGCAGGCCGAGGATGGTTCCTGGTCGGGCCTGAGCATCACGCTGTGGGAGGAAATCGCTGACGAGCTCAGCCTGCAGACGGAATGGCGCGCCATGGGCGATCCGGAATCCCTCGTCGAAGGTGTGGCCGATGGCTCGCTCGACGCCTCCATTGCCGCCATCACGGTGACCGCCGATCGCGCCCGGCGGGTCGACTTTTCCCAACCCTTCTTCACCAGCGGCCTGGGCATCGTGGTGCCCGCCACCGGTGAGGGCGGCTGGCTCTCCATGCTGCGCGCGCTCTTCTCATTGGCCTTCCTCAAAGTCATCGGCGCGCTGTCACTCGTGCTGCTCGCCGCCGGCGTGGGGCTCTGGTTCTTCGAGCGCCGCAAAAACCCCGAGCAGTTCGGCGGTCCGCCCGCGAAAGGCCTCGGCAGTGCCTTCTGGTGGTCGGCCGTGACCATGACCACCGTCGGCTACGGCGACAAAGCCCCGCAAACCCTCGGCGGCCGCCTTGTCGCTCTCGTGTGGATGTTCACCAGCGTGATCATCATCTCCGGTTTCACCGCCCAGATCGCCTCCTCGCTCACTGTGACGCGCATCAACACCGAGATCCGCCAAGTCGACGACCTCAAGCGCTTCACCGTTGCCACCCTCGGCAACTCCGCCGCCGCCGACTGGTTGGACAAGGAAGGCATCCGGCACATCACCTTCGACGACATCGGCGAAGCCCTCGACGCCGTCGCCAAGGGCCAGGCCGCCGCCTGCGTCTACGACGCCCCCATCCTGCGCTACCAACTCCGCCAACACGAAGGCCTCAGCATCCTGCCGAACGTCTTTGAACGCCGTGACTACGCCATCGCCCTGCGCCTCGAAGACCCGCGCCGCCAGCAGATCAACGTCGCCCTGCTCGAACACCTTCGCAGCGCCGAATGGGCCGCCCTCACCCAACGCTACCTCGGCCGCGACTGAGCATCTAACGTTGCCTCAAAGTGTAGCTGCGCTTGAGCCGAAGGTGAAAGCGTGGCCCGTAGACACGGCGATCGCGGAGCCTCCTTCCGCAAACGTGCTTCGTTCTACCGCTTCACTTCGTTTTCTTAGCCACGGATTCCACGGATCTTCACGGATAAGGAGGCGAGTTCAGAGGCACCAATCCGTGCTCATCTGTGTCATCCGTGGCCCCTTTTCCCGGCCAGCAGAACTATCCTAGTGCGCTACGAATCGTGTCGAACTCGGCGAAGCCGCCGCGCGGTCTTCGCAACATCAGCCATATCAGCTCGATCCGCCCACATCCCAACCGCCGGGTGTCCGGCTACGGTAACGGGTTTCTCCGCTAACGGTTGTTCGTAAGGCACTATCCTCGCGATCCGCTGACCTCGTTTTGAAATTGTGACCTCCTGGCGACACTCAACGGCTTCAGCGACCTCCCGCGCCCTACGGCGCAAATCAGCGAGCGAGACATTCATCAAGCTTCACCATACGAGTTTGCGCTCAGGGTGGTCAATCCGCCGTCCCGCCCCACAGCCGTTCCAGAGGATCCAGCGCTACCGCCGCGCCGTCGTTGCGCTGACGACCGATCCACGGTTTGTGCCCGGCGAAATGCAGCAGCCGGCACTCCGCCAGACCGGCCTCATCGGTGTAGTCTTTCTTGATCAGGTTGTAGTCCGGCGAGAGCAGTTCGACGTCGATGCCGTCCGCGGCGATCCACTTGTTCACGATGCCTTGATCCCCCGCGTTGTAGCCACCGCGTCCGGGTGAGGTGCGGGCCAACGCCTGCAATCGCGCGATCGTCGCCGCACCTTGGATACGGCTCCCGATCGACAATACCCCGCTGTTGATCTCAATGGCGTGCCCTTTGTAGGCGCGCGTCTTGCGGAAGCCACTGTCCAGCACCGCCCGCAACGACACCGCGCCGGGCGCCAGCAGCGCGGACGCTTCGCGCAGGCAAAGCACGTCGCTGTCCAAAAACACGTTTCGCTCGAAACCGAAGTCACCGAACGCCTCAAACTTGAAGAAGGTCTGCGCATGCCGCCGCGAGTGCCGCTTCTTGTAGGTTTGAATGTCCGCGTAGGGTGCCGGATCGATCCGCACCCGCCGTTCACAGCGCGCGACCAACCACGGATCCTCCAGCACCGCGGCCTCCACGCTCAGCGCCACCACCGGCAGCCGCGGATGCCACGCATCCCATGACTCCAGCAGCTTTCGCGTGCCCGGCAGATACAGGGCATCCGTCAATACGACGAGGCAGACGGCGGCGGGGGATTGGGCTGCGGAGGACTCCAAGCCGCGCAGTTTGCGACCTTCCCGACTGCCCGACAAGCGACGACCACTCCCGTTCGGACGGTGCGAATTCGCCGTCCTTGAACCGCCCTCACCGTCCCCAACGCTCCCCCAACCCCTTTCTGCGACGCGCCCCCTTCCCGCGCGCTTCAGCGTTTCAGCTTTTCAGCGTTTTCCCGTGCTCCAACTCACCGTCTTCCTCGCCCTCACCGCCGCCATCGGCGCGATCACCTGGTGGCATTGCCGCCACTGCCGCCGCGACGGTGGCGATACCCGCGACTTCTTCCTCGCCGGCGGCAGCCTCAACTGGGTCTTCGTCGCCGGGTCGCTCACCCTCACCAACATCAACACCGACACCCTCGTCGGCTGGAACGGCAACCAGATGCTGCTCATCCTCTGGTGGGAACTCTTCGGCGTCCTCGGCCTGCTCCTCCTCGCCTGGGTCTTCCTCCCGGTCTACTACCGCCTCGGCTGCGCCACCGTCACCGAACTCCTCGAACGCCGCTACGGCAGCCGCCACGTGCGCGCCACCGTCGCCTCCCTCTTTCTGCTCGGCAACGTCTTCGTCTTTCTGCCGGTGATGCTCTACACGAGCTCGTTGTTCCTCCGCAGTCTCTTCGGCCTCGAAATCCCCCTCCTCGCCATCGCCACCGGCGTGGCCATCCTCGGCGCCGCCTACGCCATCTTCGGCGGACTCCGCGCCGTCGCCATTTCCGACACCTACAGCGGCGTCCTCCTCTTCGGCATGGCCCTGCTCGTGTCCTACCTCGCCCTCGATCGGGTCGATTGGTCCTTCAGCAACGTACCCGCCGAGCGCCTCACCCTCATCGGCGACAGCACTTCCCTCGTGCCCTGGCCCATCCTCTTCACCGGCATGATCCTCTGGCAGCTCTACTACTGGAGCACCAACCAGACCATCACCCAACGCGCCCTCGCCGCCACCTCCCTCAAGGAAGCCCAACGCGGGTGCTACGCCGCCGCCGTCATCCGCGCCACCATCGTGCCCATCGTCATCGCGGTGCCCGGCCTCTGCGCCTACCAACTCCACGGCGAACTCGGCGACGCCACCTACGGCACCATCGTGAGCGAAGTCCTGCCCACCGGCCTCACCGGCGCCTTTGCCGCCGCCATGGTCGCCGCCACCATGACGAGCTTCAACTCCACCCTCAACAGCTCCGCCGCCCTCTACGTCTGCGACCTGCACCTGCGTTACTTCAACCCCACCGCCAACGTGCCCAGGATCAGCGTGCTCACCTCCGTCCTCTTTGCCCTGCTCGGCATCGCCCTCGTGCCCGCCTACATCGGCGCCGAGAGCATCATCCAACTCATCCAACAACTCATCGGCGTCTTCAGCATACCGATCCTGTCGGTCTTCATCATCGGCCTCGCCTTCGACGGCATCGACGCCCGCGCCATCATCGCCACCCTCGTTTTCGGCGCGCTCACCTACTGGGCCGGCACCTCGCTCTGGGGCGGACTTCACTTCGTGCACATCGGCGCGATCACGCTCCTGCTCAACGCCGTCTTCGCCCTCGCCGTCAACCGCCTCATCCTCGGTCGCCGCGCCACCTTCAGCCGCACCCTGCTCCCATCATGACGCCCCGCAACCCATTGTGGGTCGGGCTTTACGCCCGACACCTCCTGCTGGCCAGCGCGCTTTCGGCTGCGACCGTCGTGGCGGCTCCGCTCACCCTTACCACCTCCGCGCCGACTCGCTCGGCCGCGCCGGCGCCTGCCTTTCACCTCGGCACGCCCACCGCTCCCGACGGCCAGGCCATCACCGTTGATGCGCAAAGCCTCCTGCTCAATGGCGCCCGCTGGACGCCCGTCATGGGCGAGTTTCATTTCTCCCGTTACCCGGCCAACGAATGGGCCGAAGAGCTGCGCAAGATGAAGGCCGGCGGCATCGACATCGTCGCCACCTACGTCTTCTGGATCCACCACGAGGAGATCGAGGGCCAATGGGATTGGACCGGCCAGAAGGACCTCCACCGCTTCATCGAACTCGCCGGCGCGTCCGGCCTGAAGGTCATCGTCCGCATGGGTCCGTGGTGCCACGGCGAGGTGCGCAACGGTGGCCTGCCCGACTGGGTCGTCGCCCGCGGCCAAGTGCGCTCCGAAGACCCGGCCTTCATCGCCAGCACAACCACGTTCTACGAACAGATCGCGGCCCAATGCCGCGGCCTGCTCTGGAAAGACGGTGGCCCGATCATCGGCGTGCAATTGGATAATGAATACGGCGGTCCCGCCTCCTACCTGCTCGCCCTCAAGCGCCTCGCTATCGACGTCGGTTACGACGTGCCCCTCTACACCCGCACCGGCTGGCCCGCCCTCAGCACGCCCATGCCCTTTGGTGAAATCATCCCGCTCTACGGCGTCTACGCCGAGGGTTTCTGGGACCGCGAGACCACCTCCATGCCCGGCCGCTATTGGTCCGGTTTCCATTTCTCCAAACTCCGCATCGACGCCAACATCGCCAACGAGGCGCTCGGTCGTCGCGACGTCAGCGATCCCGACGATGTCGCCGACTACCCCTACCTCACCTGCGAAATCGGCGGCGGCATGATGAGCAGCTACCACCGCCGCATCCTCGTCGATCCGGCCGACATCTACGCCACCACCCTCATCAAACTCGGCTCCGGTTCCGTCTCCCCCGGCTACTACATGTATCACGGCGGCACCAATCCGCCCGGCCAGCTCACCACCCTGATGGAGCAGCAGGACTCCCCGCTGACCAACTGGAACGACATGCCGGAACTCAACTACGACTTCCAGGCCCCCCTCGGCCAATACGGCCAGACCCGCCCGCACTATTTCCAACTTCGCCTGCTCCATGCCTTCCTCGACCATTTTGGGCCCAGTATGGCTCGCATGGATACATTCCTGCCCGACGTCCGCCCGAGCGGTCAGCACGATATCTCCACCCTGCGCTGGTCCGTCCGCAGCGACGGCGAACGTGGCTTCGTTTTCGTCAACAACCACCAACGCGGCACCACCCTGCCGGCCAAAACCGACGTGCAGTTCGCCATTCGCCGCGCCGATGGCAGCACGCTGCGCTTCCCGCACGAACCGCTGACCGTGGTCAGCGATGCGGCCTTCATCCTGCCCTTCGGCCTGCAGTTCGGTCACCAACATCAACTCGAATGGGCCACCGCCCAACCGCTCGCGATCGAGCACAGCAGCACGCACCAGGAGGTCATCTTCGTGGAGATACCCGGCATCCCAGCGACCTTCAAATTTGCCCACCAAGCGCCGTTCACGCTCACTCCCGGCCATTCGAGCGAACTCGATCACCTCACCATCACGGTGCGCTCGCCCGACGCCGCCGGTCGCCACGGCCTCACCGGCTCCAGCCTGAGCCTCCCCAAGCTCCGCTCGTTTCCGTTCACCCTCGAACGCGCCGCCGGCCCCCTGCGCACGATCGACCTCGCCACCACCCGCCAGCCCGTCGCGACCGCGCCCACCGCGGCCGACTTCGCCGACGCCGCCATCTATCGCATCGACCTCCCCGCCGACTTTGATCCCGCCGCCCAGAACACCCTCCTGCGCCTGCACTACGTCGGCGACGTCGCCCGCCTCATGATCGGCGACACCGTCATCACCGACGATTTCTACAACGGCAACCCGCTCGAGATCGGCCTGCGCCGCCACGCCGAGGCCCTCCGCCATGCGCCCCTGCGTCTCGCCATCCTGCCCCTGCAACGTCGCGCCGTAACTGGCAGGCAGCCCCTCATTTTCCTCGATCCGTCCGCGCTCCCCGATTTCGGCGACCGCGACGCCATCGCCGAACTCCGCCAGACCGAACTCACCTTCCCCACCACCTGGCACGAACTCCCCTAACCGACCCAGCCATGACCCGTCACCGTCTCACCTCCCTCTTCGCGTCTGCCGCCATCGCGCTCGCCGCAACCCCATTCACCGTCACCGCCGGCGACGCCACCCTCGTTCTCCATCCCGACCAGGACGGTCCCACCATCGCCCCCGAGATCTACGGCCACTTCGCCGAGCACCTCGGCAACTGCATCTATGGCGGCATCTGGGTGGGCCCCGATTCCGACATCCCCAACACCCGCGGCATCCGCAACGACGTCGTCGACGCCCTGCGCAAACTTGAGATCCCCGTCCTCCGCTGGCCGGGCGGTTGCTTCGCCGACGAATACCATTGGAAAGACGGCATCGGCCCGCGCGAGAAGCGCCCCACCATCGTCAACACCTCATGGGGCGGCGTGGTCGAATCCAACGCCTTCGGCACCCACGAGTTCATGGACCTCGTGGAACTGCTCGGCTGCGAGGCCTACATCTCCGCCAACGTCGGCAGCGGCACCGTGCAGGAGATGATGGAGTGGGTCGAATACCTGACCTCCGCCGCCGATTCCCCCATGGCCCGCCTGCGCCGCGCCAACGGCCGCGACGAACCGTGGCGCGTCCGCTACCTCGGCGTCGGCAACGAGAGCTGGGGCTGCGGCGGCAGCATGACGCCCGAATATTACGCCGACCTCTACCGCCGCTACGCCACCTTCGTGAAGCAGCATCAGGAGGACACCCGCATGCTCAAAATTGCCTGCGGTGCCAGCGGCTCCGACTTCAACTGGACCGAGGTTATGATGGCCAAGGTCGGCAACCGTCGCATGGACGGCCTCTCCCTCCACTACTACACTCTGCCCACCGGCAACTGGGGCAAGAAGGGCTCCGACACCGTCTTCGCCGAGGACGCCTGGTTCGCCACCCTCAAGCAGACCCTGCGCATGGAGGAACTCCTCCAGCAACACATCGAGATCATGGACGCCCACGACCCCGAGCAAAACGTCGACCTGCTCGTCGACGAATGGGGCACTTGGTATGACGCCGAGGACGCCAAGGGCATCCTTTACCAGCAGAACACCCTGCGCGACGCCCTCGTCGCCGCCATCAACCTGCACCTCTTCCAGGACCACGCCGACCGCATCAGCATGGCCAACATCGCGCAGACCGTAAACGTCCTCCAAGCGATGATCCTGACCGACGGCCCCGATATGATCCTCACGCCGTCCTACCACGCCTTCGAGATGCTCAAGGTCCACCAAGGCGGCACCGCCGTGCCCCTCCAACTCCTCTCGCCGGACTACACCCACGGCGACGAGAGCATCCCCGCCGTCACCGCCTCCGCCTCCCGCGACGACGCCGGTCGTATCCACCTTTCCCTGACAAACGCCGACCCCGCCAATGGCCAGACCCTCACGGTCACCCTCGGCGACCTCGGTCGTGACGTGGACACCATCACCGGCCGTATCCTCACCGCGCCCGAGATCACCGCCCACAACACCTTCGACGCTCCGACCGTCGTGGAACCCACCACCTTCGACGGCGCCACCGTCACCGATGGCAAACTCGTCATCGAACTCCCGGCCAAGTCCGTGGTCGTAATCGAAATCTAAAACCGCGCCACCGCTGTCGGACGTAAAGCCCGACATCATCGCCCCCCTCCACCCTTGCCCATGAAACCTCGACTCCTCCTCACCTGCACCCTCGCGCTCGCCACCGCGCTCTCCGCCGTCGCCGAGCTCGGCCAGCGCTTCCCCTCCGAACGCAAGGTCGTCACCGATCCCGTCACCGGCGTGCCACTCACCTTCCTCACCACCACCAACGCCGGTGACTCCAAAATCTACCCGACTCACCCCCAATGGACCGCCGACGGCGAGTGGGTCATCTTCCGCACCCGTCGCGCCGACGGTGACGCCGTCGCCGTCAACGAGAAGACCGGCGAGATGGTGCAGGTCACCACCGGCGGTTACCGCGGCTCCCTCTGCATCGCCCAAAACTCGATGCGCCTCTTCTACAACCGCTACGTCGACCACGCCACCAAAGCCATGAGCGACCGCCGCCGCGACGATCCGCCCGTGCCGGTGGAGGTCGTCTCCGTCGAACTCGCCAAACTCTTCGCCGACAGCGCCGCCGGCACCGTCGCCGCCCCCGAAACCTACGTCACCGTGCACGGCACCATCCCGCTCGACTACGATGGCGCCGGTGAACTCGCCCTCGATGCCAACGAAGACGTCGTTTACTTCCGCATGCTCGGTGAAGCCGCCGCCCGCTACCTGCCGGCCGGCACCGCGGTCGCCGACACCTTCGGCCCTCGCGGCATGGGCGCCGGACCCACCGGCGTGGCCAAGATGGACCTCGCCACCGGTGAAGTTTCGCCCGTCGTCGCCGTGCCCTTCCAGGTCGGTCACATTCAATCCAATCCCTGGGTCGCCGGCGAAATCGTCTTCTGCTGGGAAACCGGCGGCAAATCCCCCCAACGCACCTGGACGGTCCAGGCCGACGGCTCCGGCCTTCACGAACTGTATCCCGAAAGCGAATACGACTGGGTGACGCACGAGGCCATCACCGGTCCCGACGAAGTCGCCATGGCCATCATCGGCCACCGCGAGGTCGGCGTCGACGACGACTGGGGCAAGGCCGGCAGCCGCGTGCGCCCCACCGGCCTCGCCATCGTCAACCTGCGCACCAACGAGATCTTCATCGAAGGCCAGGTGCGCACCGGCAGCGGTTTCTGGCACGTGCACGCCTCCCCCGACGGACGTTGGGCGGTGGGCGACGACTTCGACCGCAATCTCTGGCTGATCGATCGCCGCACCCACGAGATGCGCCTGCTCACCACCGGCCACAAAACCACCGCCCGCGACCACGTGCATCCGACCTTCCATCCGGACGGCACCCGCGTGCAGATCCAGTCCGCCATGCTCGCCGAAGACGGCCGCGCGCTGAACATTTGCATCGTGCCCATCCCCGAGGACTGGCTCGCCCGCACCTACGACGACGCCATCGCGCCGCACCCGATTCCGGACGTAAAATTCCCCTGAGGCGGGGCCTCTGCTTACCGCTTTGCGGGCGTCTGCGGACGCCCGCAACCCAAGCAGGCCTTATTCGTTGCATTAAGCTGAATTGCTGAATGTTACGAAATTTCAGCGAGTCACCCAGTCGGCCATTTTTTGCGCCCGATTGGCGAGGGGTGACGCCTTCCGTTGCGCGGGGTCGAGACTACACTGGCGGCAACTCCTCCCCGCTCCATGTCTCACTCCCCGCAACTCCGCCAAAACCACCCCATTGATGTCTTCCTTTTCGCCTCGCCGGTCTACTGGCCGGACGAGGCCATTCGCGCCCAACAGCTCGCCGCGGTAAAGTCGGCGCTGACGGCCGCCGGAGGCGAGCGCTGGCGGTTTCAACCGGTCACGGGAGCCGACGAAGCGCAGCATCTCACCGCCGCCCACGCCGCGTCCACCGATCCGTGCATCGTCATCGCGCTCAGCGGCGGCGTGCAGCCGTGGATGCGCAGCATCACCGCCAACCGGCCGCACCTGGCCCTGTTCAACGCCTATCTCCCCGAGGCCCTGCCCGACTTCCCCGCGCTCGCCGGTCGGCTGATGCACGCCAACGCCCACCCGGCCAATACCGACTTCTTCGCCGCCTGTCGTCTGGCCGGCAAATCCGTCCGCTGGATCGACAACCTCTCCGACCTCATCGCCTACGCCGATGCCTGGCAGGCGACCACCCGCCTCCGCCGCGCCCGCCTGCTCAAGATCGGCGAGACCGAGCCCTGGGTGATCAACAGCTGCCGCGAGCCCGCCACCATCGCGCAACGTCTCGGCACCGAGGTCATCCCGCTCGATCGCGAGGCGCTTTACGACGTGTATCACCAAACCGGTGACGACGCCGCCCGCGCCGAAGCCGAAATATGGGCGCAGGACAGCAGCAGTCTGATCGACATCAACACGCCCGACATCCTGAAAGCCTGCCGCGTGACCGCCGCCATGCGCACCCTGCTCAAGCAACACGACGCCGACGGGCTTTCCATGGCCTGCTTCGCCATGATCGGCGACCTCGATACCACCAGTTGCCTGGCGCTCAGTTCGCTCAACAGCTCGGCCACGGCCATCGGGGCCTGCGAAGGCGACCTCGACGCCGCCCTCACCCTCTTCCTGCTCAAGTCGCTCGGCGCGGACTTTGTCTGGATCGCCAATCCCATCATTCACGCCGACAACACGGTCGACCTGGCCCACTGCACCGCGCCGACCTGCGCCTGCCAGGAAAAGTTGGGTTATCAACTCATGCGACATCACGAAAGTGGCCGCGGCGTCTCGCCGGAGGTGGTGTTGCCCGATGCGCTCACCGCCAGCGCGGTGCGTCTCAGCGTCAACGCCCAGGCGCTCACCTGCCACGTCGGCCTGACGCAGCGTCAGCCGAAGCTGCCGGCCTGCCACACCCAGATTCGCCTGCACGTCGAATCGAGCCAGCGCGTGCTGGACAGCCTGCTCGGCACCCACGTCGTGCTCGCCTACGGCGACTACCAACCGGCGCTGCGCTACGCCGCCGATTTCCTCGGACTCGACGCCACCATCACCAGTCGGCCGGCCACGCCCGAACCACTTCCCTCTTCCTCGATCCCCTCGGCCTTCACCGCGGTCGGCTGCAACTGCGCGCCGGTCCCCGCCTGAGTTGGCCCCTTTCTCGGCTACCCCGAGGTTAAACCCAAAACCTCGGATCGCCCGGTCTCGCAATGGAACGGGCGATCCGAGCTAAGGCGTGTCTGGGAAAGCCCTAGCTTTTCAGGGCTGCGGCCACGGCATCGTGAAATGATGCTTGCCCGGCGTCAGGGGCTGCGGCGCACGACCATCCGGTAACTGCAACGTGGCGGAGGTGTTGGCCGGCACCACCACGTCGAAGTGCACGGTGTCGCCCTCGATCCGCCAACCGCTGGCGGCGCGACCGTAAGCCGTCTCGAGTTCCGCCCGCGCCGACTGCAATCCGCCGCCGATCAAGGGTCGCACGTAAAAGTGGCGATAGCCGGGCTGGGCCGGATCCGGAGCCAGTCCGGCGACACGCTCATACATCCACTGGCCGATGGCACCGTAAGCGTAGTGGTTGAACGAATTCATCGTCGCATCGCCAAAGCCGTCCTCGTGGCTGTAGCTGTTCCAACGCTCCCACATGGTGGTGGCGCCTTGGTGGATGGAGTAGAACCAGGACGGATAACTTTCCTGCAGCAGCAAGGTGTAGGCGAGATCTGGATACCCCTGCTCATCCAACACCCGCACCAGGTGCGGTGTGCCGAGAAAGCCGGTGCGCAGGTGGTTCCCCGCCTCCCGCACCAACCGCACGAGGTTGGCCGCAGCGGCCTGCTGCAGGTCCTTCGGCAGGAGGTCGAATGCCAAGGCCAGCACGCAAGCGGTCTGGGTCTCCGGCGCATTCTGCAAACGCCCCGCCGCGTCGAAGTAATGCGCCGCAAAGGTCGCCCGCACCTCCGCGGCCTCGGCCGCGAAACGCTGCGCCTCGTCGCGCTTGCCGAGCACGGCGGCCGCGTCGGCCACGATCTGCGTGCTGCGCGCGTAGAAGGCGAGACCCAGCAACGGCGACGGCGTATCACCGCGCAACTCGGTCGCGTGCGGCTGCAGCCAGTCGCCGTAGCCCTTGATGTTGGGCAACAAGCCATCGACCGTCTGTCCGCGATACCAGCCGACGAGGTCCACCATCATGGCAAAGTTCTCCGCCAGGATTTCGACGTCGCCGGTGCGCACGTAGGTGTCCCACGGAATAAAGGTCGCTGCATCGACCCAGCCCGGACTGCCCGAACGCAGCTTGATGTTCGGGATCACGCTGGGCACTTCGCCGTTGCTCAATTGGTCGTCGCGCATCGAGCCCAGCCAACTCTTCCAGAAGGCGAGGCTGTCGTAATTAAAACTCGCCGTGGGCGAAAACACCTGAGCGTCGCCCGTCCAGCCGAGGCGCTCATCGCGCTGCGGGCAATCGGTTGGAATATCGAGGAAGTTGCCCCGCTGTCCCCACACGATGTTGCGCTGCAACTGGTTCAGAATCGCGTGAGAAGAGGTGAAATGACCGATCGGTCGCAGCGCCGAATGCAGCACCACGCCCGTCACCCAGTCAGCCTGCGGGGTCACTCCGGCCGGCAGGCCCGACAACTCCACGTAGCGGAAACCGTGAAACGTAAACGTCGGCTCCCACTCCACCACGCCATCCGCCGCGGCCGTGAGCACGTTGGTCGATTTCGCCGACCGGTAGTTCTCCGTGTAGAGCGTGCCATCCGGATTCAACAGCTCGGCAAAGCGCACGGTGAGCGTGCCGTCGCGCGTCATCGGCACGCGGAGGCGCGGCCAACCCACCATGTTCTGACCGAGGTCGAATACATAGCGCCCCGGCTCCGGCTCCGTGATGCCCTGCACCGCGAGCTCGTGCTCGGGTCGCACCGGCGTGAAGGGTTTGGGGGTGAGGGCAGCCTCGCCCAGCTCCGGCGTTGCGGTCACCGGCGCCCACCCGCTCACGGGACGCCGCGCATCCCAGATCTCGCCGTCGTAAAACCCGGACGAAACGATCGGCCCTTCAAAGGTGCCCTCCCAAGCCCCATCGGACACGACGGTCTCAACGGACCCGTCGGCCAGCTTCACCTCGAGTTGCAGCAACAGCTCCGGGTGTTTGCCGTAGATGAACCAATTGTCCTTCCAGCCCAAACGCCCCGCATACCAGCCGGAGCCCAGCTTCGCTGCCAAAGCATTGTTGCCAGCCTGCAGTTGCGCGGTGACGTCATAGGTCAGTGTATCCAAACGGTGGTGATACGAGGTCCAGCCGTTGGCGAAGACATCGCGCCCGACCGGCTGGCCGTTGAGTTGCAGCTCAAACACGCCCCGCGCGGTCACATACAACCGCGCCGAGACGATGTCCTTCGACAGCGCAAAGTGCCGTCGCAGCGAAGCCACCGGATCATGCCGGTCCGGCGTGGACTGACTTGGTCGGATCCACTGCGCCGTCCAATCCGCCGCCGACAGCAAGCCCAGTTCAAAACGAGCCGACTCACTCCACGCCGACTCCGCGCCGTCCTGGTCCTTGTAACGCACCCGCCACGTCACCGCCTCGCGCGAGTGCAGGGGCTCGCCACCGTAGGGCACAAAAACCGACTGATCCGACTCCACCCAACCACTGTCCCAAGTCGCGCCCGGAGCGGTGACTTGCACGTGGTAAGCGCTCTGGCGCTCCACGCCGTCCGGCAGCTGCCACGAGAAACGCGGCGTCGCGTCATGGAAGCCGAGGGGATCCACGAAACCTTCCCCCACGGTCAAATTTGCGGCTGAGTTCGCTCCGGCAACCAAGGGGGTCAGTGCGAGAGCAGCTGTCATAAGTATATGAAATTTCACGGGTTAACGATATTGAGGTTAACCCACCATGGGACCGCCGAACAGCCCTTGGCCACCTTCGAATTGTTAAGATCAATCCTCTGCCAAGAAGCTGCCGCGAAAATCCGCCGCCGCCGCCAGGTCCGGATTGGCTAACAACAGCCCGTCCAACAAGCGCCGCGCCGCCGCCTTGCGACCGAGCGCCCATTGCGCCTGCGCCTGCAGCAAACGGGCATGCTGTTGTTGGCGGGCATCGAGGTCGTCGACGAAGAGCAATAGCGTCGGCAACGAGGTGGCGAAGTAGTCGATCTTCGCCGGGGTTCGTTCCAACTCGCGGGCATACGCGAGCAGGCCCAACGCAAGTTCGCGGGCCCGCGCCTTTTCACCCAGCTCCCGCCACGCGAGCACCGCAAACACGGTCAGCTCCGAATACGGTTTCACCTCCATCCCTTGGAAATCCTGCGTGGTCCGCGCCGCCGCAGTGAAGTGCTCACGCGCGGCCGAGTCGTCGCCCACGGCCCGGGCCGCCATACCGCACCAGTAGCGCACGTCGGCTTCGTTGGCCAAAAGGTGACGCGCCTCACCCAGGTTCTCCGGAATATCGCGCGCGGCCAAAAACTCCCGCAGCGCCGCCCGGGCTTCGCCCGCCGCAAGCGCCTTGCGTCCGCGCAGCAACCGCGCCCGCACATACTGGCCGAGCGCGCCACCTTCCCCACCCTCCCACGGTTGGAAGCGCCGCGAACGCAAAAACGCCAGAGCCTCGTCCGGTCGCCCAGCACCGTTGAGAAGGCTCGCCCACACCACACTCAAATCATCCCGACGGCGCACCAACTGCGGATGTTTGGCCAACACGCGCCGCCGCTTGTCCGGAGACTCTCCACACCGCGCCCACAATTGATCCTGCTCATAAAGCAACCGCGCGTCTTTCGGCGCCCGTTTTACCGCGCGCGCATAAGCCCGCCGCGCTCCACGCCCATCGCCGACGATGTTAAACAAACCCATGCCCAGACAGCGCCACGCCACCACATCGCGCGGATCGTGTCGCACCGCCAATCGCCAGTGCGTGATCGCCTCGGCGTGTCGTCGCCGATCGTAGAGCCAACCTCCCAGCAAGCGATGCGCCCGCGCATCCGTGGGCTCCGCGGCCAACGCCGCCTGCAACACCGTTTGGTCGATCAACTCCGCCGGGAAGCCCCCGGCATCACTCACCCGTCGCGCCTGTCGGCGAGCCGTGCGCGCTTTGGCCGTCAGCCCGCGCCGATCCAACAACCACGCTCGAGTGTAATGCACCAGCGGCAACGAACCGTCGCGAGCCCGGGCATCGACTCCGCTCAACAACGCGAGCGCCACGCCATCCAAGCCGGCGCGTGCCAAGTCCGTCGCAAAGTCGAGGCGCACGCGGTTGTCGCCCACAAACGCGCCGCCCGCCAACCACGGCGCGAGTCCACTCAACGGATCTTCCCGCGCGACCGCTTCCGCCAACCGTTGCGCCGCGTCTCCCCGGCCGAGCTCTCGCCACGCCAGCACCAACAGGAGCCGTGCCCACAGGTGTTCCGGATCACGCCGTCGCGCGTCCTCGAGTAGTGACACCGCCCGCGCCCAATCTCCACGCTGTCCCTTCAACTCCGCCAGCGCGACCTGCGCCGGAACTGCCCACGCTCGGTTCCACTGCGCTTTGCCAAAGGCGTCCTCGGCCTCCGCGTCGCGTCCCACCCAACGCAGGCAACGACCCAATTGATAATGCGCTTCGCCATCGGCCGGGTTCGGATTGCGCCGCGTGAGCCGCGCGACGCTGCGCCGCAAAAACGTTTCGGCTTCCGCAAACTCTCCGCGTCGCAGGTGCCACCGCCCGACCGCCAGATTGCAACGCGCGTCGCCCTCATCACGCCGCAGCGCCTCGCGCCAATACGGCAGCGGATCGCGCGTCGCGTGGCGGTATTGGTCAAGGTGTTGACCGGTCAGGTAAAGTTCGTCGGCACTGGCGATCTCGCTCGGCGGCGGCGGTTCGCTCGCCGTCTCCAGCGGAGCCGGTTCACGCGACTGCGCCTCGTCGAAAATCAACACCCCATCCCCCACCTCCACGCGCACGGCCCCGGGATCGTCCAACGCTCCCAACCACGCCCGCCCCGGCCCCACCCGAACCAACTCCTCATGAACAACTTCCCCGCCAATGTTCGTAATACGAACATTGAGCGAGGCGTGGTCACGGGTGGTGGCGAGGCCGAGGTGGAGGGTGTTACCGGTGCGGCGCAGGCTGAGGGCGGCCTCGGTGTTGGCGGCGACGGCCGGACCGATTTCTCGGAACGGATACCAATACTGCGTCCACGCCTTGGTCTCGCCCGGTTGCAGGAAGGCGAAGTCGGGTTGGTTGTCGGTGAACACGCCCGCCATGAGCTCGATGTAGGGCGGATACGATCCGTCTTCGCGCGCGTCGGTGAGGTTGCGATCCCACGCGTAACCGAAGTCGTGATTGCCCCAGGTCCACTGCTTCTTGCCCGGCGCGATGTGGTGATCGGCGATGTGCATCAGGCCGGCGCGGGCCCGGTGATCGTAACCGCCAAAAAAATCCTCCCGCGAGCCCATCGCCATGTAGGAGGTCGGCACGGGAATGTTGGCATACCACGACAAGTCGTCCGGCGCCGCCGTGTCTCCATCGATTGGATACTTCGCCGGCAGCTCGGCCGGGGGCACGCCGTCGCGGGCGCGCGCCGCGTAGTCGACGCCGTAGTAGTGGTCGCCGCAGTGCGGGAAGGAACTGACCGCGCGTTTGGCGTGATCAGCCACCATCGTCACATCCGGCGGGAAGAACGATTGGTAGGCTTCGTGCACTTCGGTCGCGACGTTGGCCCACCACAGGAAGGTCTGCGTGTCTTCGGTGCGGTTGTGCACCCGCGCACGCAGCTCCAGCACCGCGCGGTCCGGTTCCAGGCACACGCCGTGCATGCCCTTCATGCGCGTCATCGGGTCGTGTTCGCTGAGCCACACCACCACGCCGCCGGACGGCAGCCGTTCGATGGCCACGTCGGCCGGCAGGAAGGTCGACGGTCGATGATGCTGCGGCCAGTTGAACTCGATGCCACCGCTGATCCACGGGCCGGCGAGTCCGACCAACGCCGGCTTGATCACGGGCTGATGGTAGAGCGCGTCGTAGCCATTGGTTTTATCGAGCAAGCGATGCACCCGGCCGCCGAGTTCGGGCAGGATGACGACTTTTAGAAAACGGTTCTCCAGCGTGATCGCCCGCCACGCCACCGGTCGCGGCTTCTCGGCGATGCGATCGATGACGGGCAGCGGGTAAACCCTTCCGCTCGAGCCTTGGTAAACCCGTTTCTCCAAAAACATGGGCTGCCGCTCGGGCGCCGCCGGCAGATAAGTCGGCAGCACCAGCGAATCGTCCCGAACAACAACGGCGTCAGCACTCACAACGAGAAATGCACCCCAGAAGGCACAGAGCGCACAGCAGGGAATCCCTGCTCTGTGTTCTCTGTGGAATCTGTGGTCAGTTAATCCTACTCCGCCGGCCAGGTGTCGCCGACCAGCGCCAGACACTCGATGGCGGCGAGTCCCCACTGCGCAGTGCCGTTGGTCGAGACACCGGCGGCTTCATCGACCGGCCGGATGTATTCCGGCCCCTCGAGGCGTTTGCGCTCGGGCTCGTAGGTTTCCCAGCGGTTGTTGCCCTTAAACTCTTCCCAAGCGCGCGCGGCCAGATCCTGGCGGTCGAGTTTCTCGGCGGCGTAGGCGGTGAGACGGGCGTGACCCTGACGGAGATTGCCACGATTGGAGCGGCCAAGGCTGGCTTCCTGGGTTTCGCGATCGGCGTTGTAGAGCACGCAGTAGTCGAGCCAGGTCTGGCGGAACTCCGGCACATCGAAGTTCTGAATCAGCTCCGCGCAGATCTCGACCAGACCAAAGACCGAGGCGAGATGGGAGAAGCCAATGCTGCCTTCCGGCGCGATGGAAAACTCGGCGGTGTCGAGGTGCATGGTCGCGCCGATACTGAAGAAGCCGTGCGGCTGGGCACCGATGGTGCGCATGCTGGTGAGCAGGCGGTTCTTCATGAGCTCGCTGCCGGTGCGTTCGTATTCGGTGAACCAGGCGCCGGCCAGCGAGCCCCAGTCGGTGCCCAGGCTCAGACCCACACGGTCCTGCCCCTTGGCCTCCGGTCTCGCCACGTCGCCGGGTTGATCGGCCGAGGCCAATTTGCGCGTTGGCGGCACCTTTACCAGCGTGCGCGCGGCTTCGAGCTGCTCGCGCATGAGGTCACCCACGCGCTCGTCACCCGTGAGGTAGTAGTAGTAACGCCGATTGATCGCGGTGCTGATGCGCAACTGCTTCGCCGAGCACCCCCAGTGCAACACGTTGTGGCGGGAACCGAGCGGCGCAAAACGCCCCACGTGGTGCACGTCGACTTCGCCGGTGTGGCGCGTCATCGCCTCGGCGAAGCGGAACTGATCGGCGCGACCGGTGCGCAGGAAGGAGAGCCACAGCCAGATGTCGGTCGAGAGTTCGGAGTTGTCCCAGGCGAAGCCACCCACGTCGTAACGCCATTCGTGACGGTCGGCGTCGTAGGTGTGCATGACGTCTCCATAATTCCAATACCCATACCAACGGCGTTGCTCCTGCTGGTCGTGGTAGAAGTCGAAATACCAATCGAGTTTGTCCTCGATCTTGGCGCGCGCCGGGGTGGAACGGTCGGCCGGACGCCAGATGTCGGTGCCACCAAAAACCCCCGCTGCATTCAGGTGCTTCGGGGTGGTGATGAGCACCGCCGGTTCGCGTGTGACCGCCGCGAGTTGCGTGAGCTCTTCGCGTGACGGCGTGGCCGCGCACACATCCAGGAATACCTCGCTGGTGCGAGCGACTCCCATGGGCGTATCGAAGCCCGGCTCGTAATCTTCGTAGGTGATGGCGAGGCCACCGTTGTATTGCTTGGCGTAGGTGTCCTGACCGAGTCCGTCGTGGTAGGAGCGCAGGTCCATCGCCGGCGCATCGGGCGACCACATCCACACCGTGACCGTGGCGGTTTCGCTGGTCGCTCCGGTGAGCGCGAAGCCCGCCGGATAGCTCTGCCAGAAGTTACGCAAACCAAAACCGAGACCGCCCTGGGGCGTGCCGAGATAACCATAACCGCCGGCGCGCTGCCCCTGCCCGGACATCAACCACGTGTAACCGGGCTTGGTGCGTTTGCGGATTTGGAAACCGTCAGCGTTAGGCTGGCTAAGCGTCCATTCGTCGTAGGCCGCGATGTAGTCGAGTCGGGAGGAAACCGTCTCCGCCCACTCGCTGAGCGGGGGCGTGGCTTTACCCTCGTATTGCGCGGCCACCACCTCGGGACCCGGGTAACGGCGCAGGCCGGTGATGCCCCGAACGGCTTCGCCGAACAAACCGTTGTCCTGACCAGCAAAACGCACGTGACGGTCGTAGAGTTTGGCGCGCATCGGCACGTCGAAACGCAGACCGAGGCCCTTGATGAAGTCTTTGTTCTGATCGCCGTTGAAGACGATGGTGTGCATGGCGCGCACCCGGTCGCCGCCCGCGTAGAAATACAGGCGCAACACAAACGGCAACCACGCGCGGTCACCGTCACTGTGTCGTCCCTCAAGCTTCACCACGGCCCGCACCGGACCGTCCTGCTCCAGCGTCACTTTATCGATCACGCCATCGAAGGCCTGGTCGCGCGTCACGCCGGGCTGGCTGCGATCTTCGAGCAGGCACACGAGACGTCCCTTGGTCGCGATGGCTTTGCCGCCGCGGCTCAACTCGGGCACGAGCACCTTGCCGGACTTCGCGATGCGCGCGGTGATGACGCCGGTATCGATGGTGATCGAGTCACCACTCTCGGACGCGGTCAGGCGATGCGCCGGCGCCGCCGGAGAACCCGGCTCCACTTCGTAATGTTCGGCGAGTGAAATGTCCGCCGGCACCGCATGCGCCGACCACTTGAGCGAACCATCCGGCCAAGTCGCGAGCGGCCAGGTTTGCACCGGCACCGCCGCACCATTCGGAGCCTTAAGGGTGAACGACGTATCCGCGCCGTGCTGACCGCGCGGCCAGGGCAAACCCCAGGTCGCACCGCCGAAGGCGTTGGGTGCGGTGCCGTCGAGCCAGCGCACGGGCGCGGCACCGACTTTGGATGCGGTGGGCATGGCGGGCATCGCCGGCGTCGTGGCCGATTGACCGCGCGCGGCGGTGATAAATTTGGTGGCGGCAGCGGCAAAAGCCGCGGTGCGAACGAAGTCGCGACGGGTAACGGATTTCATGAGCAAGCGGGGGGGTTAATCTAAACAAGGGAGGCGGCACCGCACGGTCCGCCGGGTTTCTAAAAACGAAGCAGGCGGGCGCGAAGCACCCGCCCGACGGGCACTGAAATTTCAGTCGAGGTGAAACACCTCGCGTAGCGGCGCACTGACCGGGCTGTTGTCAGGATTGGCCGGCATGATGTCGCCCATGTGCGCCCACCACTTCTGGCATTCGGGCGTTTGGGCGATGGCATTCCAACGGGCTTCATCCTCGATCTCGGCATACGCGAAAAGCTGGCGCGTTTCGGGGAGTAAAAAGATGGAGTAGTTGTGCACACCGTGAGCTTTGAGCACTGCCTCAAGCTCGGGCCAGATCGGCCGGTGGCGACGTTCATACTCTGCTTCCTGTCCATCATTCACGGACATGACAAAGGCTTGGCGAATCATGAGTCGACGGGGGTTTAGGGGGGATAGTCAGCGACCAGAACAGCCGTTGACCACAGACAATGGAAGGACAGTCCGAAAATGTTTGAAACCCTTTCCCGGCCGACCTGTCTTCTGACAGTCAGCATGCCAAACCCCACCCTGCGCTCCCTGGCCAAGGAACTTGGCCTCTCTCGCACGACCGTTTCCGACGCGCTCCGTGGTTCGCCACGCGTGAAACAGGATACGATCAAACGTGTGCTCGCGGCCGCCGACGCCGCTGGCTACCAACGCAATCCGCTCACCGGCACGGTGATGTCCCTGTTGCGCCGCTCCGGCGGGCAGGACTTCCGCGGTGTGATCGGCGCGGTCGATTTTGTGCCGACCAATCGCACGCGTCACGCCCAGCGCTATGCCGATGCGGTGGTGACGGGCATCAACCTGCGCGCCAATGAACTCGGCTTCAAAGTGGAGCGCTTCGAGGTCGGTCCCAACGGCATGCACCTCAAGCGGCTGGATACGATTTTGCACACGCGTGGCATTCAGGCGCTCGTGATTTTGCCTGCGGTCGGTTTCCCCGATCTGTCGGACCTGAATTGGAACCGCTACACGGCGGTTTACGCCGACTACTACATCGATCGCCCGGCACTGCACTGCGTGTGCTCCGATCACTACCGTTCCATGGTCGCGCTACTGCACGAGGTGCATCGCCGCGGTTACCGTCGGCCGGGGCTCTACATGGATATCTTCCTCGATGAGCGCCTGCAGTTCCGCTGGGAAGGCGCGTTTGTCGCGCTGCAAAAATACCTGCCCGACATCGCTGAGGTTCCGCCGCTGCGCGTGCAGTCGCTCAACCGCAAAAACTTTCTCGAGTGGTTCAACCGTTACCAACCCGATGTGGTGTTTGGTCACGACGGCGACGTGCTCGCCTGGATGCGCGAGGATGGCGCCAAGGTGCCCGAAACGACGGGCTACGTAAGCCTCAATTCCCTGCGTGCGCCCGAGGGCAGCGCCTGCCTCGACCTGCAGTCGGGTCAGCTGGGCGCCCGTGCCGCCGAACTCGTCACCGCGCAACTGCTGCACAACGAGCTCGGCATCCCGGCACAACCGTCACTCACCACCATCTCGGCCCTCTTGGTGGAGGGTCACACCCTGCCCTCCAAGAAACCGGAAAAAGCGGCTGAGCCCAAGAAGCGCGTCGCGAAGAAAAAGACCGCCGCCACCACCACCCGCCGCAAAACCACGGTGAAGTGAAGTGGGCCGAGAGGCAACCTCCGAGAGGCAGGGCGGGAGCGGCCGAGACGGCCGCTGCTACATCCAGCGCGGAGCTGTAGCCGCGGGCGTGTCGCCCGCGTTTGGTTGGACGGGCGTAGTGCCGGCTTCAGCCGGCATTGGCGGCGGAGAGGCAGCGCGAGACGGCGGCTGAAGCCGCCGCTACGGCCGTGAGGCAAGGTCCCGAGAGGCCGCGCGAAGCGGCCGAGACGGCCGCTGCTACATCCGGAGCGACGCTGTAGCCGCGGGCGTGTCGCCCGCGTTCGGTCGGACGGGCGTAGTGCCGGCTTCAGCCGGCTGTGGCGGCGGAGAGGCAACGCGAGACGGCAGCTGAAGCCGCCGCTACGGCCGTGAGGCAAGGTCCCGAGAGGCAGCGCGAAGCGACCGAGACGGCCGCTGCTACATTTTCGGAGCGGAACGTTCGCCTGCGTTTATTTCGCTTCGAGTAACTTGGACAGCTCCTCGGCGACGATCTCGGCGGTGAGTTGAGCGCCTACTAGGGAGGTGTGGGTGCGTTCGTCGCCAAACATGGTCTCGACCTCGTCTTTGCTCATCGCGTCGTAGCGCACAGCCACGAGTTCGTTGAGGTCGATCAAGGGCACGTTTTCAGCCTCGGCCACTTCACGGGCGATGGCCGGGAAGCCGCCGCCGTTGCGTTCGATCAATCCGGTTTCCTCGTCCCAAATCTTGCGCGGCACGGAGGTGCAAATCACCGGGTGCGCGCCCAGCGCGCGGATGTCGTTGATGTATCCACGCAGGTAGGACCCGTAGGTGCCCACGACTTCGGGTGCGAACGTGACCAGATTGTAGACGGCCTGAATCTCATCGCCGGCGGTGCGGATCGTGCCGCGGGCACGACGGTTGTCGGTGAGCGGCGCGGCGTCGTTGTGACCAAACTGCATCAGCACCCAGTCGCCGGGTTTGATGAGGGTCTTGGCGCGATCCCAGTGGCCTTGGGTGAGAAAGGTGCGGGAACTCAGGCCACCGATGGCGCGGTTAACCACGTTGTAGTCGGCGGCGTCGATGATCTGGGCGAGCGGTTCGCCCCAGCCCCACTGGCCGCCGGCGCCGTCACCACCGCCGTTGCGCACGGTGGAGTCGCCGATAAGCACGATGGACGGCAGTTCCGCGTTGGCGGGTTCCGGGAGATTCAGCCAACCAATGCTGTCGGCGGGCACCCCTTCACCGGTGCGATTGAGCCATCCCTCGAGGCGGTCGATCTTGCCGCGACGCAGGCCTTTGAGTCCGCTCAACATCATGGCGGCGTTGAAGCGGGCGCCTTCGTCGTTGGAGTGCACGTAGTCCTGGGTGAAGAAGGTCTTGGCGGCCGTTTCGCCCAGTTGCTCCCAGACGTCGGTGGTGAGGCGGGTCAGGTCGACGAAGCCGAGTTCGTTCCGCGCGGCGAGCTCGCGGATCCAGGTGCGATATTCGCCGGAACCGCGCTCCGTGTGGCCATCTTTCCAGATGTCGCGCGGCGTGAGTGAAGCCAACACGGGCGTCGCGTCGTGCGCGATAACCTCGTCGATCATCTCCTGCATGTAAGCGCCAAAGGTGCGCACGACCTCGTGTTTGCCGGTCACGATATTGTCGATCTCCACAGACTCCGATCCGAGGCCCGGCAGGCTGCCGCGCGAACGGCGTTTCTCTTCGGGCACCGACTCGTCCTCATTGACCGGACTCCCGTCATTGTGACCGAACTGGATAATCACCACATCACCCGCTTTCAGATCGGCGAGCAGCTTGGCCCAGTGACCCTCGGCGATGAAGGTGCGGGTGGAGCGACCACCGCGGGCGCGGTTGGAAATATTGACCTTCTCCGTGTCAAAAAAATCGGCGAAGGGCTCGGCCCACCCCTGAATGTTGGGGTTGTTGTTGCGCGCGGCGGTGGAGTCGCCGGCGATGAAGAGCGTGGGCAACTCGGGATTGAGGGCGGGGGCCTCTTCGTCGGCGGCCAGCAACAGGCCGAGGGACGACAGGAAGCACAGACAAAGGGATCGAACTTTCATGGCGGGGTTTGGAGGTCGCGAGGTTGAGCGAGCCACCACCAGAAAACGAACCTTTCCCGGTGTCGCGAATGGCCCGGCTAGACAGTCCGAAAAAATCGCGGGCTGACATCCCCGGCGCGGCGCGCTGCGCTGGCCGCATGCGTTTTCGACTCCTGCCCCTGTTGCCGCTTGCCCTGCTCTCCGTGCAGGCGGAACCGACTGTCACCGAGGCCACGTTTCAACCGGGCCACCTCGACCAGTGGGTGGTCGAACAACAACCCGGCGGCACCGTCATGATGGAAGACGGCACGCTGGTCATCACCGATCAGGGCGGCTGCACGGTCTGGTGGAAGGAACCGATCGAAGCGCCGGCGCGTATCCGCTATGAAATTACGGTGACCTCGGCCGGACGCGTGTCGGACATGAACTGCTTCTGGATGGCGACCGACCCCGATCACCCCGATGACCTCTTCGCCGAGGGCCATGGTCGCACCGGCAAGTTCGCCACCTACGACCAACTGCGGCTCTACTACGTGGGCTACGGCGGCAATACCAACAGCACGACCCGTTTTCGGCGCTACGACGGCACCGGCGCCCGCCCGCTCGAGGAGCAGAATGACCTGCAGACGCCCGAGTTCCTGCTCGTGCCGGATCACACCTACACCATCGAGCTTGAGGTCACTGCCGATGGTCACGTGAGCTACACCCGCGACGGTGAAGTGATCTACGCGATCACTGATCCGGAGCCGCTGCTGCGCGGTTGGTTCGGCTTTCGCACGGTCGACAGCACAACCCGCGTCACGGCCTTTCGGATCGTGGAGGAGTAGGTTTTACAGGAGATAGCCCGCCAGAGGCGGGCAAGCGGAGGAAAACAGAGCCGTCAGCCTGAGGTTTTTAACAGAAGGTAGCAAAGAGAGCGAAGGGAAGCCGGCTGGCTGCGTGGTTCGCTTTGTTTCCTTCTGTAAAACCTACTTCAGCTCGGTCTGCAGTCGCTCGATGAGGCTCTGCGGGACCTCGATGATCGTGCCGTGGCGGACGCGCTCCTTGGTGCCTTCGAAGGGCATCTTGATGCGCTCGCTGACGTTTTCCCAGTGCACCATGTCGGTGGAGCGCATGGCGCCGTAGTGTTTGTCGCCGTAGGCGTCGAAATAGACCAACACCGCACCATCAACGGTGACAGCGGTCGGGCCTTCGACCCACAGGCCTTCCGGCGTAAAGGGTTCACCGAGTTCGCCGAACGGGCCCTGCCTGGATTCGGCGCGAGCCACCCGCAGGTGCTTCTTCGGCGGGTAACGGGTCTCGTCCTTGATAATCCAATACAGCTGTCCGTCGAACTTGTGTTGGGTCGCATCGATCACGCTGAAGCCGGGATCATAAAACACGCGCGTGGGCGTGAAGGTCTGCCAGTCCTTGGTGGTGGTGGCATACATGCGGTGGTTAAACTCACTCTCCGATGCACCGGCGGTTTCCATGAAACGACCGGGCACGGTGGAGGCCCAGAAAATGACAAACTCCTGCGCCTGGTCATCGTAAACAACCTCAGGGGCCCACGAGTTGCGCACTTCCGGCTCATGCGCCATGACCGGGATGGCCTGCTGGGGCGTCCAATGGATGAAGTCCTTGGTGGAGGCGTGGCCGATGATGTTTTGGTGCCAACCGGAGGTCCACACCATGTGGTAGGTGCCGTCGGGTCCCTGCACCACGCACGGGTCGCGCATGAGCACTTCGGTGGTGCCGATACGAGGCGGCATCACGGAGCGGCCCTCGGCGATCGGCTGCCAGGTATAGCCGTCGTCGCTCCACATCAGGTGCAGCCCGTCCTGCCCGTTGCCGGTGAAGTAGGTGAAGAGAAATGCGGTATCCACCGCGCGCAGGGGCAGCGCGACGAACAAGAGGAGAAGGAGGCGAGGCAACATGGGGACAGTTGTTTTAATTAACCACGAATGGACACGAATGGCTCACTACCGTTTCGCCCGAGAATGAATACACCACCGGAATAACTCCGCTGCTGACCAACGCAGCGGTAGCGGAGTTATTCGTGTCAATTCGTGGTTGAAAACAAACTTAGGCGCCGGCGGCGGCGCGGAGGAGGAGCCAGAACGCGCCGAGGATGCCGAAGGAGACACAAAGACAGGCGATGAAGCCGACGGCGTCGAGCTTGTCCCACTTGGTGAACTCCCAGACCGAGTTGGGGCCAAAGAGTTTGGTGTCGTTGAAGCGTCCCGGGTTGCGGCCGGTTTCGGCCATGGCCTCGTCTTCGAGGGCCGGGGTGGCGCCCACCGGGGTCTTCATCTTGCCGAAGAAGAGATCGGTGCGGCGTTGGTCCGGAGTCTTGGTGAGACGGCTCACGATCCACAGGACGAGGAAGGGGAACAGACCGTCGAAGATGAAGCGGGCGGCGTTACGGCCGGACGGCGAGAGGGCGGCAACGTCGAGACCGAGCTTGTTGAGGATGACGAGCTCGGTGTGGAGACGCTTTTGGCCGACGAGCGGGGACGTCATGTCCTCGGGGTTCTCGCGCACCACGGTGTCGAAGAAGACCGGGACCGGCTTGCCGTTGTAGTCAACCTGCTGCGTGAGCGTCTCGCTGCGGGCGACGGAGTCCATGTGCGGCGCGACGAGCGACGGCACGACGATGTTGAGCAGCGCGGAGATGATGACGGTGGCCCACACCGCGGTGGAGGTGAGGCGACGCCAGAAGAAGATGAGCATGACCGACGCGCCGAAGGGCACGTTGACGGTGAGCATGAGCTGCACGACCTGGTAGACGTCGCTCATGTTGGCGGCGGCATATACGCCGATGGCCAGGATGACGACGATGGCCCAGCGCCCCGTGCGCACGATCTGGGTCGGGGTGGCATCCGGCACCAAATAACCGTAGACGTTGCGCGTGAAGAGCGCTGAGACCGCCATCGTCTGAGAAGCGATGGTCGACATGTTGGCGGCGAGCAGGCCGGCCATCATGAGACCGAGGAAACCGGGCTTGAGCAGTTGCAGCGACATCATGCCCCAGGCGGAATCCGGATCGGACAGCGCGTCGGCGCCCTGATAGAGGGCGATGGCAATGAGACCGCAGAAGGCCCAGAGAATGATCATCACGCGCTTGGCGTAGGTGCCGGAGACCGCACCAAAACGGGCGGCGTATTCGTTCTTGGCCGAACCCGACACACTCATGTTGCCGATGATGCCGTGGATCTGCACCAGCGAGATGAGGAAGATACCGAAGAGTTCCCATCCGCCGATACTTGAGGCCCCTCCCCCGCCGAGGAGATTAAACATCTCTGGAGGCACCCTTTCGGAGAGCTGCGCCCAGCCGCCGATGGCCGACAGGCCGAAGGGAATCAGAATGATGGAGAAGATAACAATGAGCGTGCCTTGGAAGGCTTCGTTGATGGCCGCGGCCTCCAAGCCGCCCATCACGATGTATGCCCCCACCACGATCGAATAGAGAATGTAGTAGGCCCACTTGCCGGTGTTGCTATCGAGCCAGGAAACAAAGCTGCGCAGCTCACCGCGCTTGTTGAGGTCGCGGAGGACTTCGAGGCGGGACTCGTCCTCGGCCGACAGCGTCTCACCGGCGGCGAAGGACACCTCCAGCGCGCGAAGCTCCTGATAGCCTTCCACGGATACCCGCTCCTCGGCCGTCCACCGTGCTTCGGGTTTCACCAGCAGGGACGACGTCACCTTGTAACCGACGAGATTGCCGAAACCGATGATGACGATGACCGTCGCGATGATTTGGAAGATGGCGTAGAAGCGCGCCAGACTGCGGGTGCCAAAACGATCCTCGAAGAGGTCGGCCACCGTGACCAGACGCACGCGGCGGAACCACGGATTCATGAACCAGTAGTAAGGATTCATGAACAGCGTCTGCAGCGAGAGCCACACGCCGGACGCGCCCTTCTGGTAAACGAGGGAGGCGGTGCTCACCGCGCCGTTGGCGTCGGTCGCATTGCCGAAGTTGAGGAAGAACTGGTAGAGCTTGCCCAGCTTGCGGCCGGCGAGGAAATACCCCTCTTCGCTCTTGGCGGCGGCCGCGGCCCGACGGCCGATGTAAATTACGATCGCCAGATAGGCGAAGATGACGAGCAAGTCGACGATGTGAAGGCTACCAAATCGCATGGGGTATTCAAAGTTTAAGGACAGAATAGCACCGCAGAACAGCGGGCCGAACGGCCGGGGTTTGGGACGACAATGGCGGCGACGGAATTGATTCCGAGCCTAAGCTGCCGGGTGACGGCTCATTGGGCCCCGGGGGTCACGGAGTCGCAACGGGAGCCCATTTCTGACAGTTCGCGAGGGGTTACCTGCCGTCAGCAGGAGGTGTAGAGCCGCAGCGTCCAAACCTCTTCGGGCGAAGTCACCACCACCCGATAAACGCCGGGCTCCGGCATCCAGGCCGCGAAACTGCTCCAGCCTTCCAAGGTATCAAACTCGGTCCACAGCGGGGCCTGGCCAGCGACCAGCTTAAGCCCCTCTTCCCAGGTCACCTGCCAGCTGGCGATGAGCTGGTCATCGGCATCGTAGATTTCAACCCAAAGCGGCGACAGCGGCTCGTGCCCGACATCGATCTCCAGATGGCCCTCCACCTCGGCTTTTTCGGTGCGGGTGTCGGCCCGCGCCGCCAGAGGCATGAGCAACATTCCAAGGAGGGCGAAACGGAGCAGGAGGCGGCTCATGAGCAAAGGGGATCGGGCGGGTGAAGAGGAAGGCGGATGGACGGACTCGCGCGGGCGAGCGGGACACGCACGCGTGGCGAGAGAGACGCCCAAAATGAACCCAGGTTTCCCTGCCGCCGAGCTTTTCACCGCAAATGGCTAAAAAAAACACCCCCGAAGCGGTGAAGCTTCGGGGGCGGCAATAACCCTTATCTAGCTACTAGCAGAAACTTAGAACTCAAACTTGGTCGAGAGGATGAACTGCCGCGGGTCGATGATGCGGTAGGCGTTCGGCGAGGCGTCGTAGTTGACGCCGACGACCCGCAGGCCGCCGCTTTCGAACGCGTTGACCACGTTCAACTGGGTCTTCATGCGCACGCGGTCGTTGAAGACCTTGGTGGTGTAGGAGACCCACAGATCGACGTAGGTGTTGGCGCTGTCGTAGATCGGGCGCGTGACATCGGACAAGGTGAGATCGGTGGAGCCGGAGCCCGCGTTGACCTTACCATAGTAGCCGATGATGGCCTTGTCTTCCCAACGGGCGCTGCCGCCGACGGAGAAGCCCTTGAGCATGCCTTCGTCGAAGGTGTAGTTGGTCAGGAAAGACCAACGGTATTTGCGCTGACCGGGGGCGGCCTGACCGTCGAGGTCGGAGGCGATGGCATACTGCGGGGTGACGACCGCGTCGTAATACTCCTGCACGTTCTCAATGCCGTCGGCGTTGTTCAGGCGGATGGAGCCGTTGTAGCCGTAGCTGCTGAGGAAGTTGCCGTAGTTGTATTCGATGCCGTTGTCGGCGACGAAGGCCTGCGCGTATTGCTGATACTGCGGGAGCAGGTAATCGGCGGCGCGAGCGGAGGACCACACCGGGAAGCGCACGTCATACCAGGCGTCGAACTCCTTGAGCACGTTGGAGTATTTGGTCTCCTGCTGGCCGGCGGTGAACTTCATCGTCCAGTTGCGCGTCGGGTTGTAGGTCAGCTGGAACTCCACACCTTCGGCGACGGCGTCGCGGGTGGCGTAGATGCTGCCGATATCGGTGTAGTAGTCGAAGGGCAGGCCCCAGATGGCGGCGGTTTCTTCGTCGAGCGCGTCGAGTTCGGCCTGGCTCCAACCATCGGTGTTGAAGTCGGTGCGCAAGGTCGGGTCGAGGCCACGGTTGATGAGCGCGAGTTCCCGGGCCCACGCGCGGAAGAGCGTGGTGTCGACGTTGCCGGTGAGGCGGGAGATCGACGTGCCGGGGTTGGTGCGCTCGTCCTGGTTGGTGGCTTTGAACCAGTTCACGCGGGCGAACAGCTTGTTGTCGAAGAGGGAGAACTGGACGCCCCAGTCCTCACCTTCGCCGGTCGGCTTGGGCAGCTGGTTGCCGAAGGCATCCACCTGCGCGGCGGGCGGCGGGTTGAAGTTGTCCGACTTGTTGTAGGAGAAGCCGAGGCTGCTGATGAACTGGTGGAACTGCGAACCTTCGGCCGCGCGGTCTTCGATGCCGTTCCACTTGGAGAACGGACGCAGCACGGCGCCGGTGGTGCGGGTCGTGCCGGAGAGCTCGTCCCAGTAGTTGAAGCGCTTCAACACGGTGTCGGTCTGGAACCAGCCGTCGATGAACTGCTCGGCGGTGGACATGCCGGGCTCGACCTGATTGCCGCCCGGGCCGTCGAGGATGGCGCCGGTGGTGGTGTTGCGGGCCTTGTAGTCATCCTTGCGGACGCCGAAGGTCGTGACGAGGCGATCGTTCCAGAGGTTCGAGGTGAGACCGAAGCTGGTGGAGTCAACCACGCGCTCGGTCGCGCCGGTGGAGGCGCTCATGTCAATGTAGCCCGAGGTCGTGCCGATGCCGCGCCATTCCGAGTTGTTGAAGTCGTAGTAGGAGATGCGGCCGTTGTAGGCGAGGTCGTTGAACTTGCCGGAGGAACGGGTGACGGCGCCGAAGGGCTGCGAACCCGGGTTGGCGAGGTAGTAGTTGCGCACATTTGAGCGGCGCTGACGGCTCCAGCCGTCGGAGGCCGGGTTGAGCGCCCAGAAGATCGTGCCGTTCTCGATCTGGTCGTCTTCGATCTCATACCAGCGCTTGCGGATGAAGGTGGAGGCAACGTCGTTGCGGCTCCACAGACCAAGGACCTGGTGACGACCCAGCCACTTGAGGATGCCGTCGTTATCGGTGAAGTCAGGGGTCCACGCGAGCATGGCGCGGTAGTTGTCGTTGATCTGGGTGTGCACGAACTGGTCGGGCTCGAAGTCCTGCACGTAGGGGGCGCCGAAGAACGGGTTCGGGCTGCCATCGGCCAGCTTGATGTTGGTGTCGACGAAGAGGGTCGCGACGTTGAGCTGGGAGATGGTGTAGTTGGTGGCGTCAGAGAAATCCTGACGGAACCAACCGGCGCTCAGATTGAGGGTCGGGAGGAGCTCCTGCTCGAGTTCGACATTGTAGGTCGTGTTCTCCTGGGTGCCGAAGTTCTGCTCGAGGATATTGATGCTATCCCAGTCGTAGATGCTCTTGTCGGAGACACCCGGGTAGCGGTAGCTGCCCACGCCATTACCGGTGGCGCTCCAGAAACCGGACTCGGTGTAGGTGTTGTTGTAGGCCGCGTCCCAGGCCGGGTTGGCGAAGATGTCGGCTTCCGCGTAGGGGAAGATCGGACCATTGGCCAAGGGGTTGCTCGGCGTGCCGTAGAAGGTGCGGTAACGGGCAGTGCCGTTGTTGATCCAGCTGTGCACGACGCCGTCCTGAATCTGCATGCGCGGGCGGTTGGTGTTACCCAGCCACATGCCCGGTGTGTAGAACACGGAGTTGGTGTTGGTGAAGGCCGCGCCGCCGTAGATCGGCGCACCGTTGTATTGGGTGCGGTCACCGTTCCAGAGCGCCGCATTGTAACCCGGCATGCTTTCAATGAAGGCACGGGTGTCATCGATGCGCGGGGAACCGGTGCGCATCGCGACCGGACCGCGCACTTCGCCGGTCACGGTGCTGTATTGCATGCCGGTGGTGGCATCGAACGCCCAGCCACCGCCGGTGCGCCACTCGGTGACGGAGTCGCGCGGAGTGAGGGTATTCGGGCGGCGGTTGTCGTTGTCGTAGGACTCGATGCTGGCACGGATCACCGTCTTCTGGAACGGACGGAAAGTCAGCGCACCATACATGCGCGTCGTGTCATCGTAGGACGGCTTGCGGGTGAAGCGTTTGTTGTCGGCGAGCACCGCACCGTAGATGGCGAGCTTGTCGTCGATGATGCCCTTGTTGAAGGTCGCGGCGGCGCGGAAGGAGCCACGGTCGTCGACGCGGAAGGAGGCCGAATAGTTGTCCTTGTTGAGCACCGCTTGGGCGGTGCTCTGATTCACGATACCGGCCGGGCTGCCCATACCGAAGAGCATGGAGTTCGGACCGCGGCTGATCTCGATCGACTGCACGTTGTAGGCGTCAAACGGGACCTGTGAGATCGTCGGGTAGTAGTTCTGCGAGGAACTCGGGGCGCCCAGACCGCGCACGCGGTTGGCGCTGGCGTTGGTCTGCGGGATACCGTCACCGCCGTGGGTGTAGCCGGCGTTCACATCGACCACACCGTCATTGCGCAGGGACTGGATGGCCGGTGTGTAGGTGGAGGAGCCTTCGGTGTTGGCCTCGTAACGGAAGACATCGTTGATGTCGGTCGAAGCGGTGTCCTCGAGCTGCTGCGCGGTGATCACGGTGATCGATGCCGCAAGGTCGGCGACGTTGGTGCGCATGCGCGAACCCGCGAGGGTGTTCTGGGCGAAGTAACCCTGGTCTTGGGTCGTATCGACCTGGAAGGGAGTGAGCGTGATGATGTCGTCTTCGCCCGCCTCCTCGGCGGAACCGGCATCGTTGGCGGACTGCGCAAACACGGGGGCGCTGATCGCAAAGGCAAGGGACAGCAGGGACCGCGAGAGTCGCGGGGGCCGACCCGACAGGTAAGATCGTCGGAAGATCATTTTGCTTGGGGGGGAGGGGGTTGGGTGTCGGTATTCGCACTCCGTCCCAAGGGCACACACCACCACACGTAACCTAATACTGAATACAGCAGGCGTGGGGTCGAGCGGGGTCCTTGTTCTTGAGTGGCGGGGTTCGGGCGGTGCCTCTGGAGACCCGCTCGGGATGGATTTGCTCATGATCGAAGCGAATCCCGCCTCACAAGCGTATTGCATTCGGACAGTCCGCAAGCACCCCTCCCTTTCACCGCCGGCGCGGCACCGTTCGCCCCCCCCCCCCCCCCCCCCCCCAAAAAAAGCCCCCGGACCAACCGGTCCGGGGGCATGCATACCTGAACTAATTAACCTGAATCAGAACTCGAACTTGGTCGAGAGGATGAACTGGCGCGGGTCGACAATGCGGTAGGCATTGGGCGAGGCGTCGTAGTTCACACCGACGACGCGCAGACCGCCGCTTTCGAACGCGTTGACCACGTTGAGCTGGGTCTTCATGCGCACCTTGTCGTTGAAGACTTTGGTGGTGTAGGAGACCCACAGGTCTACGTAGGTGTTGGCGCTGTCGTAGATCGGACGCGTGGTGTCCGACAACGTGAGATCGGTCGAACCGGAACCTTCGTTCACGCGGCCATAGTAACCGATGATCGCCTTGTCTTCCCAACGGGTGCTGCCACCAACGGAGAAGCCCTTGAGCATACCTTCGTCGAAGGTGTAGTTGGTCAGCAGGGACCAACGATACTTGCGCTGACCCGGAGCGGCTTGGCCATCGAGGTCGCGAGCGATCGCATACTGCGGGGTCACCACGCCGTCGTAGTAGAGCTGGGCGTTGGTGAGGCCCCACTGGTTGTCGAGGCGGATGTTGCCGTTGTAGCCATAGGAGGACCAGAAGTCGGAGAGGTCGACCTCGACACCATTGTTCATGGTGTAGCTCGCATATTGCTGATACTGCGGCAGCAGGTAGTCTGCCGCGCGGGCGGAGGACCAGGCCGGGTTGCGCACTTCGAACCATTCATCGAACTGCTTCAGCACGTTGGAGTATTTGGTCTCCTGCTGGCCGGCGGTGAACTTCAAGGTCCAGTTGCGGGTCGGGTTGTAGGTCAACTGAACTTCCACACCCTCAGCAACGGCGTCGCGGGTGGCGTAGATGCTGCCGATGTCCGTGTAATAGTCATACGGCAGACCCCAGATGGCGGCGGTGGCGTCGTCGAGGGCGTCGAGCTGAGCCTGGGTGTAGTCATCGGTGTTGAAGTCTTCACCGGTGGGATCGAGGCCGTCATTGATCATGGCGATCGTGCGGGCCCAGCTGCGGAACAGGGTGGTGTCGATGTTGCCGGTGAGGCGCGAGATCGAGGTGCCCGGGTTGGTGCGCTCGTTTTCGTTGGTGGCCTTGAACCAGTTCACGCGAGCGAACAGCTTGTTGTCCATGAGGGAGAACTGGAAGCCCCAGTCCTCACCTTCGCCGGTCGGCTTCGGCAATTGGTTACCGAAGGCATCCACCTGGGCGGAGGGCGGCGGGTTGAAGTTGTCCGACTTGTTGTAGGAGAAGCCGAGGCTGCTCAGGAACTGGTGAAACTGCGAACCTTCGGCCGCGCGGTCTTCGATGCCATTCCACTTGGAGAACGGACGCAGCACCGCACCGGTGGTGCGGGTCGTGCCGGAGAGCTCATCCCAGTAGTTCCAGCGGTTTTGCACGAGGTCGGTTTGGAACCAACCGTCAACGAAAGCTTCGTCCCAAGGCAGGCTGCCTTCGACCTGTTCGCCGCCCACGGTGTCGAGGATGGCACCCAGGGTGGTGTTGCGGGCCTTGTAGTCATCCTTGCGGACGCCGAAGGTCGTGATCAGGCGATCGTTCCAGAGGTTCGAGGTGATACCGAAGCTGGTGGACTCGACCACACGCTGGGTGGCGCCGGTGCCCCACTGGGTGTCGATGAAGCCCATCGTGGTGCCAAGGTCACGCCACTCGGAGTGGTTGTAGTCGTAATAGCCATACCGACCATTGTAGGTGAGGTCGTTGAACTCGCCGGCGGCACGGGTGACATTGCCGTAGGGCTGGTTGCCCGGGTTACCGAGGTAGAACTTGCGGATGTTGCTGCGACGCTGGCGGGTCCACGCGGCGGTGGTCGGGTCCTGCGCCCAGAAGATCGTGCCGTTCTCGATCTGGTCGTCTTCGATCTCAAACCAGCGCTTACGCGTGAAGGTCGAGTCGACGTCATTGCGGCTCCACAGACCAAGGATCTGGTGGCTGCCGAGCCATTTCAGGATGCCGTCGTTGTCGGTGAAGTCCGGCGTCCACGCGAGCATGGCGCGGTAGTTGTCATTGGTCTGGGTGTGGATGAATTGGTCACCGTCCTGATCCTGCACGTAAGGCTGGCCGAAGTAAGGATTCGGCGTGCCGTCGGGCAGGGAGATGTTGGTGTCGACGTAGATGGTGGCGACATTGAGCTGCGAGACCGTGTAGTTCACGGCGTCCTCGAAGTCCTGGCGGAACCAGCCGGCACTCAGGTTGAGGCTGGGGAGGATTTCCTGCTCGAGTTCGACATTGTAGGTCGTGTTCTCCTGATGGCCAAAGTTGGACTGCAGGATGTTCACGTTCTCCCAATCGTAGATACTCTTGTCGGAGACACCCGGGTAACGGTAGCTGCCCACACCGTTGCCGGTCGCGCTCCACAGAGCGGACTCAGTCACCGTGGTGTTGTAGGCTTGTTCCCAGGCCGGATTGGCGAAGATCGAGGACTCAGCCAGCGGGTAAGTGTTACCCGAACCAAAGGCGGTGTTGTAGCGCGCCGCAGTCCAGTAATACCAGCTCTGCACCTGACCGTCCTGGATCTGCATGATCGGACGATTGGAGGTGGCGCCAACAATGCCCGGGGCATAAAAAACCGAAGCCGGGTCCGTCAGCGTGCCGCTGCCCAGGCCGTAGATGTTGATACCGTTGTATTGAGTCCGCGCGGCATTCCACAGCGAGGCATCGTAGCCCGGCAGACCCATGATGTAATCGCGCGTATCATCGATACGGGTGCGAACATAATCCGGGTCCGAAGGGTCGCCACCCGGACCCGTGCGCAGCGCGATCGGGCCCATGCTCTCGCCGGTCACGGTGCTGTGCAGCATACCCGTGGCGGTGTCGAAGCCCCAGCCACCACCGGTGCGCCATTCCGTGACGGTGTCGCGCGGGGTGAGGGTGTTAGGACGACGGTTATCGTTGTCGTAGGACTCGATGCTGGCGCGGATCACCGTCTTCTGGAACGGACGGAAGGTGAGCGCACCATACATGCGGGTCGTGTCATCGTAGGACGGCTTGCGCTCGAAGCGCTTGTTGTCCGACAGGATCGCACCGTAGATGGCGAGTTTGTCGTCGATGAGACCTTTGTTGAAGGTGGCGGCGGCGCGGAAGGAACCACGATCGTCGACCCGGAAGGAGGCCGAGTAGTTGTCCTTGTTGAGCACAGCCTGCGCCGTGCTTTGGTTCACGATACCGGCCGGGCTGCCCATGCCGAAGAGCATGGAGTTTGGACCGCGGCTGATTTCGATCGATTGCACATTGTAGGCATCGAACGGCACCTGCGAAATCGTCGGGTAGAAGTTCTGCGAGGAACCAGGGACGCCGAGACCACGCACGCGGTTGGCGGTGGCATTGGTCTGCGGGATACCGTCGCCGCCGTGGGTGTAACCGGCGTTGACGTCGACCACACCATCACTGCGCAGGGACTGGATCGCCGGCGTGTAGGTGGAGGAACCTTCGGTGTTGGCTTCATAACGGAAAACATCGTTGATGTCCGTAGAAGCGGTGTCCTCGAGCTGCTGGGCCGTGATCACCGTGATCGACGACGCGAGGTCGGCGACGTTGGTGCGCATGCGCGAACCCGCGAGGGTGTTTTGTGCGAAATAACCTTGGTCCTGGGTCGAATCGACCTGGAAAGGCGTAAGCATCACAATTTCATCTTCACCAGCCTCCTCATCGGAGTCGGTGGAGTTCGTGGACTGCGCAAAGACTGGGGCGCCAATGGCAAAGGCGAGGGTCAGTAGCGACCGCGAAAGTCGCGGCGACTGACCCGATATTTGAGATCGTCGGAAGATCATGCTTGCTTGGGGGTTGGGTGTCTAGAGAAGCACTCTTTCCCAAGGGCACACGCTAGCGCGCAAGCTGAAGCAATATCCAGCAGACAGAGGGGCCGAACGGGGGTCCTTAAGAGAGAGATGCGGGGTTCGGGCGGTGTCCTGGGACACCCGCTCGGGATGAAGACTTAAATGAGCAATAGGGTGCGTATAGGACAACGGAAGTGGATTCTGACAGTTCGCGGACGGGACAATTCTTAGGTCAATTTGGCCCGTTTGGTCCCCCATTCCCCCGGGTTTTGCGATGCAAAAAAAAGCCCCCGGACCACGCGGTCCGGGGGCATGCATACCTGAACTAATTAACCTGAATCAGAACTCGAACTTGGTCGAGAGGATGAACTGACGCGGGTCGACAATGCGGTAGGCGTTGGGCGAGGCGTCGTAGTTCACACCGACGACGCGCAGACCGCCGCTCTCGAACGCGTTGACCACGTTGAGCTGAGTCTTCATGCGCACCTTGTCGTTGAAGACTTTGGTGGTGTAGGAGATCCACAGATCGACGTAGGTATTGGCGCTATCGTAGATCGGGCGGGTGGTGTCCGACAGCGTAAGGTCGGTCGAACCGGAGGCGACGTTGGCCTTACCGTAGTAACCGATGATGGCCTTGTCTTCCCAACGGGCGCTACCGCCAACGGAGAAGCCCTTCATGACACCTTCGTCGAAGGTGTAGTTGGTCAGGAAGGACCAGCGATACTTGCGCTGACCGGGAGCAGCCTGACCGTCGAGGTCGCGAGCAATCGCATACTGCGGGGTCACCACGCCGTCGTAATAGAGTTGGGCGTTGGTGAGGCCCCACTGGTTGTCGAGGCGGATGTTGCCGTTGTAGCCATAGGAGGACCAGAAGTCCGTGAGGTCGACCTCCACACCGTTGTTCATGGTGTAGCTGGCGAGGTTCTGATACTGCGGGAGCAGGTAGTCAGCCGCACGGGCGGAGGACCACGCCGGGTTGCGCACCTCAAACCACTCGTCGAACTGCTTCAGCACGTTGGAGTATTTGGTCTCCTGCTGACCGGCGGTGAACTTCATCGTCCAGTTGCGGTTCGGGTTGTAGGTCAACTGAACTTCCACACCCTCAGCAACAGCGTCGCGGGTGGCGTAGATGCTGCCGATGTCCGTGTAATAGTCATACGGCAGACCCCAGATGGCGGCCGTGGCGTCGTCGAGGGCGTCGAGCTGGGCCTGGGTATAGTCATCGGTGTTGAAGTCTTCACCGGTGGGATCGAGGCCGTCATTGATCATGGCGATCGTGCGGGCCCAGTTGCGGAACAGCGTGGTGTCGACGTTACCGGTCAGGCGGGAGATCGAGGTGCCCGGATTGGTGCGCTCGTTCATATTGGTGGCCTTGAACCAGTTCACACGAGCGAACAGCTTGTTGTCCATGAGGGAGAACTGGAAGCCCCAGTCCTCACCTTCGCCGGTCGGCTTCGGCAGGGCATTGCCAAAGGCATCAACCTGCGCGGAGGGCGGCGGATTGAAGTTGTCCGACTTGTTGTAGGAGAAGCCGAGGCTGCTGATGAACTGATGGAACTGCGAACCTTCGGCCGCACGGTCTTCGATACCGCTCCACTTGGAGAACGGACGCAGCACCGCACCGGTGGTGCGGGTCGTGCCGGAGAGCTCATCCCAGTAGTTCCAACGCTGCTGCACGAGGTCGGTCTGGAACCAACCATCAACGAAGGCTTCGTCCCAAGGCAGGCTGCCTTCGATCTGCTCGCCGCCCGCGGTATCCAAGATGGCACCGAGGGTGGTGTTGCGGGCTTTGTAGTCGTCTTTGCGCACGCCGAACGTGGTCACGAGACGATCATTCCACAAGTTGCTGGTGATACCGAGGCTGGTAGAGTCGACCACGCGCTGGGTGCCACCGGTGCCCCATTGGGCATCGATGAAGCCCATGGTGGTGCCGAGGTCACGCCACTCGGAGTGGTTGTAGTCGTAATAGCCATACCGACCATTGTAGGTGAGGTTGTTGAACTCACCGGCGGCGCGGGTGACGTTGCCGAGCGGCTGGTTGCCCGGGTTGCCCAGGTAGAACTTGCGGATGTTGCTGCGGCGCTGGCGGGTCCACGCGGCGGTGGTCGGGTCCTGCGCCCAGAAGATGGTGCCGTTCTCAATCTGGTCGTCTTCGATCTCAAACCAGCGCTTACGCGTGAAGGTCGAGTCGACGTCGTTGCGGCTCCACAGACCGAGCACCTGGTGACTACCAAACCACTTGGTCCAGTTGTCGTTGTCGGTGAAGTCCGGCGTCCACGCGATCATCGCACGGTAGTTGTCGTTGGTTTGAGTGTGGACGAACTGGTCACCATCCTGATCCTGCACGTAAGGCTGGCCGAAGTAAGGATTCGGCGTGCCATCGGGCAGCGAGATGTTCGTGTCGACGAAGATCGTAGCGACGTTTAGCTGCGAGACCGTGTAGTTCACGGCATCCTCAAAGTCCTGGCGGAACCAACCCGCGCTGAAGTTGAGGCTCGGAAGAATCTCCTGCTCCAGTTCGACATTGTAGGTCGTGTTCTCCTGATGGCCGAAGTTGGACTGCAGGATGTTCACCTTCTCCCAATCGTAGATGCTCTTGTCGGAGACGCCCGGGTAGCGGTAGCTGCCGACACCATTGCCGGTCGCGGTCCACAGGGCGGACTCAGTCACCGTGGTGTTGTAGGCTTGGTCCCAGGTCGGATTTTCGAAGATCGAAGCTTCCGCCAGCGGATAAGTGTTACCGGAACCAAAGGCGGTGTTGTAGCGCGCCGCGGTCCAGTAAAACCAACTCTGAACCTGCCCGTCCTGGATCTGCATGATCGGACGACTGGAGGTGGCGGGAGCAATGCCCGGAGCGTAAAACACCGAGGCCGGATCGGACAACGTGCCGCTGCCCAGACCATAGATGTTGATGCCGTTGTAGCGGGTCTGCTCCGCATTCCAGAGAGAGGGGTCGTAGTTCGGCAACCCCATGATGTAGTCGCGCGTATCCTCGATACGCGGCGATCCCGTGCGCAGCGCGATCGGCCCCATGCTTTCACCGGTCACGGTGCTGTGCAGCATGCCCGTGGCGGTGTCGAAGCCCCAGCCGCCACCAGTGCGCCACTGCGTGACAGTATCACGAGGCGTGAGCGTATTCGGGCGACGGTTGTCGTTGTCGTATTGCTCAACGGAGGCACGGATCACCGTCTTCTGGAACGGACGGAAGGTCAGCGCACCATACATGCGCGTCGTGTCGTCGTAGGACGGCTTGCGCTCGAAGCGCTTGTTGTCCGACAGGATCGCACCGTAGATGGCGAGTTTGTCGTCAATGAGCCCCTTGTTGAAGGTGGCGGCAGCGCGGAAGGAACCACGATCGTCCACCCGGAAGGACGCCGAATAGTTGTCCTTGTTGAGCACGGCCTGCGCGGTGCTTTGGTTCACGATACCGGCCGGGCTGCCCATGCCGAAGAGCATGGAATTCGGACCGCGGCTGATTTCAATCGACTGCACGTTGTAAGCGTCGAACGGCACCTGCGAGATCGTCGGGTAGAAGTTCTGCGAGGAACTGGGCACGCCCAAACCACGCACGCGATTGGCGGTCGCATTGGTTTGCGGGTTGCCGTCACCACCGTGCGTGTAGCCGGCATTGACGTCGACCACACCGTCATTGCGCAGCGACTGAATCGCCGGCGTGTAGGTGGAGGAACCTTCGGTGTTGGCCTCGTAACGGAAGACATCGTTGATGTCCGTCGAAGCGGTATCTTCCAACTGCTGCGCGGTGATCACGGTGATCGATGCCGCCAAGTCGGCGACGTTCGTGCGCATGCGGGAACCAGCGAGGGTGTTCTGGGCGAAGTAGCCCTGGTCTTGGGTCGTATCGACCTGGAACGGAGTGAGGGTGATGATCTCTTCTTCGTCCGAATCGGAAGACGTTTCTTCCGTGGTTTGCGCATAGGCCGTGGAGCCCAACGCGAGAGCCAGGAGAGTTCGCGGAACGCGACCAAACCGACTCCGGGGGATGGAGGGTTTCTGCATCATTGTGTAGCTTGGGGTTGGGTAAGAGCGAGAGACGTAGCTGCGCCTATCCGGGCAAGCGACGAACTTTGCTCAAGGGTTAGTCCCCGTGAAAAACGGGGAAGAGGGGTGAAAACAGGGGTAGAGGGGTGAGGGGAAAAACGAAAAAAATCTTGGGGCTCGCGCCTTCGGATTTGAAGCAATCGCTGGATAACACGAGTGGGGGCGGGCTACGACAACGGCCTATATGTCGGACAGTTCGGGCAAATGTTAGCGCATTGCGCTAAATTTGACCGTATTCACGATCGCGATACCTCGCGCCCCCGTCGTCCGCGACAGACAGAGCCGCACCCTATCCTCCTGCAGCTATTGAACTTAATAAAGTCAGGACGACTCCACCCAAGCCGCATCCCGCGGCGTCAGGGTGCTGCCCTCAGCGTGCGCGGTGCGCATGGCGAATTCCAGCTCGCGCACCGCCGGGACGGCGGTGACATCGGCGGGGTTATCCCCCCAGTCGATCAAGTGTGGATCAAAATCACTAATGGGCGTGCCCGCGTGCAACGCACTGATGAACGCCGTGTGCCGCGCAGCCACCGCGGGCGAACACACCCGCGCCGTCGGATCGGTCATGCGGCGCAGCACCGCATCCATCATGTGCTGACGCGCACCATGCACCGGCAACAGGCGACGTGACTGTTTCTCACCGCCCTCGCACTGCCACCACGCCTCCTCTTCGTAGCGCCAACAGGCGACGCCCTTGGAGCCGCGAATCTCGATCACTGGCTCGATGGTCGTGCGCGACGCATGGCTGGCACCAAACCATAACTCGATTCCTTCCGGAGTGCGGGAACGGACCACGCCAGTATCAAAACTCTCGATCGCGTGCGTCCGATAAAGCTCGGCTTCCACAATCTCCACCGAGGCCGCATCACACTCGCGCGGATCCGCGAAAAAGAGGCTCAGCATCACGAAGTGGGCAAAGGCATTGTTGAGCGGCGAATCCAGCACCGGCGTCCCGTTGGAGGCCAGCCGTCCCGCCCAATTGTTGCGCAGGAAATACTGCCGCGCCCGCGGCCACAGCCCGAGGAAACGCACCGATTTGATGTCGCCAATCTCCCGGTTCACCAGCTGCTGCTTCAGCCACTGCGTGCCGGGCTCGTAGAAATCCTGGAAACCCACCGCCACAAAGCGGCCATGCTTACGCTCCGCCGCCTGGATGGCCTCCGCCTCCTCCATCGAAGCGCACAACGGTTTTTCAACCATGACATTCGCCCCGGCCTCCAGCGCCGCGATCGTCATGCAAGCGTGCCAGTGAATGCCCGTCGGCACCAGACAGAGGTCGATCGCGCCCGCTTCCTCTTGTAACATCACTTGATAGTCGGCGTAGATGCGACAGCCCTGCTCTCGCAGCCAGGCCATCGTTTCCACTTCATCATCAGGATTGATGACGACGGCCGCCACCAGCTGCAAACGCTGCTGCGCGAGGCTCTCTTTCACCAATTGGACGTAAACTTGACCGTAGCCGGAAACCCCGATCAAAGCGACGCGCGGGCGGGTGGAGGACGAAGAGGACATGGTGGGGGAGACAACCGCCGCAGCACCTGCCTCAACCATCAGGTGAGGACAAAACCGCGGGAGTATGGTGCCGAAAAGGGGTTAGGGAAACGGCAGGAAAGGATTGGGGAGTGTGAAAGGCAACACGCTGGAACGAGTGCCACCGGAACAGGTTGCGGACGCTAGAATCCCGCTTGGATTAAGCCACGCGATGCATTTTTTGACAGTCAGAGCGAGCTCACTTCGCTTCGCGTTCGCTCCACTCCCCCACATCCCCCACCGTCGCCCCATGCCCCGCCCCCCTGTTCCCCTGCGTGTTGTCCTGACCCTGTGTCTTTGCTGTGCCGGTATCTTGAATACAGTCCGTGCCGCCCCCCCCACGGCCTCCTCCCATGAGGCGCCAGACAGCACCAAACCCTGGACCCGCTGGTGGTGGCCCGGCAGCGCAGTGGATCCCGCCGGTCTCACCGCCCAACTCGAGGCTTTCGCCGACGCCGGGATCGGCGGCGTCGAAATCACGCCGATCTACGGCGCCCAGGGAGCCGAGGACCGCTACCGCGACTTCCTCTCCCCTGCGTGGACGGCCGCCTTGCAACACACGCTCAACGAAGCCCAGCGCCTCGGCCTCGGCGTCGACATGGCCACCGGCACCGGCTGGCCCTTCGGCGGCCCCTGGGTCACTCCGACCGACGGTTCCCACCGCCCCGTGCTCGGCGCCGACGGACAACTCATCGGCGCCCCCACTGGCATGCAGGTAAAACGCGCCGCTCCCGGCGGTGCCGGTCTCGTGCTCGATCCCTTTTCCGCCGCCGCACTCCAGCGTTACCTGGAACCGATCAGCGACGCCCTCGCCCCCTTCCCCGGCAATCCCACCCTACGCGCCCAGTTTCACGACTCGTTCGAATACTACGGGGCCGGCTGGACCGCCGGCATCGACCAGGCCTTCGTCGCCCGCCATGGCTATGAGCTCGCCCCCTACGCCGCCGCGCTCCTTGGCGAAGCGCCACTACCGACCGACGACCTGACCCGCCTGCGCGCCGACTACCGCACCTTGCTCGGCGAGTTGCACCTCGAATACCTCCAGGCCTGGACCGCTTGGTCCCACGACCACGGCTGGATCACCCGCAACCAATCTCACGGCGCGCCCGCCAACCTGCTCGACCTCTACGGCGCCGTCGACATTCCCGAGACCGAAACCTTCGGCTCCACGCCTTTCCCATTTCACGGTATCCGCCGCATTGATACCGAAATCCGCGGCAACGACGACCTGCCCGAACCGCTCATGATGAAGATGGCCTCCTCGGCCGCTCACGTCATGGGTCGCCCGCTGGTCTCCAGCGAAACCTGCACCTGGCTTCGCGAACATTGGAAGGTGTCCCTCGCCATGGCCAAGCCCGAGATCGATCGCCTCTTCGCCAACGGCATCAACCACATCTTCTACCACGGCACCGTCTATTCGCCGCCCGACGCCGCCTGGCCCGGCTGGCTGTTCTACGCTTCCACCCAGTTTAATCCCAACAACTCATGGTGGCAGGATTTCGCCGCCCTCAATGCCTACGTCGGCCGCATTCAAACCGTCCTGCAAAGCGGCGAGCCCGACAACGAAGTGCTGCTCTACTGGCCCTACGCCGACGTCACCCATCGCTCGGACGTCGATCTCGTGCCGCTGCTCACCGTGCACCACGTCGACTGGCTCACCGGCTCCCCCTTTGGCCGCACCGCCCGCGAACTCGCCACCGCCGGCATCGCCACCGACTACGTATCCGACGCTCAACTACTGACTACCACCGTCGATGCCCGCGGCCAACTCGCCACTCCGGGCCATACCTACCGCGCCCTCGTGGTGCCCGCCGCCCAGCACCTGCCCCTCGCCACCCTGCGCCAACTCCGCGACCTCGCCGCCGCCGGTGCCCGCATTCACTTCACCGCCCTGCCTGCCGACGTGCCGGGGCTCGGCCACCTCGAGACCCGACGCGCCGAGTTCGCCACCTTACTCGACGAACTCCGCGCCCTCGCCGCGCAACCGGACACCTCCCTCACCCTCGGCGGCCACCCGGCCCCGGCCCTCGCCAACGTCGCCCTCACCCGCGAGCCGCTGGCATCCTCCGGCCTGGAATATATCCGCCGCCGCACCGACCAGGGCTGGGCCTATTTCGTCACCAACCTCACGGCCGATGATTTTGACGGTTGGCTTCCCCTTGGCGTATCCGCTCCTTACCTACAAGCGACCGACCCGCTCACCGGCCGCTTCGGCGAACCGATCCATCGCACCGCGGCCAACGGCCCCGGGGTCGAGCTGCGCCTCCAACTCGCCCCCGGCCAATCCGTGTTGCTCACCGCATCCCACCAGACTCTCCCCGGCTCGACGATGACATGGCCCCCGGTGCAACCCGCCGCCGCCCCCACTTCCCTCACCGGCGACTGGACCCTCACCTTCCTGCGCGGCGGCCCCGTGCTGCCCGCCTCGACCCGACTCGACGCGCCGATCGACTGGACCCAACTCGACGACCCCGACGCCCAACGTTTCGCCGGCACGGCGCGCTACGAACTCACCTTCGAGCTGCCCGACGCGCCCGCCGGCACCACCGACTGGTTGCTCGATCTCGGCGACGTGCGCGAGAGCGCCCGCGTGATCCTCAACGGCGAGCTCGTCGCCACCCCCTGGAGCGTGCCCCACCGCATCCGTCTCGGCGCCCACCTCCGCCCCGGCAAGAACGTGCTTCAACTCGATGTCACCAACCTCTCCGCCAACCGCATCCGCGACCTCGATCGCCGCGGCGTGGAGTGGCGCATCATGCACGAGATTAACTTCGTCAATATCCACTACCGCCCCTTCGATGCGTCCGAGTGGGACCTGCAACCCTCCGGCCTGCTCGAAGTCCCCACCCTCACTCCGCTCACCCCCGCACCATGAAACTTCGCCTCCGTCGCCTCAGCCGCTTCTTGCTGCCCTCGCTCATCGCCGTGACCGCCGCTCTTGCCAACCCGCCCGCCGACGGCACCGTCATTCCGCTTTGGCCCGAGGGTGTGCCCGGTCAGCTCGGCATCTTGGCCGATGAGCAATGGGAGGATGGCCGCGTGCGCAACGTGCAGGAACCCACCCTCACCTACTGCACCCCCGCCGTCGACCGTCCCACCCGCACCGCCGTCATCGTGTGCCCAGGCGGTGGATACACCGTGCTCTCCTTCGAACGCGAGGGCTGGCAATACGCCCGCTGGCTCTCCCAACAAGGCATCACTACCTTCATCCTGAAAAATCGCCTCAAGGAATACGGCCACCCTCACCCCCTGCGCGACGTGCTGCGCGCCATTCGCCACGTGCGCGACAACGCCGCCGCCTACGGCATCGATCCCGATCGCATCGGCGTCATGGGCAGCTCCGCCGGCGGCCACCTCGCCGCCTCCGCCTCCACCCTCTTCGATCATCCCGACGGCAAGACCGGCGCCGCCATCGATGCGGTGAGCGCTCGCCCCGACTTCGCCATCCTCATGTATCCGGTCATCTCCATGGCCGATGGCGTCACCCACGAGGGCTCCCGCCGCAACATCACCCACGAGGATCCCGCTCTACGCCCCCTCCTCTCGCTTGAAGACCAGGTCACCGCCGCGACCCCGCCCACCCTCATCATCCACACGCAGGACGATCAATCGGTGCCCGTCGCCAACGCCCTCCGCTACTACACCGCCCTTAGCGAAGCCGGCGTGCCCGCCGAACTCTACATTTTTCAACACGGCCCCCACGGCATGGGCCTGAAACCGGGCCTCGGCACCGCCTCCTCCTGGCCCGACCGCGCCCGCGAATGGCTCCAAGATCGCGGCCTCACGCTGCGCTGATTCCGCTGAACGGTCACCCGCGCGACGGACGGTCAGATTCCGCCGTCCCCTGCACGCGGCGGTGAGTTGGACATGGTGCCTTTTCACCCCATGAAACCTCACTGCTTCCTTCTGTCCGCTCTCGCGGCCTGCCTCCTCGCGGGCAGTCTCGCCGCCCAACCCATGGTCGAACGCCTCTCCCGCGGCGTCACTGCCATTCATCAGCCCGACGGCTCCGTGTTCGTCACCTGGCGCCTCCTCGCCGACGATCCGGCCAACATCGCCTTCAACCTCTACCGCGAGACCGGGCCCAATCCCGACATCCCGCCCGACAGTCCTTTCGCCTCGCGCCGCGATCCGCGCGCCGGCCTCGCTCGCGTCAACGCTGAGCCACTCACCGCCGGCACCTGGTTCATCGATCGCGACGCCTCGCTGTATCGGGAAACCCGTTACACGGTCCGTCCGATCGTCAACGGCGAGGAATGTGCCCCCAGCGCCGCCTTCACCTTCGCCTCCGGCGCCGCACCAATGCCCTACCACGCCGTGCCCATCGATACGCCGGAGGGTTACACGCCCAACGACGCCTCCCTCGGCGACCTCGATGGCGACGGCGACTACGAGATCATTCTCAAACAGGAACAACGTCCGCGCGACAACTCCCACTCCGGTTACACCGGCGAAACCTTGCTCCAGGCCTACACCCTCGCCGGCCAACATCTCTGGACCATCAACCTCGGCAAAAACATCCGCGAGGGCGCCCACTACACCATGTTTATGGTCGCCGATCTCGACGGCGACGGTCGCGCCGAAGTCGCCTGCAAAACCGCCGACGGCACCATCGATGGCCTCGGCCAGGTGATCGGCGACCCCGCTGCCGATTGGCGTGAGGGCGGCACCACCACTGTGCCGTCGCCCGATCGCTCCGGCGCCGAAGTCACGCCCGATGGCTACCGCGCCCGCATGGAAGGCCGCATCATTCGGGGCCCCGAATACCTCACCGTTTTCGACGGCCTCACCGGTGCCGCCCTCGCCACCGTCGATTACATTCCCGGCCGCCATCCCGACACCGACACGCCCACCACCGAACAGATGGCCGCCATCTGGGGCGACGGTTACGCCAACCGCTCCGACCGTTTCCTCGCCGGCGTAGCCTACCTCGACGGTCACTTGCCGTCCCTGCTCTTCTGTCGCGGTTACTACACTCGCTCGGTCATCGCCGCGTGGGATTTCCGCGACGGTCAACTGACTTCCCGCTGGGTCTTCGACAGCGACGACCACGGCCCACGCAACGGCAGCAACCCTTGGCGCGGTCAGGGCAACCACCAGCTCTCCACCGCCGACGTCGACGACGACGGTCGCCAGGAGATCATCTACGGTGCCATGGTCGTCGATGACGACGGTTCCCCGCTCTATACCACCGGCTGGGGTCACGGCGACGCGCTGCACGTGTCGGACTTCGATTGGACCCATCCCGGCCTAGAGGTGCACGACATCCAGGAGCGTTTCGACAAAGAGGGCATGAGCCTGCGCGACGCTCGCACCGGCGAGCCGCTCTTCCTTCTGCCTTCGGTCAAAGCGGCCGAGGACGGTGGCGACAAAGGTGAAGGCCCCGGCCGCGGCAACGCCTTCAACATCGATCCGCGCTTCCCCGGTGCCGAGATGTGGGCCGCCGGTGCCGAGGTCGACGGCCTCTACGCCGCCGACGGCACCGTCATCCTCGCCAAACGCCCGCGCGGTTTCCCGGTCAACTTCGGTGTCTGGTGGGACGGCGACCTCCTGCGCGAACTTCTCGATGGCAACCGCATCCTGAAATGGAACTGGGAAACCGAGTCGATCGATCCGCTCCTCGTCGCCCACGCCTCCACCTCCAACAACGGCACCAAAGCCACGCCCGCCGTCTCCGCCGACCTCTGGGGCGACTGGCGCGAAGAGGTCATTTGGCGCGCCCGCGACAACTCCGAGCTGCGCATCTACACCAGCACCATTCCGACCCCGCATCGCCTCGTCACCCTCATGCAGGACCCGCAATACCGCACCGCGATCGCCTGGCAAAACACCGCCTACAACCAACCCCCTCACCCCAGCTTCGCCCTCGACGAATCCCTCCCCCTGCCCCCGCCACCCGCGGTCACCTTCCCGGAAACCAAATAGGCGTCAGCCCAATCCTCCGCCCCCCTCCACGCCGCCCCACCCGGGCGGCGTTTTCATTTCCCCCGCCCCAAACCACGCCTAACGGTTCGCCCCCGAAAACGCTGTTCCCTCTCCGCGCCCCCACCTAGCCTGCCCCGCTCCCCAAACCCCGACCTCTCCGCCTCCATGTTCCGTCCACTCCGTCTCGCCACTCTCTCGCTCGCCGTGCTCACCACCGCTTCCGTCTCTTCCGCCAACGCTTCCGCCACCGAATCGTCCCCCCACGATTCCACCTTCCTCTCCTGGGCCGCCACGCCGCCCATGGGCTGGAACAGCTGGGACTGCTTCGGCACCACCGTGACCGAGCCCCAGACCAAGGCCCAGGCCGACTTCATGTCGGAACACCTCAAGGACCACGGCTGGACCTACATCGTCGTCGACATCCAGTGGTATGAACCCGACGCCAAAAACCACGCCTACCGCGCCGGCGCCCCGCTCACCATGGACGCCTACGGTCGCCTCCAACCCGCGCCCAACCGCTTTCCCTCCGCCGCCGACGGCGCCGGCTTCAAGGCCCTCGCCGACTACGTGCACGCCCGCGGCCTCAAGTTTGGCCTCCACCTCATGCGCGGCATCCCCCGCCAGGCCGTCCACCAAAACGTGCCCATCCTCGGCACCGACGGCATCCACGCCCAGGACATCGCCAACACCGATTCCATCTGCCCGTGGAACCCCGACATGTATGGCGTCGATATGTCCAAACCCGGCGCCCAGACCTACTACAACAGCGTCTTCAACATGTTCGCCGAGTGGGGCGTCGACTACGTGAAGGTCGACGACATCTCCCGCCCCTACCACGACCACGAGTCCGAGATCGAAGCCATCCGCCACGCCATCGATCAAACCGGCCGCCCCATGGTCCTCAGCCTCTCCCCCGGCGCCACCGCCCTCTCCGCCGCCGACCACGTTGCCCAAAACGCCAACCTCTGGCGCATCAGCGACGACTTCTGGGACCGTTGGCTCGCCCTCCACGAGCAGTTCGAGCGCCTCGCCAACTGGAACCCCCACCGCGTCACCGGCGCCTGGCCCGACGCCGACATGCTGCCCGTCGGCGTGCTCGACCTCGGCCGCCGCTCCACCCGCTTCACCGCCGATGAGCAACGCACCATGATGACCCTCTGGAGCATCGCCCGCTCGCCCCTCATGCACGGCGGCGACATGACCAAAACCGACGACTTCACCCTCGCTCTCCTCACCAACGACGAGGTCCTCGCCGTCAACCAACACAGCACCAACAACCGCCCGCTCTTCGACCACGACGAGCTCATCGCCTGGGTCGCCGACGTCCCCAACGATCCTGCCGGCGCCAAATACCTCGCCGTCTTCAACGCCCGCGACCGCGTGCGTCTCCTGCCGGAATACGCCGACTTCATCAGCGAGCCCATCACCGCCGGCCAAACCGAGCCGCTCCAGCTCGACCTCGACGTCACCGGCGGCACCCAGGTCATCCTCACCAACCTGCCTGGATGGGACGGCCCCGGCCAAAACCCGCTCGTGTTCTCCGCCCTCACCGCGCACTTCGCCGACGGTCGCACCGTCGACCTCACCGCGCAGGGCTGGTCCGCCGTCGACTCCCCGTGGGACGCCGCCGGCCAACACGACGCCACCGCCGACGCCCCGGCCCGCATCACCATGCTCGCCCCCAGCAAGGTCGCCTTCGACCTGCCCACCGACGCCACCCGCTTCACCGCCACCGTTCACTTTGAGCACCCCAAGGGCGCCCAAGAGGAAACTTTGCGCCTCGTCGCCGTCGTCGCCCGCGCGACCAACACCGACACCCGCGCCAGCGTGCCGATCCCGGTCGACCTGAACGAACTCGGCCTCAACGGCCCGGTCGCCATCCGCGACCTCTGGACCCACCAGGACCTCGGCGAGCAAACCGGCACCTTCGCCCCCGAAGTCCCCTTCCACGGCGCCGGCCTCTACCGCCTCACGCCGCAGTAAATCGCCGGCGCGCCCCGCCCGCCGCCCCCATCCTCCCGTCCGGTCCTTCCCCTCCTTCCAGTGCGCCGGGTCACCTCGTATGACCCGGCGCTTTGCGTTGTGGGCGGAGCCCGTCCGCCCCAATATCTCCCGCACCCCAAAAACGCCCACCCCGACCGCATCGCATTGACGCCCCTCGGGGTTTATCGCTAAATCTTACGGTTCCATGTTCTCGCTCCGCCGACTCCTCCCCTTGGCCGGCCTGCTGGCCTTTGCCCTCTCCGCCTCCCTTTCCCTCCAAGCCGCCGACTCGCCCCGCGAGCGCACCCGGCTCGACGCCGATTGGCGCTTCGCCTTCGGCCACCCGTCCGACACCACCCAGGATTTCGGCCACGCCACGGGCTACTTCTCCTACCTCGCCAAGACCGGCTTCGGCGACGGTCCCGCCGCCGCCCAATTCGACGACCGCGCCTGGCGCGTCCTCGACCTGCCTCACGACTGGGCGGTCGAAGCGCCGTTCTCTCCGCAGGCCAGCCACAGCCACGGTTACAAGGCCGCCGGCAAGGGCTTCCCCGAGCGCTCCGTCGGCTGGTATCGCAAGACCTTCACCGTCCCCGAATCCGACCTCGGTCGCCGCATTTCCGTCGAGTTCGACGGTGCCTTCCGCGCCGCCCGCGTCTGGGTCAACGGCTTCTACCTCGGCGAGCACCCGAGCGGCTACACCGGCGTGCAATACAACCTCACCGACTACCTCAACTACGGCGGCGAAAACACCATCAGCGTGCGCGTCGACGCCTCCATGGAAGAGGGTTGGTTTTACGAGGGCGCCGGCATCTACCGCCACGTCTACCTGCTCAAAACCGACCCGGTTCACGTGAAGCCTTGGGGCACCGCCGTCACCACCGACGTCTCCAACGACAACACCGCCGCCACCGTCCACATCGCCACCGAGCTCGTGCACTCCGGCCGCGAGCCGACCACCGTCACCGTCGAGCAAACCCTGCTCGGCCCCGACGGCCAGACCGTCGCGTCCACCACCCTCGCCCCCGTCACCCTCGCCCCCGGCGACGAGCCCACGCTCAAGGCCGACGTCGACGTCGTGTCCCCCGCCCTCTGGTCCAACGTCACCCCGCAGCTCCACACCGCCGTCACCACCGTCAAAGCCGCCGACGGCTCCGTGCTCGATCGCTACGAGACGACCTTCGGCATTCGCTCCATCCGTTGGGATCCCGACCAAGGTTTCTTCATCAACGGCCAGCACCTGAAGCTCAAGGGCATCAACCTCCACCAGGACCACGCCGGCATCGGCGCCGCCCTGCCCGACGCCATGCATGAGTTCCGCCTCCGCAAGCTCATGGCCTTCGGCGTCAACGCCATTCGCGTCGCCCACCGCCTGCCCCCGCCCGAGCTCCTCGACGCCTGCGACCGTCTTGGCCTCATGGTCATCGACGAGAACCGCCTCCAGGGCATCAACCGCGCCCAACTCGACGAGTTGCGCGACATGATCCGCCGCGACCGCAACCATCCCAGCGTGGTCATCTGGTCGGTCGGCAACGAGGAGTGGGCCATCGAGGGCAACATCCTCGGCGCCCGCATCACGCAGACCATGCAGGACTTCGCCCAGCGCCTCGATCCGTCCCGCCGCAACACCGTCGCCATCTCCGGCGGTTGGGGCGGTTCCTCCACCACCGCCGATGTCGTGGGTTACAACTACATCAACCAGTCCAACCCCGACCAGCAACACGCCGACTTCCCCCATCAGCCCGGCGTCGGCACAGAGGAAACCTCCACCCAAAGCACCCGCGGCATTTTCTACACCGACGCCGCCAAAGCTCACCTCGCCCCCCTCTCCCGCGGTGACTCCGGCGGCAACAACGAGGTGGGATGGAAGTTCTACGCCGCCCGCCCCTTCCTCGCCGGCCTCTTCTACTGGACCGGCCTCGACTACCGCGGTGAACCCACGCCCTTCGCCTACCCGGCCGCCCTCTCCCAATACGGTCTGCTCGATATCTGCGGCTTCCCCAAGGACAGCACCTACTACTTCAAATCCTGGTGGACCGATGAGCCCACCCTCCACATCGCCCAACACTGGAACTGGCCGGAACGCCTCGGCGAGGAAACCCAGGTCACCGTCTACTCCAACCACGAGGCCGTGGAACTCTTCCTCAACGGCACCTCGCTCGGCCGCCAGGACATGCCGGTGAACAGCAAGCTGCACTGGATGGTCCCCTACACCCCCGGCAAACTCGAAGCCCGCGGCTACCGCGGCGGTGAGCTCGTCCAGACCACGATCGTCGAGACCACCGGCCCCGCCGCTCACCTCACGGTCTCCGCCGAGGAGCCCACCGTCGGCGCCGACGGCCCCCGCCTCGTCATCTACACCCTCTCCGCCACCGACGCCGCCGACCGCACCGTCCCGCGCGCCGACAACCTCGTTTCGCTCGAGGTCTCCGGCGGCACCATCATCGGCGTCGGCAACGGCAACCCCGGCTCCCACGAACCCGACCGCTTCATTCCCACCAGCGAGTTTAAACTCATCAACGGCTGGGTGGGTCGCATCGCTCCCGCCGACATCACCACCCCGGCCGATCCCACCACCCTCAAGCCCATGCTCGAGCTCGGCGCCTACCGCGCCACCCTGCCGACTGCCGACGAGATCTACGACCTCACTGGCACCTTCGAGCTCAGCGAGATTCCGGCCGACGCCACCTTCGACCTCTACCTGCCGAGCGTCGGCGACGCGGTCACGATCTGGCTCAACGGCCACGTCCTCGCCACCGACCTCGACACCACCACGACCGGCCCGAGCTTCACCCTCGACCGCGAGCTGCTGCAGGTCGGCGCCAACCGTATCCAAATGTTCGTGACACCCACCGCCGGCCCCAACCGCATCCCCGAGCGTCACGACCTCGGCCTCGTCCGCATGTTGACCGCCGCCCCGCCCGCCCAGCGCGCGCTCTTCAACGGCCTCGCCCAGGTCATCGTCGAAGCCGACTCCGCCGACACCCCGGTCACCCTCCAAGCCACCAGCGAAGGCCTCACCTCCGCCTCGGCCACTTCGCGGTAACCTTCGTCCCGGGATGAGGTCACACCACTCCGGCATGCCCCACCCCACGCACCTCCTCCCCATCCTTCTCGCCTCGGCGGTCGCTCTCACCGCCGAGGTTTCTCCTCACCCCACCCAACCCGGCCGCCTCGTCGACACCCGCGGCGATCTCGCCGTCGAATACTCCCCCGGCCAGGAGGCGTGGGTGGAGATGGGATTCGTTCGTCTCCAAGCGCTCATCGACGCACGCGCCAACGCGCCCGCCCTGCCGACGCCGGCCCCCGACCCAACACTCCTCGGCTCGGTCGCCAACGTCCACGCACAGCGCGACTCCTTGTTGGCCGCCACCGCCTCCTCCATCGGCCTGGCCGCGCCGTCCGATCTGCAGGCGCGCACCTTCGACACCTTCCTCGGTTACTACGACCTGCTGACCGAACTCACCCTCGCCTCCGCCACCCGCCTGCCCGCCATGCTCGAGCCCCGCCGCGTTGGCATCTGGCAATTCGACGATCTCAAACAACGCCTCATCGATGGGGCCAAAATCCCCGGCATGTATTACGATCCGGCCACCGATCGCGGCGGCTATGATTTCGCCGGCAACCTTAATGACCCGGAACTCAACGCTCGCATCGCGACCATCAAAGCGGCCATTCGGCAACAGGAGGTAAAGCACGCCTTCCACCAGGACGCCGACGGCGTCTCCGCCGCTTTCTCCCTCACGCCCCCCGCCGACCTCGATACCGCGCCCACACCTTCCGAGGCAGACACCGCCGCGAAGCCCGCGCCCGAACCCCTTATCGTCCCGGTCGTCTACCGCGGCGCCTTCGATCTGCCACCGGATCCCGCCGCCTTCAAATCTCTCGGATTCCTGTCCCCCGATGCCGTCGCCACCGTCCTGGAACGAGCTTCCGCCTACCGCGATCCGCGCACTGTCTTTGTGATTCTCCACGAGACCATCGAACTCGGTCTCTTCGAAAACATCATCCGCAGCCCCGACCGCCGCTGGCTGTGTGATGGCACTGCCAACGTCATCGCCTGGCGCATCATGCGCGATGCCTTCGGCGTCGACTTCGCCAATCAAGGTTACGACCTCGACGCCCAACTCCGGCGCTACGCTCCCCTGCAACAGCAGATCGATTTGGTGAAGTGGTCCGCCACCGAAAACCAAACCACCGGCGATCAGGACACCGCGCTCAACAAGGCCCACTACGCCTTCGCCACCCGCGCCATCTTCCTCCTCACCGCGGCCCACGGTGAAGACGCCCTCGCCACGCTCTGGGGCGACGTTGCCGCCGTCGGACTCGAAAAGGCCTCCGCCAAATCCTTCGCCACCGCCCTGCGCAAACGCTACCGCGCCAATCTCAAAAAACTCATTCGCGCCGCCGAGACCGACCCCATCCCGCCCGCGCCTCCATCCGCCTGATTTCCCATGCTCCGTCGACTCCTGACCCTCACGCTGCTCAGCGGCTTCGCCTTCTCGCTGGCGCACGCCGAACTCAAACTCGCCGCCCCCTTCGGCGACCACATGGTCCTGCAACGCGGCCACCCCATCCCTGTCTGGGGTTGGGCCGATCCCGGCGCCGAGGTCACCGTCGATTTCGCCGCCCAATCCGTGAGCACCACCGTCGACCCCACCGGCGCCTGGCACCTCACCCTCCCCCCGCTCGGCACCAGCGCCACGCCTCGCGACTTCCAAGTCACCGCCAATCAAAAATCAAAAATCGAAAATCAAAAATTCACCGACGTCCTCGTCGGCGAAGTCTGGCTCGTTGGCGGTCAGTCCAACATGGAACGCCAGCTCGGTCCCCGTCCCGGCCAGAAACCCATCATCGGTTGGGAAGCCGAAGTCGCTGCCGCCGATCGCCCGCTCTTCCGCCAGCTCTACGTGACCCAAACCCGCGCGCTCACCGCGCAAGCCAGCGTCGAAGCGTCGTGGTCCGTCTGCACGCCCGACACCGCCGATGATTTCACCGCCGTCGGATATTTCTTCGGCCGCGATCTGCGCGCCGCCCTCGGCGCCAATGTTCCCGTCGGCATCATCCACAGCTCCTGGGGCGGCACGCCCGCCGAGGCCTGGACCAGTGAAGCCGGTCTCGCCGCCTTCCCCGAATTCACCGACGCCATCAGCACCTTGAAGTCCACCGGCGAAGACGAAGCCGAAGCCTTGCAACGTTACCTCGACAGCCTCGACGCCTGGTTCGCCCAATACGATCCAGGCACGACCGCCGGCGCCGATTGGACCGCCCCCACCCTCGACGCCTCCGACTGGGACACCATGACCCTGCCGGTCGCCTGGGAAAACGCCGGCCACGATGGTTACGACGGCCTCGGTTGGTTCACCCGCCGCTTCGAGCTCCCCGCTGCCTGGCAAGGCCAGGATCTCACCCTGCGCCTCGGCCGTATCGACGACATCGATACGACGTGGTTCAACGGCCAGCTCCTCGGCACCACTACCGGCTGGCAGACCGAGCGCGTTTACACCGTGCCCGCCAGCGCCCTGCACGCCGGCACCAACGTCATCACCGTGCGCGTGCTCGACACCGGCGGCGGCGGCGGCATCTGGGACGCCGATTCCCCGCTCGATCTCGCCCCCGCCGATGCCACCCCGCTCAACCTCGCCGGCGACTGGCACTACCGCCTCGCCGCCAATCTCAAGGAGACGCCCTACCCGCCGCAGGACCTGCGCAACAGCTCCGGTGCCCCCACCGGCCTCTACAACGGCATGATCGCGCCGCTCGTCCCTTACGCCCTGCGCGGCTTTGCCTTCTACCAAGGTGAATCCAACGCCGATCGCCCGACCCAATACCGCACCCTGCTCCCGGCCCTCATCGCCGATTGGCGCGCCCAGTGGCAGGACGACACCCTGCCCTTCCTCTTCGTCCAAATCGCTCCGCACGAAAGCCAGCCGCCGGAGATCCGCGAAGCCCAACTCCTCGCGTGGCAGGAAACTGAATACACCAGCATGGTCGTCACCCTCGATGTCGGCGACGCCACCGACATTCACCCCGCGCAAAAGGAACCCGTCGGCCAACGCCTCGCCCTCGCCGCCCGCGCCCTCGCTTACGATGAGGACCTCACCTACTCCGGCCCGGTCTTCGAGTCGGTGAGCTTCGACGGCGACACCGCCATCCTCCACTTCACCCACGTGGCCGACGGCCTCGTCGCCCCCGGTGGCACCCTGCGCGGCTTCACCCTCGCGGGCGCTGACGGCGAACACCACGCCGCCACCGCCACCATCAAAGGCGACACCGTGCGCGTGAGCTCCCTCGACGTCCCCGCGCCCACCACCGTCCACTACGCCTGGGCCCACGTGGCCAACGGCAACCTCTTCAACACCGCCGGCCTCCCCGCCTCCCCCTTCCGCACCGACCACCCGTAAAACCGCGGGTCTTCACACCAAGGCAGCAAAGAAAGCAAAGGTCCTCCCCCCTTAGCTACCTTTGCTACCTTGGTGTTTAAAAAACTCAGCCGGAAGGCTCCATGTCCCCACCACGCCTGCCTCCCGGCCACCACCTTCCTTCCCTTCGTTTCCATCTGTAAAAAAGTCCGTGCCTCTCGGCCAGGCCCGGTCCAGCCGCAGCTGCGTAACGTTTGCGCATCCTCCGCTAAATGAGGATTGGGCCGGCCTCCGTCCGCCCGTAGCACTGCCACCATGTCCACTCGCATCGCCATCATCGGTCCCGGCGCCATCGGCGGCACCCTCGCCGCCCTTCTGCAAACCCGCGCCGACCTCTCCGTCTCGCTCATCGCCCGCACGCCGTTCGCTGCGCTCTCCGTCGAGCAGCCCGATGGCTCTGTCCTGAGCAGCAGCCCGCCCGTGCTCACCACGCCGAGCACGCCCGCCGAGGCCTTCGACTGGGTCTTCGTCGCCACCAAAGCCTACGACGCGTCCTCCGTCGCGCCGTGGCTCAACGCCCTGCTCTCCCCCATCACCAAGATCGCCATCCTGCAAAACGGCGTGGAGCACCGCCAACGCTTCGCCGAGCTCGTGCCCGCCGCCCAACTCCTGCCGGTCATGGTCGACCTGCCCGCCGAACGCACCGCCCCCGGCGTGCTCCGCCAACGCGGCCCCGCCCTCCTCCGCGTCCCGGCCGACCCCCTCGGTGAGGCCTTCGTCGCGCTCTTTGCCGACACCGCCGTCGACGTCAAAACCTCCGACGACTTCCTCTCTGTGCTCTGGCGCAAGCTCACCATTAACGCTCCCGGTGCGGTCAACGCCCTGCTCGATCAGCCCAATCACATCGTCCAGCAACCGGCCATCGCCGAGCTCATGCGGGGCATCATGCTCGAAGTCATCACCGTCGCCAACGCCGAGGGCGCACAGCTCGACCCGACCCTCGCCGACAAAATCCTCGCGTCCATGCGTCGCGCCGCGCCCGACGGCATCAACTCCCTCCACGCCGACCGCCGCGCCGGCCGCACCATGGAGGTCGACGCCCGCAACGGCGCCGTCGTCCGCGCCGGCCAACGCCACGGCATTCCCACGCCGCTCAACACCATGGCCGTCACCCTCCTCACCGCCCTCCAACCCAAAACCTGACGCCGGAGAAATTTACAGGCGGCAACGGAGGAAAGCAGAGCCACTCCGACGCAACGTCTCACACCAAGGCAGCAAAGAAAGCAAAGGCCCTCCTCTTTGCTCCCTTTGCTACCTTGGTGTTTAAAAAGCTCTGTGATCTCTGTGCTCCCTCTGTGTCCCCTCCCCGCCTGCCTCTCCGCCCACCTTCCTTCGCTCCCTTCCTTTCCTTCTGTAAAAACCAACTCCGTGCCTCCCGTTCCCACCACCGTTCCAGCACCTTCAGCCGCCACCCGAGGCGATTCCTACCTCGGCTTGCTCGGCACCACTGTGCTGCTCGGCCTCGGTTACTCGTTTGTTTATCCGTTCCTCTCACTCTGGGGCACGCAACACATCGGTCTCAGCCCGGTGCAGTTCAGCGTCTTCATGACCGTGGTCATGGGCGCCGCCATGATCTGGAACCTCACCGTCGGTCACCTTTCCGACCTTCGCGGCACCCGACGCGGCTGGCTGCTTCTCGGTGCGGCCTCCGGCATGCTGGGTTACCTCGGTTACGCCTTCATCGAACACCCGCTCGCCCTCACCGCCATCGGCTCACTCGTCATCGGCGCGGCCGCCATCAGTTTCCCCCAACTCTTCGCCTACGTGCGCGAGTGGAGCCTCGCCCGCGTCGCCGCCGGCACCAGCAGCCGCCCGGCGCACATCACCATGAGCCAGGTTCGGGTCTGCTTCTCGCTCGCCTGGACCGTCGGCCCCGCCACCGCCGCCGCCGTGGTGGCGCGCTTTGACTATCGTGGACTCTTCCTCGCCGCCGCCGCGCTCTACGCCCTCTTCCTCCTCGGCATCGCCCGCTACGTCGCCGTCGCCCCTCACTCCTCCACCGACGCCGCCTCCACCCCGCGCGCCTCCCTCCGCGAAGCCCTCCTCCAGCGCGACCTCCTCCTCGGCTTCGTCGCCCTCGCCTTCAACTTCGCCGCCCACGCCCTCAACCTCCTCAATCTGCCGCTGCTCATCAACGGCGAGCTCGGCGGCAGCACCCGTGACCTCGGTATCGCCCTCGCCATCGGTCCCATCGTCGAGTTGCCCCTCATGCTCTGGTTTGGCCGCTGCGCCTCCCGCCGCGGTCGTCACTGGCTCATGATCCTCGGCCTGCTCGGCACCGTGCTCTACTTCGCCGGACTCTCCCTCGCCACCACCCCGTGGCACGTCTTCCTCGTCCAACCTTTCAGCGGCCTGTCCTTCGCCATCCTCACCAACGTCGCCATTGTCTACTTCCAGGACCTGCGCCCCGGTCAGGCCGGCCTCACCACCAGCGTGTTCTCCAACTCCGCCAACGCCGGCAACCTCCTCGGTTACCTCAGCTTCGGTTTCGCCGTCGATGCTTTCGGCCACCAAGGCGTGCCCCTCATCACCACCGGCCTCGGCCTCATCGGCCTCATCGTCTTCCTCTTCATGCGCCGAGAGTAGCCCCGACTATTCAAACTGTCCTTCTCCACGCCCCTCCCGCGCGCTCACTTCCTCAGTTCAACTACAGATTCCCCTCGGTGCGTAGGCGGTAGCCGAAGCCATCTGTGTCCATCTGTGGTTAAAAAAATGCCCCTTCCCACGTTCAACGTCCGCGATCACGGCGCCGTCGGTGACGGCACCACCCTCGATTCCCCCGCCCTGCAACGCGCCCTCGACGCCGCATCCGCCGCCGGCGGTGGCACCGTGCTGCTGCCCGCCGGCACCTACCTGAGCTTCACCCTCCACCTGCGCAGCCACGTCACCCTGCACCTCGACGCCGGCGCCACCCTGCTCGCCGCCACGCCCTCCGTCGAACTCGGCGGTTACGACCAGCCGGAACCCAACCCCTGGGGCGACGAGCTGCAGTATCAGGATTTTGGACACAGCCACTGGACCAACAGCCTGCTCTACGGCAATAACCTCACCGACGTCGCCATCACCGGTCCCGGCCTCATCGACGGCCGCGGTCTCCTCCGCCACGCCACCTACACCACCGCCACCGGCGACCCTGGCCCCAACGGCACCGCCGCGCCCGGCACCAAGGTCACTCTTTCCTCCGGCCACGGGGACTCCGTTGCCGATCCCCTCGGCCACGGCAACAAGGCCATCGCCCTGCGCGCCTGCACCGGCGTCACCCTGCGCGACTTCCGCCTCTTCCGCGGCGGTCACTTCGCCCTGCTCGCCACCGGCGTCGACGATCTCACCATCACCGGCCTGCTCATCGACACCAACCGCGACGGCCTCGACATCGATTGCTGCCGCCGCGTGCACATCGCCCACTGCACCGTCAACTCCCTCCAGGACGACGCCATCGTGCTCAAAACCAGCTACGCCCTCGGCGAGCTGCGCCACTGCGAACACGTCACCGTCGAACACTGCACCGTCTCCGGCTACGACCTCGGCACCGTGCTCGACGGCACCTACGGCACCAGCACCTATTACGCCCCCGACCGCGACGGTCCCACCGGCCGCATCAAGATCGGCACCGAGTCCAACGGCGACTTCCGCCACATCACCGTCCGCGACTGCACCTTCCGCCGCTCCCGCGGCCTCGCTCTCGAAACCGTCGATGGCGCCACCATCGAACACGTCATCGCCGAACGTCTCGACCTCGAGGACGTCACCAACGCCGCCATCTTCCTGCGCATCGGCAACCGCGCCCGCGGCCCCGAAGGCACGCCCGTCGGCGCGCTGCGCGACGTTGTGATCCGCGACTTCAACGCCCGCAACGTCGACGGCCGTTTCCCCCTTCTCCTCGCCGGCCTACCGGGTCATCCGCTCGAAGGTATCCAACTGGAAAACGTCACGGTCGAATCCACTGGCGGCATCACCCTGGCCGACGTCGCCGCTCAGTCCGACGAACACGTGAACGCCTTCTTCCTGCGCAGCGACGAACCCGGCGTCACCGGCCCGCGCGGCACCAGCATCGCCGACGTCCCCGAACGCGAACGCGGTTACCCGGAGCCCTCCATGTTCGGCCTCCTCCCCGCCTCGTTGCTCTTCGCCCGCCACGTCCACGGCCTCCGCCTGACCAACGTCACCGTCACCCACACGAGCCCCGACGAACGCCCCCCCGTCCTCCTCGAAGACGTCACCGGCCTAACCCTCGAAGGCGGCAACCTCACCGCGTGATCCCTCTTTCTCTTTCCTCTTTATCTTTATCTTTCTCCCCACCGACCGAACCCACGTCCTCCATCACTAAACAGGCGGCGCTCCGCGCCGTCAGATAAAGATAAAGAATAAAGAGAAAGAACCCGAGGTCCCCACCACGCCTGCCACTCCACCGCCGCTTCATCACACCAAGACAGCAAAGAAAGCAAAGGCCCTCCTCTTTGCTCCCTTTGCTACCTTGGTGTTTAAAAAAACTCGGTGCCCCTCTGTGCTCCCTCCGTGACCTCTGTGTCCCCACCACGCCTGCCTCTCCGCCCACCTTCCCTCCTTCGTTCCCTTCTGTAAAACCCATGCGCCGCTTTGCCCTCGCCTGCCTCACGGCCGCCACCGCCGCCACGTCCCTTCTGTTCGCCGCTCCGACCGTCGACCTCCCCGTCTCCGAGGGCAACCACGCCGTTACGCTCACCTTCGGCGCAGCCGATCACGCGACCTCCACGACCGTCTGGGGCGAATCCCGTCAGCTACTCCTCGAGAACGTCACCACCGCCCCGGGCGAATTCATCACGCGTAACATCATCGTGAATACGCGCACGCCCGCGCTCACCCCGCCCGAGCCCCACGCCCCCGGCGCCACTGCCGTGGAACTCAACCCCCGCGAGCAGGGCCTCGCCCGCTGGGACGATCGCCTCACCCTCACCTTCGCCGGCGACGCTCCCGCCGCCCTCGTCGATCTGGTCGAGGACGCCCCCGCCACCACGCCCGCCCTCTACCTCCTCGGCGACTCCACCGTCACCGATCAGCAGGGCGGCGATTACGCCAGTTGGGGGCAGATGATGCCGCGCATGTTCGACGGCACCATCGCCGTCGCCAACCACGCCGAGTCCGGCGAGACGATGAAGTCCTTCCTCTTCACCAACCGTCTCAACAAAGTCCTCTCCACTCTTCGCGCCGGCGACACCGTGCTCATCCAATTTGGCCACAACGACTCCAAGTCCCAATGGCCGCAGACCTACGCCGAGCCCCACACCACCTACCCGGCCTACCTGCGCACCTTCATCGCCGAGATCCGCCTGCGCGGCGCCACCCCCGTCCTCGTCACCTCGCCCGAGCGCCGCAACTTCACCGCCGACGGTCACATCAAACTCACCCACGGCGACTACCCTCAGGCAGTCCGTGAAGTCGCCTCCGCCGAAGAGGTGGCGCTCATCGACCTCAACCGCACCAGCATCACCCTCTACGAAGCGCTCGGCCCCCAACTCGCGCCCCTCGCCTTCGCCAACAGCGGCAAGGACGGCACCCACCACAACGCCTACGGCGCCTACCAACTCGCCCTCGCCATCGCCCACGGCCTGCAGGCCGCCGGCCTGCCCATCGCCGATCACCTCGCCGCCGATCTCCCCGCCTTCGATCCCGCGCACCCCACGCTCCCGGCCGACTTCCCGCTCACCCTCCCCGACATCACCCCCGTCGAGGCCCCCCGCGGCAACTGAGCGCCCTTGGTGCTACCTCGAAAATTGGTTTTCTAGCCACGAATCCCACGGATACGAACGGATAGATATGCGCTGGCACCCATGAGTAGCTGCGCTTGAGCCGGAGGTGAAAGCGTGGCCCGCGGCCGACCACCGCGCCGGGCCCTTTTCTGGCATACTCCGGTTTCGGAGGCACCAATCCGTGTCTATCCGTGTGATCCGTGGTCCCCGTTACGATCTAACGAAGTAGACCCAGGATGTGTCTAGACGGCCGCGGTCGGCGTCGGCGGCGGGTTGCCGTTGCCGCGCTTCGGTCGGCACAGCGCCACCAGCCCCACGATCGCCAGGACCGGCAGCCAGAGCGGGGTCAGCGCCGCCATCACGGCGAAGGCCACACCAAGCAGGGCAACGATCACGGTGAGCCCAACGCCTAGTCCCACGACGGCCGCGAGGGCTCCGATGCCGGTCAGCACGACCGCCAGGACGAAGGCGCCGATCACCGGCATGATCAGCGCGGGCGCGTTATGCAGTAGCCACCAGAACACCAGAGCCACGACTGCGATTTTGAGGAGCGTAATCAGGAAAGTCTTCATGCCTTCAAAACCCCCGCCCGCCCCCAAAGTTGCAGAAAATGAATGAGGAATGGTGAAGAGTGACGGAGAATGGTGAATACGGAATAGTGAATGGTGAAAAAGGAGAGCGCTGGCGTGGTCCGCCTACCCGCCGGATTGCCATGGGATCCCAACTCCTCCTTCACTCTTCACTATTCCCCATTCCTCCTCTCTTCCCGTTTGCTGTGTGCTGCTTGAGCACAACGACCGCGTGCTGATTGCCCAGCGCCCGGCCGGTAAACACTTGGCCGGCTGGTGGGAATTTCCCGGTGGCAAACTCGAAGCCGGCGAAGACGCCGCCACCGCGCTCCACCGCGAACTCGACGAGGAACTCGGCTGCTGCATCGAGGTGATCGCCGCCCTGCCCGCTTGCCCGCACCGCTACGAGACGGTGTCCATCGTGCTGCACCCCCTCGTCGCCCGCCTCACTCCCGACTCTCCCGCGCCCTCCCCGCACGAACACGCCGCCCTCGATTGGCTCCCGGTCGAGCAACTCGACACCGTCCCCCTCGCCGCCGCCGACCTCCCCGTGCTCGCCGCCTACCGCACCTGGCTCCGCCAAGGTCGCCCGTCCACCTAGCAAGGTAGGGTCGGACCGCCGGGCCGACCGCTGCGGATGCCCCGCGCGGCACCCCTCGGCCACACCGTGCATCATGCCCGATTACGAATCTCCGCGCGTGTGCAAATTGCACCCTTCGCTCTCGTGCAACCCGCACGCCCGATACCCTATCCCATTACCATTAGGATACTAACAACTCTCTCACCACAGATGGCATAACTCCGGCAGACCAGGCCGGGCATGTCCATTTGTCCTCAGTTCCTTTCTTCAACCTCGATTCGCGTGCGTCGTGTCCTGACGACGAGCGCCCTCGTGCTCGGCGCCGCCACCGCCACCTCTTCGGCCTCCGCCCAAGTCACCGACGCGGACCTCGATCGTCCGCCCACGACGCAGCTGCGCACCGCGGACGGGGTGCCCACTCGCCTCGCCCGCCAGTCTCCGGTGCTCATCGCCTACATCGAGAACGACTACTTCGGCGGCACCGACCAAAACTACACCAACGGCTTCAAACTCTCCTGGCTGTCGGCCGATCTCTCCGAGTGGGACCGCTCCGGCTGGCAGCAGACCTTCATCGAAGCCCTGCCCTTCATCAACAAAGCGGGCACCCAAAAGAACATCGGCGTCGGTTTCGGTCAGCACATCTACACGCCGGAGGACATCTCCCGCCCCAACCCCGACCCGCTCGATCGCCCCTATGCCGGTTGGGCCTATTTCGAGTTCTCCTTCCTGGCGAAGACCGATCGCGTCGCCGATAACATCACCGTCCAGCTCGGCATGGTGGGCCCCCACAGCTACGCCGACGACATCCAGACCTTTTACCACGAGCTCATCGACGACGAGCTGCCCATGGGCTGGGACTACCAAATCGGCGACGAGCTGGGCGTGAACCTCGCCTGGGAACGCAAGTGGCGCTTCTACGCTCGCACCGTCACCGCCGCCGACCGCTGGGGCTTCCGCTCCAATCCCTTCTCCACCAAAGCCGATCAAGACCGTGCCCGCTGGGGCTTCGACGCCATCCCGCACATCGGCGCCGTCGTCGGCAACGTGAAGACCTACGCCAACGCCGGCCTCACCGTGCGCGCCGGCTATAACCTTCCGAGCGACTTCGGCGTCGCCCTCATGCGTCCTGCCGGTCTCGCCGCTTCACCCGTCGATGACCTCGACCCGCGAGTGCGCGGCGCCGGCTGGAGCTTCTTCGCCTTTGGCGGCGTCGATGGCCGCGCCGTCGCCCGCGACATCTTCCTCGACGGCAACACCTTCAAGGACAGCCGCAGCGTCGACAAAAAGAACTTCGTCGCCGACTTCACCTACGGTTTCGGCATCGTGCGCAACTCCTTCCAGCTCACCTTCACCCGCGTGGTGCGCACCAAGGAATACGAGACGCAGGTCGGCTCCAACTCCGACTTCGGTTCGGTGACCACCTCATGGACCTTCTGATCCCGAGTCTCGCCGGGCCTCACGCCCTCGTGCGCCAGCGCATGCTGCGTCGCCGTATCCTACGTGCGGATACACCGGCCTCCCGCGCGGCCGGAACCCACCCGCCACACGCGGCCGAATCCGCTTCGCCTCCCCCGGAGGAACCGCCACCCGAGAACTGGCGCGAACGGGCCCGACGCTTCTGGCGCGATCATCGCAACTCGACCCTCGTGGTCGCGCTGCTGTTCATCGTCGTGCCACTGGCCTGGGGCCGCGTCGACTTCGAACGCATGCATGACTGGGCCGAGCATGTGAACCCCGCGCTCCTTTTCGCGGCCCTCGTGCTCCTGCCGCTGGTCACCGTGCCGGTCACTCCGCTCAACATCCTGGCCGGCATCCGCTTTGGCCTTGTCGGCGGCCTCACCTTCGTCGCGGCCGCCATCATTGTGCAGCACGTCCTCGCCTACTTTGTTGCCCGCGTGCTGCCGGGCTTGGTCCGCCGCAAACTCGACCCGCTGCGCCAACGCCTGCCGCGCAACGCCCACGCCGACGCCACCGTATTCACCTCCCTGATACCGGGCGCCCCCTACTGGGCACAGCTTTACGTGCTGCCGCTCATCGGTGTCCCGCTGTTCACCTACGTGCTGCTTTCGTCCGGCTTACACACCATCCGTTCCCTCACCGCCATCATCGCCGGCGAGATCAGCGACGATCCCTCCATCGGTTGGGGCATCGCCCTGCTGGTTTATGGCACCACCCTCGCCATCACCTGCGTCTACGCGGGCCGTCGTATGGCCCGCAAATACCGCGACCACCCGCCCGCCACGATGGCCGAAACCTGAGCGCAGACCGCATTGCAAAACGCAACTCTCCACCAAAACCGACCACTGCATTTTGCACTATTCACGATCTCCGCTAAGCTAGCGAACGGACTAAGCCAAGAAACCGCAGCCCGTCTAACGCCTCGGAATTATTCCGTAAGTCACTGCTCATCATTCCTTTTCAACATCTTCCTTTTTCACCCCCACTTTTGACCCGCCCTTTTCGGCACACCCCCTGCAATTTGCCCGCTCAACCATGACCATTCTGATCGTCGACGACCAACCCAACGTCCTCCGCACCACCACCTACGCCCTCTCGGCCATGGGCCACCAGTCCGTGACCGCCGAAAACAGTCGGCAGGCCGCGCGCCAACTCGAAGCGGAGAAGATCGACGCCATCCTCCTGGATGTGAACCTGGGCCCCGAGAACGGTCTCGATTTCCTCTCCCATATCCGCGCCGAGGGCAACCTGACGCCGGTCATCGTCTTCACCGCCCAAACCTCCGTCGAGTCTGCCGTCGATGCCATGCGCCGGGGCGCCTACGACTACATCCCGAAGCCCTTCATCCCCGAGGATCTCGAGCAAAAGCTCAAAAAGCTCAGCGAGCACCAGTCCATGCAGACCAAGGTGACCGACCTTCAGGCTCAGGTCGCCAAGGCTCACCCGACGCTCATGCTCGAGTCCGGCGAACCCGCCGTGCAGCGCGCGTTCGACATGGCCTTCCGCGCCGCCTCCTCCGACGCCAACATCCTCGTCCTCGGCCCCAGTGGCACCGGCAAGACGGTGCTCGCCCGCGCCGTGCACGACCGCTCCCAACGCGCCGACAAGGCTTTCATCACCATCAACTGCCCGTCCCTTTCCCGCGAACTGCTCGAGAGTGAACTCTTCGGTCACGTGAAGGGCGCCTTCACCGGCGCCCTCAAGGACACCTGGGGCAAAGTCGCCGCCGCCGACGAAGGCACCCTCTTCCTCGATGAGATCGGCGAGATCCCGCTCGAGATTCAGCCCAAGCTGCTGCGCCTCCTCCAGGATCGCGAATACGAACGCGTCGGCGACACCCGCACCCGCAAAGCCAACGTGCGCGTCATCGCCGCCACCAACCGCGACCTCGCCAAGGAAGTCGCCGCCGGCCGTTTCCGCGAAGACCTCTACTATCGACTCAAGGTCATCGCCGTCGAGATGCCCGCCCTCGCCGATCGCCCCGCCGACCTCATGCCGCTGGCGGAAAACTACCTCAACCACTTCGCCCGCGAACAGGGCCGCGCCGGCCTGCGCTTCTCCGCCGATGCCCGCACCGCCGTCATCGATTACGGCTGGCCGGGCAACCTGCGCGAACTGCGCAACGTGATCGAACGCGCCGTCATCCTTACCGCCGGTCCCGAGATCGAGCCGGCCGACTTTCCCGACGAATTCCACGAGAAGGAGGAGAGCTCACTGCGCCCCGGTCACCTCGTCACCATCGATGCTCTCGAGCAGGAACACATCCGCCGCATCATCGCCAAGTCGCCCAGCCTCGACCAGGCCGCCAAGACCCTCGGCATCGATACCGCCACCCTCTACCGCAAGCGCAAGCGCATGGGTCTGGCCTGAGCCTCCCTCGCCTCCGCTGACCTGCGCCCCGCCCTCAACGTATCCGCGGTATGAATACCCTCGCCATCGCCCTGGGGTTCATCGCCGCCGCCGGCCTCGGTTGGGCGGTCGCCCGCGCCCGCGATCACAAGCATCTTGAACACCAGGCCAAGGATCTGCCGGCCGTCGATGACCCGCAGTTTCACCGCGCCATGGCCGCGGTCATGCGGGTGCCCTTCTGCACCGGCAATCACATCCAACGTCTGCGCAACGGCGTGGAGATTTTCCCCGCCATGCTGCGCGCCATCGAACAGGCGCAGCACACCATCTGTTTCGAGACCTACATCTATTGGTCCGGCGACATCGGCCGCCGTTTCGCCGACACCCTCGTCGCCCGCGCCCGTGCCGGCGTGAAGGTCACCATCCTGCTCGACTGGGTGGGCTCCATTCCCATGGACGACGAACTCGTCGACCACCTGCGCAACGGTGGCTGCGAGGTGCGCCGGTTCCACAAACCCAACTGGCGCCATCCCTCCCGTCTCAATCACCGCACCCATCGCAAACTGCTCATCATCGACGGCCGCATCGGTTTTACCGGCGGCGTGGGCATCTCCGACGATTGGGCCGGCGACGCGCAGGACGCCGATCATTGGCGCGACTCCCACTTCCAAGTCGAAGGCCCCGTCGTCGCTCAGCTCCAGTCCGCCTTCATGGTCAACTGGATCCGCACCACCGGCCAGGTAGAGACCGGCCCCGACTACTTTCCCGCGCTCAAGCCTCGGACCGACAACGACGCGCCCACCCATTGCTTCGTCAGTTCCCCCGACGAGGGCAGCGAAAACGCTCGCCTCGCCTTCCTGCTCGCCGTCGGCGCCGCCCGCCGCCGCATCCGCCTCGTCACGCCCTATTTCACGCCCGATCGACTCGCGCGCCAATCCCTCGCCGCTGCCGCCCGCCGCGGCGTCGAGGTCACCGTGCTCGTCACCGGCAAAAAGACCGACAGCCGCCTCTCCCGCCTCGCCAGTCGAGCCCTCTGGCGCGGCATCCTCGAAGCCGGCGTCGAGATCCATGAATTCCAGCCCACCATGCTCCACGCCAAGACCCTCATCATCGATGACGCGTGGATCTCCGTCGGTTCCGCCAACGTCGACGAACGTTCCTTCCGCCTCAACGACGAAGCCAACGTCCAAGCCTGCGACCCCACCCTCGCCGCCACCCTCGAGGCCGATTTCCAAACCGACCTCTCCCGCTCCCAGCGCATCGATCTGGCGCGCTGGCGCCGCCGACCCGCCTCCGAAAAACTACTCGGCCGCCTCGCCACCCTGCTGCGTTCCCAGATTTAACGCCCCCTCGCATGCCCCCTGGCCCTGCCGTGCATTTTGCATGGCATATGATTTTGAGCACGAATAGTTTAGGATGGTGTTGCCTAGCGCTGCCAACCGCCCTCTGTTGTGGCCGTCACGCCCAAACGGGCCGGTAAATTTGGGCCTCAAGCGTTTCGCGCCTCCCTTCTTTGATCGCTACCCTTCGAGAGTCCACCGCCCAGATCCACCGCGATTTGGAAACCCAATTCGGTAGCTTCACCGCCATCCGCACGCCAGCGGCGTATGCGCGCCTCCTGACCAGCTACCGCGATCTCTACGCCGAACTTTATTCTCTGTTTCCAAACGACCCGGCGACCGAAGCATCCGCCCTTTCCTGGCAACACGATCTCTCCGAGCGCCTCACCGCGCTCGAACTCGATCTGTGCCACCTGCCATCCGTCCGCACGCCGACAAATCCGCCGACCCCGGTCGCTGACTCACCTGCTCCGCTCCTCGATTCTCCCGCCCACCAAGCCGGCTGCCTTTACGTCGTCGAGGGTTCCGCCCTCGGCGGCCTGATGCTCGCCCGCAACTTCGCGGCCCAGATTCCCGGCCTCAGCCCCGACGCCCTCCGCTTCTTCAGCGGCTCCGGTCCCGCCGCCGCCTCCGCCCGCTGGCGCGCCTTCATGGCTTGGCTCGAACATCAACCCTGGACCACCGCTGAAACCACCGCCGCCGCCGCCAGCGCCGTCGCGACCTTCGCCTTTTTCTCCTCCCGATTGCACTCTGCCGCTTGGCCGGAACGCGATCCCCCCACCGCATGACGCTCCCTCCCTCCAACACTACGGTCGACCTCACCAACTGCGACCGCGAACCCATCCACATCCCGGGTTCGGTCCAAGCGCATGCCGTCCTCCTTTGCCTCAGCGAACCCGACTGGGTCGTCGAACAGGTCTCGGTCAACATCGCCACCGTCCTGCCCGACGCCACCCCGGCCACCGTGCTCGGCCAAGCGCTCTCCACTCTCCTCTCGTCCGCCCAAATTGAGACCTGGCAACAAGAGCTGGCCCACGAGCCCCTCGATCAATCTCCCCTCTACCTCTCCCCCTTGCCGGCCCGCGATGGGGGCCCGGAGTTTGAGGCCCTGATGCATCGCCACGATGGTGTGCTCATTCTCGAGCTCGAGCGCTGGCTTTCGGCCGACGCCCTCGAATCCGCGCCTTCCCTGCATCGCTTTCAACGCACCCTCAACAGTCTGGCCGAGGCCGAAACCCTCACCGCCTTTTCCCAACGCGCCGCCGATGCCGTGCGCAGCTTCATCGGCTTCGACCGCGTGATGGTCTATCGCTTCGCCGACGACGACTCCGGTCACGTCATCGCCGAATCCCGTCGCCAAGATTTGGATACCTACCTCGGGCTGCACTACCCGGCGTCCGACATTCCCAAACAGGCCCGCGACCTCTTTCGCCGCTCGCCGGTGCGGCTCAATCCCGACATCTACTACCAGCCCGTCCCGCTCGAGCCGACCCAACACCCGCGCACCGGCCGCCCGCTCGACATGAGCCATTGTGTGACCCGCTCGATGTCGCCCATCCACGTCGAGTATCTCAGCAACATGGGCGTCGCCGCCTCCATGTCGCTATCGATCGTGGTCGACGGCCGTCTCTGGGGCCTCTTCGCCTGCCACCACTACCAGCCGCGCTACGTCAGCCAAGGCGCCCGCATCGCCTGCGAATTCCTCGCCCGAACTCTCTCCCTCCAAACCGCCAACAAGGAGCGCGCCGATTACGCCCACTACGAACGCCGGCTCATCGAGGCGCGCGAGCACTTGGTCACCGCGCTGGACGAAGACCACGACTTGCCCGACACTTTGCAGAGCGCGGCCCCGCGCTTTGGCCAAGTCGAGTGCGCCGGCTCCGCCCTCCTGCTCGCCGGCGAGGTCCACCCGCTCGGCGACTGCCCGTCCGACGACGCCGTGCTCGCCCTCGGCCGTTGGCTCGCCGAGCACCACAACACCAGCGTGAGCGCCACCGTCAGTGCCGCCGATTGGGACGCCGACCTCGCCGCGCAACTCGCGCCCCTCAGCGGCGTGCTCGCCACCCGCTTGTGCCGCGATCCCGTCGCCTACCTGTTCTGGTTCCGCCTGCCCGAAGTCCAGAAAGTCAACTGGGCCGGTAACCCCACCAAACCCGTCGAACCCGGTCCGCACGGCGACCGCCTCACCCCGCGCAAATCCTTCGATCTCTGGCAGGAGGAAGTGCGCGACCGCTCCCTCCCGTGGCTCCTCGTCGAACGCGACGCCGCCCGCAGTCTGCGCCACGTGGTGCTCGAAGGCATGGCCCGCCAGACCGAACGCCTCGTGCGCCTTCAAGTCGAACTCGAGCAACGCAACCAGGACCTCGAGTCCTTCTCCTACATCGCGTCGCACGACCTCAAGGAACCCCTCCGCGGCCTGCGCAACTACGCCCGTTACCTCGCCGAGGATCACGCTACCGAGTTCACCGCCGACGCCAACCAGAAGGTCGACACCATCCGCCGTCTCGGCGACCGCATGGAGCTGCTCATCGACGCCCTCCTGCACTACTCCCGCGTCGGTCGCGCCGAACCGTGCGCGGAATCCATCGACCTCAATATCACCCTCGAACACGTCCGCGAACAACTCTCCGCGCGCCTCGAGGAGAGCCCGATCGAACTGCGCGTCCCCCGCCCCCTGCCCACCGTCTCCGGCGACCCGGTCCTGCTCGCCGAGATCTACGCCAACCTCATCAGCAACGCCATCAAGTATAACGACAAGGACGCGCCGTGGGTGGAGCTCGGTTGGCGCGAACCCGCCACGCCCGGCCAACCGCTGCAGTTCTACGTGCGCGACAACGGCGTCGGCATCGCCACCGAGGACCAACCCGCCGTCTTCCGCATTTTTAAACGCCTTTACGCCCGCGACGAGTTCGGCGGCGGCGCCGGCGCCGGCCTCACCATCGTGCGCGCCATCCTCACGCGCCTGGGCGGTCACATCTGGCTCGATTCCACGCCCGGTGAAGGCTCCACCTTCACCTTCACCCTTTCCGCTCCCTCCACCTCCGTCCCGTCGTGAACTCGCCGTCCGCCACCGCCCCCCCCTCTCCGCTCCGCGTCCTCATCGTCGACGACGCCCCGGAGGATCGCGTCGAGTTTCGGCGTTTGCTCTGCCGTGGACAGGAGAGCCAATGGGCCGTCGAAGAGGTGCCCGACGCCGAACGTGCCCTCGAACGCCTCGAAGACGGCCTGCCGGACTGCGTGCTCATGGACATCGACCTCATCCGCATGGATGGGCGCGAACTGCTCAATCGCATCATCGAGCGCCATGGTCATCACGCCTGCGGCCTGGTCATGCTCACCGCCTCGACCAATACCAGCGTCGCCGTCGACCTCCTCAAAAGCGGCGCTCACGACTTCCTCCTCAAATCGCGCATCACCGCCCCGCAACTGCGCCGCGCCGTGCGCCACGCCGTCGAAAAAGCCTCCATCCGCCGCGAGATCTCGCGCAGCCGTCAGGAGCTGCAACGCAAGCACGACGACCTCGAGGAAGCCGTCGGCAACTACGAGCGCGAAACCGCCCAACGTGAACGCGCCGAGGAAGCCCTTCGCCGCAGCGAGTCCCGCTTCCGCAACCTCGCCGACAACATCTCCCAGCTCGCCTGGATGACCGACGAGACCGGCTACATTTTCTGGTATAACAAACGGTGGTTCGATTACACCGGCACCACCCTCGACGGGATGCGCGGCTGGGGTTGGCGCAGCGTCCACCACCCCGATCACATCGAGCGTGTCGTCTCGAAATTCAAAGAATGCCTGGCCCGCGGCTCCGAGTGGGAGGACACCTTCCCCCTGCGCGGCAAGGATGGCTCCTACCGTTGGTTCCTCTCCCGCGCCATCCCCATTCACGACCCCCACGGCAAAGTGCTCGGTTGGTTCGGCACCAACACCGACATCACGCGCCAGCTCGAGACCGAGGACGCCCTCAAATCCGCCCGCGACCAGGCCCTCGCCGCCTCGCGCGCCAAGGACGATTTTCTCGCCGCCCTTTCCCACGAACTGCGCACCCCGCTCAACCCGGCCCTGCTCACCGCCAGTGCCCGCGCCAGCGACGAATCCCTCCCCGCCGAGGTGCGCGCCGACTTCGAATCCATTCGCGACAGTGTCGCCCTCGAAGCTCGCCTCATCGACGACCTGCTCGACCTCACCCGCATCACCCGCGGTAAACTCAAGATCGATCGCCAGGACATCGACCTGCACACCGTGCTGCAGGACGCCCTCCGCATCGTGCGTTCTGAGTTCGCCGACAAGGGCGTCACGTGGCAGCTCGACCTGACCGACGCCTCGCTGCCCCTCCGCGGCGACGCCGTGCGCCTGCGTCAGGTGATTTGGAACGTGCTCAAAAACGCCGCCAAGTTCAGCCCGGATCAGGGCACCATTCACGTCTCCCTCCAGATCGTTGAGCCCGCCGCCCCCGAAACCGGACCGCAGGTCCAACTGATCATCACCGACGAAGGCATCGGTCTCACGCCCACCGAAGTAACATCGGTCTTCGACGCCTTCGCCCAAGGCGAGCACGTGAGCTCCTCCTCCCATCGTTTCGGCGGTCTGGGCCTCGGCCTCGCCATCTCCCGCACCTTGGTGGAAATGCACGACGGCTCGATCAGCGCCAGCAGCGAGGGTCGCGACCGCGGCGCCTCCTTCACCATCCGCCTGCCGCTCGTTCCAGCCACCGAACCTCCCATGCCGGTCAGCCCGACCGCGTCCCCCGCGCCATCTGCGACGCCCGCCGCCCCTACCGAAGCCGCGCCGTCCCCCACCCGGCCCTGCCGCATGCTGCTGGTCGAGGACCACGCCCCCACCCGCGCCACGATGGGTCGCTTACTCCGCCAACGCGGTCTAGAAATCATCGCCGTCGGCACCTACGCCGAGGCCCTCCAAGTCGAACAACACGGGCACATCGACGCCCTGCTCAGCGACATCGGCCTGCCCGATGGCGATGGCTCCTCCCTCCTCCCCGAACTGCGCCAACACTGGCCCGACCTTGTCGGCATCGCCCTCAGCGGCTACGGCATGGAGGAGGATATCAAACGATCCGAGCGCAACGGCTTCCTCCTCCACCTGACCAAGCCGATTGAAATCGATCAGCTCGACCGCGCCCTCCGCCGCCTGAAGGAACACCTCGGCTGCGATTCCGCCCCTTCTGCCTGATGTCCGCCCCCGCCCGCCTCGCCGATTTCACCTTCCTCCTCGTCGGCCCCCCCGACGCCACCACCCCGATTGCGGAGCAACTCACGCGCTGGGGCGCCGCCACCGCACGTATTCACTGTGCCAATACCGCCGCCGACCTCGCCGGAGTGCCGGTCGATCCCGATGCCTTTGTGCTCACCTCCGAGCCCGCCGCCTGCCTCGCGTTGAACGACCCGCCGTTGACGATCGGAGGCTGGGAGCTCGACCCGGAATCCATCGAGCTGCCCGCGCCTCATTTCCATCTCTCGGCCGCGCTACCCGCCGCGGCCGTGCTCGAGATCCTGCGCCTCGCCCGCCTCAACGCCGAACAACGCGGCCAGATGCAGTCGATCGCACGCCGACTCACGCACGATTTTATGACGCCCCTCGGCGCGGTCATCACCACCGCGGCCACCTTGCAGGACGAGTCCGTGCCCCTGCAGCCCGAGGACCGCGAGCTGGTCGACGCCATCGCCGTCTCGGGCGAGGAACTCAAACAACTGCTGGTGCGTATCGGCTTCCTGCTCAAAGCCGGTCTGCAACCGCTGGACCTCACCTCCGTCGACACGACCGACGCCATCTGGGAGCTCCGCGATCTCATCCAATCGCGCCTCGTCCGTGGCCAGGCTCACGCCCATTGGCCGATCGATGAAAAACTACCCGCCGTGCGCGGGGCCCAGCCCTGGATCGTGCGCATGCTGGAGGAACTCGTCGCCAACGCCGTGCAGCACAACCCGACGGGGGTGGAACTCACTCTCCGGGTGCAGGCCGACGACGATCACGTGCGCTTCAGCGTCTCCGACAATGGCACCGGTAATCGCATCGATCGAGAGCGCCTCTTCGTGCCGCTGCATCACCGCTCCTTCGTCAACGCCCGGGGCTGGGGCCTCACCATCGTGCAACGCCTCGCGACCCTGCAAAACGGCGAGGTCTTCCACGAAGCCCCCACCACCTTCGGCTTCCGCCTCCCCCGCGCCTAAACCAAAAGCGCGAAACGCCCCGCCGGGCGGTTTCGCCCCACGGTTCGTTTCGCGCTTTCGGCGATAATTGCCCGTTCGCGTCAGACCTTCTGGTAGGTCGGCGAATCACGCAGGTCGCGCACGATGTCGTGGCTCTTCTGCACCTCGACATACTGACGCTGCACCAGGTCGGCCGCGATGGGATCGATGAAGGTTTCGACCGCGTCGCGATACGCCGCCAACGCGTGGTCTTCACCGCGCTCGCACTCCGCGAGAATCGTGTGGTTGTCCTTGGTGGTAATCGCCTCACGCAGCTTCATCCAGCCACGGTGAGCCTTGGCCGCCATGGAGCCGGAGTCTTCGGCTTCCTCGCCGAGCTGGTGCACGCAGGTGCGCAGAGCCTGGGCAAAACCCTGACGCTGCTCGCTCAAGCGGCGGAAGATTTCCTGCAGCTCCGGACGGTCGACGGCCGAGGCCGCTTCGCCGAAGCCGTCGGCGCCATCGCAGCAGATTTCGATGAGGTTGTTGAGGGTGGAGACGGTTTCTTCACTGATGGTTTTCATATGGATCGTTGGGTTGAGGGGTTCGCGTTTCGTGAGAACAGGCGGCGCGATCGGGACTCGATCACTGGGTCCGCCCAAAGTGGAAAAATGGGGTTCGGCGCAGCAGGCTTCAGCTGGCGCGACACATGCGCTCGTAACGCCACGTGCGCAGCTGCTCGTGGGAGACTTGAACCTCGATCGCCTGCGCCCGCACCACCTGCACCACGTCCGGTTCGACGAGCGTGGCCAAGCCGTCGCGATAGGCCGATAGTGCGAGCTCCTCGCCCCGCTCGCAGTCCTCCAGGATCGTGATGGCGTTGCGGGTCGAGATCGCATCGCGCAGCGACATCCACACCCGATGCACCGCGCCGCCCAAGGAGCCGCTGCCAAAAGGCTCACCGTTTTGTCGCAGCACACACTGGCGCAGTTCGCCCACAAAACGGGTCCGCTGGCCGCTCAGATCATACAACATGCGCTCGAGCTTGGAGTCACCGACCGCTTCCGCTGCCGCATGAAATCCTTGGGCGCCATCGCGGCAGACCTGGATCAGCTCATTGAGGGTATCGATCGTGGTGAGGGTGGTTGTAGTCATTTTTTGGATATGGGTTAAACATCACGTCAGGGGTTACGCCGACGCAGCTACCCACCCTGTCGCGATCCCCGTGCCAGGAATTCCACCAAACATTTTTCCTGCTCATCATGAGAACCTTACCAATTTTTCCGGGGAAATGGCGGCGCCCTCTCCCCGTCATTTTGCGCGACGAATTCTGGGCAAAATCGACAATGTGCAATCCGCGCCATTTCACGACGCATGCGCCTCTGAATCGCCGTTCCACAAAAATTTTTTCGCGCCACCGGTGTCCGGATCTCAGCCCCACGGCAGCAATACCCCAAGCTCCGTCCGGCAAAGGAGTTACTTTGCTTCCTGCGCAGTTTCCCTGACGCGTGCGCCCTCATTTTTCGGGCAGATTGCAAAGCCGGCCCGCGCAGATGATCGCATTCTGCAAGCCGCGACTCAATCCGGTGCCAGCCGCAGCAGAACCAGATTCAATCCGTCGCGGTCGAACGGGTCGTCATGAATACCACTCGCACCCTCCTTCCCGTGCTGGCCGCGGCCGGCCTCCTGCTCTCCACCGGTTGCGCGTCCTTTGAGTCACGCACCGAGGAAAAGGCTTACGTCTTCAACTCCCTTCCCGTCGAAACCAAACAGCGACTGGAAGAAGGTGAGATCCATATCGGAGACACCCCCGACATGGTCTACATCGATCTGGGCGAGCCGTCTGACAAACGCTCGACCGTCACCGCCGACGGCCAGACGTCCACCTGGATTTATGCGTCCTACTCCCGTGAATACGAGGGCGAGAACTTCGTCGGTTATCGCCGCGTGGTGACCCGCGATAGCCTCATCGGCGGTTACCGCGTGGCCTACGTGCCGGTCTCCGAATCGATCTATTCCGAGAACGTCGACGAACGATTCCGGGTCACCTTCCGCGACGGCAGCGTCACCGCCATCGAGACCAACGCCTGAGGCCCGCTCTTCGTATTCTTTATTAAACTACAACCCACCCACATCATGAACCTGTCCACCAAACTGCTCCGCGGCCTTGGCGCCGCGCTCCTCGTCGGCCTCCTCAGTCTGGAAGTGCGCGCCGCCGATATCGAAGATGAACGCAACGAGATCCGCGCCATGCGCGACGAGGTCCTCGCCGACCTCTACGAACTCGCCCCGCAAGCCGAAGGCCGCATCAAGAAGGCCGAAGGTTACGCCGTGTTCTCCAACGTCGGCATCAACGTCATCTTTGCCTCCTTCGCCGGTGGTCACGGCCTCGTGGTCGATGACAGCGGCGAGGAAACCTACATGAAGATGGGCTCCGCCGGTCTCGGCCTGGGCCTCGGCGTGAAGGATTTCCGCGGCGTGTTCGTCTTCTACGACGAGAAGGCACTCAACGACTTCATCGAATACGGCTGGGACTTCACTGCCCAAGCCGACGCCGCCGCCAAGTCGGAAGACAAGGGCGGCCAATTCGGCCTCGCCGGCAACCCCAAGGGCGCCGTGGAGGTGTTCCAGTTCACCAAGAACGGCCTCGCCCTCCAAGCCACCCTCCAAGGCACCAAATACTGGCGGGACGCCGCCCTGAACTGAGCCGCCGCGCCTAACCCTTTCCCCCCTTAGTCCCAGCCCCGTCGCGACCAAAGCGACGGGGCTTTTTTAGGCCCGGTTGGGCCTAATTGCATTTCGCACGACCACGATCCCCGCCCCCATGCAAACTGCACTTTTCGGCCCCCCCTCGAGATTCGAGCAGTTTTTTATTACCCTATATTTCAGTTACTTACAAAACACCATACGAAGCGGCACGGCCCCTGATGATAGAGACATAACTTCCATCCCTTTCTAACATCATGAACATCGCCACTTCCCCCTTCTCCCTCACCAACGCCAACGACGATCGCAGCCTGGTGGCTCGCTTCCAAGGCGGCGACGAATCCGCTTTCGCCCAGATCGTCCGGACTCACCGTGACCGCATCTACGGTTACGTGCGCAACATGCTCCGCGACGAGACCGATGCCGAAGAGGTCACGCAGGACACCTTCGTCCGCGCCTACCGCGCCCTCGGTCGTTTCCGCGGCGATGCCTCCCTCACCACCTGGCTGCACCGCATCGCCACCAACCTCGCCCGCAACCGCTACTGGTATTTCTTCCGCCGCCGTCGTCAGGACACCATCTCCCTCGATTGGACGGCCCCGGATTCCGACCAGAGCCCGATCGGCGAAAGTTTCGTCTGCGACGAGCCCGACCCCTGCCAACAGTCCACCAAGGAGGAATTCCTCGGCGCCGTCCGCGAGAGTCTCGCCGAGATCGATCCCATCCTCCGCGAGCCGCTCGAGATGCGCGCCGGCAAGGGCATGAGCTACGCCGAAATCGCCAAGCTCACCGGCGTGCCCACCGGCACCGTGAAGAGCCGCATCTCCCGCGCTCGCCGCGACCTCCGCACCCACCTCGCCGAGCGCATGCCCGATGTCGAGGACACCGACTCCTTCCGCGAGGTCTTCGTCGCCGATCGTCGCTGATTCGCCGGCCCCTCCGCCTCCCCTCCCTCCCCTCTTCCCACACCATGAACATCGGACTCTTCACCAACACCTTTTTGCCGCATGTCGGAGGCGTCGCTCGCTCGACGCAGACCTTGCTCGAGGATCTGCGCCGTCTCCGTCACCGCGTGCTGGTGGTGGCACCGGAGTTCGCCGAGGGCACTGCCCCGCGTCGCATCGAGCGTTCCGTCGAGCGCGTGCCGGCCGTCAGTAATTTCAACGGCAGTGATTTCTCCGTGCGCCTGCCCCTCGGAGCCGCGCTCAACAAACGCCTCAACCACTTCGAGCTGGATCTCATCCACGCGCACCACCCTTTCCTGCTCGGCGATACTGCCCTGCGCGTGGCCGCCGAACGGGGCGTGCCCGTCGTCTTCACTCACCACACGCTCTACGAGCAATACACCCACTACGTGCCCTTCGACTCACCCGCGCTGCGCGACTACGTGATCGAACTCTCCACCCGCTTCGCCAACTGCTGTGAAGGCGTGATCGCGCCCAGCGAAAGCGTCGCCGACCTCATTCGCTCCCGCGGTGTCACGACGCCCATTCGCGTCATCCCCACCGGCATCGACACCGCCAAACTTTCCTCCGGCCGCCGCGACCGCTGGCGCAAGAAACTCAAACTGCAGGACGACGATATCCTCTTCGGCCACGTCGGTCGCCTCGCCCCCGAAAAGAATCTCGAATTTATGGCCGAGGGCCTCGCCCGTTGCCTCAGCCGCAACGACAACGCCTACGCCATCATCGTCGGCGACGGCCCGTCCCGTCCTGACATGGAACGCATCTTCGGCGAACGCCGTGTGCTGCATCGCGTCCACTTCGCCGGCCAGCAAACCGGCCGCGCCCTCCACGACGCCTACGCCGCCATGGATGCGTTTGCCTTCGCCTCTCACAGCGAAACTCAGGGCATGGTCGTCGCCGAAGCCATGGCCGCCGCCAACCCCGTGATCGCGCTCGACGCCTCCGGCGTGCGTGAAGTCGTCACCAACAACCGCAACGGTCGCCTGCTCAAAGCCGATGCCTCCACCGAGGCCTACGCCCGCGCCCTCACCCAGCTCGTGCGCAACCACGAGGCCCGCCAGCGCTGGACCGCCGAAGCCACCGTCACCGCCGCCCGCTTCGACCGCCAGCATACCGCCGCCGAAGTCGTCGACTACTATCAACAGCTGATCGAGCAACGCCGCGGTTCGCCCTCCTCCGAGCACCCCGACATCTGGGACCGCCTCCTCGACCGTATCGCCGTCGAGACGCGGCTCCTCGGCGACAAGTTGGGCGCCGCCATCAACACCGTCACCTCTCGCCTGAGCCACCATCCGTCCGAGCCGATGGCCGAGGCCTCCTGATCCGAATCCATCGGTTCGTCCCGCCTGCCACCATGCTCGCCCGCCTCAACACCTACCTCCGCTACCTCCGCCGCAAGTTCAGTCGCGCCGACTGGTTTGCACGTCGCACCGGTCTCAAGTCCACCACCGGCAGCGATCAACCCGGTCTGTTGCTCATCCAGATCGACGGTCTCTCCCGCCACGAACTCGAACGCGGCCTCGCCCAGAAAAAACTCCCCGGCCTGGCCCGTTTGCTCAAACGCCGTGGCTACAAGCTGCACGACTTTTATCCAGGCCTCCCCTCCAGCACGCCCGCCGTGCAGGGTGAGTTGCACTACGGCCAACCCGCCGCCGTGCCGACCTTCAGCTTCCTCGACGACCGCGTCGATGCCATCGAGAAGATGATGCAACCCGGCCCGGCCAAACGCATCGAGGCCGACCTCGCCGCCCAGGCCGAGGGTCTGCTCAAAGGCGGCAGCTCTTGGTCCAACATCTACACCGGCGGCGCGAGCCAGGAAGAGAGCCACTTTTGTGGCGCCAGCATCGGACTCGGCGACCTCTGGCGCACCGGCAAGCTGCGCAACATTCTCCTCTTCGCCTTTCTTCACTTTGGCTCCTTTCTGCGCCTCGTCGCCCTGTTGCCGGTGGAGATCGTGCTCGCCGTCGTGGACGCGATCCGCGGCGTCATCGCCGGCCGCCAACCGCTCGCCCGCGAGCTCGTTTTTGTCTTCGCCCGCGTCCTCGTCTGCGTCGGCCTGCGCGAACTCATCACCCTCGGTGCCAAGGTCGATATCGCCCGCGGCCTGCCCATCATCCACGTCAATTTCCTCGGCTACGATGAGCAGTCCCATCGTCGCGGACCGTCCTCCGCTTTCGCGCACTGGACCCTCAAGGGCATCGACCGCGCCATCACCCAACTGCACCGCGCCGCCCGCCGCGCCGATCAACGCGACTACGAAGTCTGGATCTTTTCCGATCACGGCCAGACCCGCGCCACCCCCTTCCGCAAAAAGGTCGACGGCGGTCTCGATGCCCTCGTGCGCAAACACCTTCGCCGTCACGGCATCGAGCCCGACGCGGACGCCAACGCCTCCGTTCCCCGCGCCGACGCCAATCAGGGCCACACCAGTGCCGCCTTCCTCTTCCGCGGCCCTCGGGCCGAACGCCGCCTCGCTCGCGACACCGAACGATCCCGACTCTCGGTCTTCGAAAAGAAGGTCTTCGCCTTGGCCGCCATGGGACCGGTCGGCCACCTATACCTCGCGCAAACCCTGCCACCCGACCACCTGCGCCGCTTCGCCGCCGATCTCGTCGCCGATGGGCTGCCCGGCATTCTCGTGCCCCATGACGACGGCGAATCCGTCACCTGGCTCACGGCCCGGGGGGAATATCAGCTTCCGCGCGACGCCGATGTGCTGCCGCACGCCAAAGCCCTGCGTCCGGTCGTCGCCCGCGACCTTGCCGCGCTCGCCCACCATCGTTTCGGCGGCCAACTCGTCGCGCTCGGTTGGACACCCCACGGCGAGTCCTACACCTTTGCCGACGAAAACGGCTCCCATGCCGGCGCGTCGCTCGATGAAACCGGCGCCTTCCTCCTGCTGCCGCACCACGTGCGGCCGACGGTCAAAGATCGTCCCATGCGTCCGCGCGAATTGCGCGCCATGGCCCTCACGCACCTCGGTCGCCTCTCCCCCGACGACGGCGGATCCCGCCCACCGTTCGCGCGCCGGACGCACGACGCGGCCGAGCCTGCCGCGCCTGCCGAGCCAGTCGAGGAGAAACCCGCCCTGCGTATCGCCACCCTGAATACGCACTCCTGCATCGGCATGGACGGACGCTGTTCGCCCAACCGCATCGCCCGGCTGATCGAAACCCTCGATGCCGATGTGATTGCGCTGCAGGAACTCGACGTCGGCCAATCCCGCTCTCGCGGCGAGGACCAGTTGCGCGAACTGTCCATTCGCACCGGCCTGCAATCGGCCTGGTGTCGCTGCCTCGATCTGGGGGACGGCGCCGCCTATGGCCACGGGTTGCTGAGCCGCTATCCGATCCTTTCCGCCCACACCATTCGTCTGCCTCATCGAGGCAGCCTCGAGCAGCGGGCTGCGCTGCACTCCATCATCGATTTCCACGGCTCCCCGGTGCACGTGCTCAGCACCCATTTCGGCCTCACTCGCTGGGAACGCATCACCCAGGCGCATGCGCTGCTCGGCGACGAGGGACTCGGTCAGGTGCCCGCCACCGAACCCGTGGTGCTTTGTGGCGACCTCAATACCGCCGGCGGCTCCCCCTCCTACCGCGCCTTGGCTCGACGTCTACGCAACGTGCAGGCTCATTGCCCGCGCCACGTCGGTCGGCCGACCTTCCCGTCCGTGCTGCCGGTGCGCCAACTGGACCACATCTTTGTCTCACGCCATTTCGCCATCGCCAGCGTCTCCATCCCCCGCAACGAGCTCGCCGCCACCGCCACCGATCACCTGCCGCTCGTGGCCGAGCTGAAACTCAAAACGCCGCCACCTTCGTCGCCGGATTCGCCAACCGTCGCGGCATTCGCGACCGCCGCCGTTTGAAACCGTCCCTCCGTGCTCCTCTCGCCCCGCGGGTAATGCAAACGTCGGCCATCTAGCCAACTTCCCCCCATTTGGTTGGACCCGATCGTGTCTCGCTCTTTCCGTCTACCGCGCATGACAGCGTTACAGAAGCTCACCACCAATCTCGCGACATGGCACCGGGGCTTTCTCTACGCCGCCAGCGGGCTGCTCATCGTCGCCCTCACCGTCGGCCTCTACACCGGCTATTCCACCAAAATCCGCATGGCGGCGGTCGCGCATACCCACGACGTCATTTCGCACATCCATGAAACCGTCGCGTTGCTGCGCAACGCTGAGAGTGAACAACGCGGTTTCCTCATCACGGGCAGCACGGGCTACGAAGATGCGGCCGAAGAATACGCCAGCGAACTGACCGAAACGCTCGACGAATTGGAGGCGCTCATCGTCGACAATGAAAGCCAGCGCGAACGCGCCGCCGAACTGCGCGAAAACATCTACGCCCGCCTGACCGAGCTGCGTAATACCGCCATGGTAAACCGCAACGCCACCTTGGCACGGCTGCGCCAGGAAATCGGCGACGAATCCGAACTGCGCCTCATGGCCGAAGTCCGCCGCTTGCACGGGGAAATGATTGCCGAGGAAGAAACCCTGCTCGAACAGCGCGAGGCCGCCATGGACAGTGAAGTCCGCTTTGCCGCCTGGACCATCGCCATCTCCGGCGGTCTCGCCCTCCTGCTTGGGCTCCAGGCTTTCTTCATCATGGGCCGCGCTCTCACCTCCCTCAACCGCGAGGCCCACCTGCTGCGCGCCAAGGAAAAGGCCGAGAACGCCGACCGCGAAAAGAGCGAGTTCCTCGCCAACATGAGCCACGAGATCCGCACCCCGATGAACTCCGTGCTCGGCTTCGCCGAACTGCTCTCCGGCATCGCCTCCACCCCCAAGCAGCGCCAATACATTGACGCCATCAATTCCAGCGGGCGCGCCATGCTGTCGCTCATCAACGACATCCTCGACCTGTCCAAAATCGAGGCCGGCAAACTCGAGCTGCACTACCAGCCTGTATCCATTATCCGATTACTGCGCGAAATTCGCGAGGTCTTCGCCCCCCAGGCCGAGGCCCGCGGCCTGGAGCTCAAAATCGAAGCCGATCCCTCGCTCCCGCCCGCCCTCATTTTTGACCAGACGCGCCTGCGCCAGATCCTGTTCAACGTGGTGGGCAACGCCCTCAAGTTCACCCCCCAGGGTTCCATAACCCTCTCTGCCGGCACCCGCCTGAGCGGCACCGACGAGACCCGTGTCACCCTGCTCATCACCGTGACCGATACCGGCATCGGCATCGCCCCGGAACATCAGACCCGCGTTTTTGAACCCTTCCGCCAGGTGGAGGACGGCCCCGCCAAAGGCCACGGCGGCACCGGCCTGGGCCTCAGCATCACCAAACGCCTCACCGACCTGCTCAACGGCCAGGTGGAACTGGAAAGTGTGCCCGGCGAAGGCACCACTTTCCGCTTCGGCTTCCCCCACGTGGAAATCTCCTCCGCCACCGTCGACCCCAACCCGACGGAAGACGCGCAGACTAATTTTAACCACCTGCGCCCCAGCGTCATTCTGGTGGCCGACGATGTGCCGCTCAACCTCGAGCTGATCGAGGGCATCTTCGAAGACACCCACCACCGTCTGGTCTTTGCCCGCAACGGCCACGAAGTCCTCGCCCAGGCGCAAAAGCACCATCCCGACCTCATCCTCCTCGACATTCGTATGCCCGATATGGATGGCCGCGAAGCTTTCGAAAAACTCCGCGGCATGCCCGATTTCGCCGCCGTCCCGATCGTCAGCGTCACGGCTTCCTCCATGATGGCCGAGGAGCTCAAACTGCGGGAACAGTTCAACGGTTACATCCGCAAACCCTTCTCCCGCGCCACCCTGTTTCGCGAGGTTGCCCGTTTGCTGCCGCGCCACGAGCAGTCCGCCATCGACGAAGCGGCCGACGACGATGCCAGCGATGCCCCGCCCGCCCCGCCGCCGGAGATCGGCCCGGAATGGCCGGCTTTGCTCACCGAACTGCGCCGTCTTGAAGCCGAGGAATGGCCGGCGCTGAGCCAGACAGCGACCACTCGCGAGACCGCCGCCTTTGCGCAGGACCTGATCGAGCGTGGCGAAGCCGCCAAGTGTGCGACCGTGGTCGACTACGGCAAAAAACTCTCCGAACAGGTTGAACGCTTCCAGATCTCTGCGGTCGAAAACACCCTGCGTAGTTTTCCACAGCTCGTCAGTGGCGTCGCCAGTTTGATGGGCGAGTCCCACTGAGTTTCCGCTCCTCTCCTTTCCCCGCATATCCATTCGTATTCAGAATACCATGACTCGTGCTCCCTTCCTCAACGCCAGTGGCCGTGATGGCATCGTGTTGGTGGTCGACGACGTCGAACGCAACCTGCAGATCGTCGGCGAACTGCTCACCCAACAACGCTACGAGGTCATGTTCGCCACCTCCGGCGAAGCCGCCCTCGAACGCGTGCAGGCCCGCAAACCCGATCTCATCCTGCTGGATGTGATGATGCCCGGCATCGACGGCATCGAGGTGTGCCGGCGCCTGCAGGCCGACCCGGCCACCCAGGATATCCCCATCATTTTTGTCACCGCCGCCCACGACTCCGAGCTGGCCGTGAAGGGTCTCAACGAAGGTGGCGTCGACTACGTCACCAAACCCTTTCACGCCCCCGAGCTGCTCGCGCGCGTCGCCACCCACGTCGACCTCAAACAGGCCCGCGACCTCCGTCGCCAAATCATCGCGGAAAAGAACGACCTCATGGCCGCGGTCGCGCACGACTTGAAGAACCCCCTGTCCTCCGTGCGCATTGCTGGCCGCACCCTGCTGAAGGGTCTCGAGGGCGATCCGCGCAAGGAGTTGGCCGACATCATCGTGGAGTCCTGTGAGGAGTTACTCTCCCTCATCGAGGAGCGCCTCTCCCGCAACGCCCGCGAAGCGGCGATCTCGAAACTGAACCTCAGCCCTCTCGACCTGCGCGACACGATCAACACGGTGGTGAAGCAGAACCGCCCGAGTGCCCACGCCAAGGACATCGACCTCGACATGAACTGGCCCGGCGAAACGGAGGTCCGCGTCATGGCCGACTTCCATGCCCTGGCTCAGGTCCTCGACAACCTCGTTTCCAACGCGATCAAGTTTTCCCCCCCGGGTAAAAAGGTGCGCGTGGAACTCGGCGGCGCCACGCACCCCGGCATGGTGCGCGTCAAAGTGATCGACCAGGGCCCCGGCTGTTCGCAGGAGGACCGGGAGAATCTCTTCAAACCTTACCAGCGCCTCAGCGCCGTGCCCACGGCCGGCGAATCCAGCACCGGTCTCGGCCTCAGCATCGCCAAGGACATGGTCACCAAAATGGCCGGCCGCATCGACTGTGAAGACACCCCCAACGGCGGCGCCACCTTCTGGTTCGACCTCCCCCAAGCCTAAGGGGTCAATCTTATATTCTTGAATCGCGTCCCCTCGCACGCGATCCCGCCTCGTCGGCTCAGTCCTTCACCTTGGCATCGAGGCGTTGGTAGGTCGCCAGCGCCTCTTCGCGATCGCCCCGCAGCGCCTCCACCACGTAGCGACTTACGCCACTCTCGTGGCCCATGCCCAGCCGTCGCGCCAGCCATCCGTTGGGCGCCATCTTGCGTTGCTTGAGCAGGGCCGCGATGCCAACTTTCCAATCGGCGGCCTTGGGTGTGGTCGCGATCTGCGTCTCCTTCTTTCGCAACACGCGCATGCACTTCACCAGCGTGGCTTCCCACACCTCGGCCCGCGCTTCCTTGGCCTCCTGATAGCTGAGCTCGGCGATCGCTCGCCGGGACTCCGCCTGCCCCGCCACCTGCTGCCGAAACTCCGCCCCGCCGATTACCCAGCCTTTGCTCATCTTCTCAAAGAGCATGTCTTTGCGCGCCGGTTCGTCGGTCTGCAACCAACGCAGGTAGTCGAGATAGGAGCGACGGTCCGCCGGCCGATCCCGCAGGTTACCCGCCCCGCGCAACGCGACATCCACACGCAGCGCGGCAGGTCGATTGCGCGGCTGATCGAGATACCACAGACTGGACCACCGGTATTCCGCCAGCCGTGCCGCAGTGCACAATCCCGCCCGGAGCGGATTCAGATGAATGTAGTGACACAGCCAACTCAGGTGGTCCTCGTCTTCCACCGCCAAGCTCTTGAAGCGCCCCTGAAACAGGTGACCCGACTCTTTCCGAAAGCGGTTGAACCGAGCCGCAAACACACTCTGCAGCCACCGCATGCCTTCGCTCAGATTTCCATCCGGCGTTTCCAGCGCCAGGTGGTAGTGGTTGCTCATGATGCAGTAGGCGTGCAACACCCAGCCGGCTCGTTCGCAGGCCTCGAAGAGCGTGCGCTCGAAGGCTTCCTTGGCGCCTTCGGTCTCGAAGATCCATTCCTTGTAGTTGCCGCGGTTGAGGACGTGGTAAAGGCCGCCGGCCTGATCGATACGCAAGGGTCTGGGCATGGCGATGAGTGAGGCGAAAGCACGATCTGACCGCAAGGATATAGGATTGACCCCTTTGGCTTGGGGACGCTGCAGATCGCAAGATCGGGCGGTTTGGCTCCATTGCAGTGTGCATCATTGGCCTGGAGGAGAAAATTCTCATAATTCCGCTTGGCACTGATTTTAAGCATCTTACGAGACACACCGGAGGGGTTGGCATGGGCTAAGTTACTGGAGGTGGCATCACTTCAGTCACCAACCATCAAACGGAGTAAATTAACATGCTATCCTGGTCTCTTACCTTCCTCGTCATCGCCCTCATCGCCGGCTTGCTCGGCTTCACGGGTGTCGCCGGCGCCGCCGCCGGCATCGCGAAGATCCTCTTCTTCGTCTTCCTCGTCCTCCTCATCGTTTCCGCCATCGCCGGTGCGGTGCGAGGCAAGCCGCCGGTCTCGTAAACCCGATCACCGCTCTCTTCCCGGGGCTGGCTGACCAGCCCCACTCCCATTTCCCACCTTTTCCGTAAACTCATCCCCCTACATCACCATGAATAAAGCCAAACGCATCACCACTCTGCTCACCCTGAGTTCCGCCGCCCTGCTCTTCACCGCCTGCTCCGAAAAGCAGGAAGCCAACATGGAAGACGCCGTCGCAGACGCCAAGGCCGCCACCTCAGAAGCGTGGGAAGACACCAAGGACGTCTCCGCCGAAGCTTGGTCCGAAACCAAGGAAGCGTGGAATGACCTCGCCGACGCCACCTTCGACGAACGCAACGCCTTCGAGGAAGGCATGCACAACATGGCCGAGTCCATCGACGAGAAGACCGATGCTCTCGCCGCCAAGTCCGAGGACATCTCCGACGAGATGGCCGACGAATGGGACGACGGTATGGATAACCTCCGCGAGGCCCGTTCCGAACTCGCCGATTCGCTCGACGACTTGGGCGACGCCACCGCCGACACCTGGGACGAAGCCAAGGACCGCGTGGCTTCCGCGTGGGAGAACGTGTCCGAGGCCTATGAGGACCTCGTCGACGACCTCCAGAGCTAATCGATTTACGCCCGCTCCACCACGATCACAGAGCCCGTCCCCTAGCCGGTCGGGCTCTGTGCTCCTTTTTCCCGCAGCCGGGCGACTCCATCGAGTCGACCCGGCTCCGTTTTGCCCGCTTTCGCCCCCGCACCGCCCCGATCTTAAACACCACCGCACGGTGGGCTAACCGGCAGACCAATCCGTGCATTAGCCCGCAATCGACTCACTCAACCCACTTTTCGCTCACATGACTTCCTGGCTCCCTTGGCGCTTCCTGATCAGCCGCATTGCCCGCCGTCGCGGCTTCCTCGACCCGGTCACGGTGCTGGCCCGCCTGCGCCAGTTCTCCCAACCATCGGAGGTCCAGGAACCCATTGAGCTGATCCGCGCCGGCGTTGCCTTTCACGCCCGCGGCCTCGTCAACACCAAGGTCCTCCAAAACAACCTCGACTGGGTTTGGCCCTACTGGGCCAGCCGGCAGTTCGACCCCACCGACCCCGCTTTTCTGCCCCGGGCTTTTTCCTTCACCCACGTCAATCTGACTCACCGCAACTGGACCGCGCTCGGGCTCCCGGGCATGGACGCCTACCCGATCGTCGATCCCCGCGGCCTCGTCACCCCCTTGCTCGATGGCTGGTCCATTGACTGGTGGTTCCTCCCCCGCGCCCACGATGAAGACGTCCCCGCGCTCTTCCCCTCACGCTGTCGCGAAGCCGACCAACAGTTGCACCTTGAGCCGGAACTCGAGGTGCGCACCACCACCGCCGACGCCACCGGCACCCAACTCGTGACCCGCGCCCGCGTGCGCCCGTCCGCGCTCAATTCCCGCGTGCCCGAGCTCGTGCTCGACGCCGCCCTCACCGCCGCGCACGACGGTTACCTCGCTTGCGCCATTCGCCCGGCCAATCCGGAGGGCGTGAGCTTTATCGACGAACTTAAACTGGTTGAAGACACGCTGCACGTGAACGGCACCGAAGCCCTCCAATGGTCGCAACCGCCCCGTTGGGTCACCTCCAACTACGAACGCGGCGACATCGCCGGCATCGCCCATCACGAGGGCATCCCCGAGCGCACGCCCCCGACCGTCTCCTGCCCTGCCGGCCTCGCCACCGGGGCCGCCCTCTTCCCGGTGCAAGCCGGCACACCGATTTCCATCGAGGCGCGCATGCCGCTGCCGGAGACCGAACTCAAACGCCAGCCCACCACGCCCGAGCTGACCTGGAGCGAAGCCCTCGCCGCCGCCCCCCGTATCAAATCTCCCGATACGCACTGGAACTTTCTGCACGACGCCGCGCTGCACACCCTGCACCTGCTGTCGCCGCACGACATCTACCCGGGTCCCTACACCTATCGCCGATTCTGGTTCCGCGATGCCTGCCTCATCCTCAACGCCCTGCTCGCGGCCAACGAAATCGACCGCGCCCGTGCCTTGCTCGAAACCTTCCCCGAGCGCCAAAAGAGCGACGGCTACTTTCACTCCCAGGAAGGTGAATGGGACGCCAACGGTCAGGTGCTCTGGATTGCCGACCGCGTCGAACAAGCCGGCGGCCACCTGCTCCCGCAAAAACTCTGGCGCGACCTCGCCCGCGGCGCCGACTGGTTCCGCCTCAAGCGACTCCATGCCGACGGCAAACCCCACGACGGCCTGCTGCCGCCGGGCTTCAGTGCCGAGCACCTCGGCCCCAACGATTATTATTACTGGGACGACCTTTGGGCCCTTGCCGGCCTCCGCGCCGCTGCCCAGATGGCGACCCGCCGCGGCGAGACTCAAGCTGCCCAGACCTGGACCAACGAAGCTGACAATCTCGCTCACGCGCTCCAACGCAGCTTTGCCAAAATCCCCGCCGATGTTACCCGCCACGGTGTGCCCGCCTCCCCCTATCGCCGCATGGATTCCGGCGCCATCGGCACCATGGTGGGCGATTACCCGCTGCAGCTCGACGAGCTCGGGCCGGAACACTTTACCCGCACGGCCGATTGGCTCAGCGAGCATTGCCTTCACCGCGACGGCTTTTTTCAGGACATGATCCACTCCGGCGTGAACGCCTACCTCACGCTCGACCTTGCCCAGACCCTACTCCGGCACGATGACCCGCGTTACCTGCGCTTGGTGCAGGCCGTGGCCGACGCCGCCTCGCCCACCGGCCAATGGCCGGAAGCGATTCACCCGCACACCGGCGGGGGCTGCATGGGCGATGGACAACACGCCTGGGCCGCCGCGGAGTGGATGCTCATGATGCGCGCACTCTTCGTGCGCGAGGAACGCGACCACCTCGTCATCGGCGCCGGCCTGCCGGCAGCTTGGTTCGACCAACGCGAAACCAACGAACTGCACTACGGTCCGACCGCCACCAAATGGGGACCGGTCACGGTGAGTCTGCAGCGCAGCGAATCGGGCAGCACCTGGCGCGTGAAGGTGACCGGCGATTGGCACGGTGAAGCGCCGCGCATGGAGGTCACGATCCCCTGCTTCCAAACCTTCGCGCTCGCCAAGGAACAAAACCCCGTCGCGCTGGAGCGCGCCTGAACAAGTCTGGGCGCATTGCGCAACGCGCACGAGCTGACGCACGCCACCGCTCGGCAGCTGAAGCCGCCACTACAACCGAGAGGCGACCTCTCCCGCAAGTTGTAGCCACCGGCGTGTCGCCCGTGCCGCGCCTGCCCCCCTGCCTCACCGCGCCGTTTTCAGCGCATCACCGAGCGGAAGGCGCTGAAACCGACGCGCCACCAGCGCGGCAGGAACGGCCCCACCCAGTGGTCGATCTGATGCACCCAATGCAACAGGTTGGAGGAGCGGGTGCGACGCCGCGCCCGCATGCGCTTCACCTTCCAATGCATGCGATCGCAGGTGCATTCTAGCACGAGCCAACGCTTCTTTTCGGCTAAAGTCATCGGGGCGGATTCAGGGAGCGCTTTCATCGAGGTAGTCTTTCGTTTGGTAAAGTGAATGGCGTAGCGGGACGACGTCCGGCAGCGCTAGAGATCGGCGCTTTCCATCGAGGCCTGAGTCGCATCGGATGCAGGGGACGGCCCCGCGCTCCGCGAGCCACGAAACTGGCTCATCTCATCCTTCAACGCGTCCAGATCCTGCAGGATCTGCCGCCGCGTTTCGGCAAACGGTTCCCAATTCGCCAGAGTATTCCACACACGCCAGCCGAGTCCGATTGCGAAAAGGATGACCACCCCACCGGCAATGGCCGGCGCGATCACGCGCCATTCGGTGTCCCAAGTCGACGCCACCAGAACCAGGAGCAAGGCCCCCATCGCGGTTTGCACCATAGCGCCAAACAGCAGCGCCGCAAACACCGCCGTGCGGGCTTCTTGCCGGGCTTCGGTCGCTTCCACCGCCGCCAAATCCCAACGGTTGCGCAACGCCCGGCCCATCGTGCGTTCGTTTTCTTCCGGGATCGAGGTGTGGTTGGTTTCCATGACGTTTGTTGGCTGGGGTTTCCCTCACCCGCCTGACGCACGCGAAACCGCACCCGTGCGGGGTGCGGCTCGCGCAACATCAACTACTACTAACTAGTTCGTGAAGCTGGACGAAGTTCACGATCGTGAGCGCCGCGCTCAGGCGGCTTTGCGGGAAGAGCTGGCGAGCACACCGATCAGCGCGCCGATGCCGGCTGCGATACCGACGGCATGATAAGGATGGGTGCGCACGTAGTCGTCGCACTGCGTGAGCTGTTCCTGCGCGCTTTCCTTGGCCTTGAGCGTGGCCTCACGCGCCTTCTGGGTGACCTTCTCGGCGCGGTCGCGGCCGACGGAAATCAATTCGTTGAGACGGTCGGTGAGGTGGCTGGCCTTTTCGTCGGCCTCGCCGCCCTTTTCGGCGAGCAGCACTTCGGCTTCACGCATGAGGGAACGCAGTTCGTTGGTGGCGGATTCGATATCAGGTTTCTTAGCTTTCATGGTATTTGTGGTTTGGATACTTGGGTTGAGCTTAACCCCTGTCCCGTAGCGGGGAACGCCCGGGGCAAGGGCGGTAAAGCGGTGTCTGAATGGTCAGGCGTTGGTGCGACCGCCGGATCGCAGGAGGCCGATGCCTCCGCCCACCGCGGCGATGGCGCCAAGCGTGGTGAGGGCGATGCTCTTGTTGGAGGGCGCGTCATTGACGACCTCCGAGACCGCGGAGCCGATTGAGTCGGAGGCCTCCAAGCCGAAGTAGACCAGGATCAGGCCGACAATGAGAATGAGGAGCGGGAAGAGTTTGTTCATGACGAGATTTGGTTAACGCCCTTCCTAGTGCTTCGCCCATGCCAGCCTATACCCCCAATCCCGTTTCCCACTCGCTTCCTGTGCTTTATGTAATTTACAACTAATTCCCCAAAAACAGATTCGGGTATTTTGCATGACCCTCCAGCCGTGCGATCGTGCATTACGCACGCACCATTTCCGCCAGCAGCTCAGTCCTCGTCGTCGACAAGGCGCCGACGCGTGAGCGCGAAATCAAAACTGCGTTGCAGGAGCATGGTCACCGCCAACAGCAGCGCTCCCCAACGCATCTCGGTCTTCATCAGGTGATCGCCCTCCAGTGCGAAAACTGCGAGGGCCAAGCCAAACACTTCCAACATGCTCCAACGCCGGAGCCCGGCCGCCCACACGTTGAGCTCGTCGTTGTCGTCACCTCCGCGCAACCGCCACCACGACGCAAAACTCAACATCCAGGCCGCCACCGGAGTGCCGACCAAAAACAGTCCGGCGAGCACCGCCGCCAGCCAGGCCCCTTCGGTCCACAATACCGGCACAAGACCAACGATGCTGTAATCCCGATCCACCAGTCGCCAGTCCGCCACCCCCAGAAACGGCAGGCTCAGCGTGGCGCCCAAGGCGAAGCCGGAGCACAACAGCCACGACCCGCGCGGCGGAATCGGCGGACGATCATTCTCGCCTCGGCTGGGTCGCAACGCGGCCGACAAAACCTCCCCCGCCGCCATGCTCAAAAGTATCGCCGTAATGAAGAGCGGAATACCCATGAGCGGCGTCGCCCCCACAAACACTTGGTCGGAAGTCAGCACCAGAATCAGGCACACCAAAAATACATCCAGCATCGACCACTTGGCCAGACGCTCCGCCCAGTGCAGCCACTCCCGCAGACGCGCATCCGGCTTACCCGCCAGCGTTACCGCCGCCAGCACGGCCAGTTTGGCAAAGGGAAACACGACCGAGAACGCGACCACCAGAATCGCGAGCACGTAGAGCCCGCTGCTCCAAAACATCTGCACCGAACGGAAAAGCGAATACGGCTCCGTCATCACGCCCCGGCGCAGGTCCATGAACGGCACGAAGAGCACCGCCAGGTTGCACAGAAACGACACCAGCAACACCACCGCGACGCTCCAACGCAGACCGCGGTCGAGTTCCTCCCCCTTAGCCATCGCCGCCCTCCTCATTCTTGCGCGGCGCCTGCATGGCCGACTTCGCCTCCTCCGGTTCCGCCGCCTCGTCATCATCGCGGTCGCCATCGCCCTCCTTCGACGCCTGCGGGTCCACCGCCTGCCGCGAGCGGCGGGTCAGCTCGATCTGCAACGGCGCATCGGAGTCGAAATGCAGGTCACGCTGCGGGAAGGCGATCACGATGCCTTCCGCGGCAAACGCCTCGGCGATCGTGTGGCGCACTTCGTTGAGCGCCTTCAGTCGGTCGTCCAAGCGCGTGTGCAGGATCGCCAGAAAGTTGAGCGAGTTGTCGCCGAACGCATCAAACAGCACGATCGGCTCCGGGTCATCCAGCACCACATCGAGGTCGTCCAATACCTTGTGCAGGAGCTTCTCCACCTTGCGTGTGTCGGTCCCGTAGGCCACGCCCACCGCCACCTTCTGGCGCACCACATCATCGGACAGCGTCCAATTGGTGACCGACTGTTCAATCAATCGTGAGTTCGGCACCACGATGTGCGTGTTGTCGAAAGAGCGCACCACCGTGCTGCGCATGCCGATGCGCTCCACCCAATACTGCTCGTCGTCGAACTCGATCAACGCTCCCTCCGTGATCGGGCGTTCGACCAGCAGGATGATACCGCTGATGAAGTTATTGAGCAGGTTCTGGGAGCCAAAACCCAGCCCCACCGCCAGCGCACCGCTCACCACCGAAAACTGGGTGAGCGAAAGGTGAAAGAGGCTGAAAATGCTCAGCACGATGAAACACAGGAAACCGTAGTAGAGCAGCGTGCGCCACGCCGCCGCGCGCCCCCGACTCCACTTAAAACGACTCACCGCCACGTCACTGGCCAACGAACTGATCCGTCGCGCCGTCAGCGCGCCCAGCATGACGAGCAGGCCGACCGCCAGCAGGGTGCGCACGCGGAACGGCTGATCATCGACTGTGAACAGCTCCCACATCCAGATTGTGGATACAGTGCGTTTGATCGACGGCCAGGCATCCTCCCAGGTCGGCCACACCGTCACGCCCAGACGACCCAATTCCTCCTGCAGACGCTCGCGCACCGCGATGAGGTCCTGCAGCTCGGAGTGCTCGATCTCGCCTACTTCGACCCAAGCTTTCGCGGCCGCCAAGCTACGTTGACGCGCCTCACTCTCCGCCCCAGCTCCCCGCTCCACCACGCGGCGGGTGCGGATGAGTTCAAACAAATGCTGACGACGCGCGTTGCGCAGCCTCTCCAGCTCAGCGTCGTTTCGCTCCGCCAGCTGTTCCGCAGTGTCCTCGTCCATCTCGCCAAAAAGAACGTCGAGTCGCTGCGCTTCGACCGCCGCCATGGTTTCCAGTCGCGCCAACTGCCGACCGAGCAAAGCCAGGCGACCACTCTCCAAACGACGCGTTTGCCGCCACGCCTCCAACTCGCCATTCTCCTCCACCGCGGCATCACCGCTGTCCACCTCCGACTCCAGACGCGCCAAGGTGCTCGACGCTCGAGCAGCCGTCTCACGCGCATCCGTGTGGGCCTCGCGCAAGCGCTCTTCGCGCGCGGCCCGGTCGCGTTGACGCGCCGCCTGCCCGGCACTGTCTCGCACCAGGTGCGATACAACCCACTCGATTCGCGGTTGAACCAATTCGAGCCGCGGACCAATCAAATCCTCCTGCAACTGCAGCGTCGCCAATTCAAAATCGCGCAAGCGCAAGGTCTGCTCCGCGACCGTGCTTTGCAGACGAGCGAGATGCTGCCCGGCCAGATGCTCGCCCGGATTGTCCTCCGCCTCCTCCTCTTTAAGGCGGCGTTGTTTTTCCGCTTCATCAAACGCATCCTGCGCCGCCTCCCGGCCATCTTCGGCGTTTTCGAAATCACGTTCCAACCAGCGCCGCGTGCGCTCCAACTCGTCGCGTTGGTCATAGAGGGACTCGAGGGCTGCAAAGGTCGGACGCACCGCGATGCCGTCGCCCAATTCCCCCTCGTCTTCCCGCTGTCGCTGGAGCTCCGCTTGCTCCGCCTGCAGGTCTTCCCGCTCGCCCACTGCGCGCAATTGATCCCCGTAGATCCGCTCCAGCTCCTCCAGCAGGCGAATTTCCTCCGCCAGCGTCTTCGCCTCCCCACTGCCCGCCTCGATGTCAGCAGACTCGAGCGCATCTCGCCGCTCCTGCAGATTCGCCCGTGCCGCCGCCCGCTTCCGCTCAATGGTCTCCGCCTGCAGCGTGGGTTGCTCCTCTTCTCCGTCCGCATTTTTACCGTCGGCTTGGCCTGAGCCATCCGCGGACGATTCATCGGCCGCGGCGCTGGCCGCGGGCCCCATCACCTCTTCGACCAAGGCGTTGGACTGCGCCCACACGCCAACCACTCCCCACCCCAAGCAGAGGGGAAGCAGGGACCGGAAGATCAACCGAAGGCGTGAGCTGGAAGGCGGACAGGCCATCGCCGACACGGACCGTCAATCCGACGAACGGTTCTCGCCGGTCGCCCTCTGGCGAGTTGCAGGCACAAAAAAACCGCCCGGCGAAACGGGCGGTTTGGGCAAAGCGATTGGGTTCGTCGACCTTAGCGACTCCAGGGCGGCACCACCGCGTTGGAGCGCGCGTAGGCAATCATCTGACCCAAATGCTCGTGGCCATGGTCGGCGATGATCAGCGCCAGCTGCGCCCGCGGCGCTTTCATCCCGAAGAACTCGATCTCCTCGGCCATCGCCTCCGCCGAAGCCCCGGCGATGGCGTGTTTGGCAAATTCCACCGACGCTGCGTAAGCCGCAATGAGTTCGGCTTTGCTCGCGCCCTCGCCGATCTTACGCGGGTCGACGCCTTCCGGGATCTTCGCGCCGAGCATGCTGCCGATGAAGTAGTTGGCCCCGGAAACATGGGTGAGCACGCCGCGGACGGATGCCACGCCCTCCGCCGGCGACCAGTCGTATTTGTCCTCCGGGATGGCGTTGGCCAACTGGTTCATCTTATCGGCCGCGGCCGACAGGCTGCCGACGATAATCTGATTGGTAAGCGGCAAAGCGGGATTCGCGCTTTCATGGTGATCCGCGAAAGCGGCGAACGGCGCACTCAGAGCTACGGCGGCCGCGACGAGTTGTTTGGTAAAGGTTTTCACAGCAATCTTAGGTTGGGAGTGTAAGGGTAACCAGCGTTGGGGTGTGGGGAAGGAAACCTCCATGGCAGCAAGCGTCAACGCCCCCATCGCAAAACCATGGCGAGAACCGGTTTCACATCACCTCCACAACGGACACAAAAAAGCCACCGCGCGGGGCGGTGGCTCGACTCAAATGGTCGCGTCCGCGCCCGCGGCGTTTAGCGATTCGGGAGAGCGCGCATGGGCACTTGATCGGCGGCGGCAGCCTCGCCCCCCACGACCGACTTCACGGCGCGCAGGAAGGAATCGCTGAGCAGGTTCACCGTCATGTCCTGCGGCAGGTAACCATCGATGTTCTTGAACGCGTCACTCATCGACTTCGCCACCTCGATGCGCACGAAGGCTTCCGAACCCTCGGCCGAGTAAGCGCTCAGCTTCAGACGAGTAGCTTCGGCTTCGGCCTCACCGAGGGCCTTGATGGCCTGGGCGCGGAGTAGCGCGGCTTCCTGTTCACCTTGGGCAGCGAGCACGTTGCGGTTCTTGTCGGCCTCGGCGGCGAGTTCCACGCGCTTGGCGGCGGCTTCGGCGTCGAGCACCTGCTGCTCGGCCATCTTCTGCGCAGACAACACGCCAACTTCCTTGTCGCGGCGGGCATCCACCACCGCCCGTTCGTAAGCGGCCTGCGCTTCGGCCTTGGCCTGTTCGGCTTTGGCTTCGGCGGCCTTGGTCTCTTCGATGGCGCGCAGGCGGGACTGCACGGCGACCTGGCGGGCTTTGATCTGTTCAACGTAGGACGGATCGAGACCGATGTGCTCGATGACAAAGTTCTCCACGATCACACCGCGCTTGCGCAGCTCGGCGTCGGGCGCCATGAGCGCGGCGGAGATGTCGCTCTGCAGCGAGACGAGGCCCTCACCGGAATAGGCGTCGAGCGCCGACCGGGTGGTCGCCTGGTCCTTCACCACGCGCATGAGCTCGGGGCGCAGGATCTTCTCCTCCACGTTTTCACGCACGGTTTTGTGCAGCTCGACCACAAAGGACGGATCACGGCGCCAGCGGATGTTGAGCGAGATGCGCATGTCCTGACCTTCCGAGGACTGCACGAGGTAGCTATCGCGGCGACGGCCAGCACCGTAGGTGTCGTTGGACTGGTCGTTCATGACGAAGACCTGCGAGGACATGTCATATTTGAAGACCTTTTGGGTGAAGCCGGGGAACAGCACGTAGGTTTTCGGCTGTAGGGGATCGGGCAATACACCGCCCGACCATGTCTCTTTCACGCCAAGTTGATTACCCTCCACCGTCTCGATATCGACGATGAAGATGCTGGCGAGGATGAGGACCACGACGATGACGCCGGTGGCGATGAGTGACAGGGTTTGTTTCATAGCAGGAAGCGGGAGCTTAGCGTTTGCGGTTCTTCAGAAAGATGAGCGTGCAGACGCCGATATAGATTACGAAGAGGGTCGCGATGAGCGGCAGGAGCAGGCGCACCATGGCGCTTTTCATCAACACGGCGGCACCGAGCACGACCAACCAGCCAACCACAAACGCCATCACCACCCGCCAGGAGAACGGCGTGCGGGGTTCGAGTTCGATCACGGGTTCGGGTCGCGACATGGCACCGACCCTAAGCAGGCGGACCTACGCACGGCCAGAGGAATGCACCCGCATTCGAAACATCAACCGGATCTGTAACGCCCTACACCATGCTGGCTTGCCGGACTCGCTGCGGTCGCGGATCCGCCGCGCCCAGACTTAAATTCTCATCCAACCACTGATCGTGCCGCAGCACTGCCAAACGACGCCGCGCATCGCGCCGTCCTGCCCGCCATTGCGCGATGGCCAGGCTCCCCCGCAACAACCAGCCGGTCCCGCCATAAAGCGCGCCCCATCGCCGCCACCACCCCGGCATAAAGTGGCGCAGGATCTCATCCGCCCAACTCGCCAACGGCTCCACTTCCCCTGGCTGCCCTTGTCGCGCGCAACGGCCAAATAACTGCCGGTCGACTCGACTCGAGCCGTGTCGCTCCGTGGCGATCACGCGCAAGCCCCCCGCCTCCAGCACCTCGTCCCGCGGCACAATGTCCGTGCCCCGCCCCGCCATGTTAGTCGCGATGGTGATCTGTCCGCGTTGTCCCGCCGCCGCGATGATCTCCGCTTCATGCGCACTGCGCACCGCATTGAGCAGCGTGAAGGTCACGCCGGCCGACCGCAGCTCCGCTGCCAACGCCTCACTCGCCGCCACCGTGCGCGTGCCGATCAACACCGCCTGGCCCGTGGCCCGACAGGCCTGCACCCGCGCCAACACATGCGCCCACTTGCCCGCTTCGTCGCGAAAGCCGCGCAACCGCAACACGCGCCGTTGCACCGCCCGGTGCGGTGGAATCGCCACCACCGGCAGTCGGTAAAGATGCCAAAACTCCGCCGCCGCATCTGTCGCCGTGCCCGTCACTCCCGCCAAGCGCGGCACCTGCCGAAAGAAACGCTGAAAACTTAAACTCGCCATCGTTTCAGTCGGCGCACTCACCGGGACGCCCTCCTTGGCTTCCAAAAGCGCGTGCATGCCTTCACCCAAGCTGCGGTCCGGCATGGTGCGTCCGGTGGATTCGTCGACCAATACGATCTTGTTTTCCGCCACCACGTAATGCTTGCCGGCTTCGTAAGCGTGCAACGCGACCAGAGCCTTGCCCAGCCACTCCTCCCGCCAGCGCGGCACCCGCAACAGCGCGTGCGTGCCCCCGGCGGCCGCCGTCACCGTTACGCGGCGATCCACCTTGGCTTCGCGCCGCCCCACATCCACGACGAAGTCCCGCCCTGACTCCAGCCCCCGAGCTTCCCGCAGAGCTTCTGCACACAAGTCCGCCAAATAATCATTCTCGCGCTGCGCGCTGATGATAAGCGGTGTCACCGCCTCGTCCACCAGCACTTGGTCCGCTTCATCCACCAACACCGTCTGTATCCGCGGCAGCACGACAACAGGATTCGCCCCGCCCCGCCGCCGCACCCACGGTCGCCACGCTTCCGCCGTCACCCGCCGCCCCAGGCGCAAACGGTCACGCAGGAAATCGCCCACCAGTTCCCGGCTGGTCGTGTAAACCACCTGCGCGCGGTAGCGCTCCCGCCGGGTCGCCGGACGATCCTCCCCGGTCACTGCCGCCACCGTCACCCCGCAACGCGCATAAAACCGCGCCAGCGCCCGCGCATCCCGCGCCGCCAGATAATCATTGGCGGTGAGCACCTGCACGGCCTGCCCGGTCCACGCCGCCAACACCGCCGCCATGGCCAGTGTGAGCGTCTTGCCCTCGCCCGTGGCCATTTCGACCAGCCAACCGCGCTGCAGCCCCAGCACCCCCATCAGCTGTTCGCGATGCGGCACCAGTCCGAGCTCCCGCACCGCCACCGCGCCGATGGCCGCCAAGGCGTCTCCGCGCACCTTCGCCGTGCGTTGGCGGCGATGCGCCCAGTTTGCCCGAACCTGCCGCAGCCCGTTGTCGAGCGCGGCGTTGCGCTCGCCCTCCCATTGCAAAGTCGCCTCCCGCACCCGCGTCGCTTCCCCAGCCAGATCAACCCGCCGCGCGCGCCATCGTATCCATTTTCCGGCGACGTCCTCCAGGCCGGCCTCCAGTCCCCGCGGCACGGGCCGCGGGCGCCGCAGTCGCGGGAGTTCGATTTCAGCGGCCATAACGCTCCTGCACAAACTGGCGCAACCGTCGCCACCCTTGCACGCCCCAGGGTTGCCAATCCAGGCCCACGCGCACGACCCCGGTGCGCATGAAAAGCGCCGGCGCCGTGTCATCGGGCAACGCCACGCGCAGCCGGAAAAAGGGTTCGGCCGCCCGCAGGCCTTCCGCGTCTTCGGGGTCCGTTGGCACCACGCCACCGGCCCGCCAGCCCAGCGCCGCCGACGGCAGACGTCGACTCTCTGCCGGCCGCAGCGTTCCCGGTGCGGTGGGCAGCGCCTCCGCAGCGTTCCCCCAAAGCCGCACCTCAGTGGACTGGGTCGTGCTCCGGGTCAGGCGATCCACATCCCGCTGCGCCACCACCGCATCAAAAACCAATGTATCCGCCGACCGGATGCGCCCCAGCATCGTGCCCCGCGGCACCCGTGCTCCCACCCGCCACACCAGTTGCGGGGCCGACCACAGGCCGTCCTGCGGCGCCCGCACGGTCAAGGCCTCCAGTTGCGCGGCGATCTCCACCTCCTGTTTCCGAATCGCCTGCAGTCGCTCGTCGAGTGGCGCCAGCACCGCCGGAGCCTGCGACCACGCCAGCGCGCGCCGTGCCTCCACTTCCTGCCGCACCGCGGCGAGTTCGCGTTGCAGATCGAGCAGCTCTGGGTTCGCCAGTTGCAGCAATACCTGCCCCGTCATCACCCGTTCGCCGCTGGCCACGACCACAGATTTAATTTCTCCCTCCACCCCGGCAAACACGTCACTGACCTGCTCGGCGCTCACCACGCCGGGAGCCCGCACCGCGTGCGGCATCGGCACGGCCGCGAGGAACCCGACCACCACCACCGGCAGCGCAACCGCCCAACCGGTGGCTCGCTTGCGTTGCCGCTCCGTCGATGGGGAGGTAACGAGGTATTGGAAAAACTTCCACAGCGGGCCGCCCAACCAGACCACCAACCCGGCGATCGCGATGACAAAGCCCACTCCAAACAACTGCCCCGCGATGAAGCCACAGATCACCAGGAGCACAAACACACGGTAGCCCGCGCACGCGGCTCCGAACGTGCCCAAGGCCGCCGCTCCGCCGCGCGATCGCGCCACCGGGGCGGGTCCATCGAGGCCGAGCCCTTTGCGCTCAAACCACCGCCGCCACTGCAACAGCGCCTGCCGCTGCAGGTTCGGCACGCCGACCGCGTCGGCCAACATGTAATAACCGTCGAAGCGCAGCAGCGGATTGGCGTTGAAGAGGATCGTCGAGACCGACGCCAGGAAGACAATGTTGTAGGCCAAGTGGCCCAAGGTGCCTTCGCCGCCCGCCCGGGCCCAAACCAGCGCCGCGATGGCCGCAATGAAGAGCTCAAACAACATGCCGCCGCCGCCCACCAACAAGCGTTGCCACCGCTGCCGAAACGCCCACGCCGCACTCGTGTCGACAAAGGGCACCGGCGTGAAGACGAGCAACATGATGCCGCAGGAACGCACCTCGCCGCCGTAGCGTTTGGTCACCATGCCGTGGCCAAACTCGTGGATGATCTTCACCAGCGCCCACACCACGTAGAGCCAGGCGAGGTTACCCGGCGCCAACACGCCCTGCGTGTGCTCCCGAAACAGCGCCCAGTTGTCCACCACCGCCTTGGTGCCCAAGCCCACCACCACCAGCCACAGGATCGCGCCCACCGGACTGATCAGAACACGCCCCACCGACCGTAGCTTCTCCAACAACGCATCGGGATCGAAGAGCGGGATGCGCAGAAACAGAAAGTTCATCCACTGCTGCCGCGCCATGCGCCGCCGTTCGCGCTGCCGCCGTTCGACCATCGACCACGTCTCGGGTGCGACATCGGCGACCAACAGATTCGCGCCGTGCAACTGCGTGAGCACATCGATCACTTCGCGTTGCCCCGGCGCCGCCTCGGGATCGTGGGCCAGGACCTCCTGCCACACGGCATCGACCGACCGCGCCCGCTCCAACCGTGCGAGAAAGCGCCACGCCGCCGGGCGCACACGGTAGTGGCGATTGGAAAACGGATCCGACACCACCATCCAGGCCTGCCCGCGAAAGGTCTGCCGCCGCACCACACAGTCCGGCCGCAGCGCCACCCGCAACCCCGCCACGAGGTGCCACCGATCACTCAACAACCCAGCCGCGCTAGCCATTACAAGACCTCCTAGGCCAAGGATTCTGGGCCACAAAAAGGCACGAAAAAGCACAATAACCCAGATGCATTCTTTGTGATTTTTTGTGCCTTTTTGTGGCCATTACATTCTTGAGGATAACCTCACCACCAGAGTTGGAGGCGGAGCCAGTCGCGGAGGCGGCGGGTGAAGATGTCAGCCAGGCTGCGCTTTTCCGTAATGAGTTTTCCGATACCGGTCATGCCTGGGCGCCACCAATCGGGCAGTGCGCCATCCGGGGCGGCACGCACGATGAAGACCGCGCCTTCCGCCTGCACCACCGCCTCCGGTTCGATGCGCGTCACCGTCGCCGTGATGGTTTCATCGGGTCGACTGCGAAAGGCGATCTCGACCGGTGTGCCGTCCGCGATCAACGGCGCATCCGCCTCCGGCACCGCCAACTCAAAATAGAGCCCATCCAGCTGCGCAAAACGCAGCAGGGAATCGCCCTGCCGCACCGGCGCGCCCAAACGCTCGCGCAGGTTGCCATCGTCCAACACAAAACCGGCAAAGGGTGCCTGCGCCGCCGTCTGCGCGATGCGTCGCCGCAGTCGCGCCAAACGCGCCTGCACCTGATCCCGCTGCGCTTCGGCCACCCGCATGGCGGCCAGATCACGTTTGGCCTCCGCCTGCTCCCGCTCGCGCACATAGCGACTCAGGTCGGCCAACATCTCGGCCTCCTCCAGCCGCAGCGCCGTGCCGTCGAGCGCATAGAGCGGTTGCCCGGCCGCCACAAAGTCGCCCGGCTCCACCGCCACGCTCTCGACAAACCCATCGAACGGCGCGCTGAACACCATCTGGCGCTCCGGCCGCAGTGTGAACTCCGCCTCCACGCGCAGGGGCACGTGCACCAACAACAGGACCGCGAGAGTGATCGCCGCCGCCACCGCGCCGAGCTTGGGCCACGGGTGCTGCAGGTTCCAATGGCGACGCAGTGACTCCTCCGCCGCTCGTTTGAGCCGCCGCCCCCACCAGCCTTCGGCGCGCTCCTTTTCGACCAGTAACGGGGTCAGCCCATCGAGCACCAACGCAAATGCCGCCGCATCGTCGGCCGTGAACGCGCCCTCCTGCCGGTGCCAGGTGACGGCCCCCACCACCCGCTCGCCATCTCGCAGCGGCAGCGTGCAAAGGTGCGCAAATCCTTGGTCGCGCCCGAGCGCGGCGTGTTGTGCCACAATCTCCGTCGCCACCGACTCCCCTTCCGCGGCCGGCGGCACCGGCCAGAGCAATGCGGCGTCCTGTTCGATCGTCTCCTCCATGGCGGCCTCCACCGCCCCCACCGCCGCCATGCGGTCCTCCACCTGATTCATCTGGCTGACCGCCGCGACCTTCACGTAGGGCTCGTGCCACCAACCGAGCACCACCCGGTCGGCGGCGTGGCGGTCGGCGAGCTGATTGCAGACCTCCAAAGCGGCCGCCTTGAAGCCACGTTGCGCCCGCACCAACACCGCCAGCTCCAGCGCATGCGCCAGTTCATCGGCCCGACGGCGGGTTGTGCCCACTTCACGGATACGGCGACGCCGTCCCACCGCGGCGCCCCACAACAACACCCGGTCCTGCCAAGCCGCATCCGGGCCATCGGTGCCCCACGTGGCCGGTCGCACTTCGCCCACCGCCACCAGCGGATCGTCACTCAGCTCGTCCCAGGGCAAACGCAGCGCGAAGGTGCCGCCGCCCAGCTCAGCCGAGGCCAATTGCAGCGGTCCATGCGCCATAGCTTTGGCGATCAAGCGCGTGGGGATGTCGCGAGTCTGCTCGCCGGCCCGCAGCAAGGTTCGCGGGCCCTGGCCGTCGGCCTGCGCCGGGCGCAGCAGCATGACACAACTCGCGTCCAGCGCGGGGGCGGCCTGCCGCAGCCACTCACGCCAAAACTGCGGTTCGTCGCGCTGCGAGCTGGGTTGCAGCCAGTCGGAGACCTGCAGCGGTTTCAGGGCCACTGGGCGGGCTCCTCCTCGGCCAGACTCACCCACCCGCGCAGTCCGGGCTTAAAACGTCCGGCGGTATTGTCGACCCGGGCTCGTGCGCGCATGAGCCCGCTGGAGGGATCCACCAAGGGATCCACAAACACGATGCGACAGGGCAACACCACATCGACCAGCGGCACCCGCACCCAAACGGTGTCCCCCACCTGTAGGGTGAGACCCTCTTCCGGATGAACATAAAAACGAGCGTCGAGCTGCGACTGATCCACCAACGCCAGCAAAGGTTCACCGCGTTCGACGTATTCGCCGGCCTCGTGATGGCGCACCGTGACGACACCGTCATGCACCGCACGCACCAGCCGGCGACTGAGTTGATCGAGGGCTTCGGCGAGTTCGATCTCGGCCACGCGTTGTTCGATCTCCTTTTCCAGCTTCTCCGTCTCACTGGTCATGTCGTCGGCAAAGAGTTGGGCGGTGCCCTTGGCATCAAACTCACGCTTGCGCAGAACCTCCTGCGCACGTTCCACCCGCAAATCTTCCTGCGCATGGACAAAGGTCACCAAGAGCGCGTCGGCTTTCACCGTATCGCCCTCGTCGACCGCGATGGATTCGATCACGCCGTCGACCGGTGCGCTCACCACCATCGAACGCACGGGCTCGAGCACGATCTCGATCGGCGGCGCCGCGACGGCGCCAGCCGCGATTCCTATCCCGGCCAACAGGAGGGATTTTTTACAGAAGGAAACGAAGGTAAGGAAGGAAGACTCTGGTAGCCCTCTTTGCTTTCTTTGCGGCCTTGGTGTGAAGACCAGCGTCGGTGTGGCTCTACTGGCCTTCGTTTCCTTTGGTGAAAAAAAATCCATCGGTTGGCCTCTCACTGCATCAGGGCGTCGAAGGGCGCCATGATGTTGAGTCCGCGGTGGGTCGCGGCCGAGTCATCGCGGGTCACCTCGATGCCATGGTGGGCGAGCAGGCGGCCGCTCACGGAGTGCAGCTCGGTCACGGCCTTGGTGAGGTCGACGCGGGCGGCGAGTTCGCGGGTGCGGGAGTCGGCCAGGCGTCGTTGCAATTCGGATACCGCAAAACCGGAAGTCTGTCCGTTCTCAAGACGGGCGCGCTCGAGGTTGAGGCCCTCCTCGGCAAAACGCACCGACTCGCGGGCCGTGGCGAGGCGTTGCCCGAGGACTTCGAGACGACTCACCGCGTTTTCGATCTCGATCGAAATACGTTCTTCCAACTGATCCACGCGCAGCTCGGCCTGGCGCAGGCGCAGGGCGGCGGCTTGGGACTTGGCGCGGCCGTCGCGACGGCTGAGAGGAACCGTCACGCTGAGTCCGCCGCTCCACTGCGGTTCATCGGCCGAGTAGGCGCGGTCGATGGCATCACCGTAATCGCCCGCAAGACCGTAAAGGCCGTAGGAAAAATGTAGGTCGAGCTGCGGCAGCGCCTCGTTGCGGGCGGCCGCCTGGCGAATCGACTCCTGCCCTACCCGCTCGCGAGCGAGCTGAAAGTCCGGCCGCGCTTCGAGCGCAGCGGGGAAAAACTCGGCCTTGCTGAAGACCGGCGCGGATTCGAGCAGCACGGCGTCGACCGTGGGCAACGAGGTCACACCGCTGGCCGAGGTCGGCAACGCGAGCAGGCGCACCATCTCGAGCTGACGCTCGCGCAGGAAGTCGCGGGCTTGGATGAGTTCCTCGTTGGCCTCGGACACGCGCACGTTGGCTTCGGACACATCCACCGGACTCAACATGCCGAGTTCGCGACGACGGTTGGTTTCGTTGAGAAACTGATCGGCCACGCCAACGGCGCTTTGCTTCACCGCCACGTTGGCTTCGGCGTAGGCGAGATCGTAGAAGGCATTAAGGACCTCGACACACTTGTTGTTCACCATGATCTCGCGAGTGCGTTCGGTGATGAGCAACTGGGCGCGTGCGACGCGCAGGTTGGCGAGGTTGGCGGCTTTGCCGAATCCGCGCAGCAGAGGCTGGCGCAGGGTGATCCCGCCGAAGGCATCAAACTCCGGCGAGAAGAGTGCATTGGGCAGGCCGGAGCGGTTCACGGAGTTGTCCAGTTCGCGCATCTGCAGCGACACCTCGTAGGTCGTGCCCCACGGGAGTTTGCCGCCCACGCCTCCCCGCATCACCACGTTCTCTTCTTCAAACAGGCGCTGCTGGAGCGCGGCAAAATCGATCGAGTTCTGGGACTTGCGGTTGTCCTCGTAGTTGGCCTCGGCGAAGGCGGACGGCAGGAACGCGGCTTCTTCCACGAGGATCTCCTGCGCCGCGATCTGCGGCGTGAGGGCTTCGACCTGGAGGTCAAAATTGGCGGAGAGCGCGCGCTCCAAAGCGGAGCGTTCGGTCAGGGGAACCTGCGCCAGGACGGAGGCGGTGAGAGCAGTCGCCAATCCGCTGGCGACAGCGTGTTTAAGTGTCATGGGGGAGCTGGGTTAGATACTGGAAGCAGCGTTGCCCGGTATAAGGACAAGCCTCGACCTTAGCAGCCCGAATGCGATCGCACGACCCCCTCCATGGGGGGGCCTTAGGAAGATCACCTACGTCGCGCGACGCAGCGGATTAGAGACCGCGCAGGGCGCGGGGCTGCTCGAGGGCCTTGAGGCCGGTCGCGGCGGCCAAATCGGTCGCAGCGGCGGCGTGCACCACCCCGGTGGCGGCGCCGTGACCCGTGGTGAGCAAGATCGGTTCGCTCCCGGCCGTCGCATCGATCAGTGCGCTCCACCATGCACCGTCTTCCGCCTCCCCGGCCTCGGCCGCGATCACGAAGTCGTAGGCGGCGGCGAAGTCGAAGGTGAGGCTCATGCGGCGTTGCAGGTCGAGCAGCTCCACCGGGTTGCGGTTGTTGAGGTCGATCGCGAAGGAGCCGCTCGCCCACGCCCCGGTGAGGCCGAAGTTGAGTTCGCTCACGCGCACGTCGCCGAGACCGCTGGTGGCGAGATCGAAGGAAAGCGTTTTGCTGGTTTCGCCAGCCGCAAAGGTGAGTCGTCCACCGAGCGGGTTGGCCGCACTCGATTCGTTGGCTGTGAGGCGGTAGTTGAGCGCGAGCGACTGGGTGGCGGGATTGGAGAGGGTCACATCAATCTCGATACGCCCGTCCGTCGTGTAGCGCACTTCATCGGCCACCGTGATGGTCGGGTAGGACACCACCGAGAAGCGGGTGGTCGCGCTGCCGTGAGCGTCGCTGCCGACCAAATCAAAGACGGCGAGACCACTCAAATCGGTGCGGGCGGTCAGCACGAGTTGGCCATCGCGGATGACCGCATCGACGGTGGGATTGGCGCCCAGCGCGGTGATCGCGTAAGCGGCGTCGCCGTTGGGATCGTCGAAGATCTCGGCCAGGTCGAAGGAGACCGACTGCCCGGCGGTGAGCACCTGGTTGGGCACGGGTTGGGCGACTTGGACAACCGGATTGATGCCATCGAGGGACAGCACGAAAGCCTGTGTCGTGGACGCTTCGCCGTCGCTCACCGTCACGGTGAGGGTGGTCTCTCCGTTGTCAGCGAGTCCGGTGGGAACGACCAGCGTCCACTCGCCGTTGTTATGCTCAAAGCTCACGGCGTCGGCAGCGACGATGCTCTCATCGCTGGAGGTGACGGTGAAGCTGAGATCGGACGCGCGGCTATCCTCGTCGGTGAGGGTCAGCGCGATGTGCGCCTCGTGGGCGCCAAGGGTGATCTGATCGGCGATGGCGGCCAACTCCGGCCCCACGGACGGGGTGAGCTGCACTTGGCTGCGCAGGTCGTCGAGCGCGTCGTCGCTGAATTGGTCGGTCACATCGTCGGCGGTGCTGCTGCCATTGCCGAGGGATTCGAGCGAGGTGTTCACGGCATCGAGGAAGACGGCCTTGTTGGCGGCGAGGGCACGATCGACATCACCGCCGGCGGCGACCGTCTCGGAGATGTCCTGCGCGACGTTGCTCAAGACCGTGGCAGCGGCGGTGGCGACGGTTTCATCGAGGTCGCGGCCGGTGCGATTGCTCGCGCCGACGAGCACGGTGGCGACGGTCTGCGCGTCGGTGAGGTCGAGGTCGACGATTCCGTCGCCGTCGTTGGCATCGGCGATGAGCACCGAGGCGAGATGATCGATCACGGCGTCCTGCAGCCCGGCGTCGCCGTTGTTGCCGAGCAAGCCCGCACCACCGGTGACGAGACTGGAAAGCATGGCGCCGGCGCCCAGAGTGGCGCTTTCGGTGGCGGCCCCCGCTCCGGTGTCGGCGAGCGGGTTGAAGCTGTCGACATCCACATCGTCGGGCAGGTTGAAGGCATCGGCGATGAGGCCGGAGGCGTCGTCTTCGGACAGGCCTTGATCGACCAGCGAAACCTGCAGGGAAGTGAGCGGATTGATATTACCCTCGATGCCGCTGCCGTAATTGGTGGCGAGGCCGGCGGCGGCGACCGGGTTGGTGAGACCGTTGTCGTTATCGGTGCCACCGGTGATGACAAAGACGCCCTCGGACGGGTCGATGCGGCCATTGCCGTTGGTGTCAAACGGCGCGAGTCGGCCGAGGCGGGCGGCGGCATCGATGTCGAGTGGATCGGCAAAGGTGAAGATGCCCATGTCGTCCGGCGTCACCCGCACCTCGCCGGCATCGTAAACGCCGTTGCCGTTGGCGTCGGCAAAGACGAACTCCGCATCCACCACCGGCAGGCTGCCCTCCACGGCGGTATCGATGCGGGTGAGCGGCGCGCGGGCCCCGTAGAGTGCAAGTTCGAGTCCGAGAGCCTCAACACCGTCGAGCAAGCCATCGCCGTCGTCGTCGAAGACCGCGAAGGCCGTGCCCTCCACCAGCGGGTTATCGGTATCAAACGACGTTACTTCGTCAAAGCTCGCCACGACGTTGAGCTCACCGTCATCGAAGACGCCGTTCCCGTTGGCATCACGGTAGAGCAAGCGATCGTCGGCGGTTTGGTCGACCACCATGCCATTGACCGCGTAGAGGCTGATTTCATCGGCGCTGAGCACGCCATCGCCATTCGTATCAAACGGCGTCAGCTGACCCAGCGGACGATAGGCCACCGTGACCTCCCCCTCGAGGACTTCATTGCCCTCGGCGTCAGGATCAAACGCGGTGGCAAAATCGAAGTTGCCCTCCTCGTCGGCCAGCGTGAACGGCTCACCCTCGTCGAGCACGCCGTTGCGATTCACGTCGAGGAAGACGGTCGAGCCGCCCACATCGGACAGCCAGACACGGAAGCCGCCCTTGAGGCGCACATGCACCGTGAAGTTAAACTTCCAGATGCGGATGCTCACATCCATGCGGCCGCTGTTCAGATCAATGGAAGCGCGGTAACTGGTCGAGGCGCTGTAGGTTTTCTTCCACCACAACACTTTGAAGGTCTTGCGCGCCCAGGCGCTGCCGCTGGCCGTCGCCCGCGCCCGGTCGTGCCCCACGTCGAAGTAAATGTCGCCCCGCGCGCCGATATCGCCGCCGAAGTAGAAACCGATGTGGCCATCAACGCGCCAATGGCCGTTGCTGCTGTTGAAGTAACCGCTCACCGAACCGTTCAGCCCCCACATGCTGACCTTCGACTGCGGCACCGAGATGTAGATGCCGCCATCGATGGAGCGGATGTTCAGCGCACCATCGATAAGCAGCGTGCCGCCCAGCACCACGAAGCGCACGCGATCGATGCTCAGCGACCACCCGTCGGCATTGGCGGAGAAGTGACCGCTGATGCCGGCGTAGTCACCCGGAACATACACCGTGCCACGCAGCGAGCCGCGAATGCCTTCGTGGTCGACGGTGATGGAAATATTGCCGACCGCGCCGATCGTGCGATTGCCCACATCCATCCGCGCGGTGCCGGTGAGGCTGAAGGTGCCGTCGGAGTGGATGTAACCGTCGAGGGTGAAGTTGGAATTGAGCCCCGGAATGCGGCTCTCGGCCGACATGCGATTGATCGCGATCTCCAAGACCCCGTTGCGTTGGCGCACGTTGAGGTCGCCGTCGAGCAGCATCAGACCGCCGAGCAGGACGAAGCGCGACGAGCCTTCCAAATCGAAGCCCGAAGAGTCGGCCGTGAGCGAACCGGTGAAGCTCGCATAATCTCCCGGCACGTAGAGCTGGCCGCTGAACGATCCGGCAAAACCGTCCTGCGTGATGTGCACCGTGATGTCGATTTCCGCACCGACGGTGCGGTTGCCCACCGTCAACGAGGTCGTGCCGGTGAGGGAGAACTGCCCGTTGGAGCGGATGTAGCCACTCACGGCGATGTGCGAGCCCAGTCCAGGCACACGAGACTCCAGGTCGATGTCATCGAAGGTGAAGCTCAGCGTGTTGTTGCGGTAGGAAATGCCCAGGTCGCCATCGAGCACCACCAGCGCGCCCAGCAGGGCAAAGCGGGAGCTCACCGCCAGATCGAAGCCATCGCAGTCGGCGGCGAAGGTGCCGGAGAAGCTGGCGTAGTCGCCCGGCACGGTGAGACGACCGCTGACATCGGCGGAAACACCCTCGTCACGAATCACCAGATCGAGCGTGGCCGTGGCGCCCAAGGTATCGTTGCCCACGGCGAGCGAACTCTGGCCGGTCAGATAAAAGTCACCGTCAGCGTGAATGTAACCATCGATGCGGAAGGTGGTGTCCCAGCCCGGGATGCGCGACGTCACGTGAATGTTGTCGAGTGCGACCGAGAGTTCGCTGTTGCGCAGCGTCATGGCGAAGCCGCCGTCGAGGATGAACGCTCCGCCGAGCAAACCGAAGCGCGCTTGAATATCCAAGTCGAAGCCGGCGCTGTTGGCCGAGAAGCTGCCGCTGAAATCGTTGTAGTCGCCCGGCACATACAGGGTGCCGTCGATCGCGCCGGAAATGCCGGAGTCCCGCACGCGCAGGTCGACGGTGCCACTGACGCCCAACGTGGAGTTGCCGACACCGACATCGGCGCTGCCGCTGAGATCGAAGGTCCCGTCGGAGTTCACGTAGCCATCGAGCGTGAAGCTGGAGTCCCAACCCGGGATCCGGCTCTCCGCGCTCATGCGATTGATCGCAATCTCCAGCACGCCGTTGTGCTGGCGCACGTTGATGCCGCCATCGAGCAGGACCAGACCACCGAGCAGCACGAAGCGCGCATTGCCTTCGAGATCGAAGCCGCTGGTGTCGGCGGAAAGACTGCCCGTAAAGCTGCCGTAGTCGCCCGGCACATACACGCTGCCGCTGAAGTCACCGGCAAAACCGTCCGGCGTGAGGCTCACATCGATATCGACTTCGGCGCCGACCGTGTTGGTCCCGACGTCAAACGAGGTGGTGCCGAGGATCTCGAAGTCCCCGCTGCCGTCGATGTAACCGCTCACGGTGAACGAGCCATCCAGCCCCGGCACCCGCGACTGCGCGGTCATTTCCGCGATGGTGAAGCGACTGCGCTCGGTGGTCTGCACCAGCGTGAACGAACCGTCCAGGAGCACGATGCCGCCGAGCAGCACAAAGCGGGTGGAGGCCGAGATCTGGTAACCCGTAGCATCGGCCGCGAAGGTGCCGCTGTAGCTGCCATAGTCGCCCGGCACGTAGAGTGAACCGGAGACCGCGCCGGCGATGCCGTCGTTGTTCACGCGCAACTCCACGGTGCCGTCGGCCCCCAGCGTCGTGTCGCCGACGTCGAGCGTCATGGAGCCCTGCAGATCGAAGACGCCGATCGAATTGATGTGACCGCTTACGGTGGCGGTCTGCTCAATACCCGGGACGCGCAAGGTCAGCTGCACCTCGTCCAGCGCGAGACTGAAGATGCCCTCGGACAAGGTGGCTTCGAACCCACCGTCGATGCGCACGATGCCACCGAGCAGCACGAAGGCGGTTTCATCGACGGTCAGACGCGCCTCATCGGCGGTCATGGCAAAGGTGCCACTGAGGTGACCGTAGTCACCGCCCGGCACGTAAAGATCGCCGCTGACGGTTCCGGTGAGGCCAGTCTCGTTGTTCAGGTTCGCCTGCAAGGTGCCGAAGGCCCCGGCGAGGTCGCGGTCGCCCATGGCGAGGGTGAAGCTGCCGTTCAGGTCGAAGTCGCCGGTGGAGCTGATGAAGCCGTCGAAGTGACCGTCCATGCCCGGCAAGAGCGTCGCATCCATGTCGGCCCAGAGTTGCGCTTCGCCGTCGGTCCATTGGAAGGCCGCCTCGCCCGTGAGCTCAGTGAAGCCGAGGCGCAGGGTGGCGTCGACGAGGCCAACTTCGTAAGTGGACGGCGCCACCTCTTCCCAAACGCCGTCCCACGTGTTGATGCGGAGGTAGGCCGAGCCCTCGAGCGTCATGAAGGCGTTGTCGATGCCACCCCACTCGAGCGCGAGATTGGCCACAAACCCACGGTCCGGGTGAATGAACATGCGCCCATCCAGGCTCGCGGTGGCGCCAAAGAAATCGACCGTGCCCTGGGCGCTCATCGCAAACTCCACACTGTTGGCGGAGAGATCAAATTCGCCCTGCACGCTGAGGCCGCCGCTCACGTTGATCGCGCCGCTCATGTGCGTGCGCAGCATATTACCGGCTTCGATGGTGATCTCCGGCACGTCGATGCCCGAGGCACTGAAGGCCGCCACCGTCACCGCGTCGCTCATCGTGCTGGCCCGCAACGTCCACGTGCCGTCGAAGTCGATCCCCGGCACGCCGTCGCCGCCCGTGAGCGAGAGGTCGAGGTTGGTCACCACCCCGTCTTCGCCGATGAGAATGAAGCCCGACGCGTCATAGGCGAAGGGGCGCCAGTCGCCGATCCCGATCGAGGCACTGCCATCGAAGGCGATCGCGCCGTAACCCTGCTCCCAGTCAACCGTGAGAATCGATTGGCCGGAAAGCTGGGCACCGAGCACATCGAAGCTCATCACCCCGGCGATACGCAGCGAATTGGCCGCAATGGTCAGACCACCCGCCTCCTGTTCGGTGTCGGTCGTATTGAGCGTCATGGTGACGCCTGCATCGTAATCCGGCGTCAGCTTCATGCCCGCGACGGAGAGCGAATCGGTGGAGCGCGTCAGGCTGTAGGCCCCCCAGACGCCGTCGCCGGTGATGATCATGTCCGCGACGACGTTGGCCTCAAAGAGCGTGAGTCCGTCAAAGTCGCCACTCGCCGGCAGGCCGACCGAGACGGTGCCGCTGTTTTCAAACGCCACGCCGCCGTCGCCCGCGTAGAAACGCTGGTTGCCCGTCAGCGAAGCGACCCCCACGCCGATCGCACCGGAGCGAAGAATCTCGATGTAGGACCCGGCGGCTAGCGCAACGTCGCCCGCCTGCTGGGCCGCGCCGGTGGTGTTGAGCAGGAGTTGAATCGATTCCTCGGCGCCGATCGTGCCGAAGTCGATGCCGAGCGCCGCGGCGGCATCGGTGCCGACCTGGCGATCCATGTCGATGGCCGCCCAGACGCCGTCGCCACCGACATGCAACGCACCGACCATGGTCGCGTTGTAGAGCGCCAGCTCGGTGCCCGGGATGCCGACCCACACCTCTTGGTCGAAGGTGATGTCGAGGTTTTGATCTTCCACGATCAGCGACATCGGACCACCGGAGCGCGCGATGCCGAAGTCGATCTCACCCACCGTATCGATGGCAAAGTAGTTGCCCGCCTCCAGCGCCACGCCAGCGATCTCACGCGCTTCGCCCGTGGTGTTGAGACGGAGCAAGAAGGATTGTTCGGCCTTAAACGGCAGCGTTACACCACCGAGTTCGATGCGATCCGAGGCCAAACTCTGCTCCAGATCGATCGCGGCGATCGCGCCAGTTGAGTCGAAGCGGAAGCCGCCCGATTGGGCGAAACGCGCCAACTCGCCGAGCCCCGGAATCGTGAGCTCCAACTCGGCCACACTCTGCATCTCAAACACACCGGCCGTATCGGCCTCGAAGCGGAACAGGCCCGTCATCGTAGCAATGCCGTAAGACATGCTGCCGCTCACTTCGAAGCGCGCGTAAACTCCGGCCTCCAGCTCGACATCGCCGAAGGTGTAGCTGTTACCGGTGGTATTAACCGCCAGGCGATACGACGCATCGGGTCCGACCTCCATGCCGAAGGCGTCGAGCTGGGCAAAGGTCGGCACCACCTCCAGCGCCGTCGCGATGCCGTCACGGTTGATGACCAAACCGCCGTCCACCGCGAAGTTGAAGAGCTGCAGGTCATCGCCGCCCGCGAAGCCCGGAATGCTGATGTCGACCTCGCTCTCCATCTCCAACAACAACCCCGTGCCATCGACGCGGAAGATGTAATCACCACTCGAGGTGAAGCCGCCGAGATCGATGTCACCGTGCGCCTCCACTTGATAGAGCGGACCCGCCGGCAACGTGAGATCGAAGAGCTGGTATTCGCTGCCCGTGGTGTTGATCACGAGCTGGTAGGTGAGGTCGGTGCCGAGATACTCGCGGATGGCCGCGTCGCCGGCAGCGAGCTCCAGATCGAATATACCCGCCACGCCGTCGAGACCGAGGTTAAACGCCCCCGTCGCACTGAAGCTCAGCAGCGGGTCGCCTTCCGGACCGAGGTCGTAAGTGAACGATGTGAGCATGCGCGTGCGGTTGAGCGATCCCTCAATCGCGAAGCGTCCCGACAGGTCGATCGCGCCCACCGTCGCGGTGCCTTCCACCGCCAACTGCAGGATCGGCCCGGCCGGAATATCGCCCTGCTCCACCCCGGTGGTGTTGATCACGATCGAAGCCGAACCGGCAAAATCGAGCCCCGGAATATCCAGTCCCAGATCCTCCGCCGCGACATCGAGAGCGATGTCTTCCACGATGCCCGGGATGTCGAGGTTGATGCTGAAGTCGATCGGCACCTCCAACAACACGGTGTCTTCGGCCCGCAAGACCAACGCCGCCGAAGCGGCAAACCCGATGCCGGTGGTCGAGGCGGTGAGGTCGTAAACGCCGCTCATCGACACATCGCCGATCTCCAGGTTGCCCTCCACCCGCACACGAGCGCCCAGGCCCGGCGGCACGCCATCCCGTTCGGTATGGGTGGTGTTGATACCGAGCGTGTAGGTGGCGTCGGCACTGAAACCGAAACCGTATTGGTCGCGATTGTTGGAGCCCTCGGTCAGCGAGAGACTCGCGTAAAGGCCGGAGCCATCGAGGGCGAAGCTGCCATCGTAATCGAAGCTGTAGAACGTGATACCCGCGACCCCCAGCGAGACACTGCCGGTCGAGTCGATGAGGATGCTCCCCACGCCGACCGAGAAGCCGTAGGTGCCGCTCAGGCGCAGCGCGCCGATCACCATGTCGCCCGAAGCCTCGACCCGGGCATACGGACCGGCCGGCAGGTCCAGTTCCCCCACCGTCTGCGCCGCGCCCGTTGTATTGATTTCCAAGCGGTAGCTGGCCTCCAACGAGAACCCGAGCGCGCCCGTATCCAGCCCCGCGGTCGGCAGGTTGATGGCGAAGCCGCCCCAGATGCCGTTCACGCTCGCGCTCAGCCCACCCACCACGTCGAAGGTCAGCAAGTTCAGGTCACCCACCGCGAGGTGGAGCGAAGCATCAAACGCGATGGTGAGACTCGTATCGAACAGACCCGCCCCATCGGACACCTCCAGGAAATAGCTGCCGTCAAACTCCAGTCCGCCAACCTCGATCTGACCGTTCATCGCCACGCGGAAGGAGCCGCCCTCATCCAGCGTGAGCCCGGGCACCTCGATGCCCCCCACGGTGTAGCTCGCAATGGTCGTCGCTTCGGTAAAGGTGCTGACCCGTAGGTGGTAGTCGCCGTTCAGCGTGAGCCCGGGGATGCCGGCGCCGCCGACTAATTCGAGATCGAGATCAAACCCGACGCCCGCATCGGCGATGAACACAAAGCCGGTCGCTTCGTAACTGAACGGCGTCCAGTCTCCGAGCGTCATGTCGTAGGTGCCACGCACGAGGCCACCGATCACGCGGTTGGTGCTGTCGATGGTGAAGAGCACGTTGCTCTCGATCGTCTGCCCCAGGACCCCAAACGAAAGCAGCGCGCCCATACTGAAGGAGCCCGCGCGCAGCGTCTCCTCTCCCACCATCTGGTCGTCGCTGGTGGTGTTGATGGTGAGCGTCCAACGGTTCTCGTAGTCGGGCGTGAGATCGACTCCAGCGACGGTGATCGGATTCACCACATCGGCCAGCGTGCCCAGCCCATAGACCCCACCCGGGGTGAGGTTGAGTTCGATCGAGGCTTCGCCGTTGTAGAGGGCGATCTCATCACTCACGCCGGCAATCGCCGGCAGGCCGAAGAAGATGTCCAGGTCGCCGCCGAGCAACAGTCCGTGCTCATCGACACGGAAGATCATCGCGCCGGTCACACTCGCCACCCCGATCGAGAGCGAATCTTCGCTATAAACCTCGAGGTAGTGACCCGCCTCCAAGACCACCTCGCCGAGCACCACTTCCTCACCGGTGGTGTTGATGCGCAGCATGCGCACCTGGTCGAGGCCGATCGTGTCGACTTGCAGACCCAGCGTATCCAAACCGCTGAGACCGACCGGTGCGTTGAGAATGACCGCGCCCGCGATACCGTTGGCCTTGATGGAGAGGCCACCCTGCGTCTGGTAGCGTAGCAGGCTGATATCCGTGCCCGGCAACCCGAGGACGAAATCTGCACTGGTCACCAACTCGATACCGGTCTCGCCCACCTCGAGCACGTAGTATCCTTCGAACCAACCCGGACCGAGATAGATCGCGCCCTCGGTGGCGATGCGCAGGTAGCGACCGGCGTCCAAGGTGACACCGTTGATGGTCTGCTCAGCGCCCGTGGTATTGAAGAGAATCGTCGCGGCTTGTTCGGCCCCCATCGGCAACTCGATTTCGAACAGCGAAAGGGATTCCTGTGCCCCCATATCCACGTCGATGGCGGCTACCACCCCGTCCGGTCCGATCCGCATCCCGCCGGTCGCTCCCACCCGGAAGAGCTCCACCGGATCGCCACCGATCACCGCGGGGAATTCCGCGATCATATCCGTGGCAAGGAGCAGTTCGGCGGTTTCGTTTTCCACCGACAGGCTGAAGTCACCTTCGAAGCGCGTGACGCCGTAAGTCAGGCTCGAGCTGAACAGCACGCGGGCGTAGTGCCCGGCCTCGAGATCGATGCCCTCGATGGTTTGCGCCGCGCCCGTGGTGTTGATGCGCAACGCAAAGTTGGTCTCGGTGTCGAGGTTCAGACCGACCGATTCGAAGTTAATGTCGTTGGGCACCACATCGAGCGCGGCCACCAGACCATCGAGCCCAAGGTGCATGCCGCCGACGGCCGTGAGGTTCATCAGCGTCAGCTCGCCGACCGCAATCTCGGCCGAAGCGTCCATAGTCAGCGCCACGCCTTCGCCACTGGCCACAAGGGTGAAGGTGCCCACCAGCGAAAGCCCGGCGGCGTGGAACGTGCCAATCGCGCCAATTCCCACGGTCGGCCCCGCCGGCAACTCGCGATCGCCGAGCGTGTAGGGCACGGGGCGCGTGTTGACTTCGACGAAGAAGTAGAAGTCGGCCGAGAAGTAGTCTTGGAAAACCGGAACGCCTCCGGTCAGGGCGAGGTTCAGGTAACCCGCCGCGCCGAGCAGCGTGAGTTCGATTTCGCCCGTTCCAGTAAAACTCAACACCGGCTCGTTCGCTGGCCCCAGATTGACCGCAAAGTCACTGATCATCGTCACACTGCCCAAGGTGCTCTCGAAGCCGAAGGTGCCATCGAGCGCGAGCCCACCGATCACCGCCTGGCCTTCGATGTTGAAGCGCAGGATCGGGCCGGGCGGGATCTCACCCTGTTGCTCGGCCGTGGTGTTGATCATGATCTGCGCCGCACCACTCAGCTCGAGTCCGGGCACATTGATACCGAGGTCAGCCAGGGAGAGTTCGAGGTCGATCTGCTCGATGATGCCCGGGATATCCAACTCGATCTCAAACTCGAGTGGCACCCGGAAGAGTTCGTCGCCCCCCGCGCGGAAAATCAGCGCGGCCGAAGCAGCGAAACCGATGCCCGTCGTGGAGGCATTGAGCGTATACACGCCGTCGATCTCCCAGTTACCGATGACCAGCGCACCCGTCGCGATGATGCGCGCCCCCAGACCCGCCGCCACCCCGTTGATCTCCTCTTGAGTGGTGTTGAGCGATAGCTCGTAACTGGTCGCCGCACTGAAGCCAAAACCGTAAACCGTCGGCGCGCTGCGCGACTGCGCCAACGCCAGCTGGGCAAAGATCCCGTCGTCGCGAATGAGCAAGGTGCCGGCGAAGTCAAAGGAAGCGAACTCGATGTCGCCGATGCCGAGACTCACGGAACCCGTGGCCACGGCCGACACGCCGTCGACGGCGGCGGACAAGTCGTAGGTGCCCACGAAGCGCCATGCGCCCACGATGAGCGCCCCTGCTGCCCGCACATGGGCATATCGACCGGCGTCGAGCGTCACGTCGCCCAGCGTTTGGTCGGCGTTGGTGGTGTTGACCTGGAGTTGGTTGGTGGCGTCGAAGGAGAAGCCCAGCCCGAGCGAGGGCAGGCCCACACTGGTGTCGATCACCAGGTCGGCCCAACCGTAGAGTCCACTGGCATCGATGCGGAAGATGCCCTGCGCGTCGTATTGATAGAAAGTGATGTCGGCCACCGCGAGGCGCACCTTGGCTTCGTAGTCGAGCTGCACCTGACCATCGGCCACCTGGAAGTCGAACACGCCTTCGAGGTCGACGAGATCCAGCAACTTGAGTGTGCCCTCGGCGCGCACGATGAGATACGGCCCGGCCGCACCGATGGATTCACCATCCGCCGACGGAGGACCGCGCGGCAGGTGGATGCGTGTAACCGTGGAACTGGCGGCCAACTGCGACGGCAGGGAGAAGTCCACGTCCTCGCCGGTCGTATTCATGATAAACTCGTAGTGGCCGTCCAACTCCACCCCGATGGCCGCCAACACGTCGTCGTCCGGATCGAGATCGAGGGTAAATTGAGCCGCCATGCCCGGCGCGATGCCGTTCAGCTCCAGATGGAGATAACCTTGCGAATTGAAGCGTAACAACGGCGTGGATACCGGCCCCGCCAGCAGCGTGCCGCTGGTGAGCACATCGAAGCCGTTGGCCGACCACGTCATGCTGGCCAGCCCCTGCAAGCGGAAGAGCTCGGTGCCACCCGGCGCAAACGAAAGCAGGCCCTCGACCAAAATGCTGGCTTCGCCCGGACCGACCGTGAAGGTGCGCGGTTCCTCCTGGCCCGCCAGGGTGAGCGAGTAGTCGATCGCCTCGCTGGTGGTATTGAAGCGCAGCAGCGCGAACGCCTCGATATCGAGGCCGATGCTCTCGAGTTGGGTGAAGTCGGCCGGCGCCAGCGCGAGCATGCCAGCCAGTTCGATGGTTTCGTCTTCGCCGAAGAAGACGCTGAAGTCGCCCGCCATACCCACCACGTCGCCGAGATACGGCACGGCCGCGCGACCATCGACCGTGATGTGCAGACTCGGGGCGTTAAGCGCGACCTCGAAGGACACGCCGCCTCCCAGCACGAAGCCCGGAATGCCCGCGATCTCCAGCTGCGCCCCACCCTCCAAACGAATGATGAACTGCTCGAACGGAGCCGCCGGCGGATTGTCCGGATCGACCGTCTCGCCGAAGTCGAAGGACAGCAGGCCGTAAATCGTCGCCACCGGCACCTCGCTCGGCAGCTCGGCAAGGAAGATCACCGTGCCGTCGCCTTCAGTGATGAAGGCGCTCATGTCGATGTAGAGATTGGCCGTGAAGCTGAAGGAGCCGCCGAGCTGGAACGCACCGCGCGCCAGGAACCGCCCGCGCGAATCCATCTTGAAGTCGGCCTGAATGTTGAAGGTCGCCGTGCTCGCGTAGATCGAGAAGATGGTGACGCCGCCCTCGATGGTGAAGGGACTGAGCAGCAGGCCGAAGTTGCCCGATTCCGCGTGCGCCGCGATTTGCGTGGCGAGCGAACCTTCGAGGATCTCACGCCATTCGTTGAAGCCCAGGTCGCCGGACGGAGTGAACTCCGGATGGTCCCGCAAGGCCAGCGGATCGTCGACCGAGGGCAGTTCGGAATTGAAAGTGATGCCGCCGCGGAAATCCGTGAACGCGATGCCGACGTAGGGAATCGTGAGCGGCACGGTCGCCTTGATGTAACCCTGCAGCGGACCAAATTGCGAGAGACCGAGGTAGACCTCCAACCCGCCATAACCGGCGACATTGATCGAGCCACGCACCGCCCCCCACAACACGCCGTCGGCCACCGTCGTGGTGGTGTCGTCATCGGCGATCTGGTTGCCGGCCGCATCGAGGCGCACCATGCCGAGCACGAGACCCGCCGACACTTCAGCGGAAGCGATTTTGCCGCCCACCGACAACGCGACTTCCCCCAGACCGATGATCGGGAAGGCACCCGATTTGAGCGCGCCCACATCGATGACCAACCCTTCGATGCTGCCGTAGAGCGTCAGCTGACTGCCCGCGAGATTGTCGATGCCTACCGAGGCGCTCAGCCGCAGCGTAAAGTCGAGTGGATCCGCCGCGAGGTCCGGCCAGGCGAGTTCAAAGACCGACACCTCGATCGGCATCCACTCCGGCCACTTGATCAACCCGCTGGCGCTCGCCCCAAACTCGAAGGACACCGCAAAATCTTCGGCCGGAATCAGGGCACCGTTAGCCGCGACCGCGAAGTTGCGCGCGCTACCACTCAGTCCGACGCCGGGAATGCTCGCCGTAAGCGAACCGACCGACAACAGGACCTCATCTCCCGTGGCGTCGAAATCAAAGGTCGCCGCCGTCGCCTCCAGCTCAAGCAAACTGCCGAGCGTGACCGACAGGCTGTCCACCGATGCCGACCGCAGGTCCAAAACCGGATCGGCAAACGTGATGCCGCCCGTGTCCTGATCAACCGTCGTGATGGTGAGACTGAGACCGACCGCGGCGTTGGTCACCTGCACATAGTTGCCCAGCGTGAAACTCACCGCGAAGTCCGCATCCACCGCGAGCACGCCCGTCGTCACATCCAGCGATCCCGCGATGGTAGCCGAAACCGCGCCCGACACGTTGCCCGTGCTCGATCCCGCCGCGAGCGACAACGAACCACCGAAGTCCGGCACCCACGCACCCTCGGCGTAACCACCCAGCATGATGCTGCCCGAGAAACTGAAGGACTCGCCCACGTTCAAATCGCTGACGCCGATCTCGATCGGTCCCAAATCCCACGGGGTAATCACGCCGTCGACCACCCGCACGGTGAAGGATACCGTATCCGTGCCATCGTCCGCCGTCGTATCGCCGATGCGCAGGATCGGCGTGAACGGCAGCGCACTCAGTTTCGAGAAGTCGAAAACGCCGTCCACCGACAGATCAAAGGCATCGAGGCGGAACACTTCGCCCTCATCGCGTTGGCCGTTGCCGTTCGTATCGCCGAGGAAGCGCGCGCCCACGCCATTGAGGTTGAAGGGCAACACACCGGCCAACGCCAGGCTGTCCGCGAGGCCCGAGGTATCGAGGCTCATCGCCACCGCACTGGGCGCGCCACCCGACGTGAGTTCGAAGCCTGTCACCGTGCCGCCCACGCCAAGTCCCGGCAACTCCACCGCGATTTCTCCGAGCGAGAGCACCACGTCACTCGCCGGGCGGATGCTGACCGCCGTCGCGTTAAAGCTCACCAAGCCCGGCACGACAAACGCCACACTCGCCGCCTCCAAAATGAAGGGATCCGATTCCGCCGTAAAATCGTAGCTGCCGTTAAAGCCGGTCACACTCGCCGTGAAACCGGTGCTGTCCGGGAACAACGCCGCGGCGCCCGCAGACAGGTTGACCGAATCGAGCGAGATCCCCGCACCGGTGATGCTGAAACCACTGAAGCCCACCGCGACCTCCGACGCACTCAGGATCGAGCCGACCGTCATCTCTCCCGCCGTAGCCTGCACCGACAGATCCAGCAACTCCAGCGCCCCCGACTCCCAAGTGCGCACCGTAAAGTCCACCGCGATGCCCGCGTCGACAAAGTCGATGCTGTTGCCCAAGCCAAAGGTGATCGCCGTCGACAGGCTGAGCTGCAGCGTGCCCGCCGCCACGTCGTGGGCGCCACTCACGTCGACGGTGGTCGAGGTCGGTGCGCTGGCGGCGTTGTTTGCCGGGGGCCGCAATGAGGTCAACGTGAGCGCTCCGCCCAAGGTGCCCGACCAAACGCCCGCCGAATAGCCGCCCAGAGTGACACTGCCGTCGATCTGCAGCAGACTGCCAATCCGCAGCTCCTCGATGCCCAAGGTGATCGTGGGCGACTCGATGATATGCAGGACGCCCTCTTCCACCTGCACCGTGAAGGCAAACTCGACCGGCGTCGCATCATCGCTGCGCGAGGTCTGATCCCCGATGACGATGTAGGGGGTGAACGGCAGGGCCGAGAACAGCCCGAAGTTCAGGGTGCCCGCCACCGAGAGGTTGAAGTCCTCGAAGGTGATCCGCTCCCCTTCCCCGAGCCCGGCCAATGCGACGCGCGTGATGTTCAGCGGCAACAGTCCGGCCAGCTGGAGGTCTTCCGCGAAACCCGAGGTGTCTAGCGTGATGCTGGTCGCACTCGGCGTGCCGTTGGCGGCGAGTTCAAACCCCGTGACCGAACCATTCACGCCGAGGCTAGGCAGATTGGCTTCAACCGAAGCCAGCGACATGATCACCGCATCGTTGGGCGTGAGACTCACGCCGGTCGCGCTGAAGGTAACCTTACCCGCGAGCGCGAAGTCCACCGTTGCGGCGGTCAGCTCAAAGGTGTCCGGATCGGTGCTGAAGTCGTAGCTGCCCGAGAAGCCCGTGGTCGTCGCGGTGATGCCCAGGCTGTTGCCCGGCAGCAGCGTCGCGCTACCCGCGCTCAGGCTGATCGAACCCAGCCCCACCCGACTGCCGCTCACGGTCAGGCCGGTAAGTCCCGCAGTCACGTTGCTCGCACTGAAGAGCGACCCTACCGTCAACGTGCCGATGGCGAGGTTGGCTTCGGCGATTCTGAACACCACGCCGTCGGTCTCATCGTCGCGGATCGTGAAGTTCGTCGTGGCGACCGCCCCACCCAGCGTGATCGTAGTGCCGATGCCGAGGTCGAGCGTCGCGGCGGTGTTCACCGTGATGGTGCCCGTGCTCACGTCGACCGAGCCGGTCACTGCAGCCGAGGCGCTACCGGTCACCGTGCCGTTCAACGACGTTACCGTGAGCGCACCCGCGAAGGTTCCGCCCCACACGCCGTCGGTGTAACCGCCCAACGTCACGCTGCCGTCGATCTCCAGCAGGCTGCCGATCTGCAGTCCCTCGATGCCCAGGCTGATGGTGGGCGTATCCCAAATCTGGATATCGCCGCTATCAAGTCGCACCGTGAAGCTGAACTCCGCCGCCGTCTCGTCATCGCTACGCGAGGTCTGCCCATCAATCGTGATACTCGGCGTGAACGGCAGGCCGCCCAAGCCACTGAAGTCGATCGTGCCGGTGACCGTGAGGTCAAAGTTGTCGAAGCCGACTCGTTCGCCCTCCGCCGGCGGCGTCAGCGCGATGGTCGCGATGTTAAACGGCAACACGCCACCCAACCCCAGGTTGTCCGCCAGGCCGGACGTATTCAATGTGATGCTGGTCGCCGTCGGCGTGCCGTCGGCAGCAAGTTCAAAACCGGTGATCGATCCACTCACCCCAAGACCCGGTAGGCTCGCTTCAACCGAAGCCACCGCCATGATCACCGCATCGTTGGGCGTAAGGCTCACGCCGGTCGCGCTGAAGGTCACTTTACCCGCGAGCGCAAAGTCCACCGTAGCCGCAGTCAGCTCAAAGGTGTCCGGTTCGGTGCTGAAGTCGTAGCTGCCCGAGAAGCCCGTGGTCGTCGCGGTGATGCCCAGGCTGTTACCCGGCAGCAGCGTCGCCGCACCCGCACTCAGGCTGATCGAGCCCAGCCCCACCCCACTGCCGCTCACCGTCAGGCCGGTCAGCCCCGCCGACACGTTGCTGGCACTGAAGAGTGACCCGACCGTCAGCGTGCCGATGGCGAGGTTGGCTTCGACGATGCTGAACACCACGCCGTCGGTCTCGTCGTCGCGGATCGTGAAGTTCGTCGTGGCGACCGCCCCACCAAGCGTGATCGTGGTGCCGATGCCGAGGTCGAGCGTCGCGGCGGTGTTCACCGTGATGGTGCCCGTGCTCACCTCGACCGATCCGGTCACTGCGGCCGAGGCGCTGCCGGTCACCGTGCCGTTCAGCGACGTGACCGTGAGCGCACCAGCGAAGGTTCCGCCCCACACACCGTCGGTGTAACCGCCCAACGTCACACTGCCATCGATCTCCAACAGGCTGCCAATCTGCAGGCCCTCGATACCCAGGCTGATGGTGGGTGTATCCCAAATCTGGATATCGCCACTATCGAGCCGCACCGTGAAGCTAAACTCCGCCGCCGTCTCGTCATCACTGCGCGAGGTCTGCCCATCAATCGTGATGCTCGGCGTGAACGGCAGGCCGCTCAATCCACTGAAGTCGATCGTGCCCGTGACCGTGAGGTCAAAGTTGTCGAAGCCGACCCGTTCCCCTTCCGCCGGCGGCGTCAGCGCGATGGTCGCGATGTTGAACGGCAACACGCCGCCCAGCCCGAGGCTGTCCGCCAAACCAGACGTATCCAATGTGATGCTGGTCGCCGTCGGTGTGCCGTCGGCCGCGAGCTCAAAGCCGGTGATCGATCCACTCACGCCGAGACCCGGCAGGCTCGCGTCAACCGACGCGACCGCCATGATCACTGCATCGTTGGGCGTGAGGCTCACACCCGTCGCACTGAAGGTAACTTTGCCCGCGAGCGCGAAGTCCACCGTCGCCGCAGTCAGCTCAAAGGTATCCGGATCGGTGCTGAAGTCATAGCTGCCCGAGAAGCCGGTGGTTGTCGCGGTGATGCCCAGACTGTTGCCCGGCAGCAGCGTCGCCGCACCCGCGCTCAGGCTGATCGAACCGAGCCCCACCCCACTGCCGCTCACCGTCAGGCCGGTGAGTCCCGCGGTCACGTTGCTGGCAGTGAAGAGTGACCCTACCGTCAGCGTGCCAATCGAGGCCGTGGTGGTGCTAAAGCTGAGGGCGATGCCATCGCTCTCCGTCGGGGCGATGGTGAAGTTGGCAGTGAGCGCGGTGTCGGTGAACGCGATGGTCGAGCCGATGCCGAGGTCAAGCGTCGCGCCGGTGTTGACCGTGAGGGTGCCCGTCTCGGCATCAAGCGATCCGGTGACCGTCGCGCTCGCCGAGCCAGTGACGGTCTCATTGAGGGACGCCACCGTGAGCGTGCCGCCGAAGTCACCGACCCAAACGCCGTCGGTGTAACCGCCCAGCGTGATCTGGCCATCGATGGAAACCAGGTCGCCGATCTGCAGATCGCCCACGCCGAGCGTGATGCTCTCCGTTTGCCAAATTTGGAATGAGCCCTCAACGACCCGCAGGGTGACGGCAAAGGCGTCGGTGCCGTCATCGAAGGTCTCCGCCCCCACCTCCACGATCGGAGTGAAGGGCAGCGCACTCAGCACGCTGAAGTCGAAGGTTCCGGTGACGGTGAGGTCGAAGGAGTCGAGCCGGAAGGTCTCGCCCACGTCGCGCACGCCATTGCCATTGGTGTCGCCGAGGAAGTCGACCGCGATGCCCGTGATGCCGAGCGGCAACAGTCCGCCCAGCTCGAGTCGCTCGGTGAGGCCGACGGTGTCCAACGTGAAGCCCACCGCCGAAGGCGTGCCATCGCTGGCGATCTCGAGCCCGGTGATTTCGCCGGTGATGCCAAAGGCCGGCAGGTTGGCGGTCAGGTTGGCCGCAGCAAAAACGGTATCACCCTCGGGACGGATCGAGATGCCGGAGGCTTGGAAATCAACCAAACCGTCGATCGCGAAAGCGAAGGTGTCGGCGGTCAGCGCCAAGCGATCATTCGCCACGCTGAAGTCGTAGGTGCCACTCAGGTTGGTGGCCGAGGCGGTGAAGATCTCGCCGTCCGGGAAAAGCACGGCAGCGTCGGCCGCGAGCGTTACGCTATCGGCGGAGACCGCACCATCGAGGAAGGAGAAGCTGTTGAAGCTCAGCGACACTCCACTGAGGGAGAGGGTCGAGCCGATGGAAACACTGTCCAGGTTCAGGCTGCCGGATCCGATCGTCAGGCCATTGGTGCGCAGCGACAGGTTGGCAGCCGTCAGACTCGGAGGGCCGGTGCTCGGGGCGCTGGTCAGGAAAAGAAGTTCCACCGTAACGTTCTCGATCGAGACGAGCTCCTGCTCGTCGGTCACGTTGCGTTCGTGCCGCAACACGACACCGGCGGCGGCCACCCGCACGATATTCTCCGCGACGACCTCAAACTGGTCGGCGGTGGTGGAGAATTCCTGAGTGGCAAAATTGAAGCTGCCGGCGACCGCGATCGAGTCGGCATCGTCACCATCGGTGATGCTGGCGGTGAAGGGCGCCCCGTCCGGACCAAAGGTGCTGTCGCCGCCGCTGAAGGTCAGCGCGCCCGACCACGTGCCGGCGTTGAGGTCGCTGATCGCCGAAATGCTGGCGCTGAAATCGGCGATGCTCAGATAGGTGCCTCCGGCGGGATTGGTGATCGCGACGAGGTCGTTGGAATACGTGCCGGTGAAGGCGAGTTGGTCCTGATCGAAGGTCGCGCCCAGACTCACCGTCGGCGCGATCCCGACATGACTGAGCACGTCGAGTGCGGTGTCGAAACTGCCGCTGCCGTTAAACGTGGCGGAACTCAGATCGACCGCGAAGCTCCAACTCGCGACATCGAAGCCGAGCCAGGAGGTCGCACTGCCGCTGCCGGCCAAGGTCCAACTCAGACCGTCGCCCGCCCGCGTGCCGGTGAGGTTGAGGTCGCCCCCGGCCACCTCCGGCAAACTCAGTTGCGCGCTCAAACCGGGCGTGCCGCCCACGATCGTGACCAGCGTGCCCGAATCGCGCGAGAGCGCATAGGCGTTGGTATAGGCCAGCTGCAGCGGACCGGAGGTCACCGCGAACTGCGTGTCGACCGTGCCTGCAGCGGTCGCCGTCGTGCCGCCGCTATCGTAATGCAAGCGCACCTCCGTGCCCACCGTGGTCGTGCCGGTGACATTCACGGTGCGTCCGCCTTGGCGCAAAGAACCCGACAGCGTCGCGCCGCCGGCCAAGGCCAACGCCAGGTAGGTATCGGACAACAGATTGAAGGCACCGTCGCGCAGCTCGAAGACGACGTGCTGCACCAGGGTGGCCACCAGATCGAGCACCGCGGTCAAACTCGCCTCGTCGGCAAAGCCCGCGAAGAGATCACTCGGCTCCACCCAGGCGTTGGCAAATCCCGCCGCGAGCGACCGATCCGTCGCCACGGTGCGGTCAAGGGTGGCGACGAAGTCCACGCCCGGCGCGCTGGTATCGACCGAATAGCCGGCGTTTTCCAAGGCCGTGATCGTCGAAGCCAGGTCGGTGGCTCCGCTGATAGTCGGCAGCGCCAGCGATCCCGCGAGCGCGCTAAGATCAAAGAGGTCGTCCAGCTCCGCCGGCAGCGTGGGCACGGTGAAGGTGGCCCCGGTGAGATCGAAGTCGTTCAACATCGTCTGCAGCGTGGTGCTCGCCGCCCCCAGACCGTCGCCGACCACGGTCGCGGTAGTGTCGGCCGGCTGTCCACCCACCGTGACTACGTTGAAGGTCGTCCCCTGCCACGCCGCCTCGACGCTGAATTCGGCACCTACGATCACCTGAATATCTGCCGGATCGCCGATGAGGGATCCATTGATGACCACCATGCCGACAATCGCAGTGCCTTCGCTCGTGTCGCTGAAGTCGGCATCATTGGCGTTCAGCGTGATGCCGCCGGAACTACCGAACGTGACTGCCCCGGTGAGCGACAGGGCGTCAAAGGTGTCGACCGCCAGCACGTCGAGCTCGATGCCCCATGTGCCGGTGAAGGTGATCGCCTGACCGCCATCGATGGTCAGGGCCCCGGTCGGCGCGATGAGGCCGCCGATCCCAATGCCGCCGTTGGCCGTGAGTCGGCCTTGGCCCGTGAGCGTGCCGGCACTAAAGTCGATCGCCGCGGCCGCACGCAGGTGTGAGGCCGTATCGCGCAGATTCAAGACGCCACCGCTGATCATCAGGGCCGCCGTGCCAAAGAGCTCGGCACTGGCAGTGCCCGCCAAACGGAATTCACCGCCGCTCAGCGTCCAAATCGCCGCATCCTCGATCCGCAGCACCGAGGCGTCGTTGGCCGCGAAGAGCCCGTCAATTTGCTCGAAGCTGGCATCGTTGGTGAGCTGCATGAACGCCTCGTCGTTGAAACGCCACGTCCCCTCCGTCTGATACAACCGGGCCGAATCCCGCACCAAAATCTGCGAGTGCGTCGCGGCGGTGAAATCACCCGCGATGGCAGCCACGGCATTCTCACTCAGGTTAAGGAAAGACCCAGTGAGGCTCAGCCCCTGAAGCGAGAGCATGCCACCGGCGCCCATATTCAAGGTCGCACCGTTGACCAAGGCCAGGGTGCCCGCATCAAGCGCCAGCGCGGTCAAATCCAAGGTAAGGTTATCGACCGTGATGACCGCATCGGCGGCGAGACCGGTGATTATGACCTCATCACCCGCCGTCGGCAGATGACCATTGGCCCAGTTGGCCAGGTCACTCCAATCGCCGCCGGCAGGACTGATCCACGTCGCGGTGAGCGGCAGGTAAGTCAGCACGGTCAGCGCACCGGACTCCCAGGTCGCCGTCACCGTTTGGTTGGTCCCAGGCAGGATAGCGAACGACGGTGCGCCGACGGGGAGCTCTCCGGTGATGGTGAGCAGATTGCCCAAGAACGTCTCGTGCAGCGTGTCCCCAAAGTCGGCCGCGGACGCGTCGAGCGTAACCACACCACCGGCGTCGGTCTCAACATTCACCGTGCCCGCGATGGAGACCTGGTCAAAATCACCGGTGCCAAACACCTCGAGTTCGATGCTCCAGGCACCGATGAGATCCAGCACTCCGGGCACTTCGTCTTCACCGTAAACGATGTCGATTGTGCCCGCCGTATCCACTCCACCGGGACGCAGGATGGAGTCGGCGAACTCGAGCCGTTGGTTGAGTCGGTAGGTGCCCTCGCCCCGCAGAACACTGTTGTTGAAGGTGACGACGGACTCGTTGAACGCCGCCAGAGTAGCGTTGCTCAAAGTCACCACCGCATCGGTCACATCGAGCGTGGAATCGTGGTAGAGATTCACCTCGCCGGTCTGCACCACCAACTCTCCGCCGCTCATGACATAGGCACCGCTGATCGCAAACTGCTCGACCAAACTCGTCGTGAGCACGCCGGTCGTCTGGGTGAAGGTCGTGCCAGTATTCACGTGGGCAAATCCGCCTTGGCTCCAGGTAGCTCCGGACCACGTCAGACTCGCGCCCTCTTCCAGCAGCTCAAACCGCGTGTCGCTGTCAAAATGCACATCACCGGTGATCGTGCTGTCCCCGGAGGTCAGCACGAGCTGGCTACCGGTATTGACGGTAAGCTCCACCGTATTGAGCGCGCCGTTTATCACCAGAATCGTGCCGTTTTCTAGCGTGAGACTCGCGAGGGCGGCCGTGTTGCCGTTGAGCGTGACACTCGCCTCCGGTCCCACACCGGTGATGACCACATCGTCACCTGCCACCGGCACGAGGCCGTTCTCCCAATTTGACGGATCGTTCCAATCACCGCCCGCCGGGTTGACCCAGACGCCCCCCGCCGGCGCGACCACCAACGGGATCGCCTCAGCGGTATCCCCAAAATCATCGCCATGCTCACCTGTCAGGGCGGCCATGAGATCGCCGGAAAAATCATCCGGCTGCGCCAGCACCTCCACCCGCGCACCGGCATCGGCGCCATCGAGCAGCGCCGCCGCAGCGCCGCCGCCGAAGCCATCGGCGGAGAGCATGATCCGCGGCTCCAAAGCCTGGACCTCAAACGCTTGCTCAAACTCCGCGCGACGGATCGACATGATCAAAAAGCGACACGTCCGCGCCGAACACAGCGTTCGGCCGGAGCAAGCGAGGATAGAAGTGGAGAGAAGCGGGGCAGCACTTGGCAGAGCCTATACTACAAACTGAGGGCAAAGAGACCACCCCTCCTTGGGGGGATCACTCCCGCCCCTCCCCGGAACTCCGCGTCAACCGCGCCCTCAGGACGCCGATTGCGTGATCACCGGCACCGTCACAAACGGCGATGTCGAGCCCATACCACGCGTCTCATCCTGGCGACAGATCCGCAACGCCCACAGCGCCGCCGCCAGCCGGTTGGGCGCGCCGATCTTCTGGAAGATCGTCTTCACGTAACCCTTCACGGTGTAGAGCTGCAGGCGGAGCAGGATGGCGATCTCTTCGTTGGTTTTCCCTTCCGCCAACCATGCCAGCACCTCGGCCTCGCGAACCGTCAAGCCGGCTCGGTGCAGCGGCTCTGGCGACGCGCCGCGTTGCAGCACGGCGTCGCGCGACTTGGCCAGTTCCCGGGCATTGCCCAGGTGATCCTGCGCCAAAGCCAACAGGTCCCGATCCTCGCTGGAAAAGTCCGCGCCTTTGTGCCGCTCGATGCCGAAAAAACACACCTCACCGGACGTGCCCGGCACAAACACCGCGCAGTGATCATCGATCCCAAGCATGCGGTAAACCTCCGCAAAAATATCGAGCTGCTTAAACTCCCGCCGGGAGAAAAAGTCGCTGCGCGTGAAAGGCTTTCCGTCGTTGATCGAAAAGTCCCAGCAGTAGAGCGGATATTTTTTCATCAACGCCCCAAAGGCCTCCATCGCCCGATCGAGCTGCGGCACCGTGTGGTTAAAGCCGATATCGAGTTTCGCCGCCGCCGTATTGAGCGAACCAAACGCGATCAAATCGGAGGCCACCAGTTTCTCCAAAAAGGCAAAGGACCTTTCGGCATAGTTACCTTTGCCCAAGCCAGGTCGGTAGAGTTCCACGCACGCAGTGCTGAAACGCTTGATGTCGGAGTCGGAAAGCAAGACTCGCCTAGGGAAATACCTCTATTGCAAACCTTGCACGCCAAAAGTCCCCGCTTCGTCCCCCGGTTGACCCCATCGGCGCACTTGCAATCGAACGCGGGGGCCGCACAGTGATCGATCCGTTCTTTGATTGAGCGAGCTCTCAATCGAACACGTGGTTCCGCGAAACCTCTCCAGGTGATGCGCGAATCACACCCAGATTTCTGGGGGTGTTCTGGATTCGACCTTTGGTTGGATTGTCTCGCTGCCGGCCGAGCATGAAGGTCTCTCGTTAAACCTCCTTCGAACCATAATAAATGGCACCTACGAAGAAATGCCCCTCGCTGCTTAATTAACGTAGCGACGATCGCCCAGTGACGCCTGATAGCTGACGTGATCGCCGACATCAGGTATAGCGCATTCTGCGGCCCGCGGAGTTTGCGTCGTATCTTCGACCCGGGGGTTGGCTGACGTTTTGGCTGGGTTCACTGCCTGACGTCAGCGAGATCAAACTGAACCTATGCCGGTAGATGCGGGCCGAGAAGGCCAGAGGGACGCGGGTTCAATTCCCGCCACCTCCACCAATTTTTGGCCCAGCCAAAAATTGCCCGCCATAGCCTCGTGCGAAGGCGGGCTTTTTATTTAACGCCCCTCGTGCCCCTCGCGACGGCGAGAATCGAGCCGCGTCCCGGGCGCTCCGCGCCCACGCGGGTGTCAAGCTTAGCCCGGCTGCCGCCGGGCTGGACAATTCCCGCCACCTCCATCCGCCTTCGCCACGGCTTCGGCCGACTCCACCAATTTTTGGCTAAGCCAAAAATTGCCCGCCATAGCCTCGTGCGAAGGCGGGCTTTTTTCACGCCCTTCCTGCCCGCCGGGGCCCCGAGTTGGAGTCCGTTTGAAGCATGGACCTACAAACTACAAAGCCTGACCCCTTTCCGGCTCCCCAGGCCTCCCACCGGCACAGACGCTTTTTAGGCTTTCTCCGGTTTCGATGGCAAAAATCCGTGTTTTATCGGTGTGATCCGTGGCCCGTATTTCATCTAACTAAGTAGAACTAAGGTCCGTAGTCCGGCGATGCTCATGGGGAAGCCGCGCCATGCATCGAACCAAACCACCTTGAGGGAATTTCAAGACCACGGGGGTGAACCCCGGTCACGCCGCTGCAGACCGGGGCCCTTTCCGAGCCCCGAGTTGGAGTCCGTTTGAAGCATGGACCTACAAACTACAAAGCCTGACCCCTTTCCTGACCCCTTTCCGGCCCCCTATTTCATCTAACTAAGTAGAACTAAGGTCCGTAGTCCGGCGATGCTCATGGGGAAGCCGCGCCATGCATCGAACCAAACCACCTTGAGGGAATTTCAAGACCAGGAGGGTGAACCCCGGTCACGCCGCTGCAGACCAGAGCCCTTCCAAGCCCCGAGTTGGAGTCCGTTTGAAGCATGGACCTACAAACTACAAAGCCTGACCCCATGCCGGCCCCGTTTGAAGCATGGACCTACAAACTACAAAGCCTGACCCTTTACGCGGCTTGACCCCTTACGCGGCTCCAAAGTCTACCAACTGATGACCAAACCACGGCGTCAAATGCGCGTATCCATATCTCGGCGACAGAAATAGACGACCACCCCCTCTAACTAAGCGCCATTCAGGCCTGACCCCTTATCCGGCGCAGGGACGACCGCCAAAGTGGATATTCTTCCCAATCGCTGGTATCGCGTTGTTCTATTTCTACCAGACCCTTCGGTCCGGAGTCACTTGTTGACCAACGACGACATGACACCGCTTCTGCCGTCTTTGGCCTGCCTTTAAATAAAAAAGCGCCACTCAGCCGCCAACCATCGTGTGTGGGATTGCTCCCCCAACCGATTCTGAAGCGGTTAAGCATCGTCCTCTGAAGAAAAATAACGTCGGAAGCCGAGTGGCTGAAACTACTCGTATGCGAGGATGTATTCTCTTTTCAAGAGATTATTCTCTAACCAACTACGATCGTTCCAATCGACGGTAATACCCCTGCCACTGAACTCATTTATCAGGCGAGCTGCTGTAGTGCTCAGATTCTCTTTACTAATAATTTTTTCCGCGAGACGAACCCGGTCAGGCTCAGGGACCAGAGGGCAGGAAATGTAGTCAAGAAAGAACAGAAGCGTCTCTGTCGACCGTAGCCCAATTGGGCAATGACCAACGATTTTTGATCCTATATCCACAAGATCGCCCCGTAGCTGATCGTAGCTAACCTGGCTTTCAATGTATAATACAATGGTTACCCAAAGAAAGTAATAGCCCCCGTTGGAATCATAGCTTTCAATATTAGTGTAGTCAAAGCGGCGAATATGAGCAACAAAATGCTCTTCAAGAAAGCTGGGAGGTAGCCTATGCCGTTCATCCAACGCGGAGAGGATTAGGAGGATGTTCAAAATCTCCACCGAGAAATCAAGATTATTTCCATCGTCGAAAATCTCAATAGATTTTCTTCCGAGATCAAAAATCTTCTTCTGAATAGTTTCCTCGCCATCAGAAAAGTGGACTGCAGATGAATCAACTACCGCTTTAACAATTTTCGCTACCTTGTCAGTTGGAACAACGCGCGGGTCCATCGCGTGTATAAAGAAAATCAAATCAAGATCGACGAGTAACCACATGAAGCTATCCCGAGTTGGCTCACCTCGTTCATTTGCCTTGGCGACAACTCGAATAAACTGCGCAATCTTTTTCTGAATTACCGAAAGCAAATAGTTTGAGACGCTTGCATACTGGACATCATGCTTCCTAAGAGCACCTTTAATGTCTGAAATTGCACGGTTGGCTGCACGCGAGGGGTTTCCGACCCTAGTTGGCAGGTTATCGCCATTTACGCGCCTAGAGTAGAATTTGTCCAAATGCGAAGAAACCTCGTGCTTGAACATAGAGATGTTAGTAATGAACGGGCGCCCAATTTGATTAGTTTTCGCTTCATTCAAATGAAGCTTGAAAAACGCCAACTCCTCTTCAAGGGCCTGAATAAATCTACCGTAGACACCCTCACCATTAGTGAAGATAAAGTAATCATCTACATATCGCCGAAAATCATAGTCCCTATTCTGTTCTATTTTAGAACTTGATAGCTTTCGAATCACACGAACATCGACCTCCTGAAGAATAATTTCAGCAAAAATTCGAGACATTTCAGGGCCAATAATTATGCCGTTAGTTTCCCGATAGTTGCTGTTTTGCATCAGTTGGTCGAATCTTCGGTCAAATCCGCCCTTTTTAGCTTTGTCGCGCTTTGCGACCCTTCGGCTCTTTGTCGCCCAGCTGATCGAATGAGTGTAGATTCCGTTAAAGCACTTAGCAACGTCCACCTGGGACATCCTCCGGAATCGTTTCTCAAGAGTCTGGTATTCGTATGACTCGTAAAAACGAAAAAGAAAGGAATACCTACCGTAGGCGAAGTAGGAACTACATTGAATGCTGTCTCTCCCCTCCTCTTCTACTCCGAGTGGTGAATTCGATTCACCAGTGGGGTTCTTACTTTTGAAAGAGCTCGCGATCTTCGAGGGAAATCGAAGCGAACACTGCGACTTTCGGCAATAGAAGGTTATCAAGTCGCCAAAGGACTCGTAAAAATCACAAGCTTCGAGCTGTGCAACGGGATGCATGATCGACAAGGTTCTCAACCCAGAGTTGGTCCGCTTAATACGATAATCGAGTGGCTTGAGAGCTCCGAGGGATCCAGTGAACAACTTCTCTAAAAAGTTCCGATTTCTGGTTGCTCGTTGATGAATCAAGGTATTCGAGAACCAAAGCGGGATCTCGTAAGGAAGCACTTCGGTAAGCAAGGGACGAAGCGCATCATTCTTGTTAATTTGTTGAATGCTACTCATCTGACCATGCCTGCTTCAGCCGGTTGACCTTCCTCCTCGTGTAACTGACAACAGTTCCGTCTCGCGATGCGCGGTAAAATGAGATCCTTCGAAGGCGGTCTCTCTGATCGGCTGTCAACCTGCTTCCAAATCTCGTGCCACCGGAAAGTATCTTATTCATGAATCCATCGAAGACTTTCAGTTTCTCCAGCGAACTAATATAACGGTAATTGTATTTCAACCCCGACAGGACATCACCGGTATCGCTCTTCTTCACAATCTTTGAACACGAGAGATATCTGCACCGCGCAAGCAGGGTTGAGAAGTCGCCGTCATTTTCAAAAGCGATAAATGACTTGATAATCCTCCGCTTGACCTTATTGATTTTATTTTTCGAGATCGAAATGATGACTTTCGGCGCATTGCTTCCGGTAGAAACTGTTTTGAAGTGGTATCCTAGGTAGGAGAAATCTGCGCTTCTCACATCACAAACAAGACTCCGGGTTCCATCATTTCGCAGTTCAAGCTCAAGCTTCTGTAGCTCTTCGGCAATGAAATGCTTAACGTCGTTGACGGACTCAGAATCGGTAAGGACTACGATGTCATCAACATATCGCGCAAAGTAGAAGGTGCACGGCATCGCTTGAATGGCTCGATCAAAGGGCTCCATGTAGAGCTCTGACAATGTCGCGCTTAGCGCAATTCCCCTTGGAAGTCCCGAATTGCCATTTTCGAGCAGTTTCCCATTAAGTGATTCAATCATTGATAGGCTGCGATTGCTAAGGAGCATGTCACTCCGTAGCTTCTCTATCAGCTTCTCGAACCTTATGCTTTCGTAGAAGGCTCTGACATCTTCTCTAATGATAGAAAGCTGCCCACCATCGCCAAGTAGCGCGCGAATCTCGCGGATGATACGATTCCGATCTGACTGAACAACTTTGTAGATTCTTCTCAGGTGCCGATCGATGAGCTTGAGACCAAAATGATCTTTAGCCTGGTTGAGCTTGATTGTGGTGTTCCCATTATGGGAACTCATAGATATGCCATCTATACGGAACGAGGATTTTTCGAGGGCAAGAAACATCGAACGCATCACTGAGTCGATCTCGCTGGACCGAGACCATAAATCCCAGCGTTGCACGTCATTCCTCGAAATGACCTTTAACAAACTATCAGGACCTAGAGTTTGTTGAAGCATAGATCATTAGCTTGATTGGAGGGCTGGCAAAGGGCTGATGCCGTCACTATCAACATAGCAGCCTAACTTGTAGTCCTCGCTTCTGCAGCATTTGTTTTGGGAGAGAGCTGAAACCCCTTGACCGAACTCAATGGTCAGAGGAGGGAACTGGCAGAGATGGTAGTGCGGATCGTGCATGGGAAAGCGTCATGCCGAGTCTAGTGTTGCGGACGCGGAGGCCAGTGAGCCTGCAACGGCAGCAGAAGCTGCTCGATTCGAACCGCTTTGGCGAGTCGGAATCAGGTAATTCCCCTACATTTGTAGCGCGAAGCCGGGGAGAGCCGGGAGGGGTCAGGATCAGCCGGGAGGGGTCAGGCTTTGTGGGGTTGTAGTTCAATGCTCCAATCCGACTCCAACTCGGGGCTCGGAAAGCGGCCCTGGTCTGCAGCGGCCGGACCAAGAGGCACGCCCACCTCGTTTTGAAATCCTCTCCGTGCGGCTCGGCTCGGTTCGTGGCGCGGTTTCCCCGTGGGCATCGCCGAACTATGGACGTCAGGCTCGGAACGCTTCGTTGCATGCCCTCCAAACGAAAACGCCGGGCGGCCTTGGGAGGCGCCCGGCGGGGGGGAGGATGATTCGCGGGGAATCGACCTGGGCTTAGAACTCGAAGGTGTTGGACAGGGTCCAGCTGCGCTTCGGGGCGATGCGGTAGGCGGCGAAGCTGCCGTCCGGCTGGGCCGAGATCGGGATGAGCTTATTGTCGCCGCTGAACGCGTTGTAGACATTCAGCTGCACGCGCCAGTCGATGCGGTCGGTCAGCTTGCGGCGGTAGCCGAGCCAGAGGTCGACGTTGGTTTCGGCCGGGCCCTTCACCGGAGCGGCGAGGTTATACTCCACCGTCGTCGGATCGGTCGGATCACCCATCGGCGGGTAGGCGATGATCACGCTGCTTTGGTAACGCAGGCCACCACCAACGTTGAAGCCTTTGAGGCGGCCTTCGGAGAAGCTGTAGTTGGTGATCAGGTTGGTGCGCCATTCGCGCAGTTCCGGCACCGTGGTGTTTTCCACGAGCTGAGCGAGGCGCCATTCGGAACCCGGCGCGCCGGCGAGGCCTTCGCCGTCGAACCAGTTCTTGCCCGCCGTGACGACGTCTTCGGTGCCCCAGAAGTGCTGGAGGCGGCCCACGCCGTTGCCGTCGGCGATGCGCAGTGAGTCGGCCACGAGGGTCATGAACTCGCGGATGTGCGCGTTGCCCACGTTGGTGCGACGGGCGTCGGTCTTGCTGGCGTTGAAGGCCACGCGCCAGTTGTCGGTCGGCTGGGCGGCGAGCTCGATCTCCCACCCCTTGGAGACGTTGTCTTCAATGATGGCGAAGCCGGTCGGCACGCTGTAGGTGACTTCGTGCGTGGAGGGCCCGAAGTCGCCGAAGGTGTCGATGCGCCAGGCATCCCAGAAGCGCGGATCCACGGCACGCTGGAAGGTGCGCACGGCGTTGATGACTTCGGCTTCGAGGGACGGCGACACGACCCAGGAGCCGTCGGCCGACACGATGTCACCGGGGCGCAGCGGACGGCCGTCGTTGAAGAGGTGGAAGTTGTAACGCATCGGTTCCCAGATGCCGGTGGCGCCATCGGTGATGTCTTCGTCGTTGGCCGTCTGACCGGCGATGGTGGCGTCGTAACCCCACGGACGAATGTTGTATTCGAAGACGTTGGCGTAGTTCTGCGTGAGCTGCATCCAGCTGCCGATGGCGGCGGCGTTGATCTGCGTGCTGGTGGCGTTGTAGTTGGAAGTTACATACCGATTTACGCGCAGGGAGTATTTGCCGTCCTTGGTCTCGATGCGGACACCGCGGTCGACGGTCTTGCCGGAAGGTGCGGGGTGCGACTCGCCGTAGATGTCGACGCGGGAGGAGTCCGGTTTGAAGTTGGTCGACTGGCTGTAATACAGGCTGAGGTTGAACGGCATGCGGTCCATCAGGCGGTCGAGCACCGGAAGGTCATCGACGTGGGCAACGATGCTGTAGGAACGCGACTGCACCTCGGCGCGGGCGCCGTTGGTCGGCAGGTGGTAGTAGCTGTCGCTCAGGTCCACCGCACCGCGATCCTGGCTGGGATCGAAGTCGTTGGGCGACATGTCGAAGGCCCAGGACTTGGCGATGTCCTTGCGCCAGCCGTAAGTGCCGACGATGGCGTTGTTGAGCATCTTGCCCTGCCACACGAGGGCCTGCGAATCGGTCGTGGCCTTGTTGAGGGTGGCGCGGGTGGTGAGACGGTCGCGGTTGGCCGCGGAGGCGTTGGCGTCGACGATGTTGAGGTTCGTCGTGGTCCAGCCGACGTAGTTGGCCGGGTTCTCCGCCTCGGTGGAGCTGTATTCGGCGCTGCCCGGCTGATAGAAGTTGTTGTTCCACGGCGTGCTCGGATCGATCGCGCTGTTCCAGGTGGAATCGAAGTAAGTGATCGGACCGCCGGTCATCACGACGTTGCCGGTGACGACGGGGAGATTGGCGGTGTCCATCGACTGCCCGAGCAGGGAGTCGCCGAGGTAAACGATCTGGGTTGGCGTGAGCGAACCGTTGAAGCGCTCGTTCGGGAGGCCGGCCAATTGATAGAAGGCGTCGTCGAAGATGCCGTAGCGCTGCCACTGGCGGCTGTCGGATTCGACCGTGTCTTCGGCGAGCAGGCCGGTGAAGGTATGCGAACCGAGCAGGTTGCTCAGCCAGGTGTCGCGGCCTTCGGTGAAGTCATACTTGGCAAAGGCGGTGGCGCGCAGCGACTCGCGGTCGGCGTCGTAGGAGCGGTTGGACCAGGCGTTGTTGGTCGAGACAAAGGCGCGACCGACATTGGGGTTGGGCGTGCCATCGGAGTAAGGCTCGGTGGCGCTCGGGCTGCCGTCGCCGTAAACCGCCATCGGGTCGACCTGCAGGCGCACGTCGCCGGGCAACAGGGCGTTCTGGCCGTTGGCGTAGTTTTCGTTCGAGTAGTCGAGCGAGATTCCGACGCGGTCGTTGAGGTAGGTCTGCGAGAGGCTGAGGTTGAGCACGTCGAAGTCCTGCCATTCGCGCTTCGTGTCACCGTCGATGAGATGGTGATAGAAATCGAAGAGACCGTCGTTGGTCATGAGGTTGTTCTTCCACAGACCGGCGGTGGAGTAATCGGCGCCGGAGTTGATCGCCCACTGCGCGGTGCCGTGCAGCGAAACCCAGCCATTGTCCGGCATGGCGGCGATACCGCCGTCGACCGCGCCATCGGAACCGATGCCACCGCTCACGAAGGCGCCGACCACATCGGTCACCATCATGGTTTGCACCCCGTCATTGAAGAACACGGCGGGCCCGGAGCGGGCGGACGGGAAACCGAAGGTGCCGATGTAGGGCTCGTAAGCCGGATTCGGCGAACCATCGGCGGCGAGGTTCACGCGGAACTGGCCGTGGTTGGCCCGACCGGAGAGATGGTCGAAGGCTTGGAACTGGTTGTAGGTCGCCTGCCCCAACTCGGTGAACCACGGCGTGATCGCATCGGAAGGCGGCAGGAAGCGCGGATTGTTGCTGTTCACTTCACCCGTCTCGTAGTTGGCCTTGAAGGTGGTGCGCAGGCCGTTCTGGTTGAGAAACTCCGGCTCGTAGCGCAGCGCGGCGTAGAGACGCTCGTCGCGCGAGAAGGCCTCTTCCTGACGGAAACCTTCGTCCTCGGTGAGCGCGTTGATGCGCACGGCCAGTTGGCCCGGCAGCAGCTCGCGGTTGAGGTCGAGCGTGGCGCGCATGGTGCCGTAGCTGCCGACGCGGAACTCGGCCTCGCCGAAGTTGCGGAACTGGGCGCTCTTGAGGCCCGTGTTGATGATACCGGCCGGACTGCCCTGACCGAAGAGAATGGAGTTGGCGCCGCGTTGCAGATCGACGCGATCAACGTTGTAGGCGTCCCACGGAATGTCGGAGCGGAAGAAGTCGCGGGTATTGTCGGCGGCGGCGAGACCACGCACGCGGTTGTTCTCGCTCGGGCGAATGGTGTCTTCGTTGAGCGCGGCGGCGTCGCCCACGCCGGCGAAGTTGCCGCGATAACCACTCACCTCGGTGCCGGTGGTGTATTGCAGCAGGGAGGCATTGTCGGTCGCGCCGACGTCCTGGAGGAACTCCTTGGTGACGACGGAAACCGCACTGCCGATATCGCGCAGCTCGGTGTTGAGGCGGTTGCCCGCGAGAGTCTGGGAGGCAGTGTAACCGACATCGGAGTCGGCCGTCACCTCAAACGGCGAAAGGACCACAATGGCCTCCTCATCGGACGACGCCGGATCCGGCGCATCCTGCGCGCGGAGCGCCAGTGGACTCAGCGCGGCGGTGAGGCCGACGGCGCCACTGATGATCCGGTGATAAAACGAACCTTTGGTTTTCATGGAGTATGCTGATTGGTGCTAGGAGTGCCACGATGCGTCCGATACCTGCTGGCGAAACGTCCGGAGATCCGACGGCCAAATCGGCGACCCGCTCCGGCGAAACAGTTGTCATCACAAACTGAATACGCCGGGCAGCGAGGCGGGATATGGGGTGCGGGGTGTCGGCCAATCACGAGGAGCGGCCGAGCAGAGGGGGACGGGTAACTAACCGGAAATCAAAACGACGATCAGAGGCGGGGGTTTAGGGATTTTTCCGGCCCGCACGCTGCCGATCCAGTGATCGAGTCAGCCCACGGGCCTGGGGTTAAGGTGGGGAGGAAATGAGACCTGAGTGCTCATGCATCCGCCGGCGGGAACCGGCAGGTTCTGCAGAATGCGAAGACTGTGGCGCGCCCCTCGCGCGGACTCAGCTCCATCTGCTGTTTACGTAAACTGCCGGGTAAACCGGCTGGTTCTAATTCGTTAGATGGAAAAAGGGGCCACGGATCACACCGATAAACACGGATTCGTGTCATCGAAACCGGAGAATGCCCAAAATGTGTCTGTGCCGGTGGGTGGGTCGGAGCTCAATAGTCTTGTGTCCGCAGGATGGTCGCACTCGGGCCACGCTTTCACCTCCGGCTCAAGCGCAGCTACTCTGGAGGAACAGGGCATATCCATCCGTGCATATCCGTGGAATCCGTGGCTGAAAAACGACGTAACTCAGTAGAACTAGGGGCACAAAAAGACCGGGCGCGGCGGCCCGGTCGGATGGTTTGGCAGGCGGCGTCGAGGCGCGCGCGACTACGGGCGATGCACCTCAAAATGCTCCGACTCGTTGTGCACCTCCACGGCGGTCGCGGTCTCCTCGAGTGTCAGGTCGCCGCGCGCATCAGCGCGCACGAATACCGCGTGACTCGAGTCAGTGCCGAGGCCTACGCCTTCCACCGATAGGGCCGAGATTTTGGTGTCGCTCAGGATGCCCTTGCCGTCGACGGAACCGGGGCCGACGACCGTGAGGCCATCGGAGAAGCTGTCGACGATCTTGATGCGTTCGATTTGCAGTCCCGCGATGTTTTGGTGGTGCATGCAAAGCTGCATCGAACCGCGCCACGCCCAGCCGTGATCGTAGCCGCCGCAGCGTTCGAGCACATTGTCGCGCACCACGGTGGTGCCGCTGAAGTTGTTGTTGATGCCGCGCTCCTCATCGACCGTGGGAAAGGTTGTGCTGATGAGAATACCGCAGCCGGTCCCGATGTCGGTGAAGTGGCAAAACTCCACGCGATTGTTGGCGCCGCCGTAAACGGACGCTCCATTCGCGAGGAAGGTCAGTTGGCCGGTGCAGTGCCGGATGACGTTGTTGCCGGGCACAATGTTTTCGTCGACGTAGCCCTGATCCGCCGGGGCCGGCCAAATCGCAAAACAATCGTCGCCAGTGCCCCGTGCGCTGCAGTTTTCGATGACGGAATCGGTCGTGGCCACGCAGAGGTTCACGCCGTCGGCAATCAGGTTGCGGAAGCGGCAGCCCGTGATGGTGAGCCGCGCGCCGTTGTAGATCCAAGCGCCCGCTTTGGTGTGCTCGATCCAAAGGCGCGCGATCGTGGCGTCAGCACAACCGGCTCCGACGACGCCGTCGTTTTCCTCCTGGTCGTTGCGGTAATTGAGCGCACCAGTGATGGCAAAGTCGGCCAGGGTCATGCCCTCCCCTTTGAGTTTAAACCGCACCCGCCGATCGGCCTGATCGTAGAGCGCCGGGGAACCTACAAACGTCGTATACCACATGCCGGCTCCCTGGATGGTGACGCCGGAGGGCACGTCCAAATCTCCGGTCACCAAATATTGCCCGGCCGGCACCCACAGCGGACGCCCGGTGGCGGCGGCTTCTGCAATAGCGTTGCGGAGCGCTCCGGTGTCATCGATCACGCCGTCCCCCACCGCGCCAAACTGACGTGCGTCAAGCGCCTGCTCCGGGGCGGACACGGGCGCGCCCATGGTTTCAATATCCACGAGGTCCAGCACGACCGGCACGTCATCCGCAACGATCGCCTTGGCCAGACGCACCGTATCGCCGGCCGCGATGACCACCCCCGGCACTCGCACCTCATCGTAGAAGTTGCGCGGCTTACCCTTCGCCGCGTCGTTGGAGAACGGATACGTGCCATAAAGCCAGACGTTGCGCGGGCTGAGCGGGATCGTGCGCACGATCTGGTCATTGACTGAAAGCACCAGCGTCGTGCGCTGCGGTTGGTCCGGCACATTGTAGCGCAGCACCAAGGCGTCACCGCTAACGGGAGCTTGGAACTCGACGAAGCTGCCAGCGGAGGACAAACGCACCGCCCATTGATGCGAGGATTCGGTTTCAATCGTGTGCGGCGCATAACCCGGCCCAATCTGTTCGCCATCGGTGGTCATCGCCTCCGCCTCAACCGTAGTCCACGGCAGGTAGGCGCCATAGGGCGGCAGATCGGCGGCGAAGAGGGAGCTCACTCCCGCGAACAGAACAGACAGAGCAACGGCTATGCGTCGCGGAAGGCGCAAAACGGACATGATGATACGAGCTAAGGGGTTTACGAAAAAAGGGGTTAGTAAGCCACGGTTACGGTCGTGCCCGGGGGGCAGGTCACCGCTTCCCCCGCGAGGTCGAGCGTATGGAAGCGCGCATTCGCGGGGTCGGCAGCCACGGTCAACTTGGACGGCGTGATGTCCACCTGGAAAGCGTCACCGCGATAACACAGCGAGAAGGCGAGACGTTGCCACTGCCGATACAGTCGCGGGCGAATATGGAGCCCATCGCGATCGGCTTGCACGCCGCCAAAGCCCATCACCGCCGTCATCCACGCACCACCGTTCGCGGCCGGGTGCGAGCCGCCGATGAACACCGTGCCGGCAAATACCTTGTAGGCGGCTTCGAGGTCGATCTTCGCGGTCTTGAGAAAGTAGCGGTAGGCGTAGTCGAGGTTGCCAAACTCCGCCGCCACCATCGCGTAGGCGCAGGCGCTGAGACTGGACCCGTGCTCGGTGCGCGGCTCGTAATACTCCCAGTTGCGTCGTTTCGTATCGGCGTCGTAGCGGTCCTTGAAGAGGTTCAGCATCATGACGACGTCGGCCTGCTTGATCACCTGCGTCGGCACCGCCAAACCCTGTCCGGCACCGAGGTATTCGTTGGGATGCACGCGCTTTCCCTTCACGGCGTCGACGGATACATCATCCAATTTGAAGTAGCCCTCAAACTGCTCAATGAGTCCGGTCTGTGGATCGGGTTCCGGCACGTGCAGATTCGCCGCCAGATCTTCTAGGCAGGCCAGTTCATCGGCCATGCCGAGGCGCTTGAGCAAAGCCTCCAATTCGGCCGGGTGGTGCTGACGAAAATGCGCCACCACCGCCAACGCGATGCGCACCGTTTCCCGCGCCACCTGACTGGTGAACGCGTTGTTGTTCACCCGCTCGTGGTATTCGTCGGGGCCGATCACATCGAGGATCTCGAAACGCTGCTTCTCGCGTTTGAAGTAGGCGTAGGAGTCGTAAAACCGCGCGCACTCCAGGATCACTTCCGCCCCACCCTCGCGCAGCAATGTATCGTCGCCGGTGTGCTCGAAGTGCTTCCAAATCGCGATGGCGACGTCGCCGCTGATATGCACCTGCTTGTCGCGAAAGTGCGTGCGCAAATCGCGTCCGGTGGTCGGGTCGCCGACGTTAAAATAACTGCACGCGTCGTCGCCGGTTTCCTGACTCTCCCAGGCGTAAAACGCCCCGCGGTAGCCGGGACCTTCCGTGCGCGCCTTGCGCCGAGCCCCATCCAAGGTGCGCACGCGGTAGCGCAGCAGTTCCGTCGCCGCCGCCGGGTGCGTGTGCAGGAAGAACGGAAACATGAACATCTCCGTGTCCCAAAACACGGCGCCTTTGTAGACCTGACCCGACAGCGCTCGCGCCGGGATGGACAAGCCACTGCCCGGCCATGGCGCCGTGATGAGAAGCTGGAAGATGCTGTAACGCAGCGCCTGCTGCGCCTCCGGATCACCATCGATCACCACATCGGACCGTGACCACTTTTCCCGCCACGCGGCCACGTGCGCCGCATGACATGCTTCGTATCCGGACTGCTGTGACGCGCGTGCCACTCGGCAGGCCTCTGCCACCACACGGTCGTTGGCGACATCGTTACCGGTGACCACCGCGAAGAACTTCGTAAACTGCAGCGGGCTCTCCGGCGTGAGCGCCTGTTCAACCTCCCGCAACGCGCTGACGGCTTCGTTCGCCAGCGTCGCCTCATCCCAAGCGGGAGCGATGCACTCCGCCACGGCCACGCGTTGCTGGTTTTCGTGCGTGAGGCCTTCGACCACGAGCGTGCCGTTCGGCGCGCTGGCGGAGAGCTCCGGCAGATGCGGACCGTTGATGTCCCAGATGCGACCATCGATGCCGGTGCGAATTTTCACGGTCATCGGCGCATCGACGGAGATCGTCAGCCGCACCACGCCGAGATGGCGTTCCTCCACGCTGATGAAACGTTCCGAACGCAGCGTCAGGGCGGAGTCCGCCGGACCGACGCGAAACACCGTCTCGCGGGTAAAGACCGCTTCGGCGAGGTTCAGCGATTGGATATGGGACAGCACGCGATCGCCGAGCTCGCTTAACAACACGCCATCGACGCTCAGCTCCGTGAAGCCACCGTTGGGGGCGTTGACCGGCTCGCGCCACGCCTCCCCCACCCGATCGTAAAGACCGGCGAGGGTGATCCCCACCGATTGCTCCGGACCGTATTCATCCAGCGTGCCACGGTAACCCATGTAACCGTTGGCGAGCTGATACAGGTTCCCGCGGCGCATGATGCTCTCCGCATCACCGCTCGCGTCACTTGTGCTGATAACCCAAGAATCCATGCAAAGTTTCCGCTCAGGTGCGACGACCCTCGTCCTTCACCCGCAGCATGAGCACCGCCGCGACCACCATGGACGCGCCGCCCAATACCAGGGCCAAAATCGCCTGACCGTGAAACACCGTGCGCACCAACAGGCCCAGCACCGCCGCGGCGAGGATCTGAGGGATCACGATGAAGAAATTAAACATGCCCATGTAGACGCCCATCTTCCGGTAGGGCACCACACTGCTGAGAATCGCATAAGGCAGCGTGAGCAGACTCGCCCAGGCCACACCGAGACCGACCATCGACACGATCAGAAGCTTGGGGTCGCGAAACACATACATGGACGCCAAACCGAGTCCGCCGATGACAAGACACACCACGTGCGTGAAAACACGACTGGTGCGCTTCGCCATCACCGGCAGGACAAAGGCGACCAAGGCGGCGACCCCGTTGTAAACCGACATGAGCACACCCACCCAGTTGGCGCCCTCGTTGTAGGCGGCCGACTGCGGGTCACTGCTGCCGAAGTGGTGACTCGTGACCGCGCCGGTGGCGTAGATGAAGAACGCGAAGAGCGCGAACCAGGTGAACACCTGCGCCAGCGCCAACTGCCGCATGGCCGACGGCATGTGCCCGAGGTCGTAAACGATCTCCACCAGCCCACCGCGGTTGCCCGCCCGGTAGCGCCACGCTGCCACCAGTTGCAGCACGCCGTAAGCGGCCACCCCGCAGGACAGGATGTAGAGGCCCTTGTCCCAACCGAGGGAGCGAATCAGGAAAGTGAATACAACACCGCCGACCAGCAGTCCTAGGCCAGCCAGCGTGTTGCGTCGCGCATCCAGTTCGAAGGACGGCTCCGCAGCGGGATCGGCCGCGCCCGTGTTCTCCTCACCGTGGAAGGCCTGCTGCTCCTCCGGCGAATACTCTTTCACGCGAAACACGGTCCACATGACGGTGAGGAAGTAGACGCCGCCACCGAGGATGAACGACCACTTCACCGAGTCAGGCACCACGCCGGCGGGCGCGGTGTTGGCGACTTGAAACACGTTGCTCAGCAGCCACGGCATGAGTGAACCCACCACCGAGCTCGCGCCGATAAAAAAGGTCTGCATGGCGAAACCCGCCGTGCGCTGCTCGTCCGGCAGCATGTCGCCCACAAAGGCGCGCATCGGCTCCATCGTGATGTTGATGGAGGCGTCGAGGATCCAGAGCATGCCCGCCGCAAACCACAGCGCCGGCGAGTTGGGCATGATGAAGAGCGCCAGCGAGGCGAGGATGGCGCCTGCGAGGAAGAAGGGTTTGCGTCGCCCGAGTCGGTTCCAGGTGCGATCGCTGTAGTAACCCACGATGGGTTGCACGATCAGGCCGGTCACCGGGCCGGCGATCCACAGAATCGGGATCTCGTCGATCGACGCGCCGAGCGTCTCGAAGATACGACTGACATTGGCATTCTGCAGCGCGAAGCCGAACTGAATGCCCACGTAGCCGAAGCTCATGTTCCAGAGCTGCCAAAAGTCCAAGCGGGGTTTTGCTTTCATGAGGCGGGAAGAAGGGGGTCAGGGTTGAAGTGCGCGACGAGCGAGCACCAAGCGGCGCAGGTCGGGCAATCTGATTTCCGCCAAGTCCGCCACCACCAGATCCGCCCCATGGTCGCGCAGGGCGGAGGCGTTGTCTTCCCGCGCCAGCCCGATGGTCAGCGCAAAGCCTCCGCGACGCCCGGCTTCCACCCCGGTCACCGCATCCTCGATGACCACACAACGGTCCGGCGACGCATCCAACCGCGCACAAGCCGTCGTGAAGATGTCCGGAGCTGGTTTGCCGCGGAGGCCCAGCGCTGCTGATACCAACCCATCCACTACTGTGGCAAAGAGCCGCGCGGTGCCGGAACGCTCCAACACCAGCGCCGAGTTGCGACTCGAGGTCGCCAGCCCCACCCGCACGCCGGCCTCCTGCAGGGCCTCGATCAACGCCACGGTCGAGGCGAAGACCGCCACCCCGTCGCGTTCGAGGATGCGGTTGAACTCAACGTTCTTCGCGTTGCCGAGCCCGCCCACGGTCGTATCGCCCGGCGCGTCCTCTGGTGACCCCATGGGCAACTCGATCCCGCGCGAAGCCAGAAAGGTCGCCACCCCTTCGTAGCGCGGACGCCCATCGATGCGGGCCAAATAATCTGCCGGAAATTCAAACGGCGCCAACGCCTCGCCCGTGGCCACCGCACGACGCGCCAGGAAGCCGTCGAACATGCGGCGCCACGCCTGCGCGTGCACCTCCGCCGTGCGCGTCACCACCCCGTCCATGTCGAACACCACCGCGTCGACCACCTCGGCCAGCAGGGCCGCGACGGCACGGGGTTCGGCGAAGTTGGTGGACTCCGACACAACAGGAGACGGATGAGAAATCATCGGCAGCAAAACGGGGGTTGGAAAGGGGTTGAGAACGGCGGCCACCGGTCACGGCAGCCGCGGAAACGCAGCATCGGTCATTGCGAACTCGACGCACATCGACTGCTCAATTTACGTAAACCCAGCCCTCGCCCCTTTCCCCTCCGCCATGCCCCGTTCCGGCCCCAGCCTGCAATCCATCGCCGACCGCGTCGGCGTCACCAAGATGACGGTCTCGCTCGCCCTACGTGACCACCCGCGCATCCCCGCCGCCACACGCGCCCGCATCAAACGCGAAGCTGAAGCGCAGGGTTATAAACCCAACCCGGAGGTCTCGCGCTTCCTCTCCGCGATCCGCAAATCCAAGCCCAGTGGCAACGGCCTGCCGCTCGCCTGTATAACGACCGGACCCGCGCCCGAGATCTGGCGCCAGCAATCTCCCACCGAAAACGCCTACTGGCACGGCGCGCAGGAACGCGCCAAACTTTACGGCTACTACGTCGAGGAATTCTGGCTGGAGGAGCCACGCATGAGCGCGCGCCGCCTGAGCGACATCCTGTGGAATCGCGGCATCAACGGCGTCATCATCCCGCCGGTGCTGCGGGTGTTTTCCGAGACCAACCGCGAGGTGAGTCTGCAGCTCAAATGGGAACGCTTCTGCGCCGTCACCATCGGTGATCCGCTCACCTCCCCCGAGCTTAACCGCGTCGTGCACGACCACTACACGTCCATGGTCACCGCGCTCAATCGCCTCATGCAGCTCGGCTACCGCCGCATCGGCCTCTGCTTGCCGGAACACATGGACCTCACCGTCAACCAGCGTTGGCAGGCCGGCTACCGCGTGTTTCGCGCCAACCACCAGATCGAGCGCATCGATCCACTCATTCAGCCCGAACTCACGGGCGATGTCGTGCGGCAATGGATCACCGCCAACCGCATCGACGCGGTGCTGTGCGCGGGCCACCACATGCCCAAATTCTTCCGCGATGCAGGCATTCGCATCGGCGAGGAGATTGGTTACGCCGACCTCGATCTCTACCCTTCCGATCCCGAATACGCCGGCATCAGCGGCATCACGCAGAACTCCGAGATGTTGGGCATGGCGGCGGTCGACATGATCGTCTCCGGCTTGCAACGCGATCAGGTCGGCATTCCCGAAGTGCCGTTCGTCACGCAGGTGCGCGGCAGTTGGTTTGACGGCAAATCCACCCCACCCGCCGACCAGCTCAAACCCCGTCGCCGCACTCCCACGCGCAAGCGCACGAAGTCTGACTGAGCCACCCCGGCGCCGCGCGCCAGCCAGACAGTTGCAAGAGCCGGCGGGTCGTCCCGGCCTGACCGGCTTTCGTCCCGCCGCACCCGCGATTGGTGTATTTGTTTTCTGGTGACGAAACTCCGCTGTCACTCCGCTCGTCGCATGAGGTTGACCACCCTCGAGCGAAAACAGCCGACAGGTCGTCGGCCACGTCCGCCCGTCCGGTCATTCAAACCGAAATCCATCCTCATGAAGTTCACCTCCCTCTTTTGTTCCACGCTGCTCGCCGCGCCGATGCTGCTCAGCGCCCAGTCTTCCTTCTCGATCACCAGCGATTTTGCCTACGCCTCCGACTACGTGTTTCGCGGCATCCACTACGCCGATGAATCACTGCAACCCTCGATCTCATTTTCCGCCGGCAACCTCTACGCCAGCGTGTGGACCAACCAGCCGATCACCGGCGGCACCGACAACGAATTCGATTTCACGCTCGGCTATGCGTTGCAGCTGAACGACACGTGGGCGCTCGACTTGGGCGCAACCTACTACGATTACCCGGAGACCACCGGCAACGTGGAGCAATTGGAGCCCTACCTCGGACTCACCGCCACGCTGGCGAACGGATTCAGTTCCTCGACCTACCTCTACTACGAATCCGAGTTTGAGGTCACGACCCTGAGCACCGTGCTGGGCTACAGCCAACAGCTCCAGGACACGCTGAGCCTGGACCTCGCGGCGGAGGTCGGTGGCGTGATGCCGGACGCCGACGACGACTACACGTATTGGGCCCTGTCGGCCCAACTCACCCACGCGCTCAACGACACGGCGTCCGCCTATCTTGGGGTGACCTACAGCAACACCGACCTCGACCACAGCGTGCGACCCGACGGCAAAGAACGTCTTTTTCTGACCACTGGCCTGCAGTTCGGATTCTGAGGCGCGCGCGCCACTGCATCCGATCCGCGTTTAAACCGCCCCTCCTCCTGGTCGCGCATCCAGCGAGGTGGGGCGTAAACCGCGGGGTGACTACCCGCGATCGAAGTCGTAGAGCAGTAGGTCGAAGATTTCCTGATACTCCGGCACCGTCATGTCGTTGCACCAGATTTGGAAATACATGACCGCCCCGCGGATGACCTTCACGCCGGTCACGACATGCATAAACCCGTCAGGCGGTAGTTCACTCACCTTCCGCGCCCGGGCGTCGGAGAACACACAATACACGCCGGAACCTTCTTCCGGCACCAAGGCCTGCCATCGGTAGTCCTGCTCCTTCGACTGCGACAAAAACATCGAGCTATTTTGCACGACCAGATTCCGCTGCCACTCGGTCTTGCTCGCCTCGGCCGGAACCTCACCGGAGATGTAAACGCGCAAGGAGATACGCCACACCGGGTTGAGCATTTCGATGAGCGTGACGCCTTGGGAATCCGTCTCCTGCTCAAAGGAATATCCCAACGGCACCCGAGTGCTGAGCTTCACCCGTTGCCCCGCTGTGAAGGATTCCGTGCGGGATTGCCCCTGCGCCGTTGTGGCCACCGCGGCCCCCAGCACCCACAGCACCACGCCCCACATCTGCGACGAACGTTTCCACTTCATCCTCATGGCTACTAGGATCTAACCAATCCGGCGTCGGGTCCAAGCCTCGACACCAATCGTTGCACAACCCCCGCAGGCATTCGCCGGGCGCCCTATTTTCACTCACCGACCGGCGGCTAAAAACGGACAGTCAATCGCGCGCGGAGTTGCGCAACCGAACCAAGGACGTTCGCTGAGGCCAGCTTACCCCTCCCCCCAACCTTCATGGACCGCCCCCTACTCCCCCCTTTCGCGGACCGGCGCGTGCGCACGTTGCTGGCCTACTTCGCCGGACTGACCTTGTTGTTGCCTCTCGCCCAAGCCAACCGCCGCGTCGCCGTCAAAGCCACTGCCGAAGACGACTACGTGGCCGAGCGCTACGACGCCAACGGCAACCGTATCGCCCAAACCTACGTCTTCCTTGAAGGCACCTTCCACGGCGGCGCGATTCGTGATCGCTCCCTCGAACGGGCCGAGATCCAAGAGATCGCCCGCACCCTCGCCCCCTATCTGGCCGAGAAAGATTTTCTTCCCACCGATGACGCGGGCAATGCCGACATCGTGATCGCCATTCACTGGGGCACCACCGTGTCCCTGAAGCACAACTCCGACTACGTCTCGGAGCTCATGATTCAGGCCCGCGACCGGCAAATGGAAGCGCAGGAGTTTTACCAGAACACCTATATGGAGGACGGCGAAGAGACCATTCCCACCGACTACGCTCAGGGCCTCCTGCAAGATTCCGCCCGTCAAGCCGCCGAAGCGCCCGACTACGAATGGGCACGCCTCGCGTCCACCCGCTCCGAGCGCGACTTCGAAAACCGCCCTACCGCCACCCTGCTCGGCTTTTCCGATGTGCTCAATCGCGACATGAGTCGCGCCGTCATGGGCGAAGACGCCCGCACCGTGAACGCCATGCTGGAGGAGGATCGATACTTCGTCGTGCTCGCCGCCTACGACCTCAAAAATCGCGGCGAGGACGGCACCCCGCAACGTCTCTGGGTCGCCCGTCTCAGCACGCGCTCCGCCGGCACCAACTTCACCGAAGCGCTCGATACTTTGGGCGAAGTCGGCAGCAACTATTTCGGTGAACACCACCCCGACCTCGCCATCGAGCGCAAGCCCGTGAAGGTGCAAAACGCCGAGGTCGAAGTCGGCGATCCCATCGTCGTCGAAGACCCACAAAACTAAAACGCCGGAGACAACAGAGCCAAATTGCCCTTGCCGTTTTGGGCATCGGAAAACTCTGTGGGGAACTGACGCGAACTGGCCCTTCGTTAACCCCTTCCCCCCGCCATGCCCTCCCGTTTTTCGGCCACTCGGATCGTCGCCCCGTTTCCTCTGATCGCAGTGCTGCTCGCGGCGAACGCGCGGGGCCAAGAGACGCCCTTCGAGCTGAATACGTCGACAGTGCAGCTCCGTGAGTTCGCCATCACCGAGCGCCGCGCCCCCGATGCCCCCGAGGAGGTGTGGGACTGGCGCAGCGGCACCGTCGATGACATCGAATTCATCAGCAGCGCCAGCGAAGAGCGCACCGAAAAGCTCGTCACGCACCTCGGTGAGTTCGCCAACCTGCTACACTGGCTGATTCCGCAGTGGCCGCGCCCCGCCGACCCACCTCTGCGCCTCATCATTTGTGGTTCCCGGGGCACGTTTGCCGAGCTGCGGCCCGTGACCACCGACGACGCTCGACCGGATACCCTCAGCGCCTACTACCACGGCTACCGGCACAGCTATGCCGTTATCGATGACAACGACGGATTGCAGGTCTGGGACTGGCAGCCCGTGACTTTTACAGCGACCCAGATTTCTGATCGGCCTTTCACCAACCGGGGCACCGGGCCCTTTCTGCGGTTTGCTCCGACCACCGATTTTGGGCAGATGGGATTCGGCACCAATACCACGGAGCTGCTCGAACGGGAATACGTCCGCCACCTGCTGCTGAGCCAAGGATGGAGCAGTCCCGCGTGGTTTACCGAGGGCATGGCTCGTCTCGTCGCCACCGCCAAAGTCGACGGCGATCGCGTGCGTATTGGTCGGCTGGATACGGTCCAGATGGGCGAATTCGGCCAAACCGCATCCGAGCTCAGTCTGCGCTTCCACCGCCAGGCCATGAAACCCCTCATGGAGCTGTTCACCGTCAACTACGACAGCCCCGACTATCTCAACGCGCGCGGCAGCAAGTTCTCGGACCAGTCGCTGGCTTTCGTGCACTACAGTCTCTACGGCGCGAAAGGACGTTATCAGGCCGCGCTGCTCAACTGGCTGGGACGCCTGCAGATCGATGCTCCGAGCGAAGCCGCGTTCCGCGAGTGTTTTGGCACGAGCACGAGTTCCTTCGGCGCCCAACTTCGCGGCTACTTCGATGGCGGACTCTACCGCTCACCCGTCACCTCGGCCGACGACCTCCCGACCGCCCCCGAGTTGGTCATCGGGCCCGCCGATCCCGCGCAGGTCGCCGTCTTCAAGGCCGAAACGCAGGCGCTGGCCGGTCGCGCTGTCGAGGCGTCCGCCCTGCTCGAATCCTCGCTCGCCAATGGTTTCGCGAACTTCGCCCTACACGTCGCTCGCGCCGAACTGGCGTTGGCCGCACGCGACTATGAGACTGCCGCCGCCGCGCTCGCGACTGCCAGCTCCCTCGACGAACCGCTCTCCGATGAATACCGCGCGGCGCGTCTGGAACTCGAAGTCAGAAGCGAACCCGCGCTCGACTCCGCGACAGCCAAACGCCTCCTCATCGATGCCCTGCAACTGCAGCAGCAACTCCCGGGGCAGAATCTCCGCTTCACCACCTTGTTGGCGGAAATTTTCCTCCGCTCGCCTCTCAAGCCCGACGAAGCATTCGTGAATCTGCTGGAGACGCGCGCCGCCAACCTTCCGCCCAACGCCGAGCTCACTGCAGTGATTCAACAGGTGCGCGCCAAAGCAGGCGGCAGCTTCTCGCCCTGAGATAGGGTCGTGGGGCGAGATTGGTCATCACGGGTGCATGCCGCCCACTCAGCGGTCGTCGCCGCTACCACGCAGGCGTCGCACAGATTCCAGCGCAAGCTCGTTGCCCTCGTCGGCAGCGAGCTCATACCAGCGCAGTGCTTCCGCCACGTCGGCCTCAGCACCAATGCCCCGCTCCAACAGGAAACCCATGTTGCTCATCGCCACCACGTGCCCCTTCTCCGCCGCCCGGCGCGTCCACTCCAGGCAAGCCTCTTCATCATGCTCCACGCCTTGCCCCTTAAAATACATCAGGCCCAAGGCACTCATCGCTGACGCGTGTCCCCACTCGGCGGCAGAGTTCAGCAGCGTGAAGGCCTGGGCGAGGTCATCCTCCGACGGGTCGTCGCTCATCATCAGTTCGTTGGCTCGCTGGAAACGAGTCGCCGCCACGTAGTCGCGCGCCTCGTGCAACCGTTGCATCAGGTTCTCGGCCAAGGATTGCAAGGTCCCCACTTTCTCGGCCGCGGCCGCCAGCAGGAGCGCATCCTGCCTCGTCGTGGCTTCCTCCACTTCGAGCTGGAAGTTCTCCTGTTCAATCAGCGCATCCACCACTTCTTTGCGATGGAGCAGCGTGACCTGACGCGAGACTTCCTCGTCCGCCTCGATTGCGCCAAACGCATTGGGGATCAATCCAAAGGCCGCCCACAACGCTTGCTGTGACTTGGGCGTCAGCCGCTCGGCAAACGGCCCCGAGATGAAATGCAGCTCCTCCATCCGCGCATGCACGGTGAACGGATAGGATTGGTCGTCCGATTGAAACGAGCCTTCGAGCAGCCCCACGTCATAGCGGCCCTGCAGCGGAAACTTGCCGCCTTGGAAAAAGATCATGCCCGACACCGCCGAAGTATCCGGGGCCTGACTCAGCAACAGCTGCACGCCCTTGCCTTCCCAATGTCCCCAGATGTTGTCCGGCACCGCCACCCGCTGCAGGCGAATGTCGCCGCTGTCCCGCGCGATGATCAGCGTTTTTCCATCAGCCGAGACCCGACACACAAACGGCGCCGCCGCTCCCGCCTCATCGTAAAACTCCCCTTCCAACTGCTGCGGTGTGGGCGTCGCCTGCAGGGTGTAGTCACGTGGACCAATACGCAGCGTGCCGGTGTAGCGCTCATCGTCGGCCAGCAGACGCAAGGCCACCTCGACCTGCGCGTGTTTACCGGCGTAAACGCCCTTGTAGGGCGCACTCGCGGCGAAGGGGTTTTGCGCGGCGAGCGGCACCGCGCCCAGCAGGGCGGATAAAAGAGCAAGAGCGAGACGTCGGGTCATGGGCGTGAAGGGGCTGAAAGCTACAGCCGCAAATGCGACGGCAGAGGCTTGGTGGTTTTGTCCGCAAGAAAGGCCAGAGCCTCGGCTCGCGTGTGGAAATAATGCGTCTTGATCGAGACGCCATCGCTGTGGAACTCCGCGGTCACGGGCACCCGCGTCAGCAAACTCGACTGCACCAACGCCTGCCATTCCCGCATCGCGACCTCCTCCTCCGCGCTCAAGGTAAAGGGCTCGCGCGGGCGCTCGGACACCGGCAACTCCTGCATTTCGCTGTAGACCGGGAAATCCCCGCGCGCCTGCAACCGCGCCCACAGCTCGGTCCGCTCCGCGTCGCGCACCGACTGCGCCTGCCGATTGCGTTCCGCCCGCTCGCGCGCCTCGCGTTCGCGTCGCGCCTCGACCTGCGCCCGAAACGCCGGGTCGTTGCGCATGCGGTCCCGGAATTTGTCGGTGGAGAGCCGCAGGCCGCGGATCTCCGGCAGGAAGGGATCGTCGAGGTTGAGGTGGCGGTTCGCTTCGAGCACCACATAAACCAGCGTCGTCACCCCGCGCGAAATCTCGTCCGCCTCGCGCTCGGCCGCGGCCTTTGCCTGCCGGGTGGCCAACGCATCCTCCGCCGCCGCGAAGGGGTCGCGAACCGGAGCCGATCGCTGACCACTTTCCGGCTCCTCGATCTCGGAAGCGGTCGAAGCGACCTGCTCCTGCTCCGCCACCGCAAAAGGATCGAAGGTCGGCGCGGATCCAGCGACCGCACCTGCGGCCTCGCCCGCTGCGTCTTCGGCATTGTCCTCCGCCAGTTCCGTCGCCTCCGGCACGTCCTCGATCAGTTGATCCGTCATCAACCGCTCGGCGCGCGCCGACACAAACGACGCCGGACTCCGCCCGGGCATGAGCGGTGCCTCCAGGAGCGTCACCCACGTCTCCCCTTCCCGCAGTTTGGTCGTGAAAGCGCGCTCCTCATTCAAAAACGGGTAGTCGACCGTGAGCTCCACGGCGGCCACATCCCGCGGCACCTGCTCCGCGGGGATGCCCGCGGGCAGAAACTCCATCGTCAGCCGCACCGCCTCGTAACTTTTGCCCATCACCCGCACCTGCAGTTTCTCCACCCGGCCCCGGCCTCCCTGCGTCCAGCGTATCGCTTTTTCGAATACCCAGCCGCTGTGCTCAAACTCCGGCGCGGGGATGTCGGCGTCACCCACCAGCTTGTCGATCGCCGCCTGAATGCGGTCGACCGCCAAGGCCTCCTCCAAATCGGACCGCCCGTCTTGCGGACGCTTGATCGAGTCACCGACAAACGAATCGAACGGCATGCCCGGTTTCCACCCGAGCAATGCCCGCGCCGAGATGACCTCGAGATTCGTCAACGCGAAGCCCGCTTTAAAAATCGCCTTGGCTTCCTGCTCGCTCAGATGGCCGCCCGCACCATCGAGGAAAAACTCATCCCAATCGGGCGAACCGGGAAAATCCGAGCTGAACCCTTTGTGCGCTGCCGGCACCATCGGTTCACATTCGATCCACGCCGCGATCGCTCGGCCGCCCTGCGCCACTTGGGCGCGAAATTTCACCACCCCCAGATCCTGCGTCAAATCCACCGGTTCCCACGCCATCACATACATCTGGATCGGCTCGCCCAGAAAGGTGTCGAATTTGTAGCGCAATCGCAGTGTGCCGAGGTTGTGTCCCCGATCGGATTGCGCCTGCTCGATGGCCAACTCTCCCTTGTAAGTGTGGGGTCCGGCCCGTCCGACCGACGTCCCCCACCCCGCGAGCAGCACCCACGCCCCGATCAACCAGCTGACTCGTCGGACCATGTGAGCGGGGTCTAGCCACCCCCTCCGCGTGAGACAACCCCTTAGGCCCTATCGCCCCGTGGAGGGGGAGTAACGCCGGCAACTTTCATAAATATTCATCGCGACCCTGCCCGGCTATTCGACGCAATAATGAGCAGGCGATGCGTCTTCCGGCGTATCCACGCTTTCACTTCACCCCTCCTCGCGACGTATGAAACTCGGTATTCACGCCTACGCTTGGTGTTCGCAATGGACCAATGACACCCTCGACCTCATCGACCGGGTCGCGGGTCTGGGTCTCGACTTCATCGAGATCCCGTTGATGTGCCTCGACACCTTTGACGCTCCCGCCATCAAAGCCCGCCTCGACGCCGTCGGACTCGGAGCCGTCACCTCCACAGTGCTGCTGGCCGACACCGACATCACCAGCGACGACCCCGCCGTGCGCGAACGCGGTCGCGCCTACCTCGAAGATTGTGTGCGCGCCACCGCCGCCATCGGCGCCAGCAGCTTCTCCGGCGTCATCTACTCCCGCCACCCCGGCAGCCTACGCGCCCGCCCCACCGAGGAGCATTGGCAACGCTCCGCCGACGGCCTCCGCCCCGCCGCCAAACTCGCGGGCGAGCTCGGCGTGCTCGTCGGAATCGAGCCGGTGAACCGCTACGAGAGTTATCTCATCAACACCTGCGCCCAAGCCCGCGAACTCATGGCACGCATCGATGCGCCGGCCATGCGCATCCACCTCGATACCTACCACATGAACATCGAGGAAAAGAGTTTCGCCGATGCCACCCTCCTCGCCGGCTCCGATCTCATTCACTACCACCTCTGCGAAAATGACCGCGGGATTCCCGGCACCGGCCAGGTCGATTGGGACGGCATCTTCCGCTCCCTCGCCGCCTTGAACTACCAGGGCAACGCCGCCCTCGAGAGCTTCGTCGACAACACCGACAACATGAACACGTGGGTGTGGCGCCAACTCGCCCCCGACGGCGACACCTTGCTGCGCGAAGGCGTGGACTTCATCCGCCGCAAACAACGCGAACACGGGCTGCTTTGATGCGACGCTCCACCATTCTGGTCGGCTGGATTCTGGCTGCGGTCGCCGCCTGCGCGGCTCCGCGCATCGAAGAACTCGGCGTGCCCGTGCGCGGCGTGGGTTGGGTGCGCCTGCACCCCGGCACCGGCCCCGACGGCGAACCTTCCCTGCTCATTACCATGGCCCAACACAAGGACGGCGCGTTTGTCCTCGATGTGGATATGGAGACCGGCCACTGCCGCCAGTTCAACATCGGCCGCGACGAAGCGGCGCTCGCGCCCTCCAGCTATCGCAGCCCGCGCACCGGCGTGCTCTGGCTCGGCTCCGCTTATACCGGCCATCTTCACCGCTACGACCCGGCGCATCCGGAAAAGGGTTTCGAGGACCTCGGGCCGGTCGACACCGACTACGCCACCTTCCCCACCGGCATCGCCGAGGGCCCCGACGGCCGCATCTACGTCGGCGCTTACCCGGGAGCCTGCCTCTCCGTCTACGATCCGGCTTCCGGCGAATGGACGCGCCACGGCCGCATGGATCCAGTCGACAAATACTACTACCCGCTCGTCGGCGACGACGGCACGGTCGCCGGTCAAATCAAGAGCACGCATTGGCGTATCGTCGCGTTTGACCCCGCCACCGGCCAACCGCACCGCGTGGGTCCACACATCGTCGAACCCACCGCCAACAAACAGCGTTACCATTTCTACAAGGGCACCGACGGCCTGCTCTATCTCGACAGCTTCGCCGGCGCCTTCCGTATCCAAGGAACGGATGCGCTGCCGGTGGAACGCTCCGCCCTCCCGCCCGAACGACCGGCCGTGGAGGCCGCCTACGGCCACGGTTACCAACAGCTGCCCGCGCTGCCCGACGGACGCGTCGTGGAATGGGCCGATCCCTACGACATCGACTTTCGCCGACTCCGCCTGCGCGATCCGGCCGACCCCAGTCGCGACACTGTGCTCGAGCTCGATTGGCAAGGCAGTGGCTCGGAACTCTGGACGCTGCACTTCGGCCCCGACGACCGCCTCTACGGCAGCAGCATGCTACCCGAGCGTTTCTTCGCCACCGAAGCGGACGGCGCCGACATGATCGACTACGGCAGGGTGAGCCACTCCCTCGGCGAGGCCTACTCGATGATCAATCTCGACGACGGCACCATGGCGATCGCGTCCTACCCCAAGGGCCGCCTTTCGCTCTACGATCCGCGCCTGCCTTATCGCTTCGGCACCGGTCCCGGCGCCAACCCGCTCGACATCGGACCCACCGACAAAATCGGCGACCGGCCTCACGCGATGGCCACGACGCCCGATGGCCGCCTCTGGATCGCCTCCGCGCCGCAATACGGACTGATCGGCGGCACCTTGGCGTGGCGAAACCTGCAGACGCTCGAGCACGGCAGTCACCGCCACATCATCGAGAACTGTTCACCCTTCAGCCTACTGTGGTTGCCCGAACTCGAACGCTTGTTGGTCGGGTTCATCGTCGAGCCCGGCACCGGCCGCGCGGCCGAAGTCGAGCGTGGTGGCTACGCCCTCTGGGACCCGGTCACCGACTCCGCCACCTACATCGGCGACTTCGGTGATGACGCATTGGTCGGCGTAACCTCGCTCGCGCCCGGTCCCGACGGACTCGTTTACGCGATCAGTGCGCGCAATCCCCGCCTCGTCACGCACTACGATGCTCAACCCGCGCCCAGTCGCCTGCTGCTACTCGACCCGGCCCAACAACGTGTCGTCGCGGCGGCGCCCATACCGGAGTCATTCGGTCCCATGCCGTTTGAAACGGCGAACACCCTGCGCTTCGACAGCGACGGCACGCTCTACGGCACGACAGCCCAAACCGTCTTCCGCATCCAACCCGGCACCGTCGAAATCGAAGAAGTCGCCCGCTTCACCGACGGTGATGCCACCGTGATCGGCCCCATTCGCGACGGTTGGCTCTACTTCGCCAGCATCTACCGGCTGCGCCGCCTGCAACTCGCGCCGTGAGACTCGCGGCGCTCAAATGCCATGCTCGAGGACGATCGTTATTTCGTCGTGCTCGACGCCTACGACCTCAAAGATCGCGGGCTCAAGCCCGGCAAATAGGTCGCATAAATGGGGCTCAGTTTCTGAACTCGACCGGCGGGAACCTTCGCCGAGACTCGACCTCGGGAGTCGCCCTGTCGGCGCTGCTGATCGAACGGTCAACCGCGCAGGGCACTTGCCACGCGTTCGGCTCCGCCATTCGGTCGCCGCCGCTCGGTTCGCAACCCATCTACCCCTCAAATGGATTCAGCACTCCGAAAAACGCGGTGTCATCTGCTTGGCGCCATTGTCGGTTTGGTGGCGGTATTCTCCACCGTCGGCCATGCCGCCAAACCCGTGGCGCTCAAAGCCACCGCCGATGAGGATTATGTTGCCGGCCGTCTCGACGAATCCGGTCAACCACGCATCCAAAAATACGTCTTTCTGGAAGGTAAGTTCTACGGCGGCGCCGTCCGCGACCGCACCCTCGAAAAAACCGAAGTCGCCGAGGTCGCCCGCGCCCTCGCCCCCTATCTGGCCCGCAAAAACTTCTTCCCCACCAACGATGAGCGAGAAGCCGATATCGTTATCGCCGTGCACTGGGGAGTGAGCGTAGCGCTGAGCTACAACTACGACTACATCAACAACCTCATGGAACAGGCCAGGGAGCAGCAGCGCCTCGAGGCCGACTCCTATTTCAACAACTACACTGCCGCCGACAGTATCGCCGCCGGCAGTCCGGTGGACATCAGTGCCGATTCGGGCAACGTTCCCGACTACGCCCAGCAGCTGTTGAAGGAAGCCTCCGCCGAGCGCGCGGCTGCGCCGGACTATGATTGGGCCCGCATGGCCATTGCCCGCACCGAGCACGAGGTGTCGCTCAGCACCACCGCGACGCTGCTGGGATTCTCCGATACCCTCAACCTGGACTCGGAACGCGCCTTCACCGGCGAAGATGCCCGCACCGTCTACGCCATGCTCGACGAGGATCGGTATTTTGTCGTGCTCGCGGCCTACGACCTGAAGGCGATCCGCAACGGCGAATCCAAGAACCGCCTCTGGATCGCCCGCATCAGCATCCCGTCGGCCGGCACCAATTTTACCGACGCGTTGCAACGCCTCGGCGACGTGGGTTCCGACTTCTTCGGCGAAAACAGCGACATCCTCACCATCCGCCGACCGCCACCGAAGAAACAAAAGGCCGAGGTTGAAGTGGGCGAACCGGTCGTGGTGGAAAACCCCGACAACTGAAGCGCCGAACAGCTACCGCTGCAGCGGCCGAATCTCGATGTTGCGAAACCACACGGTCTGCCCTTCGGCCTGTAGGGCGATGTGACCGAAGCTGATCTCCGGTGGCGCTCCAGCTGCGAGCAAGCGTCGCGCATCGGGATCGCGTTCATCGAGCGTCGGGCGTTCGTAACGCAGCACCTCCACGCCGTTGACGCGGTGAATCACGCGCTCGTGTCCGTGCACCTCCACCTCAATGTGGATCCATTCGTCCATCGGATACAGTCGCGAGGTCGCCTCGATGATGTGATCGGTCGAAAAAGTCCCGTTGAACACCAGGTTGGTGCCCGGCGTGCAGGCGTTGCCGGTCTGCCGTCCGGCCGAAGTGCCTTCGGCGAGAAACTGACACTCCAGACTCACCGGCCAGTCTTGATCCAACCGCATGCTCAGCGGCGACTGCGAGTGCACCATCACTCCGCTGTTGCGATGAATCCAGGGCGGCGCACCGGCCATCGAGTCTCCCGTCAGCTTGTAGTCGAGCCGCAACACGTAGTGCGAATACGGGCTGTCGCTGTAGAGGTGCCCGAAACGTCCGTCGAAGGACTCGTAACCACTGTAGTCGACCTTGAGGATGCCATCCTCCACCCGAAACGTATCGCGGTAATTGTCGCCCAGTTCGTGCCCGGTGATCTTCACCGTCCAGCCAGCGAGATCGCGCCCGTTAAAGAGCGAGTGCCACTCGGCGTCGGCGGAGCGCGCCGCCGCTGCCCCGAACAGACAAGTGACCAACAGAGAAATGAAACGGCGGTTTACGGGGAGCATCATTTACAGGAAGGGGTAAGCAAATAGGCGAAACAACACCGGGAGCCTCCGGGCTGCCTCCCGCGACTTCAACCGCGCAATCCCAAGCTGTCGGCTCGATGCTCAATCAAACCGCGCTGAGCCATGATCATGCACGACCAAGGCCCGCAGCGCAGCAGTCGACAGGAGCGGTGAGTCCTCACCGTCCCAGTCGGCTGCGTCGAATTCCTGAGAGAGCGGCAACGTCGCATCCGTTCGCAACAGCGGCCCCGACGCATCGATCAATCCGTGCAGCACCGGCGCGGCAAACTGACCGCTCGCCTTTGCCATCGCCCGAACCTGCCAAAACGGCACCTCCACGCCACGCGAGGCGTTCCCATAATCATAAGCCGTAATCGAGAGCACATATACCGCGTCCACCAGGGTCGCGCCCACCCCTCGCTTCAAATCAGCCGGCATCTCGTGCCATTCCGCATCGTAGGGCGCTTCATAGCCGAGCTGTGGACGCCACTTCATCCGCACAACCGGAGCGTGCAAAAACTCGGCCTTGGCTTCCTGTCGTCCCAGAATGGATCCCCATACGACACCGATCACCAAACGCGGTGGATGTGCTTCATCCGCGGGGACCATTCCGCGCTCTCCCAGCATTGCCACCACATGCTGCAGAAGGGCCTCTCGGTCGGGCGCGGCGTCTCCGGGCACGCCTCGCCCAAACGGCACATAACCGTGGGTGATCAGCCGATAGTGTAGAGGATTCAGTTCCGGATCGGGCGCCGCCTGGCGACTGCCCACGTCCGTCACGGTGCAACGAAATAAGGCCCGATCTGCCTCACCCGCGGTCGCCGCGAGCGCAATGGTGCCAAGGAAACAAACCGCTCTCATCAAGCGGAGCGGCGAAGGAAAGGAAGTAGCCATGGGGATAGGGGTAAGCGACTCAGCATCCGACCGCGCCCGAGTCGCTGAGTTCCGGCTCAAAAAAAGGGGCGGCTGCAGCCGCCCCTACGCTATGAGATTCTGGATACGCCAATCACTTCACCGGGATGGTGAAGAGCGCAACGCCCAGCGCCGGAACCTCGAGGGGCTGGGTGGCGTCGACGCCATTCGTTTCGACGATATCGATCACCCGCGGTTCGCCCGGGGTGTTGTGGTCGTGGCGATGCTCACCCGCGATGACGTAGCGGGTCGCATCGCCCGTGGCCGAACCGGCGACCAGGTCGATCGGCACGGCGACGGCGTCCGTAGTGGGATTTACAATACCAACGGTGAGCGTCTTGCCGTCGGCCGTGAGGGCGGCGACCACGTCGAGGGGCTCCGCAATCTGCGCGGCATCGAGTTCGATGGGCTGCGTGCCGTAGTGCTCGCGGTAGAGCTGCAGCACCAGACCGGTGGTCTCCATTTCGGCGGCCGTCTTGGAGGTCTTGATCGCCCCGATCACGTTCACCGTCTGCGCATAGAAAGCGAGGTGGATGATGTCGGTATTGCGGTAGTATTCGTGCAAACCGGCGGCGATGCCGAGGCCGTCGTCGACGCGATAGGTGCAGCCGAGTTCACCGTAGTCGTAATCGCGGTGCCAGTAGTTCCACTCGTCCATCGAGATCGGGATGATGCGGCCGTTGAGCTCGGGGATCTTGGCCTGCAGCTCGCGGTGACCCTGCGCCTTGGTGCGGATGGCTGCCTTCACGAGACCGACGTGCTCAACGAGGCCGACTTCTTGGTTTTCGGTCCACGGCGTGCGGCCCGAATAAAAGTGCTCGGAGATCTCCGTCATGTAGTCGGCACTGGCTTCCATGATGCGGTGCGACCAGCCCTTGCCGACGCGCACCTGCTCGGGGTCGTTGGCTTCATTGATGCCACCGAGTTCGCCCACGGCCACGAGGTGCAGGGACGGGTCCTTGGCCCACATGGCGGCGGCGACTTGGTTGTGCTTCAGCACATATTGCGAGATCTGCATGAAACCGAGCTGCCAGGTGCCAAACATCTCATTGCCGACACACCAATACTTCACGTCGTAGGGCTCGGCGGTGGCGTTCTGCGCCCGCCAAGTGCCGGCGGTCGTATCAGCAGATCCATTACAATACTCCACCCATTGCGCGGCCGAGTAGGCGTCACCAAACCCGGTGTTGGCGGCGATGGAGGGCTCGGCGCCGATCTCGCGGCAGAAGGCGATGAACTCGTCGGTGCCGAAGTCGTTGTGCTCGACGCCGGTCCAGGCCGGATTTTTGCGCGGCGGGCGACGATCGCGGTCACCGATGCCGTCACGCCAATCGTAGCCGGACACGAAGTTGCCGCCCGGCCAACGATAGATCGTGCCGTTGAGATCCTTGAGCAGCTCGAGGGTGTCGGCGCGCATGCCATTCACGTTGTCGGCCGGCATGATCGACGCGGTGCCCACCATGATGTCGCCGGCGTCGGCGTGGATGGTGAAGCTCGCTTTCTCGGTCGCGACCGGAGAATTGAAACGGAAGGTGCGCTTCATGTAACCCGCGTTGGCCGGCACATCGACGGTCACGCTGTCGGCGCCACCGTCCCAACTGAGGCTCACGGTGACCGTGGCCGGCTGGTCGCCGAGCGCCTCGATCCAGACGTAGCCCGGGTAATCCATGCCCGGCTTGAGGGCGAGGTCGTGCTGGCGGATACCGTGACCGGCCGCGACGCGCGGCGTATGGTCACCCACAAAGGAATCGGCCGCGACCATGGTCACACCGGCCGGATCGCCGACGATTTCCCACGGCGAGGCGCCGACGACCGGAAAGTCGGTGTCGACGAGGTCTTTGTAGGGATCGTAATCGGCAGTGATCGGGAAATAGAACTTACGGTCCTCCAGCATCTCGGCCCAAATGCCGCCGTAGATACAGCGACCCAGGTGCTCGATAAACTGGCCGTAGATGTAGGGGTTGATGTCGTCTTCGGCCTTGGCCTGCAGATCGATCTTCACGGGAGCGGCGGAGACGAGGGGAGCAGACATGGCGCAGACGGCGGCGATCAGGGGAACGAGACGCTTCATGAGGCTGGGGGTTGGAGGGAGGGGAAACGCGACCAACGGCTGCCTTTGACGTTGCCGCGCGGGGAAGAGGCAGGATAGCCCAAAGCCGTCGTGAGCGCCATGCTTCCACCCCTCCTGCCCTTACGTGAAACCCACATCGTGGGTCCGCACTGCGTTGAATGGGTGCTGTCGCCGGAACGTTTCCCCCAGCTGCGCCGGGGTCGTTTTGCGTGGATCGGTCACAGTGAGCTGCGCCCGCCTTACCGCATGGTGCGCATCCCCTCGGCCTTTGCCCACATCGTGGTCTGCACCGCCGGCGAGGGCCGCTGCGTGATCGACGGCAAAGTGGTGCCCTGGCGGGCCGGTCAGGCCCTGCTCGCCCCGAGTGGACGCGACCATGGCTTCGAGGCGGTGAGCGAGGAGCCCTGGCATCTGGCCTGGGTGTTCGCCCACGACCGGGAGGGGCCGCCCTTGGTGGACGCCGCCGGGCCGCAGTTGATTGATGCCGAGGTGGGCGACTTCGCCGACACCGTGCGGCTCATGGTGCGCGAGGCCTACGGTGAAGCCGATCCGGCGACGATGCAGGCCTGGGTAAGTTTGCTCCAAACCCACACCCTGCGCCTGACCGGCGGACCGCGCCGTGACCCCCGCTTGATCCGGCTTTGGCGGGAGGTGGAGGCCGATCTCGCTCGGCCCTGGGATGTGACTCAACTCGCCCAACTCGCGGCCGTGAGTGAGGAACATCTGCGGCGCTTGTGCCGCCGCTACCACCGCCGCACGCCCGCCGCCTACCTGACTCGCCTGCGCATGCATCGCGCGGGTGTGCTGCTGCGCGCGACCAATGTGACGGTCGAGGCGGTGGCCGAGCAGATCGGGTTTGGCTCCGTGCATGCCTTTTCCACTGCCTTCAAACGCTGGAGCGGCGTGCCGCCCTCAACCTATCGCCAGCTCGGTGACCGTGTGCTGCCGTCGCAGGCGGACTGACCTCACGAACCGCAACCATGCTTGCCCGCCCGAACCGCGCCGCCTTTGCTGCTTCTGTGCTGACGAAGCTCAAGCAGTGGCTGTTTCCGCCCAGCGACGATACCCTCGATGCGCTCACCACCCTCCTGACTGCCGCCCGGGACGACCGCTCGTTGCGCGCTCAGGTCCTCATGTTGGTGCGGCTGCCCGACGGCCAGCGCGAGGCCATCGTCAACTCCGCCGTCGAAGAGATGCGCCTCAAAGGCGAACCTGCCGACATTCGCGCCGCGTTTGCCTTGCTCGGTCCCGCCGACGGAGCCCAACGCGCGGCCGATTTTTTGGGCGGCACCTTTGCCCGGCCAAACGGTCAACCCGAGAAAGCATCGTAAGCCCACCTCCCCTCCCACGAACCTCTCCCTTCAACCCCCTCTCCCCCTCCCATCCCCATGATGAAACGTCGCCCCTTCCTCACTTCCCTCGCCGCCTCGGCCGCGCTGCTTCTCGGCTTCACCGCCTGCAGCAAGTCCGGCTCCGATGCCGCCGCCGGCAACTCCGGTGACAGTCAGCTCACCGTTGGCTTCGCCCAGACCGGTGCCGAATCCGCCTGGCGCACGGCCAACACCAATTCCCTCCGCAATGAGGCCGAAAAGCGCGGCATCGAACTCAAGTTCGCCGACGGCCAGTCCAAGCAGGAGAACCAGATCCGCGCCGTGCGTTCCTTCATCGCCCAAGGCGTCGACGCCATCGTGATCGCGCCCATCGTTGAGACCGGTTGGGATCCCGTGCTGCGTGAAGCCAAGCGCGCCAACATCCCGGTGGTCGTGATGGACCGCACCGTCGCCACGTCCGACGAATCCCTCTACGCCGCCTTCGTCGGTTCCGACTTCTATGAAGAAGGTCGCATGGCCGCCGACTGGTTGGCCGAAAACGCCGGCGACCGCACCAACATCGTTGAGCTCCAAGGCGAGCCCGGTTCCGCCGCCGCCAACGAGCGCCGCAAGGCCTTCGCCGACGCCCTCGCCAAGCACCCGAACCTCAAGATCATCGATTCGCAGACCGGCAACTTCCGCCGCGCCGAAGGCAAGACGGTCATGGAGGCCATGCTCAAGACCCACGGCGACGCCATCCAGATCGTCTACGCCCACAACGACGACATGGCCCTCGGCGCCATCCAGGCCATCGAGGAAGCCGGCAAAACGCCGGGCGAGGACATCATGATCGTCTCCATCGACGCCATTAAGGAAGCCGTGCAAGCGGTCGCCGACGGCAAGATGAACTGCACCGTCGAGTGCAACCCGCTCTTCGGCCCGAAAATCTACGACACCATCGAGGCCATCCTCGCCGGTAAGCCGGTCGAGAAGAAGTCCTACAACAAGGACGAGTTGTTCGACCAGACCAACGCCGCCGCCGCCCTGCCCTCACGCCAATACTGAGCGCCGGTCAGGTCGACCTCCTTCCGATACAACATCTCAGCCCCGCCCACCCGGCGGGGCTTTTTTGCGCCCGCGTCGCGACTCCCGCACGCCGGGCGCACGGAAATTCCGCACCGTCAGATTTTGCGCGGGGATGACCTTGCGCTGTCCGGTGGCTAACGGTTTGGCTTTTCACGGTCGCCCGCTTCGGTCCCCAAGATTGACGCTCAAAGCGCCCCCCACGTTTGATCTTACTTCCCGCCGAGCGTTCCGCGCTTCGGCCCCGTCCGCCCCCCCGTCCGTCCGTTCCCTCAACCATGCCCCCCGCATCACCCCCTCCCCCGTTGCTGGCCCTGCGCGGCATCGGCAAACGCTTCCCCGGCGTCATCGCGCTGGATGGGGTGGATTTTACGGTGCAGCGTGGCCAGATCCACGCCCTCCTGGGCGAAAACGGCGCCGGTAAATCGACCCTCATCAAGGTGCTCACCGGCGTGCATCGCTCCGACGGCGGCACCTTCGCCCTCGACGGCCAACCGCTCCACGCCGAGTCGCCGCGCGACGCCGAAAACGCCGGCATCAGCACCGTCTACCAAGAGGTGAACCTCGTGCCCTCGCTCAGCGTGGCCGAAAACATCGCCCTCGGTCGGCAGCCCGGAAAATTTGGCTTCATCAACTGGAAGGCCGTGCGCGCCCGCGCTCGCGCCGCCCTCGCCCGCCTCGGCATCACCTGCGATGTCGACGCCGAGCTCGGCAGCCTGTCCGTCGCCCTGCAGCAGATGGTCGCCATCGCCCGCGCCCTCGATATCGACGCCAAGGTCCTCATCCTCGATGAGCCGACCGCCTCGCTGGACGAGCAGGAGGTCGAGGAACTGTTCCGCATCATGCGCCAGCTCCGCGACGAAGGTATGGGCATCGTCTTCGTCACCCACTTTCTCGATCAGGTCTACGCGGTCACCGACCGCATCACGGTCCTGCGCAACGGCACCTTGGTGGGCGAATACGCCACCGCCGAGCTGCCCCGGCTCGAACTCGTCGGCCACATGCTGGGCCGCGAGGTAAAGGCCGAGGACCACGCGCCGACGACCGCGGCGGGCGAACTGCCCGAAGACTTGCTCAAAGCCGACGGCCTCCAACGCGCCGCCGCGCTCGGCCCCGTCACCATCGCCGCCGCTCCCGGCGAAGTCACCGGACTCGCGGGTCTCCTCGGCTCCGGCCGCACCGAAACCGCTCGCGTGCTCTTCGGCGTCGATCCCGCCGAAGCCGGCCACATCAGTCTCGGCGGCGAGCCGCTGAGCAAACTCGACCCGCGCAAGGCCATCCGCCAAGGCATCGGTTTTTGCTCCGAGGACCGCAAGGTCGAGGGCATCCTGCCGCACCTCACCGTGCGCGAGAACCTGATCCTTGCCCTGCAAGCGCGCCGCGGTGCCGCCAAACCGCTCTCGCGCGCCGAACAGGACGAGTTATGTGACCGCTTCATCAAGGCGCTGCGCATCAAAACGACCGACGCCGAAGTGCCCATCGGCACCCTCTCCGGCGGCAATCAGCAAAAGGTCCTGCTCGCCCGCTGGCTCGCCACCCAGCCACGCCTGCTCATCCTCGACGAACCCACCCGCGGCATCGACATCGGCGCCAAGCAGGAGATCGAGAACCTCATCGCCAAGCTTCGCGCCGAGGGCCTCGCCGTCATTTTCATCTCCTCGGAAATCGAGGAAGTCGTGCGCAACTGTCACCGCGTCTTCGTGCTGCGCGAACGTGAAACCGTCGCGGAGTTTCGCGGCGACGACATCACCATGCCCAACCTGCTGCAGCACATGGCCGGAGGATCCTCGTCATGAACAAACGCTCCCCGGTGTGGTGGCCCGCCATCGGGCTCGTGCTCCTGATCGCCGTCAACGCGGTCTTCGATCCGGGCTTCCTCAAGCTCTCCTTCGTCGACGGCCACCTCTACGGCACGCCCGTCGACATCTTCAACCAGGGCTCGCGCGTCATGTTGCTCGCTCTGGGCATGACCCTCGTCATCGCCACCGGCGGCGTGGACCTCTCGGTCGGCTCAGTCGTCGCGGTGAGTGCCGCGGTCTGCGCCCAGCTCATCGTGCGCGAAACCGCGTTGCCGCTGGTCATCGCCGCCGCCATCGGCACCGGACTCGTCGCGGGCGGCCTCAACGCCCTCTTGGTCGCGCGGCTCGGCATTCAGCCCATCGTGGCCACGCTCATTCTGATGGTGGCCGGGCGTGGCGTCGCCCAGCTCATCACCGACGGCAACGTTATCCTCTTCAGCCACGACGGCTTCGAATTTCTCGCCAAAGGCCACCTCTTCGGCCTGCCCTTTGCCGCCCTGCTGGTGCTGGCGCTCTTCGGCCTCACCCACCTCGCGCTGCGCAAGACCGCGGCGGGCCTCTTCCTCGAGGCCGTGGGCGACAACGCCACGGCCAGTCATTTCGCCGGCGTCGCCGCGGCCCGCACCAAGGCTCTTGCCTACCTCGCCTGCGGCGCCTGTGCCGGCATGACGGGGGCCTTGGCTGCGTCACACATCGCGGCGGCCGACGCCTATCAGGCCGGCATCAACATGGAGTTGGACGCCATCTTCGCGGTGGTGATCGGCGGCACGGCGCTCACCGGTGGCCGCTTCTACCTGCTCGGTTCGCTGATCGGCGCGCTCTTCCTGCAAACGCTCACGCTGAGCATGTTCTATTTTGGTGTGCCGCCGGCGGTGGCGCCGGTGCCCAAGGCTGTGCTCATCATCGTGGTGGCACTGCTGCAGGTCCCGGCGCTGCGTCGGCGATTCCTGCAGCTCTTCAAGGGCCGCGCCAAGGAGGCCACGGCATGAAGTCGCTTTTCCGCAGCAACCTGCCGGTCTGCATGACCGCGATCGTGCTTCTCGCCCTCTACCTGACGGGAGGCTTCCTTTACGACGGCTTTTTCAGCGGTCGGGTCGTGGCCAATCTTTTTGCCGACAACGCCTTCCTCGGCATCGCTGCGCTGGGCATGACCCTGGTGATCTTCACCGGCGGTATCGACCTGTCGGTCGGATCGGTCATCGGCTTCACCTCCATTTTGACCGCCACCCTCATCGGCACGCATGGCTGGGCCCCCTTCCCGGCGTGGATCGTCGCCCTAGCCGCTGGCACAGCTCTCGGCCTCTTGATGGGCGCGCTGGTGGAACGCTGCGAGTTGCCGCCCTTCCTGGTGACGCTGGCCGGCATGTTCTTCGCCCGCGGACTCGGTTTTGCCATCAGCACCGAATCGGTGCCGATCGAGCACGAACTCTACCGAAGCCTGAGCGACATCTACGTGCCGCTCGGCTTCATGAACCTGCCCTTCGGCGGCTTGGTCTTCGTGGTTATGGTGGGGCTGATTTATGTGGTCGCTCACCACACGCGCTTCGGCCGCAACCTGCTCGCCATCGGTAGTAACGAAGCCTCCGCCCGCCTGATGGGTCTCCCGGTTTCGCGCACCAAGATTGCGGCTTACGCCCTCAACGGCGGACTCGCCGCCGCGGCGGGTATCGTGGCCACCCTCTACACCGGCTCCGGCAACCCCGCCACCGGCGTAGGCCTCGAGTTGGACGCCATCGCCGTGGTGGTGATCGGCGGCACCTTGCTCGCCGGTGGTCGTGGGCACATTTTGGGAACGCTCTTGGGCGTCCTGATCTTCAGCGTCATCCAAACCGGCATCCTCTTCGACGGTCGCCTTAACTCCTCCTGGATGCGCATCGTCGTCGGTCTGCTGTTGCTCGTATTTATCCTCCTCCAACGCCTGCTCCTCGCGAAGCGTAAGACGGGTTGAGCGGACCGCGATGATCGGCGAGTCGGGTTGCGGAGGGAAGGGCCGCGCCCTGCGCCTATTTTCTGTCGGCACGACGCCACGACCGCGGGCGGCGCAAGCACCGGCACTACCTCTTCCCACGAACGCGGGCGACACGCTCGCGGCTACATTGGCCATCCGAGTGTAGCAGCGGCCGTCTCGGCCGCTCCGCGCTGCCTCTCCACGGATCATCCGCTCGATGGTAGGGCTGCTGCGGGCGGCACGCCACCACGACCGCCGCCGACGCAAGCACCAGCACTACTCACACGAACGCGGGCGACACGCCCGCGGCTACATTGTCCATCCAGGTGTAGCAGCGGCCGTCTCGGCCGCTCCGCGCTGCCTCTCCGCGGGTCATCCGCTCATCTGGTAGAGGCTGCCCCTCCGCGGCCGGCGCAAGCACCGGCCCTACACCACGAACGTAGGCGGAAACACCCGGGGGATCGTTCAGGCACAAATGCGTCGTCGACGACCGCGTCCCCCCCCCCGCCCAACAAAAAGCCCCGGCACGCGGATCGCGTGACGGGGCTTTGTTTTGAGGAGGAATCAGATCCTCAACTCAGCGGCCGGAGCCCTTAGGGGACTTCGTAAACCTCGATGAGGCCGATGCCGGTGGCACCGTCGACGCCCGTGAGCTGGAGGGTGTAAACACCTGGCTCGAGGCTGATGACCATCGCAGCGTCCTTGCTGCCTGCGGCGAGTTCGAACGCACCGGCTGTGGAGGAAGCCTCGGCCACCGCAGCGGCGTTGGTGCCCCAGTCGTCGTTGGTAGCGACCACTTCTTCACCCTTGAGGAGGGTGATGTAGGAGTCGGTCAGCGCCCCCGGGACATTGAAGCCAGCCAAGGCCGGACCAATACCACGGAGGAGGACGCGCTTCGGCACCGAGCCGCTCACCACGAAACCGGCCACCGCGGTGCGGTCACCCGCGCCCACGACCGCACGGGTCGAGATGTTGAACAGCTTCTGGCCTGCAACCGGACTGGAGAGGTCGTAGATCTCGATGAGCACCACACCGGTGCCACCGTCGGCGCCACTGGCCTGGGCGGTGTAGACACCCGGGGCGAGGGTTTCGAGGATGGCGGAGTCAGCGTTGGCCGTGTCGAGGGCGAAGGCGCCCGCGAGGTTGGCGACCGCGGCGATTTCATCGGCGTCGGCCGAGCTGGACCAGCCGGTGTTGGTCGCGATGACGGTCTGACCCTCGAGGAGATCGAGCTTCGGAGCGGCGATCGCGCCGGAGACGTTGAAGGCCCCCAGACCCGGACCGACGGCGCGGATAAGCACCGGCTTGGAGTCCTCACCGGTGATGACCAGACCGGCGACGGTCTGTTCGATTCCGGTGCCCACATAAGCGCGGGTGGAGATGTTGGTCAGGCGCTGGGTCGCGAGGACGTCGTCATTACCACCAACAAACTCGGTGGTGTTACCTTCGGAGTCGGTGACCGCCGCTTCGATGGTGGCCGAGGTGGCGGAGACCGTAGCGGTGACGGTGTTGTTCTTCACCGTGGTGACCGAGATGGCACCATCCTCGGTGGCGGTGCCCACACCGGCGTCGGCGCCAGCGGCGGTCTTGGTGAGGAGCAGCACCTTACCGGACGGGGCGATGATGGTAAGGGTCACGGCATCGCTGCCGCCGGAGCTGGCCTCGTAGAAGCCGGCCACCTGATCACGCGGATCGTTCTCGTTCTCCACTTCGCGAGTGGCGTCCATCGAGAGACCCGGGACACCGGTAACCGTGCCGGTGAGGGAACCGGATTCGCTGATCGTGCCGGAGAAGGTCACGTCTTCGCGAGCCGTGGCGCCCTTGCCGATGACGGCGATCGGACCGGATTGGTCGGCACCGACGCTACGATCACTGCTCGATCCAGCGGCGGTCTCGGAGGTGACCGTGAGGCTGAACGAACCGTCCGCAGCCACGGTGACGGTGCCGCTGACGTAGAGTTCAGCGATCTCGTCGAAACCGAGGAAGGTGCCGGTGTTGTCGTCCTTGATCACGATAGCGAAGCTACCACGGCCTTCACCGAAGGAACCGAAGTAGGTGCCTCCGTAGACCTTTTCGAGGACGCGCAACTGGGCATTGCGGGAGGTGACCGACCCTGCCGAGTTGGTGACGACCACGGAATAGGCACCGGAGTCGGCCACCACCGGAGAGGCGATGGTGTAGCTCGCGCTGGTGGCACCAGCGATGGCAGCGCCATTCTTGCGCCACTGATAGGTGGGCGCCGGAACACCGGTCGCGGCCACGGTGAACGTGGTTGCCGTGCCTTGACCGATGGTCTTGTCGCGCGGCTGGGAGGTGATCACTGGAGCGGTGTCAGCGGAGGTGACGGTCAGCTTCACCAAGCTGGAGGAGATCGAGCCTTGGCTGTTGGTGATCACCACGTCGTAGCGACCGGCATCGGCGTCGGCGGCAGCGGCGATCGTTAGCGTGGCGCTAGTGGCACCGGAGATGGCGACACCGTTCTTACGCCACTGGTAGGTGGGCAGCGGGTTGCCTTCGGCGACGACCGTGAAGGACGCGGCAGAACCGGCGCGCACGCTGGTGTCGCGCGGCTGGGTGGTGATGGTCGGAGCCTTGAGCTGGCGGTTGACCGTGAGCGTCGCAGTCGAGGAGGTCGCCGAACCGAGGCGGTTGGAAACCACGACCGAGTAGTCGCCGGCATTGTCGAGCGTGAGCGGGCTCAGGGTGAGCGTCGCACCGGTCGCGCCACTGATATTGGCACCGCCCTTGCGCCACTGGTAGGTGAGCGGCTGCGCACCCGTAGCGGTCACGCGGAAGGTATGGCTACCACCCACAACCTTGGTGCCACCGGCCGGTTGGCCCGTGATCACCGGCGGGGTGTTGACCACCACAACGGCGCCGCTGGAGATCACCGTGCCCTGCGGGTTGGTGACGGCGGCGGTGTAGGTGCCAGCGGAAGCGGCGGAGGCGCTTTCGATGGTGTAGCTCACATCGGTCGCGCCAGCGATGGCGGAGCCGTTGCGGCGCCACTGAATCGTCGGGACCGGATCACCTTCGACCTCGATGGTCATGGTGTGGGACTGCCCCTGGTCGAGGGTCGCGCCTTCCGGCTGCAACGTGATGGAGGCAGGCAGCTGGACGGTGAGGGTCACGGTGGCGGACTGGACTGGTTCGCCCACACCATTGGAAGCGATGACATAATACATCGTGCCAGAGTCGGACAACTGGACGTTCTCAAGAACGAGTTCCCTGGAAGTCGCTCCGGAGATAGGTTCACCCGTGCTACCTTCCGGCAGAATGCGATACCATTGGGCGGTAGGCTCAGGATTACCGACTCCATCAACGGCGAGGGTCACATCAGCTCCCACCGCAGCGATCACATCGGTGATGTCCTGCGTGATCTCGACCGCAAACTGCACGTCGATAATGGCGGCTGCGGAGGTGTCGGAGCCAAACGAATTGGTCGCAACAACGGTATAGCTACCGGAGTCAGTGCGGCTGAGCGACGTGAACTCGAGGGAGGAATCCGTCGCACCACTGATCGCCACACCGTCCTTGAACCACTGGAACGTGGGGGTCGGATTGCCGGTGAAGGAGATACTGAGCGTCGTGCTGTCACCTTCCTCGAAGATATCACCGATCGGGTCGGAGGTCACCACCGCCTTCTCGTTGACCGTGAGGGTGGCCGTGCGGGACTGCACGTCGTCACCGATACCGTTGTTGGCTACGACGAAGAACTTAGCGCCATTGTCGTCGAGCGTGAGACCTTCGACAACATATTCAATGGCGGTGGCGCCGTCAATCGGCTGAGGGGTCGAGCCCCCCGGAGGAATGAGATACCATTGATAGGTCGGCTCAGGATTAGCCACGCCCTCAATGGTGAGGGTGACGGCCTCACCAACGCCGCCGACCGGGTCGGCCAGATCGGTGGTGATTTCTGGAGCGTATTGCACGTCGAGGAAGGCCTCGTCGCTCTCAGCCGTGCCGAACTCATTGGTCGCCACCAGCTGGTAGTAACCGGCTTGGGCGCGGGTCACCCCGGTAAGATCGAGCGAAATGTCGGTCGCGCCCGGAATGTCAGCCATCGGCGTGGTTTGGTCGGGGCTGTATTGCCACTGGAGGGTCGGAGCCGGGTTACCGGTCACCGTGGCGGTGAAGGACGCGTCCAAACCTTCCGTCACGGTCACGTCCACGGGATGCGCGGTGAAAGCCGCTTGCTCGTTGACCGTGAGGGTCACCGTCGTCGAGTCGGTGGTGCCGGTCGTGTTGGTGATCCGAACGAAGTAAGAGTTGCCATTGTCAGTCGACTGCACGCCAACCAGGGACAGGGTGGCATCCGTGGCTCCCGACATCGGTTCCGGCGTGCTGCCACCGGCCGGGATGCGGAACCATTGGTAGCCGCTGATGGCCGGCACCGCATTGGCGACCACTTCAAAGCTGACCGTGCCTCCGACACCGGAGGTTTTGTTGGTCGGTTGCGTGGTGATGATCGGCGCGTAGTTTACCGTGAGCACCGCCACTTCGCTGGTATCCGAACCAGCCGAGTTGGTGATGCGGACCGAGTAGTTGCCTGCGTCGGTCGGAGAAACCGGCGAGACCGTGTAGCTGACGTCGGTGGCAATGCCTCCCGGGATATCAACACCGTCTTTCATCCAACGGAACTCAACGGGATCGGTGCCGGTATAGGTGACCGTGAAGGTCGCCTCGGCAGTCTCTCCGGCGGTCACGGTCAGGGAACCCGGATTCGAGGTAATGTCAGGAGCTTCCACAACGGTGATGACGGCGTCTGCGCTGGTGACGGAGCTCACCGAGTTGGTGACCACCACCGTGTAGGTGCCGGCGTCGGACGGGGTGATCCCGGTGAATTCGAGCGAAGCATTGGTGGCTCCGGCGATGTCGGCCCCATCCTTCCGCCATTGGTAAGTGAGCGGAGTGGCCCCCGTAGCGACTACGGAAAGCGTGTAGCCTGCGCCCTCATTGACGGAGCCGCCCTGCGGCTGAGTGGAGATCGAGGGGGCTGCGTTAATGGTCAGCGTTGCACCGGAGCTGGTTACCGAACCTTGGCTGTTGGTCGCTACCACGGTGTAGCTGCCGGCATCGCTGGGAATCACACTCGGGATCGTAAGGGTGGAGCTGGTAGCCCCAGAAATTGGGGCGCCGTCCTTACGCCACTGATAGGTCGGAGCGGGGAAGCCGCTAGCTTCGGCCGTGAACTCCGCCTGAGAGCCTTCGTCGGCTACAACAGCAGATGGCTGAGTCACAAAGGCTGGAATAGACGGCTGAGGGTCAATTGTGACCGTGGGAAAATCTTCAGTCGAGGCAGTGCCACCATCTGGAGTATAGAGAACGTGACCCGTAATGCTCTGTGATGAACTGAGTCCAGATCCATAGCTCAGCACAATTGAGTAGTCGTAAGAATTGGCAGGCGGTCGGCCCAAAAAACCGAATTCAAGCCGTGAGGTGGTAACACCGGTAGGGGCGATCACCGGGGTGTCTAAGTTTAGATCCGGATCGTAGGACCATCCGTCCGGGATATTGATAATGAATCCCGAGGTAGTAAGACTAACCCCGGTGTAAGTGAACGACACATCGACGGTCACGTTGCCACCGGCGGAATCGTAGTTGGTAGCAACCGAGGTCATGGACGCTGTTTGCGCCATCAAACCGGCGCCACTGAATATCGCTAGCGTCGCCGCAGCGAACCATCTGAGTTTTGGCAGTAGTTTCATGTGATTAGGATGATAACGGGTAAGTTCCGGGTTGTCGGAGGGGTTATAAACTTGGGCCTGTCACACTTGGGCCAGACAGGTGCAAACGCTCGCACTCCCCGGATTCGCTACGCGAACCAGTGGCAAAAAACCTGCCACGGAACCCTTCCAACGCAGACGCGCCAAGGGCTGGGATGGGGAGAAAGCCGACAACACGGACGCCACCTTCGGTGAGGCGGAGGAAGTCGGCAAGGAATATTGCTGGGGTTGAGACATGCTAAACCGGTCGAGTCTCGAAGCGGGCATTTTGCAGCATCGGACGAAGTCGCGGCAGGCGGATTGATTGAAAGTAACCACCTTGCAACAAGGCCCTGTCCCCATCCGCAATCTCGGATTCAAAACGGGAGCCTGTTCGCGGCGATTTAGGAGCCTTACCTATCGCTCGTATTAGTGCCAGTCCGGGAAAGCAGCCAGATCACCGAGTTCCCTGATAGAACTCCTTTCGGAGGAACTTACGTGCAAGGCTCGAGCTTCTGTCGAGCGGCGACGGAAAGCCCTACCGTCCGCCTCCTTACAAACCGGCTTACCACTGCCCGGGCCGACTGTCGTCCACCATCTGCTGCAGCATGTCGAAGCGCACTTCGCCGTAGTTGATCGCGAAACGCTGCTTGCCCTCGCGATACACCCAAGTGGTCGGGATCCACGTCACCTCTTTGCCGAGCAAGGTCACCATGCGCTCCGAGCCTCGTCGCGCCTGATTGGGATGCCGCCAGATCTCGAGGTTCGACTGTTCCCCCAGGTCATACTTCGCCAACTCTGCGTGGTCGTGCTCTTTGCTGCCCCAGATCGAGACGAAGATCACTTTCACCTCCGGATTGGCTTCGATGAAGTTCTTCCAGCCGTTGTCATCGTGCTCATTCCAGCAGTTGGGGCACCATGTCGCCCAGAGGTGCACCACCGTGACCCCCTTGCCGCTCACGGCCTCACTCAGGCGCTGCTCAAAGGCAGCAACGTTCTCCTCTTCAGCGTGCACCACCGACATGGAGGCACAAACCAGCAAAACAGCGGCGAGGATTCGAGCGATTTTCATAAAGGAAGGGAGCGGCAAGGTGAGCATCGGATTCCGCTAAAAAGCACATTTTGCTCCAATTCACCAACCCTCCCAGCGACCGCGCCTCCTCCACCGCTCGACAAATCGCCACTGGCCTGCAGCATAGCGTCCCCCCTTTTCCTGTTTGCCACGTGCTCCGCCCCTTCACGTTGCGCTCCCAACACCCCCTACCGCCCTTTCCATGAAGTCGAACCGCTACCTTGCATTTGGTGCCTTGGCCGCTCTCGCCTGCATCATCCTCACCGTCACGTTCTTCTGGGTCGACGGCTCTTCCTCCAACCCTCCCACCACCACCGCTGCCTCCAACGCCACGCCGCCGCCCACCACAGCCGAGCGCGAGTCCGACGTCGCGCCTCTGCCCTCCTCATCGCCATCGGCAACGGCCCCAGCCTCGGCTCCGGCCGCCACTGCCACCGACGAGGAGCCACAGCCCCCGCGTGCTCTTTCCGCTCCACTTGCCGCCGTGCTGGCTGGGCTCCCTGACGTTCCCCTTCGCACGCAAATCAAGGCGCTCCCCGTCACCGCCCAGCGCCGCGCCCTGCGCAAGCTTGAGCGCCTCACCATCCCCGCGGAAGACTTCAACAGCCTGCGGGTCACCGCCGACGGCTCAATCTACTACAGCAACGATGCCCCTCCGCCCAGTCCGGCCGCCATCGTCCGCCTGAGCCAATCGAGCGGCACCTCCCCGGAACCGACCCGCCAACTCACCGGAGCCGCCGCCGTGCCCATCGCCAGCCCGCCCGTCTACCACTCCCGCCCCGGATCGACCAACGTCCTCTACCTGGACTTCAGCGGCCACACCGTCACCGGCACCAGTTGGAACAGCGGCACCGGCGCCGCCGCCACCTACGTCGGTGTGCCCTATGATATCGACGACGATCCCACCACCTTCAGCGACGCCGAGCAGGCCGATATCTTTGCCATCTGGGAACGCGTCGCCGAGGACTACGCGCCCTTCGACATCGATGTCACCACCGAAGAACCCGCGACCTTCACCAGCACCACCGGCCGCGTGCTCATCACCCGCAGCACCGACGCCAACGACGTCAACATGCCCTCCTCCAACGCGGGCGGTGTCGCCCAACTCGACGTCTTCGGCGACTCCGATTACGTGACGCGCAGCTCCCCGGCCTTTGTTTACTACGACAACTTCTACGGTTCGGCCCCCAACATCGCCGAAGCCGCCTCCCATGAATTTGGTCACAACCTCGGCCTCACCCACGACGGCCAACCCGGCGTCGAATACTACGGCGGCCACGGTTCCGGCGCCACCTCTTGGGGGCCCATCATGGGCACCGGCTACGGCCGCAACGTCAGCCAGTTCACCAAGGGCGACTACTTCAACGCCAACAACCCGCAGGACGATTTCGTCCAAATCACCAGCCACATCGCCTACGCCACCGACGAAGCTGGCAGCACCACCGGCACCGCCGCCGCTGCGCCCGTGACGGACAGCGCGATCGCTCTCACCGGCGTCATTTCTTCCGCGTCCGACCTCGACGTCTTTGCCGTGACCACCGCCGCCGGCGACATCAGCTTCGCCGTCGATGCGATCACCGCCGCCAGCGGCACCCGCGGCGCCAACCTCGATCTCAAACTCGAGCTGCTCGACAGCTCCGGCCAGGTTGTTGCCAGCCACGCGCCCAACGGTGCCCTCGACGCTGCCCTCACCTATTCCGCCACCGCGGGCGACTACTTCATTCGCATCAGCGGCGACGGCGACGGCTCCCCTCTCTCCGATCCGCCCACCGGTTACACCGCCTACGGCAGCGCCGGCCAATACACCCTCACCGGCACCATCGTTGCCGCCGCCCCCGGGATCACCAGCGAAACCACCGCCAGCGTCGATGCCGGTGCGCTCTTCGCCTACACCATCGTCGCCACCAATTCCCCCTCCTCCTACAACGCTACCGGCCTGCCCGCCGGCCTCAGCATCAATGCTTCCACCGGCGTGATCGGCGGCCGCCCCACCGAAACCGGCACCTTCAGCGTCTCCCTCTCCGCCACCAACAGCCTCGGCACCGGCACCGGCTCGCTCACCCTCACGGTCAACGACGCCGCCCCCGCCATCACCACCCAATCCACCGCCCGCCAGCTCTTCACGCCCGGCAGTGACCAAACCCTCAGTGTCACCCCCCTCAGCGCCAACGGCACCGCCACTTACCAATGGGAACACAACGGCTTCGACCTCACCGGTGCCACGTCGGCCACCCTCGACCTCACCAGCGTCACCGGTGCGACCAGCGGCTACTACCGCGTCCGTGTGACCAACACCATCGGCACCACGGTCAGTGACCCGATTTTTGTCCACGTGATGCCGGAGTTTACCCGTGTGGTCACGTGGGGCGCTGATGGCCAGGGCGTCACCTCGGTTCCGTCCGAGTTGGACGATGCCGTGCAACTCTCCCTCGGCTATGAATTCGCTGCCGCTGTCCGCCGCGATGGCACCCTGATCGCCTGGGGCTCCGACTCGTCGGGCCAGGCCACCGCCCCCACCTCGGTCACCACCGCCGTCGCGGTCGATACCGGCAACTTCCATGCCGTCGCGCTGCAGGCCGATGGCACGGTTGTCGCGTGGGGCAACGACTTCTATGATCAAGCCTCTCCTCCCTCCGGTCTCACCGATGTGCTGGCGGTCGCCGCCGGCGGAGACTTCTCCCTTGCCCTCAAAGCCGACGGGACCGTCGTTGCATGGGGTCGCAACCACTATGGCCAAACCGATGTGCCGGCGGAGCTGAATGACGTCGTGGCCATCGCCGCCGGTGACTTTCATGGGCTTGCGCTCAAGTCCGACGGATCGCTGGTGGGCTGGGGACGAAATACCGACACCCAAATCACGATCCCGACCGCCGCCACCAGTGACGTCGTCGCCATCGATGCCGGCTACGCCTACTCCTTGGCGCTGAAATCGGACGGATCGATCGTCGCGTGGGGCAACGAAGACTTCGGACAGCTCACCCTGCCCAACGAACTCGCCCCGTTCGTAACGTTTGCCGCCGGCGATTACCACGGGGTGGCCTTGGATGACCAAGGAGCACTCGCCATTTGGGGCTACAACGGCGACGGCCAGAGGGTCGAACCGCTCGACCTAGGCCCCGCTCTCGACGTCGCAGCCGGTCGTTTCAACACCGGTGTGCTGCAAGACGGGACCGTGGGCTTGGCTCCCGAAATCACTGACCAAAGCCCGCTGCGCCAAACCTTCGCGACGGGTGACCAGATCGACCTCGCCGTCACTGTCACCGGCTACGGTGCACGCTCCTACCAGTGGTATCAGAACAGCCGACCCATAATCGGAGCGACCTCCTCCTCCCTCACGCTCAATGACGCCCAGTTTTCCGCCGCCGGCGTGTATTGGGTCGCGGTCACCGACGACTACGGCACCTCTCGCAGCCGCCCGATGCACGTGCTTTTCGCTCCGCCCCGCTCTCAAGTGGTCCTGTGGGGAAGCGCGGTGGAAGGATCCAGTAGCCTCGGCACGCCTCCCTCCGACTTGGTGGATGCGATCGATATCGCCGCCGGCCCCACCCACATCGTCGCACTCAAAGCCGATGGCACGGTCGTCGCCTGGGGCTCCAACAACTCGGGCGAAACCACGGTTCCCTCCTCCCTTTCCGATGTCGTCAGCGTTGCCGCCGGCTATCACGTCTCTTACGCACTCAAAAGCGATGGCACCGTGGTCGCCTGGGGAGCCAACGACTACGGCGAAGGTTCGCCCCCGACCGGCCTCACCGACGTCATCGAACTCGACATCGAATATCTCCACGTCGTCGCCCTGCGCGCCGACAGCTCGGTCGTAGCCTGGGGTAATACCGGCAGCGGCCAGACCGATGTCCCGGTATCCCTCTCCCCCGCCACGGCAGTCGCCGCCAGCGCGTTCGCGTCCTACGCGCTCCACGCCGACGGCTCCGTCTCCGCCTGGGGCAACGAAGGCAATGGCGAACTTAATGTCCCCACTGGCGTCACCGTCACCGCCGTCGCCGGCGGTTATTACCACAATATCGCCCTTCTGGCCGATGGCTCGGCTACCGGATGGGGATTCAGCGCACTCAACAACCTGCCAAGCGGACTCGACAACCTCGTGGAGATCTCGGCCAGCGTGCATCTGAGCCTTGCCCTCCGCGCCGACCGCACTGTCACCGCATGGGGCTTCGCCGACGCCAATGCCGGCCGCACTCCCCCCACCGGCCTCAATGACGTCTTCGGCATCAGCGCCGGCGACAGATATGGCGCGGCCTTGCAACAAGTCCCTCTGCCCACCGTTCCGGAAATCACAACTCAGCCTGCGGACCTCACCGTCGACACGGGCGAATCCGCCACCTTCACCGTCGTCGCCTCCGGTTATCCCGAGCCGACCTACCGCTGGTATCGCGACGGCGTTGTCCTCACCGGCGAAACCAACGCCACCCTCCAGTTGGAAGGCGTCACCCGCAGCGACACCGCCGACTACCTCGTCGAGGTCACCAACAGCGAAGGCACGGTGATTTCCACGGCCGCAACGCTCACGGTAAACTACGCTCCCGAGATTACGTCCCAACCCGCCTCCGTTTCCGCCGTGGTCGGTGCAGGCGCCACGCTTTCCGTCAGTGCCGACAGTCAGCCCTCCGCTTCGTTTCAATGGCGCAAGGACGGCATCAGCATTGTCGACGCCACCGGAGCTTCACTGGCCTTCTCCTCGCTGACCCTCGCCGACGCCGGCGACTACGACGTGCTGGTGACCAACGCGCTCGGCAGCGTCATCTCCGCGACTGCGACGATCACCGTGAGCGCTCCGCCCACCATCTCCGCCCAACCGATCAGCGAAACCGTAAATGTCGGCGAACCCACGACACTCAGCGTGACCGCCTCCGGCCTGCCTTCCCCAAGCTACCAGTGGCGCCGGAACGGATCGAATATCGCCGGCGCCACCAGCGCGACGCTCGACCTCGGCTTGGCGACCTTGGCCGACGCCGGAGACTACGACGTCGTTATCAGCAACAGCTTGGACACCATCGTATCCGCCACCGCGACCCTCACCGTCCAACAGCCGCCGCAAATCAACACCCAGCCGGTATCAGCCGCGGTTCTCCGCAACAGCCCCGTGGAACTTTCCGTCTCCGCCTTCGGCACCCCGACGCCCACGTATCAGTGGCGCAAGGACGGCGTCGATATCTCCGGCGCCACCGGCACGACCCTCAACCTCGGCAACGTGGACCTCGATGACGACGGAGACTACGACGTCGTCATCACCAACGCGGCCGGCACGACGACCTCAACCTTGGCAACCGTGACGGTCCAAGTCCTGCCGGAGATCACCGCCCACCCCGTCCCCCAAACCACCGTGCTCGCAGGCGCCGATGTCACGCTCACCGTCGCCGCCACCGGCACGCCCACGCCGACGTATCAGTGGCGCAAGGACGGCATCGACATCACCGGAGCCACCGCCGCCGAACTCACGCTGAGCGCGGTCACCCTTGCCGACGCCGGCACCTACTCCGTCGTCGTCACCAACGCCGCCGGTTCCGTGACCTCCGACAACGCCGTGCTCAGCGTCGTTGAACTCAGCGGAACCCAAAGCACCGATGGCTACGCCGCCGGCGAAACCATCACCATCACCAACATCGTCACTTTCGCCGGCCCGGTCGACTCGCTCACGTGGTCCGTCATCCCACCGGCCGCGATCGAGGGTTCTCCTTGGAGCTTCGTCAGCACCACCGGCGACGTCGGCAGCGTTGTGCCACAGGCCGGCGACGAAGACCTCTTCGAATGGACTTGGAGCACGCTCCCCGTGAGTCCCTTCAGTTTTTCCTACGAGCTTAACGTGCCGGCCGCCGCCATTGGAGGCTACGATCTCAGCGCCATGGTCAGCGTCGTCGCCAACGGCACCACCCTGCAGGGTCTGGTCGCGCCCGAGCCGCTCACCCTCGCCGAGCCGGTGACCAGTCACAGCGCCGACTACAACCAGGATGGAGCCATCGACCTCAGTGAACTGCTGCGGGTGATCGAACTCTACAACACCCGCAACGGCACCACCCGCACCGGCGCCTACCAACTCGATGGCTCCACCGAAGATGGCTTCGCCCCCGACGCCAGCCGCGCCGCCGACGCTCCGGCCTCCCTCACGAGGTATCACAGCGCGGACTACGACCAAGACAGCTACGTGAACCTCAGCGAACTCCTCCGTGTGATCGAACTCTATAACTACCGCAGCGGCACCACCCGCACCGGCGAATACCACCTCAATGCTTCCACTGAGGACGGCTTCGCCCCCGGCCCCGAACCGACGGAGTAAGACACGAAAAATCTGAGCCTTCGCGCGAAGGCTCAGATTCAATTCTCCAGCAGGGCAGAACCCTGCCGGCCAAAGCGCCGGCCGGGGTCAGTTGCTCGGTGGAACAGGCGAATCGCCAACTGCCGGGACCCCCAAATCGTCCGAACCTGTGCTGGAGTCCGTGCTGCTGCCAGTGCTGCCGGTGCTGCCTTCGACCGAAGCGGGCGAGCCCGGGACCCGTGCGGGATCCGATTCAAACCCGTCATCGGTCGTCTCGGCCAGTCGGTAGGCGCCCGTGCGAGCCGTGCCGTTACGGGTATTGTAGAGCTCGATCACCCGCAGCAGCTCCGAAAGGGAGATGTGACCATCTTGATCGAAATCGGCCGAGTGGAAATCGGGCAGCTCCATCACCACGTCATCCGCCACCGCCGGAGCCGTCGCATAACGATCCGCCGTGACCTCACTGGTTTGGTAGCGACCAGTGCGAGCGGTGCCGTAACGGGTGTTGTAGAGCTCGATCACCCGCAGCAGTTCACTCAAGCCGATGGCGCCGTCGTGGTCGGTATCCGCACTGTGGTGCCACGGAATCTCAGGTGCCATCAGCGGGTCGGGCTGCAAGAGCGACTGCAACGCGATGTTGTTCTTGGTGCCGAGCACCAAGCCCGCAAACTCGGCCTCGATCGCGGCGTCGGCCGGCACGGCAAGCGTGTAGGTGAAGGAGCCACCACTCGGGGGAGCATCAAACCACGCCCACTCCAGATAGCCGGTCTGTCCTGTCTGCGGACTCACATCTGCCCCGGACCCGGACTCCGTTGACACGTAAGACCAACCATCGGGCAAGAGCACCTGCCAGCCGAGGCTCGAAACCGCACCGAGGTAGTTGAAGGTGCTGCGAATCCGCATCAATCCGCCCGCCTCGAAACCGTGGCGCAGATAATTGTGGCTACCCGTCAGGGGATTGGCCGCCGCATTCACGGTGAGCTCCATGTCATTGCTGCGGAAGTTACCGGTGGAGTTGCTCAGCTCGTAGTGATAGGTGCCAGCCTGCAGGATATCGATGTTGGTCAGCGCCAAACGCGCTTCCGTCTGCTCAGGCAGGAGTATGCCATTGTGATACCAACGAATGGTCGGGTAGGGGTTGCCATAGATCGACACCCACCAGGTTTGCGAAGCGCCCTCGTTGACGTAATAACTCTCATAGAGGCTTCCACCGCTGGGTGCACTCAGACTGGGGATATTGACATAGGACTCCCAGCTGTAACTCGAGACCTGCCCCGCCCGGATCGTTTGGATCCGGTAGTAATAGTAGGCATCGTTCATCTTGGACTCCGTATCGGTGAACCGCGCCTCCGCGGGCGCGTCCAGTGTCGCAATCACCCCGAATTCGCTCTCGTTCGGCCCACGGCGTTCGATCACCACCTGATCCACCTCTCCATATGCATTCCAACGGAGCAGGATGTTATTATCCTCGATCCGCGAAAGCTCCGTGATGGAGGGGCGCGACGGCGGAGCCGGCGGAGTGGTGACGCTCACGACGTTACTCCAATCACTGGCATCCGAACCGGTATTGGCCCGGATGCGATATTCGTAGCCCGTCTCCGCGCTCAAACCGGAATGGGTGAACGTAACTACATTGCCATCCAGGGTCTGCAGCACCGTCCATTCGTCCTGACCCGCCCGCCTCGTCTGCAAGGTCAACGAGGTCTCGAGTGAGCGATCCGTCCAAGTCAGCTGGACCTGCGAATACGACAACGCCACGGCACTGAGTTCCGGCGCAACCAACGGCACCCCGGCAGAAAGGTCATAGAATGCCAGAGACCCGTTTTGCGGCACGATCAACTTCCCACTGGTGTTGTTGAAGGTGCTGACCGTCGTCGACGCCGGCATCGCGTAAGCGACGGTTTTGTTTTCGACGTCAAAGACCAAGTCGCGACCAAAAGCCAAACTGCCGTCGGCGTTGGTCGAATAAACCTCAGCATCCAAGGCCCACTCCTCCTCCAAACTGGCCGTAAACACGGCACCATTCCAAAAGATCCGACTGCCATCGTCGGAACCGACCACGTTGCGAGACCCGTAGTAACTCACGTAGGCCACGCGCTTGCTCACCAACTGGGTGAAATTGTCGCCCAAAAGATCATAGCGCTGCAGCGTCGCGCCGCTGCTGTTACTGTCACCGTGGTAATAGTAACGCCCCCCGGCTGTGCTCACCCCGCCACCCTGGCGCACGTTTCTCTCGACCAACGTTTCGCCCGTGAGGGTATCGACCAGGAACATGTCCACCCACTGGTCATAAGCTTCGACGATGATGCGGCCGGCACCACCTGCGGCCACCCGGTAGGGATCGCCATCACCGTAGCCGACACTCGTCCACGCATTGAACCCGTAGGACCGCACCTGCCGCATGGTCGCCTTGTCCACGGCGACGATGAAGCCGGGATCCCAGTTGGTCACATAGATGCGTCCTTCCAAATTATGCAGCTCGAAGTCCGTCACCGACTGCCCCACCCGCACCGCGCGCAAGATCGTCTCCGCCTCCGAATCGATTTCCAAAAGATAGGCCCGCGGCACCGTCTGGGTGTCGTCTTCACTGATCGCATAAGATAGCGCGCTCGCTGGATCCGACCTCAGGTGTGTGACCACCATCTCATCCACGGTAAAATAAATCGGCAGGGACACCTCTCCATCGTCGTGCGTCAACACGACCGTAGATTCATGCGTGCCGGCGGCCAGCTGCGAGGCGTCCAAATGCACTTCGAGCGTGGCCGGGGTCACCCCACTGGTCGCCGTGAAGCTGACCCACCCGTCGGGACTGGATGCACTCCACGCCAAACCGGTGTTCACGCCGTCCAAATCGATCGCCACGACGTAGTCCGCATGCGCCTGCACCGTCTCTGCATCGATCCGCCGCACGGCCGGTGCCACCTGGGAAACCAGGAAACTGCGCTGCGTTCCTCGAATGATTTCGTCGCCCACCACCGCATCCACGCGCCAATAATAAGTCTGATTGGACGCCAGGGTTTCACCGAGCACCAAACGGCTCTCCGTGGCGGTTCCGATAAACACCGCATCCTCCGGCGTTCCTTCATCCACCTCGGCAGCACTCGTGCCCAGATAAACCTGATACTGATCCACTCCCGGCAACCCGATCCAGGTCAACGCTGCCGGAGGCGTCACCGCCGAGCGATCCGCTGGCGATATCTCCTGCCCCTCCAGGTCCACCGACCAAAGCGCATCCAACAGCTCCACCACCCGCAACTCCCGCTGACTGTCGAATAGCACCAACCGTGTATAGTCGGCCGTGATGGCCTGAACCGAACTCTCCGTTGGCAAGGTGACCAGTTCGTTGCCGGTCGCGGCATCAAACACCCCACTGGAGGTGGCCACCACCTCGCCATTGGCGCTGGCAGCATAAATCGGCCCGGCGAAGGTGGCGATCGGCACACTCAGGTCGTCGACTGCATAAGCATGTTGTTTGAGAAAAACTGTGCTGCCATCGCGAGTCAGAATCGCCGGCGTGTTCTGGGGATCGCGCGACATGTTGTTCGACGCGCTCACCTTGGTGCCGAGCAGGCCCTGCGCATTGATTGGCACCGAAAACGCACTGGAGACACTCAATCCCGCCGTCCAACCATACTGAAACCAACCAACCACGGCCGAACCATCCGGCAACATCGCCGCATCGCCCACACCTACAGCCACGGTTTGCAAAACCCCTCCGGTCGTCCGATCGAGGACGTGCAGATTGGACTCCCACGCGCCGTCCGAGTAGTAGATCAGATTCCCCGGCCCATAAAACACGCTCCCCGCGCTGTCTTCGATTCCCCACTCCGAATAGCTCGGCAAATTGATCACCTCGGCGACTGTTCGATTCACCAGATCAATCACGTAGATTTGCTGGCTGGCGCTGCACAAAACGATCGCTTCGGCCGCATCTGCCGAAATGGCCATATCGGTCGGTTTTTCGCCCACCGTCAGAAAACCGATTCCCGCTTCCGCCACCGGGTCAAAGATCAGGAAACCGCCCGTGTCCTCCTGGTCCTGCTGCAGGCCGTAAACCACCGGCCGCACCGGATCGGCCTGCAAAACCACCAAGTCCAGCAGCGAGGTGATCACCTCCACCGCAATGTTCGCCTCCTGGCCGCCGCCGCTCAAGGTAACCGTGCCCGAGCTGGTCCGTGCCACCAAACCCTGCGTGGCAAACGTCAACTCCACCGCACCGGCTGCCGGAATCACCTCAACACTTACCCAATTCACATCCGAGCTCGCCGACAGATTGGCCAAATCAAAGCCGCCGCTGGTCGTGACCGCGATCCGCACCGGGAGCGGACTGGCGATCGGATTACTCACCACCTCCAGCCGCGTCTGCGCGGGGCTGAAGGACTGAGCGTGGAGCGAGAGGACGAGAACGAGGGAGAGCCAAAGGCCCAGGCCAAAACGGAGTTTCATGACGGGGAATCGATGAGAGAGGTAGATTCATCCCCGGAGACGAAGGCCAGGTCGCACCCGAAGGACCGAGGATAAAACCCGGTCCCTCCGAACCTCGCAAGCCTCAACCCGCCCCCGGCTCAAACCCATCGTCCGTCGACTCCGTCGGTCGATACGCTCCCGTGCGTTCCGTGCCACTGCGGGTATTGTAGAGCTCGATCACCCGCAGCAGCTCGCTCAGCGAAACCGTGCCGTCGGCGTCCGCGTCCGCGGAGTGATGCCGCGCGAGCGCAACCGGATCGCTCCCGACCGGATCCGAAGCGTAGCCATCATCGGTTTCATCATCGATCTGATACCGGCCCGTGCGCGTTGTGCCCGACCGCGTGTTGTAGAGTTCAATCACCCGCAGAAGCTCGCTGAGACTCAGCGCCTGATCGCCATCCACATCCGCATCATGCAACCGCGAGCGATTGCGCACCCGCAGCGGATCCGGCGTCACCAAACTCTGGATACTTCCAGCCCCGCGATCCACTTCCAGCAACGAAGCGAGCTCCAGTCGATTTTCCGCCGTAGCTGGCGGGACCAAGCCGTAGGTCAGCACGAAGGGACTGGCGGGCACGCTCGACCACGACCACTCCAGCAAATCGGTCTGGCCTTCACTCGGAGCCACTGTCGCCGTCGCTTCGGCCCCCACCACCGCGGCGGGCGCGAAGGACCACCCTTCCGGCAGGAGCGTCGACCACGTGACGGACGTAAGCGTATCCGAGTAAGTCACCACGTTGCGGACAAGCACTTGCCCCCCCTGCTTAAAACCACGACCGACCTGCGCCTGCTCGCCAACGGCAAAATCCGCCCCGGCTGCCGCAACCGCCACCACCGCCGTCCCGCTGATCGTGGACCCCAAGGCGTTGGTGATAACGACATCATAAAACCCAGCGTCGGCGGTCGTCGCCGCCGCGATCTCATAGCTGCTCGCGGTGGCCCCATCAATCTCCACCCCATTGCGCCGCCACTGGTAACTCAGCTCGCCGCCACTTGCTTCCACGGAAAGCACAATGCTTCCACCGGCTTCGGCCTGAACCGATTCGGGCATGGTCGCGATCGACGGCAAGCCATACTCCAGCGGCTGCAGAAACCCGGTCGGAAACGGCCGCCACCCTCCCACGAAGATACGACCGTCGTCGCGCATGCCAAACGTGGTCATCCCACTGGTGAGCCCGAGGACTACGAAGGATTCGTCGAGGGCGCCATCCGGCATCAGTCGGATAAGATAAGCATCGTCCCGATCTGTCCGTAGACTCTCCGAGGTGGACCACGCGTAAATGTAGCCATCGTGGCGGATCTCAATCCCGGTGACCGTTCCTGCGACTCGCGGGTCGAGAACAAAGACATCATCGAGAGTTCCAATGGAACGATACCTTGCAAGCGCCCGCCGCGATTCTTCGCCCTCGATTGCAAAATCTCCGGCAAGGAGCAGACGACCGTTATTATCGAGGGTCAGATCATTCACGTAACCCGTGAGCCCTAAGTCCGGGAAACTGGTATCTGGATTTCCAGAGTCATCCAAACGCTGTAAGACCACTTCGCGCGGAGTGGTTTCGGTGGTGCTTTGCGCGGCAAAATAGAGGCGTTGTTGCTCGTCGAGGGCCAACGACGCATTATACGGAGTGCCCGACTCGAGGCCCGCCTGGAATCCCGTGTCCAATGCCCCCTCTGCCGTGTAGCGCGCTATACTCCGGTAGCGTAGCTGACCTTCATCGTGCGTGAACCCGCCGGATATCGTCAGCTTCCCATCGGGATACTCCACCCAGTCTTTGAAGATATAATAAACGAAGGGATTTGTGGATGTCCCCGTATTGATCGTCGCGTTGGCAAAACTTGGATCGGGCCGCCCGTCAGCCAACCGTCGCACCAAACCGCCGCCCACCCCGGGTTCGTCGGAGGTCGGGAATATCGCGCCACCCACCACCGTGCTGCCGTCGGCCTGCACCACCAGCGCACTCACCCGACCGCGCTGATGTGTTCCAAGCGGCACGACCGTGTCAGTCAGCTTCGCTGCTGGTCCGGTAAAGACTCCCGATGTGTAGTCAAAATCGCCTCCCACCAACAACGCGTTGTCTGGTGCCGGCACGGCCGTGTGCACAACCTGTTTGGTGCGTAAAGCCGGGGTCGGCAGATCGACCAATGCATCGGACTCCAAGTCATACAAAACCAATGAAGGTTCCGGGCTATTGGGAGCCATCCACAAACGACCGCCTCCAATCTCGAACAGCCCGGTCACCGCAGGCCCGACATCATCTGCCGTCACGCTCAGCGAATGCACGATCGCACCCGTAGATTCGATCTTCACCACTGATGGGTAACCGCTATTCTGGTCGACGCTCACCCACAAAGAGCCGTCGGGTGCGAAGGATGCATACCGGCCAAAATACCCCGGATCGGCAAATTCGACTGCAAAATCCTCGTCCAGAATACCGTTCTCATCGAGCCGGATCAACGGACTCACCGCCACTCCTGCAAACGTCGAGAAGGGGCCTCCGAGGATAATATCGCCACCAGAGGCCTGCAGAATCACCGGCAAGTAAGGCGGTCTCTCAAAGGCCCCGTCGGCCGCAAAGGTCGCATCGCGAGTGCCATCCGCAGCGAGTCGCATGAACCCCTGCACCGGCTGACCATCAGCCGAGCCAAAGTCTCCCCAAACCAATAACCCGCCGTCCCGGAGTCCAACGACATCGCGTGTCGGCATATCGACGAATGGAGCCTCGAACGTCTCATCGATCGAACCATCCGCATGAAACGCGACGGCGGCTCGGCTCGTGCCCGATTCCGGGTCCAATTCGAGTTCGCCACCCACTACAATGCGGCCGTTCGAAAGCAGGTCCAGGCACCGAGGGCTTCCGCCTAATTTTGGAGCTTCGAAAGCTGCGTCCCTCCTGCCGTCAGCATCGAGCCGGAGAAGCTGATGATAGCCAAAGTCCTGCACCAACACCACGATCTGCCCCTCCCCCGTCACGGCGTAATCGTTGACGATTCCCGACGGTGAAATGTCTGGCTGAAAATTCGTATCCAATTTTCCATCACTCAATAGACGGATGAGGTTGGGACTGCGTTGACCATCGACCGAATCGAAGGGCCCGCTGGCATAGACGGAGTTGTTGGGCCCAGGCGTGAAGTGGGGAATGAATCCCGTTCCTCGCTCCAACAACACCTCTTCCTCGCCCTGAGGGGCTCGCCACCGTCCTTGCACCAGCGGCGCCTCGACCTTGAGCTGCACAGGGTCCGTCACCAACGCCAATTCACCGTTGTTGAACACTTCGACCGTGTAACTGCCGGCGTGGGCTTGGGAGGCCCCCGCAATCTCGAGCGTCGCCGACTCCGCCCCGGGGATCGCCATCCCGTTGCGTCGCCATACGTAACTCACTTCGCCGCCCACGATCACGTCGATTGCAAACGTCGCCGTTTCTCCGGTCGCGACAGTGGTCGACTCCGGCAGCGCCAACACCTCCGGTGGCCCCGTCACCTCCACGGTGATGGGATCGCCCACCGCCGTGCCTTCGCTATTGCTGACGACCAGATGGTAAACCCCGGCGTCCGCATACGTCACGCCCGTGAGCTCCAACTGACTGGTGATATTGTCGGGAGTCTCTAAAACCTCCCCGTCCTTATACCATGTGAACTCACTGAACGCGGATGTCGTCACCAGATAATTCAGCCTCACCGAGCGCCCCAGTTCTCCCACGACCGTTTCGCCGCCCCCGCTGATTTCCGGCGGAATCACCACCGTCAACCATGCCCGTTCGCTCAACTCCCGGCCACCAGGGCCATCCACCTCGACCCAATATTGCCCACTATCCCAGGGGTAAGCTGGTTCCACATTGAATGTCGCCGCTGTCTCCCCCGTGAGCAGTCTGCCGTTAAAATACCACTGGTAAGACACCCAGTAGGGACTATCGACCTCCACCGAGAACGTAGCCGCCTCCCCGCGACGCACGAACACGTCCTGCGGCTGAGTGACGATCAAGGAGACTTCATCTTCATTCGTCAGTGCGAACGGCGCGATCGCGACTGAGCGCGGCGTCGGATCTCCCGCCACCTTATAGTGGACCGTGCCCACGAAGTTCTGCGGCCCACTCAGCGCCGCCGGGTAATTCATCCACATGCGAAACTCAGCCGAGTTTGCCGGAATGGAGGTGTAGGCAAACGAGATCGTGCCGCCGGCTCCCACCGCCGGTTCCTGTTCCGGGATCGACTCCGCCGCGGTGTAAGCCGTGCTGGAAACATAAGTGAAGCTGGTCGGCAGTTGCACCTCCAGCATCAGCTCGTCCAACGTCAGCCCCGCGTAGTCCAAATCCCAATACAACGACTGCGTGTTCCCAGCCGGATCATACAGGTAATAGCCCGGCGCCAGCGAGGCGGTAAGCGACTGCGCATGGACCGCGGTCAACGGTGCCAGCAGGAAAAAGAGGCCGGTAAGCCAACGGGGGTATTTCATGGAAAGCATATTGGGTGTTTAAAATCGTGGCTAAGGCGCCGGTTCGTATCCGTCCTCGGAGCCGTCCGCCGACCGATACGCGCCCGTGCGCGCCGTGCCACTGCGCGTATTGTAGAGCTCGATCACCCGCAGCAGTTCACTCAGGGACAGCATCCCGTTCTGGTCAGTATCCGCAGAATGGTGACGATCAAGAGCCTGCCCCGCCGAAGTATCCGGACCAAACCCGTCTTCGCTATCGGGGTTTAGATGATAACGACCAGTCCGCGTCGTGCCACTTCTCGTGTTGTAGAGCTCAATAACCCGCAGCAACTCGCTCAGACTCAGGCGCCAGTTGCTATCGGAGTCGGCGCTATGAAACCGTCGTCGAATGGACAAAACCAAGGGATCTGGGGAAGCCAAGACTGCCCCGGGATTCCCGGCACTTAGCGTCTCGATGTAGGCCACCAGATCTGTTTGGTAGGGTTCCGCTTCGGGGGCGATCAGGGTGTAAAAGAAGGCGATGCTTTCATCTGGTGGCAGGGTCCACTCCCATTCTGCCAGGGCCGTGGCACCAACCTCCGGTTTTACGACCGCCGACTCGTCACCGCGACGCCCCCCCAGGGTCCACCCATCGGGTAGCAATACGGTCCAACGCAGCCGCGACAGACCGGAGGGAAAGGTGACCGTGTTCGCAATCTCCTGCCCCTCACCCGCTAATGGCGAGGCACCTTCAGCACGGTGTTGCGCGTCCACGGATCCACTCGAATCGAACAGTGTCAGCTCCGCCGCGAGGCTCGTGGCAGAGCCGAGATCATTGATCGCGACCAAGGTGTAGACCCCTTCATCCGCTTCGCTCACCTCCGTCAAGGCGAGCGTTGGCATGACTTCGCCCGTCACCGCCACGCCGTCTTTATACCACTGAAGTGCTGGGCGCGGGAGCCCCAGGATCGCGGATTTAAATGCAACGTCTGCTCCGGCTTCCACGATCACCGATTCCGGCTGGCGCACAAACTCGGGCCCCTGGGTCTGGTTGGCGTCTTGGGTAAGAGTGAGCGTTTGATCGTTGATGGTGACATTCGCCACCCGCACCGAATCGGTGTCGTTGTAGTCAATCGTTACCGCAACTTCGGCGCTGCTTACGCCCGCCTCGATCGAGAAACCGAGCCACGGGGAATCACTAGTGATCGACCAAGCGACATCGGCTTCGAGCCGAAGTGTCACCACATCGCCCGTTGCAGCCACAACGTCTCTCGAAAACGACGCCTCCAAGGCGAATTGCGACAAACGATTCCCCACAATCGGCGCCGAACGCCGGGTGCTCCCGTCCAACTTCGCAGCCGTAACCCAATAGTGGTAGGCCACTCCGCCGACCGCACTGGTATCGTAGAAGACCCGTCCCCGCCAATCGGCATGCAACAACGTTGCCGACTCGAAGTTTTCGTCCAACGAACGCCATACCGCATAACTCACGTCACCTACGGTCGGCCGCCAGCTCAGACGCACCGCATCCGTCGATTCATCCACCGATGCCTGCGGCTGCGGGGCGACGGTCAGCTCCGCGGGTTCCCCACCGGCGATATGCACCGGTAGCGGATACTGCTCCTCCCCACCAAATGATAGGATGTTGTGCGTGTTCCACCCCATCCCCCACAAACGGCCAGTATCGTCGATCAACAGACTTCGGAAATCCCCGGCCATGAATCGGGTCGCCTGAATTCCCAGCACCGTCGGTGGCGTAAATCCACTCCGCCCCGGGCCCAGTAAACCAAAGTTCCCACTACCATACCCACCGATGTCTCCGGCTCGGTTCCGGTAGAGCAAGTGTGCTTTTCCGACGGATACGTGGTCGACCTCGGCCACAATCTTTGACGGCTTCGTGCTCAGCCCTCCTGCGTCGCCCGACGAGAAGAATGGCAACGGAGCCCCTGCCCCCCACAGCTCCCCGTTGGCCTTCACGAAAAAGACTTGTTCGCGGCTCAAGGCCACGTTTTGCACCGCCGACGCCAACAAGATCGGCCCATCGCTGTAATCGTCGCTCAACACCTCATTTCCCAGCCGTCCAAACTGCTGGGAACCGCCGACCCACAGGTTGCCATCTGGCGTCACGTAAGCGCCGTGATACTGCGACGCCGCAAAATCGATGACGCGTTCGGCCACCACTCGTGGCTCCGCCAAGGTCACGGCGTCGGCTCCGGCCGCAAAAACATCGTTCCCCACGATCCACAACTGGCCCGCCTCATCCTGATAAAGGACAAAACTGGCACCGATCTCCATTCGCACCACCCCTTCCGCAATTCGGAAGGGGAGCAACGCGGTGGCGGTGGGTCCGCCCAGCGCCAAATCCTCCGGATCCCGACTCCGCATCCAGAGCGTGCCATCCGCACGCAGGAAGAGCGCCTCCGAGCCTGACACCTCCACATCCACCACGTCGTCCATGACCTTCACCGGCAGGGCACGTCGCGCCTGCGTCCCATCACCGAGTTGCCCATTGGCGTTGTCCCCTCTCGCCCAGGCCGCACCGTCTGCAGTCACGTAAAATGCCACCCGGCTACCACTGGCGGCATCAATCACTGCTCGTAATGGTTCGATCTGCACGGTCGCCGCGAGAGACTCCGTGACTCCGGCCACGTTGGTCGCCACACAACGAAACTGCGCATCGTCCCATTCCGCTCCCGGTTCGAAAATCGCCAGCTCCGCCGTCTGAGCTCCAGCAAACCTTTCCCCGTCAACGATATCGCTCCAGGCGGTCTGTGCGGCCTGCTTGACCTGCCACTGCAGAGTTGGGGCCGGCACGGCACTTGCCTCGGCCGACAACCATACCTGTCCCCCGGCCTCGGTTTCAACGTCTGCGGGATGAACGACGAACGACGGTAGCTGCACTTCGGTGAAGCCAACATCCACCACACTGAAAGGCCCCCCACCCGCCTGATTCACCCCCCGGACCCAATAGTAATACTCCTCCGTCCCCACCGCCGAGGAATCAAAGGTCATCATTCCGGAAACGCGATCGACGACCAACTCGGCAGTCGCCACGTCGTCGGACTCGCTGCGCCAAATTTGGTAATAGGTCGCCCCCACACAGCCCCCCCAAGCAAGACGAACCCAAGCTTCATGTTCACCCTTCGATGCGACAAAATCGCTTGGCGCGGTGGGCAGCGTGATCGGTCCTTCCGAGACCAGCACCGGCACCAGACTGTCCGCCCGCTCCCCATTCCCAAAGGGGGCCGCCAAACCACGCCCCATCGCCCACACGCTACCATCCGTCTTGGCGAAAACGCTTATTTCATCACCGGCCGATATCGTCCAGACACCATCAGCTACCTTGACCGGCTGGGAGCGAAACTCCGTTGTGCCGTCGCCCAGTTGGCCATACTGATTCTCCCCCTCCGCCCAAAGCTCCCCGTCAGCGGTCAGGAAAAGCGCGTGAAACGAGCCGCCATCCACTGCCACCACGTTCTGCAGCGCCACGCTACCTAGACTGACGGAGACGGAGCTCCCACTGCCCACGGTGCGCACATACCCCGCGGTGCCATCACCGCGCACGAACACCGCCTTATTGGACATTCTGGATACCGCGATCACGTCCGTTGAAACCCGCACCGATCGGGAGAACCAGTCGCCCTGCCGCCACAAAGTCCGGTTCGCATCGATCACATAGAGCTCATCTGCGATCGCCAAATCCTGCAGACCCGACGAGACCTCTTGGGCGCCATAACTCAAGCTGTGGGAATAGAGCCGTCCGTCTCGCTCAATGTAATAAAGGTAGGAAGCATGAGTATCGGCCACCGCCACATCCGCTGAGATGGTCCTGAGATAGGGCGCATTGCTTTCTCTCGTATCCACCAATTCACCACTGCTGAAAAGGATCAGAGAGATCCCCCGTCGCGCGACGATCTGCGCAACGTCTTCCCAGAGGGGCACGGGGTCGATCACAGCCCCGTTCATTCCTTGGGCTGCGCCGAGCGAGTGGGATACATTTATGCCAGCCCCCATGACCCAACCGCTTGAGCGCAAGTGCAGTGAATGCTCGACACCCGCAGCTACCCGCACGACCCCGGTGGTCACGGCCGGCAGCACGCGCACATTCACCCAATCCGAATACTTTGTCCCCAGACCACCGGTCACCCCCAGCCGATAGAGGCCGTTGTCGCCGACCGTGACGTTTTCAATGCGCAGGGTGGGTAAATCCGCCCCCGGGATAGGACCGCTAAGACGATGCCATTGATAGGTTAGACGGGTTTCGCCTGTGATCGTAGCGGTTATCTCCAGCGTGTCGCCTTCGAGCAGATCAATCACCGAGGGTAAGTCGCTGATCTGCGGAACACTCGCAATCATCTGCACCGACACGTCCTGAGAGTAGATGGTATCCAGCTCATTAGAAACCCTCAGACGGTAACGGGGAAAGGGATCCGTCGCCGCTTCGCCGGTAAGCGTGAGGGACGCCGTTTGCGTCCCAACATACTGCTCACTTTCCACCAGATCCGACCACCCGGCTCGGTTACGCATCATCCATTGGAGATGGAGCGGCGCTTGCCCCGCAACTTCCGCCGTAAACGTGGCATCGTCCAGATAGTAGATATGAGCATTCCGGGGCTGCGAAAGAATCCGAGGGATTCCAGCCCGGATGACTTCGCCAAAATTCAACCGGATACGTCCCTCCACCCCGTCGAAACCATCCACCGCGATAGCGTAGGTTTCTCCTGCAGACACCTCCAAGATCAACTCGCTGGTCCGGATTTCACCCGCCACCACATCCTCGCTGCTTGCGACCCACTGCAACTGGTTCACCGAACCTCCCGTGTAAACAGCTAGGATAGTGTCAAAATTGCTGCCCTGCGTGTTGATCAACACACTGCCGTCGACGGGCGCGACCCACGTCCACCAAACCGATTTCCCGCCCGTGACGCCGGCGTGAAGGGGCTCACCGGCCTCAAGCGAGGCTCCGATGTTGGTCCCGTCCACCGAAAAGCCGGTGAGCTCCGAGTGGTCCAGCGCCTCCGCTTGAGCAAAATCGTCATTCGCCGCCGAAAACCCCGGCGCTCCGTAGAGCCACTGCGCTCCGGCAATATCATCGGGCTGCAACCCATCCAGATCTGACACCACGGAATTCATCAACGCCGTCACCGACTGCGGTGGTTGGGCTTGATCGGGATGCAGCAGACCCAAGGTATGCCCCAGTTCATGTAGCGCCACCCGCCGCATGTCTTCCCGCCCTTCCTGCAGCGGTCCGCGATAGGAATCCCACGTCCACGCCGTGTTAAAAATGAGATCCGACTCCACGCGATCATCCCCTTCATCACGCGAGATGGTGACGGCCAACGTGTAAGGACCAAACTCACTGCCACTGATGGTGTCAGACTGAATGATCTCGTTGGTGTTGTTGTCGTAGACCTGCGGCCCGGGAGACACCACCTCGGCCGAAAACTGCACCTGCCCCAAATATCCATTCCATATCTCCATCGACTCGGTGATGACGGCACTGGGCGTGGCCCCGTCGGAGAAGACCGGCGAGGTCGGCATCATGACTTGCATGTGAATCGTGCCGGGTCGCCAAGCCGCACGGTAAACTCCGTCGTCATCCACCGCATCGATGTGGTAGCCCCACAAGGTTGCGACAGCACCAATCAGGAATAAAAAAGCCGCCAATCTCGGCAGCGCCCTCTTCCTCACGGTGTGCCCTTCTTTGCGTTGCTCCGGATTTGCTCCTGAAACTGTTGCAACGTCAGCGGCGGTAAGGCGGCGGCCAGATCTTCCCGCTCGCCGGTCACATGTCCCATCGGTTTGGCTACATCCTTCGTGCTGCGCAGGAGCTCACCATTCGCCCGAGCCACCATGGCCTCCCCCTGATCCCCGTGCCGAACGATTGGATACATGCCGTGCATCATCGCAACCAGCGGAAAAAACTGCCGCTCATTCCCTCGCACAAACAAGATATACTCTCCTCCTATTTGCAGCTCCGGCATGCCTTCAATACGGACGCGTTTACCTCCCACTCGTCCTCCGAGCGTTCGCAAAACCAACGGTTCTGGCGGAGCTCCACTCAAGACCTCCTCCACCTCCAAAGTGAAGTAAGTGAAGATCTGTCGCTGGCCATCGCCCCCCTCCCACACGCTCTCACCGTCAGTGACCTTGGCGCGCACCACATAGTCTGCCGCATTCACTAATTCCTCGAAGGGCGGCGGTCGCACTTCCACCGCTTGTCCGGAAGGCACCGCAACCAGAAGACCGCCCCAACACAGGATAGACATCAGCCAGAAGGAAATACCTCGGGCTACAGGCCGAAAAAATAACACGCAAAAAATCATCACAGGGATAGTGGAGATGCCCTGCCTCCCCGCCGGCCAGTGCGGAAAACAGGCGGTGGAGTCTCGAACGAGAACCGAGATTCAAACAAGCCTTCTTAATCGAAAACTCCGTTCATTCCGACCTCACCTCCACGTAACGATCTGCCCAATAGTTTTTTTGCCAATCGATGGCACCCGTGCGCCTTCCGCTGGGTGACCGACCACGAGGAGCAGAAACGGTTTCTCCGTCGCCGGTCGTTGCAGGATCTCATTGAGAAATCCCATCGGACTCGGCGTGTGCGTGAGCGTCGCCAGACCCGCTTCGTGCAACGCCGCAATCAACATGCCCGTCGCGATGCCGACCGACTCCTTAGGGTAATAGGTCTGCCGCCGCTCTCCCGTCGCCGGATCCTCAAACGCATTCACCGCAAAGATCGCGATCAACCATGGCGCGGTCTCCAAGAACGGTTTCTCCGCATTCGTGCCGAGCGGCGCCAGGGTGCGCTTCCACTCCGCACTCGCCCGCCGCTCGTAAAACTCCCGTTCCTCCGCCTCCGCCGCCTCCCGAATCCGCCGCTTCACCGTCACGTCGTTCACCGCCACAAAATGCCATGGCTGCAGGTTTGCCCCGCTGGGCGCTGTGCCCGCTGTTTGGATACAGGCTTCGATCACCGCTCGCGGCACCGGATCAGCGGAAAACTCCCGCACTGTGCGCCGCGTGCGCAGGCGTTCGTAAGTCGCCTGCGCCACCGTCACCATCGCCGCATCGCTGCGACGTTCCCACGCCAAAGGCTCCATCGACGTCTTGCTGTCCATGGAGCCACTTTGGCCGAACCGACCGAGCGTGTCGGTCCATTTATCGATGCCGTGGTGGACGCGGCGGTGGCAGCACCGCCATGAGTTCTTCCTCAACCAAAAGGCCGTCGTGATCGGTATCGAGCCCCTGCAGGACGGAGGGAGCCGCCGCGATCTCGACCGCCGACAGGATGCCATCACCATCGGCATCAAAGACCAACATCAGCGGGTGCCCGCGGTGCGGCGGGGGCGGCGGGGGCGGCGGCATATCCCGAACATCCGGAGCAAAGTCCCCCGCCGATTCCGGCGAGGGCGGAGGCGGCCCCGGCGTGCGAGGTTCAGCCACCAGCCAAGTGGTGGTTGCCACGAGCCCCAAAAGGAGCGCGACGGTGCAAAAACGGATCAGGTGAAGAGAACGATTTCGGAGAAGAGCAGACATAGCGCCCCCACTCTCCCACGTCTGCGTTAACGCCGTATGAAGCCGGGTAACTCTTTTTGTTAAGCCTCGGTAAAGCCCGGTGCCTGATCACTCAGCCAAAGCTCCACTTCGAACCCGCCCCCACTCCGATTGCGCAGCGTCATCCGCCCGCCCATCGCTTCCACCGCCGTGCGCACGATCGACAGCCCGAGCCCCGTGCCTCCCGTCTCGCGTTGCCGCGCCGCATCCGGTCGGAAAAACGGTTCGCTCAGCCGAGCCAGCGCCGCCTCCGGCACTCCCGGTCCATCGTCGCGCACCCACAGGGTCACGCCCCCTTCTCGACTGCGCTCTGCCTTCAATTCGATCGTCACGGCCGCCCCTCCATGCCGCACCGCGTTACGCACCAGGTTACCCAAAGCCCGATTCAACAAGCGCTCGTGCGCACACACGTCGAGCCCCTCCGGCACGGTCACCGTCACCTTGGCACCGCCCGCCTCGCGAGCGATGACCTCTTGCACCACCGACGCCAAAGTCACCGCCTCCAACGCTACTGCTTCGCCGCCCAACTCTGCCTGGGTAAAGTCCAACAACTCCGCCACCAGCGCGCCCATTTGCTCCACTTCCTCGCGCACGTCCTCCACTTGCGCCCGCAGTCCCTCCGGCACCCGTTCCTCCAAAATCGTCGTGCCCAACTGCAACCGCGCAATCGGCGACCCGAGCTCATGCGCCACATCCGCCAGGAACTTCTTCTGCCCGTCCACCAGCGCCTGTAGTCGCGCAGCCATTACATTCACGCTGTCGCCGAGCCGGCCGATCTCATCGCCCCGCGTAGCCGGCACCCGCGTGTCAAACTTCCCTTCCGCGATCCGCCCGGTCGCCCGCTCCAGCGCCCGCAGGTCCCGCGTGATGCCCATCACCAGCGGCAGCCAAAACAAAGCCGAAATCACCAGCGCTGCGCCCACTGCCACGACCAGCGGCCGCAGGTCAAACAAGGCCCCAAACGCCCAAACCGAATCCGAAATCGCAAACAGCGTCCCCGGGCGCGGCGGCATCCCTTGGCGCACCGAGACCGGCACCCGCGCGCCCATCCACCAGCCCGCCGGTTCGTCCACCTCCACCAGGATACGGCCGTCCCGCCCCTGCTCGGCCGGACGCGGCCGTTGCGGCGGTGGAGGCTGAGGCCGCGGTGCCTGCGACTGCGGTCGCGCCATGTCATCCGGCGGCAAAATCGGCGGCGGTAGACGCTCCCCGACTCGACCAGCCCCTTCCCCACCCGCCGGCGGCCGCAGATGCTTGGCCACCTCATCCGGCACCACCACCTCCGGCCCGGCCACCCGCGTGCCGTTATTCAACATCACCACAAAAGTCAGTCCGTAGTCCGCCGCGTAACCCGCCAACAGACGTTCCCGCCCAGCCTCATCCTCGCCGTTCAACTCCGCCATCAACACATCGGCCACGCCGCGAAAACGATCCCCCACCGCCCGCTCCACCCAGCCGTGCAACCCGCCGCTGAGCACCAGCAAACTCCCCGCCACCACCAACAGCAGCAGGATATTGAGACCGAGCCACAGCCCGATTTTAGCCGCCAAAGACAGACGCAGTTTCACCACGCAGTCCTCCCTATCACGGCATACCCCGGTCGTGCTCGTTTCTTTACCACGGCTTAACCTTTATGCGCCTGACCGGCGGCGTTGTCCGGCTCCGTCGCCGGATCGATCATCATGTAACCCGCCGACCGCAGCGTGCGGATGTAACGCGGCGCGCGCGCATCGTCGCCCAGCTTTTTTCGCAGCGCCGAGATGTGCACATCGATCGAGCGATCAAACACGTCGTAGTGCCGCTCCCGCACCTCGTCCAACAACGCCTCCCGACTGCGCACCCGCCCTTTCGCCCGCACCAGACTCCACAGCAAATCAAACTCCACCGGCGTAAGCTCCAACTCCCGCTCCGCCAACAACGCCCGACGCGCCTCCGGTATCAGCCGCAGCTCCCGCACCACCAGCTCCTCGATCGTCGCCGATTCCCCCGCCCCCGCCGCCTCCGCCGCGGCCGCCTCCCGTGCCGCCGATCGGCGCAACACCGCCCGCAACCGCGCCAGCAGTTCCCGACTGGAAAAGGTCTTCGGCACGTAATCATCGGCCCCCACCTCCAGCCCTACGATCCGATCCATTTCATCACCCCGCGCCGTCAACATCAGCACCGGCACTTCGCTGTGACGCCGTATCCGCTTGAGGACCTCAAAACCATCCAACCCCGGCAGCATCACATCGAGCAACACGACATCCCACGCTGCCGCCGCGTCCACCGCTCGTTCCACCCCACTCGGCCCGTCATGGACGGCCGTCACCGCGAAACCCAGCGGACTCAAATAATCGCTCACGAGGCGGCACATCTTGCGATCGTCATCGATCATCAAGACACGCGTCGCGGTCGCGTCGGTCGGGGCTGCACCGGGGAAAGTCACGCCCAAGCCTCTGCCCGGCCACCGCGCTCCCTGCAACCCTTTCGCGTTGGCGCGATGCCCAAATCAATATCCGCACATCTTGCGCCAAGCCCTGCGGCGCGCAACCGCCCCGACCGGCGTATCGTCTACGCAACCCCTCCCCGCCATGAAGAAAAACGTTGGATCATTCGATGCCGGTGCTCGCTTCATCCTGGGCTGCATTTTGCTGTTCCTCGGTGTGCAAACGATCGGTTGGTGGGGCCTCATTGGATTCGTTTTCTGGCTGACCGGCGGACTCGGTTTCTGCCCGCTCTACTGTGTGCTGCGCCTCGACACCGCCGCCTGGGAAGAGCGGTGGGAGAAACGCCATCCGCACAACCCGCCGGATTTCCACCACTCCAACTGAGACCCTATTCCCGCCGCAGCGCCATCTGCTCCCGCCACGCCGCCAATCGCGGATCGTAGCGGAGCCAATCCTGCACCTGCGCCCAGCGCTCGCGCCCCTCGCGATAGCGATCGACCAGCGCGTCCATCATCGCCGCGTAGTCACCCATCGTCGCCCAGACAATGAGGTGCTCCCGTTGCGGTCCCGCCGCCCGCCCGACCTCCGAATCATCAAACTCACGCAGCGCCGCCAACGCCGCCACTTCCTGGCCCAGCAGCACGCGCACCTGCGCCTCTACCAGCGCCAACGCCACCTCGTCCGGCCTCGCCTGCCGCCGCGCCATCACCGTGCCCAAAGCCTGTTGCCACGCCGCCCGCGCATGCTCCCGGGCCTCCCAACCCAGCTCCGCAATCTGAGCCGCCCATTGCACGCCCTGCAGGAGCGAAAGCGGCCCGGTGAACACGTCGCTCTCGATCCACACGTCGCCCTCTCCCTCGTCCGCCAACGTGTCGATCGCCTGTTGCGCAGCCGCCCAATCCCCCGCACCAAGCGCTCGCAACGCGACCTCGGCCTCACCGCCCCCACCGCGTGCGCCCTCCGCTCCCGCCTCGCTCAGTGGTTCTACAAATTCGTTTCCCGTCTTCGGCGCATCCTCGCTCGCCAGTGGAGCCACCATGGCATCCCGCACCGCGGCACTCGCCTCCTCTCGCGTCATCGTCGTCTGCTGCGCGGTGAAGGGTCGCGGCATTCCATCCACGCCCCGCGCCCGCGGCTGCGCCTGCCACTCCCGCAGCGCGCCGCCATCCCGATCAAACCGACCGCTGATGGGCGTCGTGTCCCCCCGCGTCTCGGGATTGCTGTCACTATAATCTGAATACGCCGGCGGCGATGTCACCGGCGCCCCCCCTCGCCGAGCCTCAGGCATTGACGAATCACGTTCCTCTCGGCCGCGAATCGGCGGAGCAGGATCAGCCTCGCTCGAGGCCTCCACCGGAATAACCGGCACCGTTGGCACCGCCTCGTCCGCCACCTGCGGCGACGGCGACCGGGCCGACTGCACCCGCCACGCGATCACGCCGCCCGGCAACACCACCACGGTGAAAACCCAGACCAACCGCAACCGGCGCACCCACGGCGGCAGTCGCTTGATCCAGCGCCTCACCCACGACCGCGCAAACGCCTCCGCCTCCGCGCGCCGCTCCTCCGCCGCCTGCGCTCGCATCCGGGCCCGCCGTTCCAGCATCGCCTCCACCCGCGCCACCACCGGCGTGACCGAACCCCACACTTCAAAATGCAACCACGCCCGTCCCTTAAAAATCGGCGGCACCTTCGCGTCCCGCTGCGCCGTATTGTCGACCACGACCGGCAGCAGAAACGACGTATCGTCGCCCATCGCCGCCGCCCGCTGCGCAGCCCGTTGCCACTCGTTGCGAAAACGCCCCGACGACTGCGTTTGCGTGTTGTCCGAGACGATCGGAATAAACAGGTCACAGCCATCGACCAACCCGGCCTCATCCGCATCGGTGAGGACCACCTCAATGCCCGCTTCCCGCAAGCCCGCCGCCAAGCGCTCCGCCGCCGCTTTATCGCGCGGGGTATAGCTGATGCAAACAGACGGCGGGTCTTCAGTCACTTAGCCCTCATCGGTCCAAAACCGCCCCACTAAAGCCCCCTTCCCCTCCACCATCAACTCTCCCCCTCCAGCCGCCACCATCACATGTTCGTAATACGAACATTCTCTGCTTACCCGCTCCCCATAAACAGTTAGCCCGCGAATGTTCGTAATACGAACATTCGCGGGCCAGCGGATTGCCGAGTGGATCCCAAGGGATCGGTGCGCAGTGCTGCGGCGGGTGAAACCGAAGCCGCGGCCGCGCGCCGGACCGTGTGCGCGGCCTTAGAACGCCGCGTTGCCCGGGGTGCGGGCAAAGGGGATCACGTCGCGAATGTTGGCCATGCCGGTCACAAACATCAGCATGCGCTCAAAGCCGAGACCGAAGCCACTGTGCGGCACCGAGCCGTAGCGACGCAGGTCGAGATACCAACTGTAGTCCTCTTTGTTGAGGCCGTGGTGATCCATGTTGGCTTCGAGCACGTCGAGACGCTCTTCACGCTGACTGCCGCCCACGATCTCACCGATGCCGGGCACCAGCACGTCCATCGCCGTGACCGTTTTGCCGTCGTCATTCAGGCGCATGTAGAAGGGCTTAATCTCCTTCGGGTAATTGTAGACCGTGACCGGGCACTTGAAGTGTTCCTCCGCGAGGTAACGCTCGTGCTCCGACTGCAGGTTGTCGCCCCACTTCACCGGGTGCTCCCACTTCTTGCCGCTCGCGGTGAGGATGTCCATGGCCTCGGTGTAACTCACCCGCTGGAACGGACGCTCGAGCACGAAGTCGAGGCGCGCCTTCAGGCCCTTGTCGACGAACTTGCCGAAGATCTCGAGATCGTCGGCGCAGTGCTCCTGCACGTCGCGGATGAGGTATTTCACGAAGTCCTCAGCGACGTCCATGTTGCCGGCCAGATCCACGAAAGCCATCTCCGGCTCGATCATCCAAAACTCGCTGGCGTGACGCGAGGTGTTGGAGTTTTCCGCCCGGAAGGTCGGCCCAAAGGTGTAGACCTTGCCCAGCGCGCAGGCGAAGACCTCGGCCTCCAACTGACCCGACACCGTCAGGTAAGTCGGACGCGCAAAAAAGTCCTGCTCGTAGTCGACGCCGCCCTCTTCGTTTTTCGGCGGGTTCATCGGGTCGAGCGTGCTCACGCGGAACAGCTCACCCGCACCTTCGCAGTCGCTGCCCGTGATGATCGGCGTGTGCACATAAACGTAGCCGCGGTCCTGGTAGTATTGGTGCACCGCATACGCCAGACGACTGCGCACGCGGAAGACCGCACCGAAGAGATTGGCGCGCGGCCGCAGGTGCGCGATCTCGCGCAGGAACTCCATCGAGTGGCCCTTCTTCTGCAGCGGATAGGTCGAGCCCGCCGCGCCCATCAGTTCCACTTGGGCCGCCTTCACTTCCCACGCCTGGCCCTGGCCCTTCGACGCGATGAGTTCGCCCTGCACGCGAATCGACGCACCGGTCGTCAGTTTCTGCACCACCTCGGCGTAGCCGGGCATGGTCGCATCGGCGATGACCTGGAGGTTCTTGAGACAGGAACCGTCGTTGAGCTCGATAAAGGAAAACGCCTTCGCGTCGCGCCGGGTGCGCACCCAGCCCTGCACGAGAATCGACTCGGCCGGAGCGGTCGCATGAAGCGCGTCTTTGACGGAGGTGGGATTTTGCATGTCCGCGAGCAAAGGCATCCGCGCGCCCGGCGCCAAATCGAATTCACGCCATTCGCCCCTTGCCCCGCCGCTAAACGAAAATCGGCGCGCCTCTTGCGCGCCCCGGACCTGCCCTCACCCTACTTCCCTCATCATGGACAACTTCACTTTCCACAACCCCACCCGCATCCATTTCGGTAAAGGCCAGATCGCCCGCATCGCCGACGAACTGCCCGCGGACGCCAAGGTCCTGCTCCTCGCCGGCGGCGGCTCCATCAAGGCCAATGGCGTCTACGACCAGGTGAAGTCCGCCCTCGGCGATCGCACCGTCTTTGAACACTGGGGCGTCGAGGCCAACCCCGACTTCGACACCCTCATGCCCGCCGTCGAACTCTGCAAAAAAGAGGGCGTCACCTGGGTGCTCGCCGTTGGCGGCGGGTCGGTGCTCGACGGCGCCAAGTTCATCTGCGCGGCCGTGCCTTACGCGGGCGACGACCCGTGGCAGATCCTCGTCGATGCCGGCGCCTCCGTGAAATCCGCCCTGCCCCTCGGCACCGTGCTCACCCTGCCCGCCACCGGCTCCGAAGCCAACATGGCTTCCGTCATCAGCCGCCGCGCTATTCAGGAGAAACTGCACTTCCTCTCGCCGCACGTCTTCCCGGTGTTCTCCGTGCTTGATCCCGAGACCACCTACAGTCTGCCGCCCCGCCAGGTGGCCAACGGCATCGGCGACGCCTTCTGCCACGTGCTTGAGCAATACCTCACCTTCCCGGCTCAGGCGGCCGTGCAGGACCAGTTTGCCGAGAGCGTGCTGCGCGTGCTGATCACCGAAGGCAAAAAATCCTTCGATAACCCGACCGACTACGACGCCCGCGCCAACCTCGTCTGGGCCGCCACGTGCGCGCTCAACGGCTTCATCGGCAGCGGCGTGCCGCAGGATTGGTCGACCCACACGATCGGCCACGAGCTCACCGCCCTGCACGGCATCGATCACGCCCGCACCCTCGCCATCGTGCTGCCGGCCCTGCTCGAAGCGCAAAAACCCACCAAACTCGCCAAACTCGTCCAATTCGCCGAACGCGTTTGGGGCGTCACCACCGGCACCGACGAAGAACGCGCCACCGCCGCGATCGCGCACACCCGTGCCTTCTACGAATCCATCGGCATCGCCACGCATCTAGCCGACTATGACGTGACCGCCGAGGTCGCGCCGCTCGTCGCGAAACGTCTCGCCGACCGCGGCCTCACCGCCATCGGCGAACACGGCGACCTCACACCCGAGCGCATCGAGGCCCTCCTACGCGCAGCCGCCTGATCAGGCCGCCTGTCCCCACCCCTCCAAAACAAAGAGGACCGGCGATGCAGCCGGTCCTTTTTTGTGCCCTTTCCGCCGGAAACACTCAGTAGCGCTTCGCCAGCACCGCCCCCGAGTCGTCCTCGAAGTAAAGGAGCCGCCCCTGCTCATCGATCTGCGAAAGGTGAATGCCCAGACGGTGATCCACCTTCATCCCTGGCCGCACCAAACGACCGGCGATAAACGCCCGCGGATCGCTGCCCACGCGCACGCCACTCACGGTGACGCGACCCACCCACTCCCGAAACGCCGTGGTCGGTTCAGCCGTCGAGCGCTCGGCGTCGTGAATCGTCACACTGGCCGCCGCCGTCGCACCGCTGCCATCCCGGCTCGCCGTTGACATCGGGCCCGCAAAATTGGTGAGCGCCTGCTCCGCTTGGGACGGCGTGTGAGTGGTCACTCGTCCACTCCCGGTGGCTTCGGTGATCAAGCCTTTGCCGCTCGGCGCATCATCGAAGGCCAACTTCACCTTCGGCTCGGGAATCGGAGCCGGTGCCCCGGCCTTGGACGCCAGCATCGCCGCATCCAAATCATCCAACGTCGCCGCGATCTGATCCAGATTGTCCGGACTCTCCGCCAGCGCGTTGGCCGCATGCACATTCTGGTCGTGGGCCGCGATCGAGTCCTTGGCCTGCTTCAAAACGAGTTCGGCCCGGCTCATCGACTCGCCCCCCGTCGTGTTGATCAGGTTGGGGTTGGCGGCGTGCAGAGCGGCCATTTCCTCATCGGACATCTTGCCGAAGAACTGTTTGTAGCCGTAGTAACCCCCGCCGAGCACCATCGCTGCCGGCATGAGCTTCACCATGAGAATGAAGAGTCGGAGGAAAACGCTCCGATCTTTGCCGCGCTTCGCCGAATAAGTCGGGGCCTTGTTATACCACGCGTCGGCGTCATCCTTGTCGTCGGCGGAACTCGCCGCGGGACTGGCCGCTGGCACCGGCGGGACACTGGCCCCAAACGGCGCCGCCGAGTGTCCGACCTGCGGACCGTTGCCAAACGGCGCCATCGTCTGGCCCGCCGTCGCCGGGGTTTCGCTGCCCGCAAACGGCGAAACCGAATCGGCGCCCTGCACGTAACAGGGACCGGAGTGTAAACTCGCGCCCGGGGCCGGCTCGGAGACCATCCACGGCGGTCGCGTCGTGTAAGCCACCGGACCATCGGTAAACGGATCCCGGGAATCGCTCGACGTCGAAGAGCGCGGCGGCGGCTCAGTCGCTTCTTCGCGACCACCAAAAGCAAAGGGCGCCGCCGTGACCGAAGTGGAAATGCGCGGAGCACCGATGCCGCTGCCATTACCTGTCCCCAAATAGGTCGATCCGGGAGTCGAACCGGGAGGCCGGGATCCGGAATCTGGGGTAGGTGACGAACTCATGGTGGTTATGTGACTCTCTAATCGCGGTTTCGACGATTACATTTCTTTAGCAATTTCTACGCACTCCCCGTGCGCGAAAACCCCGCCATTAGGGCCACCACCCCAGACAAAAATACTCCAGGCTCAGTATTTTTTGCCCACCACTGCGCCGGAGTCGTCTTTGAAGATGAGCAGATTCCGCCGTGCATCCACACCGTCAAAAACGATGCCGAGCGGCACATCGATCGTGTCACCTCGCCGCACCAAAATGCCGTTGATGAACGCGCGCGGGCTGTCGCCCTCACGCACCCCGCTCACGCGGGCTTCGCTCACCCAGGTAAGAAACTCCGGGCTGGGCTGCACCGCCTCGGGCGCTGCGGCCACCGGAGTGTCAGCAATCGTAACCCGGGGACGAGCGGCGGCCGCGTTCTCCACTGGCAGGTCGGCCGTCGGCTGCCCGGCCGTAGCGTCATCGAGAGCGGCGGTGAGCTCATCATGCGTCCCGGCGGCTTGTCGGGCGCGATCAATCAATTGTCCGGCCGTGGACCGCGGTCCCTCCGCCGGCGGCGTTGCCACCGTCTGCGTGGGGGCCGGAGTCGGAGTGGGCGCCGGAGTGGACGCCACCGGAGCCGGTTCCTCGGCCCCAAAAAACATCTGGTAACCCATCCAACCGCCGTAACCCAAGCCCGCCAAAACCAAGACCATGACCAGGATCACGCCCCCCTTGAACGCGAGACTTTGATCGAGCCGCTTGCGCGCCGGGGCCTCCTCGGTCGCCATCTCTGCAGCGGTGTTGGCCCCGCCTGCCATGGCCGGAGGCGGCGGGAACGAGGGCGAAGCGCTGGCGCCATCGCCCGCCATGCTCGGCGGCGGAGGCGGATAATCGGGCCCCGCGTCACCCGCCGGGGCAAAAGCGGGAGGAGGCGGCACAGGCGGGTTCGACGCAGCGCCGTCCGTCATCAAGAAGGGCGGCATGGTCGATGACGCGCCATCGAGATTGGACTCGATGGGTGTGACGTCTGGCAAAATCATCGGCGGCGCCGAGGGCGGCTTTGCCGACGGAGACGGCGGAGGCGTGGGCGAAGGCGGCAGCGGCGGCGGGGCATCGTCGGCCGGAGTCTCCGCCGGTTTATTGGCCCAGGAGAGTTTGAGCTTCGGCTTTTCCGGTTTGACCCGCGGCAAATCCACCGGCGGCAGCGAATCGGACACCGGAGGCAACGCGGCCTCGTCGGCAGTCTCGGGAGTCGGCTCTTCGGCGCTATCCGTCTTGAGGGAAAGGCGCGGTTTGGCACCGGACTTGGGCTCCGTGGGCGGGAGCGATGTTTTCGGCTCTTCCGCCGAGGCCGGTGCAGCCGATTCATCCTTGTCGAGCTTGAGCGACAGACGCGGTTTGGCGCGCTCCTTGGCGACCGGAGCTTCGGGGTTGGCGGGCGCGGCGGGATTGGCGGGCGTCGCTTCGCCGGTCGACTGCGGGCGCAGCTTCAGCTTGGGCGACTCGGTGGTTTCGTCGGCTTTCGCAGCAGGCGACGGATCCGGCTTGGCGGTATCGGCCGGCGCCGAATCGGCCGCCGGTTTTTTCCTCGGTCGCAAACGCAGGGCTGGCGGCTCGGGCTCGTCGCTCATGCGCGCCATCTCAAGGCAGACTGCCGAAGGGTTGCGATTAATTTTTTACGACCCTTGACCAGCACAGCTCCTCAAACCGTGAAGCCGTGCAACCGGTCGTCGGTTTGACGCTCGCCGGGCGGGCCCGAACCTTGCCGCACCGTTGTCCACCTCCGCCACCACCACCGCTGTAACTCGCTCCGCGCCTCCGCCTTCCTCTGGCGGAGGGCTCGCGGCGTTTGCCAGCTACTTTCTATGGGGCGTTCTGCCGATCTACTGGAAACAACTCGATGGACAGTCACCGCTGGAGCTCACGTTGCATCGTATGGTGTGGACGCTGGCGGCGGTGCTGCTCTTTCAGATCGTCCGCGGGCGGGCTCGTGAAGTGTGGGCGGCGTGGAGCGATCCGGCCAACCGCCGCGCCCACGCGCTGAACAGCGCCCTCCTCGCAGCCAATTGGGGCATCTACGTCTGGGCCGTCGCCAACGACCACATCATCGAAGCGAGCCTCGGCTACTTTTTGGTGCCCCTCCTCAATGTGCTGCTCGGCCGGCTGGTCTTCACCGAAATCCTCACCCGCTGGCAGGGCCTCGCGGTCGGCCTGGCCGCCGGCGGCGTGCTGTGGCTGGTCGTGTTGGTGGGCACCGTGCCGTGGGTGGCGCTCGGGCTCGCCGGCTCGTGGGCCGGCTACGGATTGGTGCGCAAACGCTCACACGCCAGCGCGCTCAACGGCCTGCTGCTTGAAACCAGTTTCGCCACGCCGTTCGCGCTGGTCGGGCTGGGGTGGCTCGCCTTTCGCGGCGAGGCCATGATCCTCCACGCTGGCGCCACCACCCTCGGACTGACGCTCGGCACCGGCGTCATCAGCATGGTCCCGCTGGTGTTGTTTGGTTACGGGGCCAAGCGGCTGCGTTTCACCACACTCGGCCTGCTGCAATATGTCGCACCGACCTGCCAGTTTCTCATCGGCTGGCTCATTTACCGCGAAGCGTTCTCGTGGGAACGCGCCGGCGCCTTCGCTCTCATCTGGCTCGGGCTGGCCTGCTATAGTTTTGATACGTGGCAGCGCAGTAGCGCCGCGCTTACTGCCCGGGCACCGAGCGCGGGATCACCTTCAGGAGTTCGACTTCAAAAATGAGCGTGGCCATGCGCGGGATATCCGGCGAGCGACCGCGCGTGCCGTAGCCCAGTTCATAGGGCACGATGAGGGTGCGCTTCTCGCCCTCACGCATCATCAGCAAACCATACTCCCAACCGTCGATGACCTGCCCGCGGTCGAGCTGGAAGGTGAACGGCTTTTCCGGATCGATCCGTTGGTCAAACATCGTGCCGTCGAGCAGCGTGCCCTTGTAGAGCACCTCCACGGTATCCCCACGCTCCGGCTTCGCACCGGTGCCGGGCTGCATCAGCACGGTGCGCAGACCGGTCGAGTTGACCTCGGCGTTGGGGTAACGCTCCTCCACGATGATCAAGTCGCGCGGCGGCAGCTTCTCCCGCTGGGCCGAGGCGGCGGCAGTGGTCAGCAACAGGGTCACGAGCAGAAAGAGAAATCGACGCATCTGCCGAAGCTAGGACAGGAAAGCCGACGGGCGGAAGCCCCATTTCCACCTCACGCTTACTTCGCCTCAGCTCGCACCGCCGGGTGCGCTGCCAGCAGCGCGAGCGCCGTTTCCAGCAAGCCCAGCCCCGGCTCGGTGCGATGCCAGGTCGACGCGCCCGATGGATGCGGCAGGGGCAGGAAGTCCGCCGCGTGCCCGCCGTAATTCAGCCGGTGCACCCGCCCGATCACATCAACCAGTGCCGGCACCTCAATGAACTGCTGGATCGCCAGCTTGCCTACCGGCAGCACCAACTGCGGTCGCAGCAGCGCAAACTCCGCCCGCAACCACCCCGCGCAGCGCTCGATTTCATCCGGCGCCGGCACCCGGTCGCCCCCACGAGGCCGTTTGCCCGGGAAACACCGACACACCGCCGCAAAATACACCCGGTCGCGCACGGTGTCCTCATCCCAACCGAGCGTTGTCTCGAACCACTTGAACAAGGTCTTACCCGCCGTCCACGCGAAGGGCCGTTGCAGTTTCGGTTCCTTGTCCCCCGGAGCCTGCCCCACCAACAGGATCCGCCCTGAAGTCGCACGCCCCACCACAGCCGGCCGGTGCATCGCCGGACACTGGGTGCAGGCCCGCAGGCGGGCGAGGTGCTGCTCGACCGCGGCCAAATCGGCGGGGAAAAACTCGGGGACGGCGTCCATCGCACCGCACGATGGGAGGCCGATCGCTGGGACGGGAGCACAAAAAAGCGGAGCCCGGAAAGGGCTCCGCCGAAAAGGAGTTGAAGGTCAGTCGGGGCGCACCAATGCGCCGACCGGAGACCCGCAGCGCGGATTAGTAACGGCTCTCGCTGTCACCGCGACGGTCGCCGCGATAACCACCACCGCCGCCACGACGGTCACCGTAGCCACCGCCACCGCCACGGCGGTCACCGTAGCCACCGCCACCGCCACGGCGGTCACCACCGCCGAAGCCACCGCGGCCACCGCCACCGAAACCACCGCCACGCGGACGGTCTTCCTTCGGGCGGGCCTCGTTGACGGTCAGGGAGCGACCACCGAGGTCTTGGCCATTCATACCCTCAGCGGCCTTGGCGGCTTCTTCCGGGGTGCTCATGGTGACGAACGCGAAGCCACGCGGGCGGCCGGTCATCTTGTCGAGGGCGACGTAAACGTCGGTCACGGAACCGTATTCAGAGAACGCATCGCGCAGCTCATCTTCGGTGGTTTTGAAGGACATGTTGCCCACGTAGAGTTTTCCAGTGCTCATGTTATTTGATGATTTTCGTAGATTCCCGTCTGCCTGCAGTCCGTTCCCGACCATCGGGTTTCAAATCATCACTAGAGCCTGTCTCCACCTGACGATCCACCAGTTCCTGTTGCCTAACGACTTTCCAACGAACGCGCCGAGCACACGCCCGCGATTTGCAAACGCAACAACATTCGCAGAGGGGTAAATCCACCAAACAGCAGGGAAACTACGTAGTGCCCGCACGCATAAAGCGGGGTGATATCCCTATGTTTTCCACGAATCCAGATTGCATCGTTCCCGCTTTTCGCAATCGTTGCGGCCATGAGTGAAACGGGTAAAAGCACCAGTGGTTTTCGAGTCCTGCAATTCACCTTGCAGCGCAACGCCGCCGGCCACCCGACCCAAAGCCGTCACGACTTGGGCCACTTCGAGGAGATCGTAGAGGCCTTCAACGCCGCCCGCCTCGCCGCCCTGCAGTCCTACACCCGCCGCCTGCGCACGCCCGACGGCAAGGCCGGCATCCTCCGCTTCATCGATACCGAATGGGGCTACGACATCCGTCGCGAGGGTCTGGTGGTCGAACGCTTCTGGGTTCACGACCGCGCCGCCGCCGTGCTCGTGTGATCGCGGAAGAGCTGCGCCAGTAATTGGCAATTAGCTCATTCTGTTCGTTTTACGGCGAACAGGACGGAACCTTGCTGTGATCGGCCACTCTTAAAGCATCTCCACTGCCCCATGGCCCAGATAGCGATCGTAGAAGACCAATCTCTCCTCCTCAATCTACTGCAGGACCTCTGTGAACGTGATTTTGGCCACGAGGTCGTGCTGACCGCGCAGAGCCAGGCTGAACTCTTCGACAAACTGCCCGCGCCCACCCCGCGCGTGATCCTGCTCGACCTCAATCTACCCGATTGCAGCGGGATCGATTTGGCCAAGAAGCTGCAGGAGTGCCTCCCCGGCTGCGGCATCATCGCGGTGTCCGGCGAGACCACGCCCTATATCCTGCACCAGGTGCTGGAGGCGCGCTTCCAAGGCTTCGTCGATAAAAACGCCGACCCACGTAAAATCGGCGAGGCAATCGACGCCGTGCTGTCCGGCCGCCCCTACTACACCGACTTCATTACCCAGGCCCGTCGCGACCTTTTCCGCGCCACCGACTCCTTTACCAAGGTCCTCAGCAACACCGAAATGGCCCTGCTCCCGTTCTTCGGCCAAGGTTTGCACAACGAAGACATCGCCCGCGAGCGCGGTCTGAGCGCGGCCACCGTGCAAACCCACCGCCGCAACATCATGGCCAAGCTCGGCCTGCATTCCTCGCTCGACCTGATGAACTACGCGATCAAATCGGGCTTCGTGATGGTGCGCGTCGGCTGACCCGTCGCCGCCGCACGCGACCAGCTACCTCGCCCCGGTCTCCCCCCCCGCATCGGTGCCGGGCAAAAACAACAGGAACTTCGCCCCGTGCGGGTGATTGTGCTCATACCGCATGCTGCCGCCCGCCCGCGTCACCGCGTCCCACGCCTCGTAAAGGCCCAAACCACCGCCAGACGTCGCCGCGCGCGCCACGAAGGGGTCGAACAAACGCATCTCTACTTTTCGGGGTAAACCAGGACCGGAATCGGAGACCGCAATCACGCCGTCCTGCCCCCTGCGGCGAACTTCAAATTCGACCGCACGCCCCCCCATCGAAGCTGACCCGACGTCAGCCGTATCCGCCATTGCGCGGATCGCATTCCACCCCATATGAGCCAGCGCCTTTTCGAGGCGCCCCCGGTTCATCACGGTGCGCACGTCCGGATGCGCTATTGAAACCGTGAGGCTCACATGCGCCGCGCTCGCCTCCGGCGCCAGCTCCGCCACCACCGTGCGGACAACTTCCGTGAGCAAAATGCTCTCTTTGGGCCCCACGTCCTGCTTCTGCGCCAACTGAGTAAGTCGACGTGAAAATGCCCCCATTTCGTCCAGTTCGCGATTGATCTGCCTCAACCGCTCTTCCGCCACGTCAGCTGTCAGCGATCGATCCGCCAGACGGCGGGCCAACATCCGCACGGCCATCAAGTGCTGTTTAAAATCATGCCCGATCGAAGCCGCGAGCATTTGCAAAGCCTCCACCCGACCGAGCAGTCGCCCCCGGCGCCCCGCCTCCGCCGACTCTGCAGCGCCGCTGACCGCTTCCACCAATGCGACCAGATTGGAAACCTCCTGAGCGGAGAAAACTTCGCCGTTGGTTTTGGGCCCCAAGATCAACAGCACCGCCGGTCCCACCCCATCGACCGACGATCGCACCGCCACCTCGCCGCCCAAACGCACCAACGTGCCCTTCGCCCCCTCCACCGCCGGGCGCTGCCACATTCGCGCCAACGCATGACGGGTTATCCAACACTCCGACGATTCCAACACCTGCAGGAGCGGGTCATCCCAGCGCAGCGACACCTCCTGCCCCACCCAACGATCCCCCTGCCGCACCAACAGGTGCCCCTCTCCCACCCGGGCCTCATCCTGCAACTCTTCCAAGAGCCAGTGATGGATCGAGGCCGCTCCGCTCTCCGTGACCTGCTTCGAGCTCAACCGCTGAATCACGCGCTGCACCGCGGCGAGTCGGCGCCGTTCTGCCGTGTGCCGGCGCCGCCACTCCAGTCCCGCCCAGACCAGCATTGCCGCCGCCACCGCGCTGGCTTGAGGCACCAAAGACGGCACGACCCAAGTTCCGACCCACTTAAAAACCACTCCCGCCGCCCCAATCGCGCCCGCGAGCCCCCCCAGATAATAAAGCCCTGTCATCAGCACTGCCCGAGCGCGGAAGACCCTGCGCGTGAGCGTCGCAAAACCAAATACTCCGGCGATCGTAACCCCGATCACAGCATTGCTCAGCACCATCGATCCCGTGGGGAGGTAATAGCGCAGAATTGTTCGAGCCCCCACCAACAGTAAAATCACGCCCCCTACCCCACAGATCAGATTCGCCACGTAACGCCAACTGCCGCGCAGCCGTAGCGTCGTCCGCAGCGTCGCGATGCCCAAGTGCAGCCCCCCCAATATCTGCAGCAGACCAAAAGGCACCCACAGCATTCCCCGCAGCGGCCGAAGATAGGTCGACTCGTAAGGAATAACCCAAGGGCTGAAGGCCATTGCAAAAAACACCCCTCCCGTAACCCCATACCACCTCAGCTGGCGCAGGTGCGACCGCAAGGACCTCTCCGGCTCCACCAACGAGCGCAGAAGCAACAGGACCAAAACCCAGGCAATGCCCGGCCCCCCCATCGCCCCGCGAATGTAGATGCCCGCCGAGAGCGGATGCAGATACATCAGTCCGAGATCGAATTGCCAAAGCCCACACCATCCCAGGATCAGTCCCGCCGCCCAGTTGAAGCTCTGCCGCGGGTTCGATTTCACCAACACCATGGCCATAATCAGACACACCACGGCCACTCCAAAATACAGGGAAGACAGCGCCTTGGCGTCGTAATCGAGCGCACCGGGTAACAGCACTTTGGTCGCCGCCAGGATCACCGCGCGGCCTCCTCGATGGAACTCTCCCGCCCCATGCTCTCCGCCTTTTCCGCCATCGAGGCCAGCCGCAGCCACAGCACAAACCGAGCTCCGCTCGGCTTATTGGCCTCGTGCCGCACCATCCCGCCCAGACGGAAGGCCGCATCCCACACCAAATACAACCCCAGCCCCTCCCCTCGAGGCGTCTCGGCCGTCACAAAAGGCTCGAAGAGCGTCTTTCGCACCGCCTCCGGCACACCCGGCCCGTTGTCCACCACAGCCAACGCGACCCCATCGGATTCGGTCACCGCGCTGAACGACAACGTCCGGTTCGCCTCCGTCACACCTGATCGCTCGAACGCGTCGATCGCGTTGGTGCCCAGATTTACCAGCGCCTGATAAACCCGACTGGGATCGGCCCAGACCCCCGGCAACCCCGGCTCCACGCGCACGCTCAACTCGATCGCGTGCCGAGTCGCCCGCGCAGCCAAAAAATCCGCCACATCCTGCAGCAATACCGCCACGTCGACCGCCTGTGGCTCAATGCGCTCCGGCTCCTTCAGCTTCGACAGGCGCTGACTGAACTCCCCCATCTTCCCGACCTCGTTTTCCAACGTCTCCAAATAAGCGGCGGCCTCCGCCGGCTCCAATCGTCGGTCCGCCAAACGCAGCGCCAGTAAACGCACCGCAGCCAAGTGCTGTTTGAAGTCATGCCCCACCCCCGCTCCCAACAGCTGCAGTCCCTCCAGGCGCCCCCAGGCTCTCGCCCGACGCCCCACCTCCACCGAATCCACGGCACCGCCGATCGCTTTGGTCAGCCGGCGCAAGGTCGCCAGCTCCGGATAAGTATAGGCGTCCTTCCCTCGCTTGGGCCCCATCAACACCACCACGCTCGGGCCCTCTGCCAACCGGTCCGAACATGCGGCCACCGCGGCTCCCAAGCCCTCCAGCTCATCCCGCGCCCGCTGCACGGCCTCACTTTGCCACATCTGGCCCATCACATCCCGCGAGGCGACCTGATGCTCCCGCAGGAACAGGCCCAGTCCGCCCCCGCTGGCTACGCGTCCTCGGTCATCACTCCACCCATCCCCATCCCATTTCAGCACGCGCGCGAGATCCGCTCCGCTCCACTCCTGCAGTTCTTCCACGACGTCACGCCAGTGGAGCGCGTCGAACGGTGGGCGCGGCCGCATCAACTCCATCCGCCGAATCAACCGGTCCGCCTCTCGACGATTCATACGCAGCTTTCGTTCGCGCCATCCGCTCCAAAGTCCCCCCCACACGACCAAGGAGACCAAGGTGCCAACCACCAACTGTCCGCTGGAGTGCCAGCCCCACGCTTCCGCCCATCGTTGCACCAGGACCCCGAGAAACATCGTCGCTCCAGCCGCGCCCACCCAGAATCCCACTGCAAGGGAGACTGCTCTTGCTCGAAATATCCGCGTCGTGAAGAGCGCATAGGTGAAGGTTCCGACTACTACCAACCCGAGGACGGCACTCGTATAGGGGAGCACCCCTGCTGGCAAATACGCTCGCGACACCGTCCGGAGGCCCGCCACCACCAGCACCAACGCAATGGCCCCTCCCACCAGTTGCGCCACATAACGCTGCGTCCCCCCGATCCGCCAAATTGACAACCCTACAAGGCCCAGAATCACCAGTCCGCCCACCGCCTGGAGCACCCCCAACGGCAACCAAAGGGGCCCGAATAGCGGGTTCGCCGGGGTCGACTCATAAGGAATCACCCAAGGCCCCAAAGAAGGGATCGGATAAAGCCATCCTCCCACCCAAGCCCAACGAGTCCGCCGCATTAGTCGCCCAAATGAATCCTGCGGGAAACGCAGTGCCAACAATAGCGTGAACGTGGCCACCCAGCCAAGTCCGTAGAGCGCCAAAACACAGCGGATCCCCCAGACCACGAAGTCTTCAAAGCGATACAACATCCCGAGCAGCCCCATCCAGAGCGCAACAATCAGAATCACTATGGCCGCAGACTGGTTAAGCGCCCGTCGTGGATTCGCCCGCCAGACCACCAGCCCCAGTATCAACGAACCCAGCGCCACCACCGCATAGGTGACGGGCAAAGCGAGGGGAAATTCAGGCGCTGTATTCAAACCGGGAAAACGTCCCTCGATTGAAGGCGACCCTCTCCGCCCTCGGCAATCCCGCGCTCAACCTTCCTCCGCCATCCGCGCCTTTGCGTTGCCCGGTCCCTCGCCCACTCTACGCTGCCGCCACCCCGCCCCGCCATGCTTCCCCTGCGCTACGCCCTTCGCCAGCTCCGGCAATCTCCGGGCTTCACCGTCATCGCCCTCCTCATTCTCGCCCTCGGCATCGGCGTCAACTCCGCCATGTTCAGCCTGCTTGAGGCTCTGCTCTTCCGCGACGCCCCCTTCCCCGCCGCCGACCGCCTCACCATGCTGGTCAGCCGCACCGCCGCCGGCCCGCGCTTCGAGCACTCCGCCACCGAGGATCGCGAAATCCGCGAAGCCCAACCCGCCTTTGCCTCGCTCACGACCTTTGCCTTCGTCAGCTACGTCCTCGCTGAGCCCGATCGCCCCGCCGAACGTATCAACGCGGTCGACGCCTCGCCCGAAATCTGGTCGACCTTCGGAATGCAACCCGCCTTGGGGCGCGGCTTCACCGCCGACGAAGCAGAGCGCGGACGCAACCAGGTCGTCGTCCTCAGCCATCGCTTCTGGCAACAACGCTACGGCGGCGACCCGCAGGTGCTCGGGCGCACCCTGCGCCTCGACGGCGAAAGCGTCACCATCATCGGCGTCATGCCTGCCGCCTTCGATTATCAAAAGCTCTGGCAGCGCACGAGTTTCTGGCGCCCATTGGCCTACGACGATGAACAACTGCAGTGGCGCGACTACCGCATCTTCCGCCTAGCCGGTCGCCTCGCCAACCCCGCCAGCCCCGCCCGCATCAACACCACCCTCGCGACCGTGGCGACCAGCCAGGCGACGGCCTTCCCCGACCTGTATTCAGGCCTTCGATACGACACCCTCCCGCTTAACCAAGCCCTCAACAGCGAGCTCAACCGCCGCATCTCCTGGCTGCTCGTCAGCCTCGCCGGCTTTGTGCTGCTCATCGCCTGCGCCAACCTCGCCAATCTCCAGATCGCCCGCGCCGCCACCCGCACCCGCGAGCTCGCCGTGCGCAGCGCCCTCGGCGCGTCCCGCCTGCGCCTCATCGGTCAACAACTGGTGGAGTCGGTCATCGTTTCCCTGGGCGGCGGGCTGCTGGGTCTCGCCCTCGCCTGGGCCATCAATCGTCTCCTCGAAGCTCGACTCACCTTCGGCGGTGGCGCCGGCGCGCTCGATCTGCAGCTCAACGCCACCGTCGTCAACCTCACCTTCGCCGTTGCACTGGGCACTGGCATCCTCTTCGGCATCGTGCCGGCCTGGTGGAGCTCGCGGGTCAACACCAACGCCGTGCTCAAAACCCAGAGCCGCGGCTCAACCGCCGGTCGCGCTTCGCACCAGCTGCGCGCCGCCCTCATCGTCGCCGAGTTCACCCTCGCCCTCGTCCTCCTGGGTGGCGCCGCCACCATGCACCGGGCCTTCGGTCGCTTCCTCCAACAGGACGCCGGCTGGGACGTCGGCCCAGTCATCACCGCCGAGCTCTCGGTGCCCGGCATTCGCTACCCGGAATACGCCCAACGGCTGGAACTCTTCCGCACCCTCGAACGCGACTTGCGCGCCCTGCCCGGCGTCGAGTCAGCGGCTCTCGCCACTTCGTTGCCGATCTACGGTTATGGGAGTGACCGGCTCGTCCTGCTCGAAGGCCAGGAGGCCGTCGACGCCAGCACCCTGCCGCGCGCGTTTCACGTCATGGTGACGCACGATTACTTCCGCACCATGGGCATCCCGCTGGTCGCGGGGAGTCCATTCCGCGAAGACATCAAACCCGACGACCCCGCCGTCATCATCGTCAACCGCTCCCTCGCCGAAAAGCTCTGGCCCGACACCGACCCCATCGGTCAACGCCTCTGCAGCATGGATAGCGGCATCCCGTTTTGGGCCGAAGTCGTGGGCGTCGCCGAGGATGTCGATGCCGCCGCCGCCCTCGGCCCACCCACCACCCGCCACGTGGTCTATAAACCCACCGCCCAGGAGGCCTGGGGTTGGACCTATCTCGTCCTGCGCAGCCCCGCCCCCGCCACCCTGCGCGAAGCCCTGCGCCGCACCGTGCTGACCATCGACCCCGATCTGCCGCCCTCCAACATCGCCACCGCCCGCGAACAGATCGACTACAGCCAGCACAACCTGCGGTTGGTCGGGCACACCCTCACTGCCTTCGGCGCCCTCGGCCTCGTGCTTGCCGCCCTCGGCATCTATGCGGTCATTACCCAAGCCGTCACCCAACGCACCGGCGAATTTGGCATTCGCTTGGCGCTCGGTGCCCACCCGTCGGACATCCTCCGGCTCGTGCTGCGTCAAGGCATCACGCTCAGCCTGCTCGGCATCGCCATGGGGATCGGGGGCGCCGTGTTGCTGGGACGCTTTTTGCAAAACACCATGCCGCGCCTCGCGGGCATCGATCCTGTCGCCATCCTGCTCGTGGCCGCCGGCCTCGGACTCGTCGGCCTGTTGGCGTGCCTCGGCCCCGCCTGTCGCGCCACCCGCGTGGATCCCTTGGTCGCACTGCGCGACGAATGAGCCTCCGTTACCGCCCTTAGTTGTCGCGAACCGACTGACGTCGCCGCACCACGTCCGCCGAACTCTCCAACGCCAGCGGCAGGTAGAGGGTGACCGTCGTGCCCTCGCCTTCGGTCGACTCGATCTGCACCCCTCCATGATGGGCGTGTGCCACGCCCAGGATGGACGCCAAGCCCAGCCCCCGCCCAAACGATTTGCGGGTGAAGTAAGGATCAAAGACGTGATCGAGGTCGTAGCGCGAAATCCCCACTCCGGCATCGGCCACCTCCAGGGTGGCATATAGCCCGGCCGGCAGCGCCAAATGATAAGGCCCAGCCATCGGCTTCGGTTCGCCCAGCACGTCCTGATCGAGCGTCACGGTCACCCGACCCTGGCGCGCCGTCATCGCCTCGTAGGCATTGGCCACCAATCCCTCCAAAGCTTTGTGCAACAAATCGCCGTCCACTCGCGCCACGGTGTCCTCTTTGATGTCCACCTCCAGCGTCACCCCCGCTGGCGGCGCTGGCAACGCATCCATCGCGTCCCGTAGCCATCGCGCCAACCCGACTGGCCGGGGCTGCGGCTGCGCATTGCCCGAGTAGAGGAGCAGTTCCGCTACGATGTCGGCCGCGCGCTGGCATTGCTGCACCTGCGCTTCGGCAAAATCCATGCGCTGGCGATCCCCCTTCGACTCAATGCGAATCAGTTCCGCGTTCCCCATCACCGACGTCAGGATGTTGTTGAAATGATGCGCGATGCCCGCGCTCAGATGCCGCAGGCTGTCCAAACGTCCCGCCGTTTCCAGCCGCCTCCGCTCGAGCTCAACCAAGGTGCGCTGCAAACGTGCCACCGCCGGCCGGAACACCAACAACGCCTCAACCACCAACACCGCCAACGTCACCAATAACAGCCCCAGCTCCAGCTTCTGCAACCACGCCACCCGGCCCGCTACACTGAGCTCCAACTCACGCACCGTCGCATCCATCAGGGGCAAAAACACTTCCTGATTGTGCAGCACCGCCGCTGCCATCGCCGGCGTCAGTTCCTGCCCCTGCTCCAGCCTGTCCACTACCGTTGCGATCGCTTCGAGCGGATGGCCCACGCGCTCAAACATATCCTCGATTGAGGACCGCGCCGCGCGCCCAAACGCCAGCTCTCGCGAAGACTCGATCAAATCCAGATGCGCCTGCCTCCACTGGTCGCGCAGACGCACGATCTCCGCCAACTGCTCCGCCCGCTCTGCCTCCGCCCCCCGCTCCAACAGGGTCAGCTTCAGGCTCAGCCGCTGACTGAGCATGCGTTGGAAACCGGCCTCATTGACGACGCGACCGCTCCGACTCTGCGAGGCCAAGGCATACTGCACCAGCACCTGCCCACCGATCGCCAGGAGCGCGACCGTGCCCAACGCGAGGATGTAAAGCCGCCGGAAATGACGCGCCGTCCGCCGGCTCTCCGCGGAGTCGGTGTCAGCAGGCGAGGACTCGTCAGGGCGCGACACGGACCGCACCCTGACGCTTTTCAGTGCCTCAGGCAAGCGCCTCGGCGATCCGTTTCAGGGCATTTTCAACATTGGCGCGGGAGTTAAACGCGCTGATGCGCACGTGCCCTTCGCCACATTTGCCGAAGCCGGCGCCCGGCGTGCAGACCACGCCCGCCTTGTTCAGCAACAGGTCGAAGAACTCCCAGGAATCGCGGCCCGTGTTGATCCAGATGTAGGGTGCGTTGTCGCCGCCCACGCAGCTCAGACCGAGGTCCTGCATCGCGGTCCGGATGAGCGCAGCATTCTCCAAATAGAAATCGCTCAAGGCCTTCACCTGCGCCTGGCCTTCCGGCGTGTAGATCGCCGCGGCGGCCTTTTGCACCGGGTAGGAGACGCCGTTGAACTTGGTCGTGTGGCGGCGATTCCACATGCTGTGCAGCGAGTGCGCTTTGCCGGTGGAGTCGTAGGCCTGCAGCTTCTTCGGGATCACCGTGTAGGCGCAACGCGTGCCGGTGAACCCCGCCGTCTTGGAGAAGCTGCGCAGCTCGATCGCAACCTCGTCCGCCCCGGGGATCTCGTAGATGGAGTGCGGGATGGACTCGTCGCGGATGAAGGCCACGTAAGCGACATCGTAGAGAATGATCGCCTGGTTCGCCTTCGCATACTCCACCCACGCCGTCAGCTGCTCGCGGGTCGCGACCGCGCCGGTCGGGTTGTTGGGGAAGCACAGGTAAATGAGGTCAGTCGGCTCGCTCGGGATCGCCGGCACGTAGTTGTTCTCCGGCGTGCACTCGAGATAGGTCACACCTTCGTAGCGGCCGCCCACGTTGGCGCCCGTGCGGCCCGCCATCACGTTGGTGTCGATATAAACCGGATACACCGGATCCGGGATCGCCAGCTTCAAGCCCTCCTCAGCAAAGATTTCCTGGATGTTCGCGCTGTCGCACTTCGCACCGTCCGACACGAAGATTTCATCCGGCGCGATCGTGCAGCCGCGCGTGGCGTATTCACCCTGCGCGATCGCCTCGCGCAAAAACGCATAACCCTGCTCCGGGCCGTAGCCACGGAAGGTCTCGCGCTTGGCCAACTCGTCCGCGCCTTCATGCAGCGCCTTCACGCACACTTCCGGGAGAGGCTCGGTCACGTCGCCAATGCCGAGGCGAATGAGCGGCTTGTCGGGATTGGCCGCCGTGTAGGCGTTCACGCGCTTGGCGATGTCGGCAAAGAGATACGAAGCCTTCAGCTTCAGGTAGTTTTCGTTGATGCGGATCATGGGTAAAAGGGACGAACTGCGGTGAAGATCGCCAGGCGTTTGCCGGGCAAAAACTTGAATAAGTGGAGCCGCCGGAATTTGATCAAGCCCGCTTCGGATAGCACCCGCTCCTCCTTTTCCGCCGGCCCATGCAAACTCTCCGCACCGTCTCCGAGATGCAAAACGTCGCCCGCGAGCTCCGCTCCGCTGGTCGCACCATCGCTTTTGTGCCCACCATGGGCGCCCTCCATGAGGGCCACCTCGACCTCGTCCGCCTCGCCGCCACCAAGGCCGATGTCGTGGTCGTCTCCATCTTCGTCAACCCGACCCAGTTTGGCCCCAACGAAGATTTCCAACGCTACCCGCGTGATCTCGAGGGCGACTCCGCCAAATGCGAGACGGCTGGCGCCCACTACATTTTTACGCCCACCAAGGACGAACTCTACCCCGCCGGTTACTCGACCTTCATCACCGAAGAATCCGTTGCCAAACCCCTCGAAGGCATCTCGCGCCCCGTCCACTTCCGCGGTGTCACCACCATCGTGGCCATGCTGTTCAACATCGTGCAGCCCACCTGCGCCATCTTCGGCCAAAAGGACGCCCAGCAGGTCGCCGTCATTCGCAAAATGGTCGCCGACCTTCACCTGCCCGTGGAGATCATCACCTGCCCGACCACCCGCGACCACGACGGCCTCGCCCTCAGTTCCCGCAACGCCTACCTCACCCCGACCCAGCGCCAGGCCGCCCTCGCCATTCCGCGCACCCTTCAGGCCATCAAAGCCATGGCCGAAAAAGGCGAGCGTCGCGTCGAACGCCTCACCGCCGAGGCCACCCACCTTCTCGCCGACCAACGGCAGATTCGCGTGATCTACGTCGCGCTCGTCGACCCGCAGACCATGCAACCCCTCCGCGAACTCGAGCCCGGCAACGCCCTGCTCGCGATCGCCGCCTGGGTCGACGAAACCCGCCTCATCGACAACATCCTCCTGTAAGTCGAGGCCCCGCCTTTTCTACCCCCTTCATGACCCCCAACATCCGCCCCGCCACGCTCGACGACGTCGAGTCCATCCAAGCTATCTACGCGCACCATGTCACTCACGGCACGGGCACGTTCGAGACCGAAGCCCCGACCTACGAGGCGATGCGAGGTCGTTTTATGGCGATCTCCGGCCGAGGTTACCCCTTCCTCGTCGCGACCATGGATGACACCGTCGTCGGCTACGGCTACGCCGGTCCCTTCCGCGAGCGCCGCGCCTACCAATACACCGTCGAGGACTCCATCTACCTGCATCCCGATCAACGGGGCCGCGGCTTCGGCCGCAAACTCCTCGCCGAACTCATTTCCGCTGCCACCACCGCCGGCTTCAAACAAATGATCGCCCTCATCGGCGACTCCGACAACCGCGCCTCCATTCGCCTGCACGCCAACGCCGGCTTCGCGTCCACCGGCACCATGCACCGCGTCGGCTACAAGTTCGATCGCTGGCTCGACGTGGTCATTATGCAGCGCGAACTCGGCGAGAGCTGAACCCCGTTTCAGTTTCCCTGCCCGCCGCGCACACCGACTTCCTTCATGCCACAATCCTTCGACGTCCTTGTGCTCGGCAGCGGTATCGCTGGCCTGAGCTTTGCCCTCAAAGCCGCCCAGTCGGGCCAGTCGGTCGCCATCCTCACCAAGAAGAACAAGGCCGACTCCAACACCAACTGGGCGCAGGGCGGCATCGCCGCCGTCACCGATCCGACCGACGACGTTGAAAAACACGTCGCCGACACCCTCATCGCCGGCGACGGCCTGTGCCGCGAATCCGTCGTGCGCGAGATCGTGCGTGACGGCCCCGCCCGCGTGCAGGAACTGGCCGAGCTCGGTCTCAAATTTTCCCGCGACGCCGCCGGCGCCTACGACCTCGGCCGCGAGGGCGGTCACAGCGAACGCCGCATCCTTCACGTGAAGGACATGACCGGCAAAGCCATCGAGGACGCCCTCCTGCGCGCCATTTCCAAGGAGCCCCGCGTCGCCCTCTACGAGCACGTCTTCGGCATCGACCTCATCACCACCGGCAAAGCCAAACAACGCCGCGTCCAGGGTCTCTACGCCCTCGATGTGAAAGACGGTCGCGTCATCACCTTTCGCGCCCCCGTCGTCATGCTCTCCACCGGCGGCGCCGGACGCGTTTACCAGTATTCGACCAACCCCGACATCGCCACCGGCGACGGCATCGCCATGGCCTACCGCGCCGGTGTCGAGATCCGGAACCTCGAGTTCATTCAGTTTCACCCCACCACCCTCTTCACCGCCGATAACAAACGCTTCCTCATCAGCGAAGCCGTCCGCGGCGAGGGCGCCATCCTGCGCAACCTCAAGGGCGAGGCCTTCATGCCCCGCTACCACGCGCAGGCCGACCTCGCCCCCCGCGACATCGTGGCCCGCGCCATCGATGCCGAGATGAAGGCCAGCGGCACGCCGCACGTCTGGCTCGATATCACCCATCGCAACGCGCCCTACCTGCGCCGCCGGTTCCCCAAGATTTACAAGACCTGCAAACAACTCGGCTTCGACCTCGCCACCGACTACCTGCCGGTCGTCCCCGCCGCCCACTACACCTGCGGCGGCGTCGCCACCAACCTCGAAGGCGAAACCAGTTTACCCGGCCTCTACGCCTGCGGCGAAGTCGCTTGCACCGGCCTGCACGGCGCCAACCGCCTCGCCTCCAATTCGCTGCTCGAAGCCGTGGTCGTCGCCCACCGCGCCGCCGGCTCCGTCGAGCGCTACCTGGAGCGCCTGCCCAAAACCCGCAAGACCCCCATCCCGGCATGGGTCGACCTCGGCGGCCACGACGCCGACGAACGCGTTGTCATCAGCCACAACTGGGACGAATTGCGCCGCACCATGTGGGACTACGTCGGCATCATGCGCACGACCAAGCGCCTCGAACGCGCCCGCACCCGCATCGCCAACCTCGAACGCGAAATCCAGGACTACTACTGGAACTTCTCGGTCGACCCCGAGCTGCTCGAACTGCGCAACCTCACCACCATCGCGCGCCTCATCGTCGCCTGCGCCCTGCAACGCAAGGAAAGCCGCGGCCTGCACGCCATCGCCGACTACCCCAAACCCCGCAAACGCCCCCTCGACTCCAAGGTCCGGCTCTAGCACCAAAATGTAGCAGCGGCCGTGTCGGCCGCTCCCCCTGCCTCTCGGCCCCCCACCCGCGTTTCACCATTGCGAAATCCGCCCGTCTCGCGGTCTGTGACCGCGCATGACCTTTCCGCTCCACCTCCTGCTGCCGCTGGCCAGTAGCTTCGGCTACGTCGCCGGCGTGTTGCTGCTCAAACGCAGCGCGGCGTTCGGCGTGGGGCTGTGGCGCACCACCTTCGTCGCCAATGTCATGCATGCGGTGTGCATCGCACCGTTTTGGGCCCTCGGTCCCGGCCCGGGCACCGGCGCTTGGTGGCAACCGCTCGTCACCGCCCTGCTGTTTTTCGCCGGGCAGATCTTTACCTTCCTCGCCATCGAACGCGGCGACGTCTCCATCGCAACACCCGTCCTCGGCGCCAAGATCATCCTCGTCGCCTTCCTGAGCGCCGTGTTTTTGCCCGACCCTATTCCACTGAAATGGTGGATCGCCGCCGTGCTCAGCGTCGCTGCCATCGCGTTGCTCAACCGCCGTCCGCGCCACACCGACGCGCCCACCGCTCGCGCCACCAACATCGGAGGCACCGTCGCGGCCGCCTTGGGCGCCGCGCTCACCTTCGCGGCCAGCGACATCACCGTGCAGGCTTGGGCCCCGCTTTGGGGCGTGGGCCGCTATCTGCCGATCATGTTCGGCCTGCTGGCGCTGTTGTCCTTTGCCCTTTTCCCGGTTTTCAGCGCGCCGCTGCGCAGCATCGCCCGCCCCGCCCGACCGTGGCTGCTCGGCGGCGCCACCTTGCTCGGCGTGCAGGCGGCCGGCATGGGCATCGCCATCGGCGCCTTCGGTGACGCCACCGCCGTGAACATCGTCTATAGCTCCCGCGGACTCTGGGCCGTGCTCGCGGTCTGGTGGATCGGTCACTGGTTCAAAAACGAAGAACAACACCTCGGCCCCGCCACCCTGCGCCTCCGCCTCTGGGGCGCCGCCCTCATGCTCGCCGCCATCGGTCTCGTGTTGGTGTAGGCTCGGCCGTTCGGACCCCCTCGAGCATGCCGCAATTTCATGGCGACTGCGGAGTTGAAGGCTTGCCAATCCCGATCGGCATCCCGCAACTACCGCCCAACGCGTCGCCCTAATGACTCTACGGAGCGCGGACACTTTTTCCGTGAAGAGTCATGCTACCACGCCTGCATAGCCTTACCCTGCTGCGCCTATTTGCCGCCAGCTGGGTTGTGGTTTTTCATTTTCATCACAAGTTTCCGCCGGCTCCCGGCGGAGTTTGGGAGCGCTTTTGTGGCAACGGTCACTTCGCCATGCCGTTATTTTTCGTCCTATCGGGATTGGTGCTCGCTTACTGCTATCCCCGGATTCCGGACGCATCCGCAATTCAGCGCTTCTACTGGGCGCGCTTCGCCCGAGTTTTTCCAGCCTATGCGGTGATGCACCTGCTGGCGTTGCTCCTGATGGTCGAACTCTGGCACAGCGATCCGGTCAGGTGGATCTACAGCAACGTGCTCTCCGCCCTCGGGCTGCAGGCGTGGTTTCACTACACCTTTCCCATCGGCCTCAACGGGGCCACTTGGTCCGTTTCCGTCGAGGCCTTTTTCTACCTCCTCTTTCCCGCCTTGTTGCCCGTTTGTCAGTATTTCGAACAACGCTGGGGGCCACTCCGCCCGCTGGTTTTATGCATCTTGTTCAGCACATTTATCGGCTTCTCCGACATCGCTTTCGAGACCGGTTATGATTCGGGTTACTACATCCTCCCCATCCTGCGGCTACCCGATTTCATCTTGGGCGTGTTTCTTGGTGTCCAATTGCGCCGGGAATCGAAGCTGGGCCCACGTGCCTGGCTGGGGCTCATCACCGCACTGGTCTTGTTTTCGGTTGTAACCACTCTGCCAAATTCGTGGCTGGGCAGCACCCAAATGAACTTCCGCGCCCGGGGCTTGGTCTCTCTCGCTGTCTGTGGCCTACTGTTCTTTTGCGCCCGCGTTGAACAATACCACCGCCCCGCGTGGCAGTCCTTGCCGCTGCGCATCCTCATCTACCTCGGCGAGGCTTCCTACGCACTGTTCCTCGTGCACGTCCTGCTCGTGCGCATAATGGAATTCCCCGTCTTTCGCCCCACTGTAATGGTCCTCAAGGTCAAGGGGCTTCACTCCGAAGCGTGGATCGTGTTCTGCACGATCAGCCTGGTTGCTGCCATCGCGCTGCATGAACTTGTCGAGAAACCTGCCCGTCGCTGGCTCAAACGCCGCCATACCCGATCCGCTCCGGCCTCCCCCGCACTACCACCCGTTGAAGCGTTCACCGTCCGCTCGTAGTCACCGCCCCCCATTCCCCCGCCGGCAACGGGGCGGCTGCAGCGGCCAAACGGCTCACGTCATTGACACCCCCATTGTATATACATCCTGTCTATACACCATGACCAAGACGGCCAAGCTCTTCACCAACGGTGGCTCCCAAGCCATTCGCCTGCCCAAGGAGTTTCGCTTCCCCGGCAAGGAGGTCCGCATCCGCAAAACCAAGAACGGCATCTCGATCACCCCCATCGACGACGAAAAGGAAAAGCGCCGCCAAGCCTTCATCGCCCTCGCCGGCTCCTGCCCGGATTTCCCCGACATCCCGCCGCATACCGCTCCTGATCTTCCGCGCGACCTCGACTGGTAGACCATGATCTACCTGCCGGATACCAACGCCCTTTCCAAATACTTCCAAGGGCGCGACCCGTCCCTTCGCCATCAAATGGGTGCGGCATTCGAAGATCTGAGATTATCTTCCATTGTCTTGGCCGAACTCGAATACGGAGCGTCGAAAAGTGGAGTGGCCCGTCACCGCCAGAACGTCGACCAACTGGTGGCGCAACTCCCCCTCCTCGTGTTCAATGCCGAGGATGCCGCGATATATGGCCGCCTACGGGCTCACCTCGAAAAACGCGGCCAGATCATCGGTCCTATCGACACCCTCATCGCCGCCCAAGCCTTGCGCCTCGGGGCCACTGTCGTCACCCACAACCTCGCCGAATTTAAACGCGTCCCCAAACTCAAGGTCGTCGATTGGCAGGCAGCCTAATGATTCCTACCTTCTCCGAGTTTCAGTGCGTAGGCGGTAGCCGAAGCCCTTCGTGTCCATTCGTGGTTAAAAACCAAACCAGTTCCTCTCGTCCATGAGCGCCGAACAACTTACCGGCGTCCTCGAGCGCATCATTTTTTCCAACGAGGAAAACCACTACACCATCGCCGAGTTCCGCGCCGGCGACGGCAGCGAGAAGGTCACCATCGTCGGCACGCTCCCCGGCGTGCAATGCGGCGAAACCCTTCACCTCGACGGCGAATGGACCCGCCACAGCCAGCACGGCCTGCAGTTCAAAATCGCCGGCTTCCGCTCCACCCTGCCGTCCACCGTGTATGGGATCCGCAAATACCTCGGCAGCGGCCTCGTTCCTGGCATCGGCAAGGTCTACGCCAACAAGATCGTCGACGCCTTCGGCACTGACACCTTCCGCGTCCTTTCCGAAGAAAGCGCCCGCCTGCGCACCGTGCCGGGCATCGGCAAAAAGCGCGCCATCAACATCAAGGCCGCTTGGGACGACCAACGCGCCTTCCGCGAGCTCTACATCTTTCTCCAAACCTACGGTGTCACCACCAGCCAGTGCGTGAAACTCAACAAGGCCTACGGCGCCCAGGCCCAGACCGTGCTCACCACCGAGCCCTACCGCGTCGCCCGCGAGATCGACGGCATCGGCTTTAAGACCGCCGACAAAATCGCCATCAACCTAGGCTTCGCCAACGACGCCCCGCCCCGCCTCGACGCCGGTCTCATCTTCGCCCTCGAAACCCTGCAGGAGGAAGGCCACACCGCCCTGCGCGAAGCCGATCTCATCGCCCACGCCGCTGAGATGCTCGACACCTCGAAAGAGCGTCTTGAGGCCCGCGTCGCCGCCCTCATCGATCAACGCGCCCTCGCCCGTCACTGGCCCGCGCAAGAGGCCGATCCCCTGCCCGGTTCCGGCTTCATCCAACTCCCCGTGCTCGACCGCGCCGAGGAACGCATCGCCAAGGTCGTGCAACGCCTCGACGCCGTGCCCTCCGGCCTGCCGCCCATCAAGATCGAAGCCGCCATCACCTGGGCCCAACAAAAAGCCGAAATCCAATTCGCCGCCAAACAGGCCGAAGCCATCCGAACCGCCCTCGCCCACAAGACCAGCATCCTCACCGGCGGACCCGGAACCGGAAAAACCACGATTTTGCGCGCGCTCGTCGACATCCTGCGCGCGAAGAAGGTGCGCCTTCACCTCGCCGCGCCTACCGGTCGCGCCGCGCAACGCCTCGCCGAAACCACCGGCGGTTTCGCGTCCACCATCCACCGGCTGCTCAAATTCGACCCCGCCAAAGGTCACTTCACCACCAACGAGGATCACCCACTCGCGACCGACTTCCTCGTCGTCGACGAGGCCTCCATGCTCGACACCCGCCTCGCCGCCGCGCTCCTCCAAGCCGTGCCCTCCGCCGCGCACTTGCTTCTCGTCGGCGACACCGACCAGCTGCCTTCCGTCGGCGCCGGCAACGTCCTGCAGGATCTCATTGCCACCCAGCGTCTGGCGGTCACCCGCCTCGATGTCATCCATCGCCAGAAGGGGCAGAGTGGCATCGTCACCACCGCCCACGCCATCAACGACGGCGTCCCCACCCTGCCACCGACTATCCCCGAACTCGACGCCCTGCAGGCGTGGAGCGACCTCAATTTCATTCCCGCCGCCGACCAACAGGATTGCGTCAACAAGGTCCTGCGCCTCTGCCGCGAAACCCTGCCGCGCCTGCACCCGTGGATCAAACCCATCCAGGACATTCAGGTCCTCGCGCCCATGCACCGCGGCACCGCCGGTGTTGGAAATCTGAATACATCCCTCCAAGGTGCGCTCAACCCCACCCGCCAAGGGATCAAGTTTGCCGGCGGTGAATTCCGCGCCGGCGACAAGATCATCCAGCTGCGCAACAACTACGACAAAAACCTCTTCAACGGCGACATCGGCACCGTCGTTTCGACCGACGGCATCAACGGCACCCTCACCGCCCGCTTCGACGACAACGAACACACCTTCGAGCGCGGCGAGTTCAACGACCTCGCCCTCGCCTACGCCATCAGCATCCACAAGAGCCAAGGCTCCGAATACCCCATCGTCGTCATCCCGCTGCTCAAAGCCCACTTCATGATGCTGCAGCGCAACCTCCTCTACACCGCCATCACCCGCGGCAAAAAGAAGGTCTACCTCGTCGGCGAACCCGCCGCCTACGGCATGGCCGTGCGCAACCACGAAGCCAAAGTCCGCAGCACCCACCTGAAGCAAAAGATCACGCTCCTGCCCTAAAGCCTGTCAGCCGGGACGCAGCACCAGCATCGTCGTCGCGCCGGCGAAGAATTCGTAATCCACCGGGACCTCACGGGCTTCGACTCCGCTCTCGCCCAACTCTCCTATCAAGTCACCAAGCTGTGGATACGGCTGACCATCCGCCCCGCAGACCGGGTGAATCCGCACTTCGTCACGCGCCACCCGCATCAGCTCCCGGCAGGCCGCGAGATGGAAGGCAAAGTCGAAGAGCGCCGGATAAATGAAGAGCAGGTGGGCGCACAGCACCACATCGAACGCCCCGTCCAGAAACGGCAGCTTCGGCAGCGCCGCGCCAAAGTAACGCCCATGCTCTCGATGGGCCGCAAAATCCCCCAGGAAACGCTTCGCCGCGCGACGCCGATCGGCCTCGGCCTCATCGACCGACGCAAAACTCTTAAAGCGAAACCGCCCACTGTTCTGCCCGGTCCGCATGCGCTCAAACATATGCTCGTAGTCCTGTGCCACCTGCCGCTCAAGATCCGCGGGATTGCGCGCATAGAGCGGATCCACTGCGACCGCCTCGACGCCCCCCCGCCGCGCTTCCGCCGTGAACGAGGACGGCCCCGCCGCCACATCGAGCACCGACCGACCGCGCAACGCGTCGACATCGAGGTCAAAGAACTGGACATATTCAGCCAAGGAACGGCCAAAGAACGCGACCGCCGGCCGCTCAAACACCGGCGTCAACGACCGGCTCTTTTTATCATCAAAACTCATAAAATTACATAATGGCGTCACCTAATGGGTGACAGGTGGCGCCGCGCCTCGCCGGGCGCGGCCAAGGGAAAGGGAGGAAAAGCGGACAACAAAAAGCCCGATTCGCAGTGGTGCGGAATCGGGCTTGGCGGGAAGCGGATCGAGCGCGTCAGCCGCTCGCCGGGAGGTTCAGGGCAACCTCACCATCGCCAAGCCGATGAACGCCACCAACGACGCATTCCCGAGCAGGGCAACGGCGTCGCGATCGAAAGCTGAGTAAGCAGGTGGGAGTTCATAACGGCACCACCCATGGTCGGCATCGACCGGCGAATCAACTCCGATTCCGTCCGACGCAAAACCTACCGCCGGAAAATGCCGCGAATTCGACTGGTTCGTTTGAACGGCGCGGCCGTGCCGCCACTCGTCTTCTTCGGTTCAAAGACGTCTGGCGGCGGTGGCGGCAGGCCCCGACGCACGCGGTCCTTTTCCTGCAGCTGCCGCTCCAACTCGCGCAGACGTTCCTCCCGCTTGCGGATCTGTTGGTCCAGATCCCCCAACGCCATGCGCTCATCACGAAACACGTTTTTCTCCGCCTCAAACACTGCCCGCGCCTTCGCCAAATCCTCCCAGCCCTGCCCCGCCGTCGCGGGCGGGAAAGGCAGCTGTGTGTAACCCGTATCGACGCTCTTGATACTCGGCTTTCCCGGTAAGAGGGATTCACGTTGCCGCAACCGCGCCTCGTAGTCACGGAGGTTGCCCTCCCGGGTCTGTAAATCCTGCAGCGTCTGCTGCCACAAATCACATTCCGCGCGCAACTCCGCTCGCGCTCGCTCCAACCGTTTCGCCTCGTCGGCCATCTTCCGCCGCCGTTGGTCCAACGCCTGCCGCTCGTCCGCGAGCATGCGCGCCCGCTCATCCATCGCTGCCTGCGCCGCCTCCACCAAGTCGCGCTCCCCTTCGAGTTCCAACAACGCCCGCTTGAAACGCTCCCGCATTTCCACCGCTTCCGCATCCGTGTGCAACGAACGCAGCACCGGCTCCATTTCACGCAAGGTGCGTTCCACCTCGCTGAGCTCCACCGCCGGCGTCGTAGCCACCCCTTCCACCCGCTCCGGCGCGACCAACGCCAACACGCGTCGCACCACCGGCTGCACCTCTTCGTTCAACGGCCACACGTCGGTCAATCCCTCGCGAATTCCCTGCACCACCAGCGGCAGTTGTAGCTCCGGCAATAGCATGACGATCGGCGGCTCATCCCCCAGCTCATCCCGCAAACGGCCCGCCCACGCAAAGGCCTGCTCCCCCACCCCTTGATAACCGATCAGGATCAGATCGAAGCTCTCCGCGACCGCCTCTTCGACCGCGGACTCCGCAGCTTCCACCGCCTTCACCTTCATACCCGCCTCCACGAGAAGCACGGCCAATACCCGGCGGAGATGGGCATCGGCATGCATGATAAGAATGTGGGGAGTCGTGGCAGGCATGATGAATAAGTGGGTAAAACTACGCCCCAGCGATACCCAGACACCCCGCCCGCGCCACTCGAAAGCCTCTTTACGCCAACGATTTACCCAGGCTTTACGTTAGCTCGTTTTTTACAAGAAAGGGCGCCCACCGCAGTGAACGCCCTCGAAAACTATCCAGCCGATCGCGCTGCTCAGGAGCGGAAGATCACGTCCTCGCGGTTGAACATCTTCACGCACAACCACAAGGCGATGCCGGCATACACGGCCGACGAGCCGAAGATCAGCGCGATGTAATCCCAGTTCCACGTGCCGGAGAGCATCTCCTTGCACACGAGGCTCAGGTTCATGATCGGGATGAGCGCCGTCTTCGCACTCAACTCGATGCCGGGCAGCATGCCCATCGCCGTCGGGATGATGATCACGATCATCAACGGCGACACGAGACTCTGCGCTTCCTTAAAACTTTTCGCGAAGAGCGAGATGGCGAGTTCCGCCGCGGCAAACAGCACCGCCACCGGCACCACCATGGCAAACACGCCGAGCAGGCCGACCGGATCGATCAACATCGGCATGCCACCGCCGCCCGCCGCAGCGCCCGCACCGCCACCCGCGCCGGCGGCAAACACCATCGGCGCGACGAAAGCACTCACGCCCATCATTATCACCGTCAACGCGACCGTCGTGGCCGACGCCGTGAGCACCATGAAGAACTTGCCCATCACGATGTTGATGCGACCCAGCGGCGAGCAGAGCAGCGTTTCCATCGTGCCGCGTTCCTTTTCACCCGCGGTCAGATCCATCGCCGGATACATCGCGCCGGTGAAGCAGAGGATCACAATCATGTAGGGCACGAAGCCACCGATCGCGTTGCCGCCCACCTTCTCCGGCGGCGCGACGTTTTCCGTCTCCACCTTGAAGGGTTCGACCACACTGGCCGGAAGGTTGCGCGCCTCGAGCGCCGCCTGCACTCGGGCTTCGCGATAGTCGGTCAAAAAGCTGCGCAGCTCATCGCGGCCCATCTTCGACTTCAGCTCTCCCTGGTAGTGGTAGATCTTGACCGTCGGCACCTCGTCGCCTGCCAAGAGAGCGGCATCAAAGCCGGCCGGAATATCGACCGCCGCGCGTATCCGCTTCTCGGTTACGGCAGCCTTGAAGTCTTCGGTCGTCGTCACGACGCGAAACTCCTCGTGAGCCTTGAGCGCCGCGACCAGTTCCGGCGAATCCTCGCCGCCCACGATCATGATGGAGGACTGCTCCTGCTGCGCCTTCTTGATGACTTTCTGCATCACGAAGCCGGCGCCGAAGAACAGCAGCGGGATGACCACGGTGGGCACCACGAGGGTGGAAATGAGGGTGCGTTTGTCGCGCACCGTGTCGCGCAGTTCCTTGAAGTAGACGGTGCTGATGGCTTTCCAGTTCATTGGGTAAGTCTTTCGCTGGTTGGGTTGTGGGGTGGTCCGGCTTCAGCCTTGTTTTTCCGCCTGTTCGAGCGCGGCCTGCAGGGCGGCTTCACCGCCGACAGCTTTCACAAAAATCTCCTCCATGTCGTTCTCGCCAAACTGCTGCTGCAGCTCGGGCAAGGTGCCCTCGGCGACAAGTTTTCCGTCATGGATGATGCCGATCTTGTCGCAGAGTTTTTCGATCTCACTCATCACGTGCGACGAGTAGATCACCGTCTTGCCCCGATCGCGGCACTGGCGCACGAACCGCACGATGGCGCGCGCCGTCATCACATCGAGACCGAGCGTCGGCTCGTCGAAGATCATCACATCCGGATCATGCACCAGCGTGCGGGCGATCGACGTCTTCTGCTTCATGCCGGTGGAGAACTTTTCGCAGCGGCGGTCGAGGAAGTCGTGCATGTCGAGCTCGTCGGCGAGCTGCTTGATGCGGGCCTTGATCGCCTTGGTCTCCATGCCATTGAGCTCACCGAAGTAGGTGATCATCTCCCGCGCAGTGAGACGGCCGTAGAGCGCAGTCGAGGCGGCGAGAAAGCCGACCTTGGCTCGCACCAGCGCCGACTCTTTGACGACGTCGTGCCCGGCCACAATGGCCTGCCCCTCGACGGGTTTGAGCAGGGTGGCGATCATGCGCAGGGTGGTGGTTTTGCCCGCGCCATTGGCCCCCAGTAGGCCATAGATTTTGCCGGGTTCGCAGCTAAAGGACACATCGTCGACGGCGCGCACAACGCCCCGCTTCTTGTCCTTGAAGGTTTTGGTCAGGTGGGTGACTTCGATCATGGCTGGATGGGTAAGGAAGATTGGATAGCCGAAAACGCGCCAGCGGCTCAGTTTTCGCGGCGAGTGCTGAGCATGGTGACGGTGATGCCGCCGCCGATGGCGGCGCCCACGCCCCAGCCCAGTGATGCACTCATCGCCCACATGACACCGAGACCGGTGACGACAGCGGCGAACCAACGGGAGCGGCAAAACAGGGTAAGCGTTTTCATAACAAACAGGGAGGGGAGATGGGTAAGGGTGTAGTGAAGTTTTGATTACAAGCTCATGCGTTCACGGAACGCCTGGGCCTGGCGGCGGCTGAGCTCGACCTTGGCGCCGCCCTTGAGTTCAACCAGCAGGCCGCCGCTGAACCACGGCTCGATCTTTTCGATCCACTGCAGGTTGATCATCTGGCGACGGTTGGCGCGGAAGAAGGTCTTGGTGTCGAGCCGCGTCTCCATCGCATTGAGCGAGCGGAAGAGCTGCGGCTGAGCGTCGTCGAAATGCACGCGGGTGTAGTTGCCTTCGCTCTCGAGCAGGCGAATGCGCTTCACCTCGACGAACCAGCAGTGGTCGCCCTCCCGCACAAACACCTTGTCGTCGGGGCTGAGCACCTCGGGGCGATCCGCGCTCGGCGGCGGATTTGCGCCACTGCGCTCCCTCAGCCGCTCAATGGCCGCTTCGAGACGCACGGGATCGACGGGCTTGAGGAGGTAGTCGAGGGCGTTGAGCTCAAAGGCCTTCACCGCAAACTCGTCGTAGGCGGTGGTAAAAATCACCTGCGGCACCGGCGGCTCGAGCGACTCGAGAAACTCCAGGCCAGTCTCGCCGGGCATCTGCACATCCAGAAACAGCAGATCGGGATTCAGCTCTTTCAGCTTCTCGCGGGCCTGCTCGGCGTTGGCCGCCTCGCCGACAATTTCAATGCCGTCCACCTCGCCCAGCAGGCGACGCAGTTCGCCGCGCGCGAGGCGCTCATCATCAATCAACAACGCTTTCATGCAGATACTGTATCAGGGTTGGATTTGTTGCTCGCGCCGTCGCGACGACGGCGGCGTTCCCGCGGACCGGTGGTCGCTTCCGCCTCCTGCGGCACCACGACCGCGGCCGTGACCTGGTCGGGCGCACTCTGTTCGAGGGAGAGACGGGCGCTGTCGCCGAAGAGCAATTGCAGGCGATCGGACGCGTTGCGCAGGCCCACGCCCGTCGAGCGTTGCTGGGTGCGACCGGTGCCGGCCGAGCGCAGGTTGCCGGGGTTGCGCACCGCGATGTGCAGCTCGCCGTTTTCGATATGGGCGATGATTTCGATCTGCCCGCCGTTGGGTTGCTCGGCGATGCCGTATTTGACCGCGTTCTCCACCAGGGTCTGCAACAGCATCGGCGGCACGTGGCGGCGCAGGGTCTCCGGCGCGACATCGAGTTTGAGGCGCAGGCGCTCCTCGTGGCGGACCTGCTCCAGCGAAAGGTAGTCGTTCACGACCGTCAGCTCCTCCTCGAAGGAGACGGTCTGCTTGCGGCCCGCCTGCAGCGAGTAGCGCAGCATGTTGGCCAACTGCGTCACCGCTTCACGCGCCCGCCGCGGATCCTCGTCGATCAGAGCGCGAACGCTATTGAGCGAGTTGAACATGAAGTGCGGATTCACCTGCGACTTCAGCGCGCGCAGCTCGGCGTCCTTCACCACCGCGGTCAGGCGCAGTCGCTCGATCTCCGAGCGGTTGAAACGCGCATAGACATGATAGATGAAGTAGGCGCTCAACCACGCCGTATACATGATGGTGCCGTTGATGATGCTGATCAGGACCAGCAGGAAGGGGTTGATGCTGTCCGGCCACGGATGCCGCAGCACGCCATACACCCAGCCGAAGCCCACCACGCTCCACACCACCGACATGCCCAGCGCCAGGAACAGGCCCCGGGGCAACATCTTGACCCACGGCAACTCCCGCAGCTGCCAGCGATCGATGTAAATGCGCGCAAAGTGGGAAATCACCAGACCCAGCAGCACCGTGTGCACCAGCGTCATATAGTCGTCGACAGTCAGCGGCTCCTCCCGCGCACTCGACACCATCACGCTGATCACCAACTGCATGGCAAGAAACCCGCCCCAGCACAGCGCTTGGCAAATGACGTAGAGCCGCTCCTTCGCACGCTGGCGCTTGGCATCGGCTTGGGGGTCGGAAATGGGCACGGCGGAGTCGATCACGCCGCCACCCTACAGCAAGAACGCGCTTTCGGGGCAATCTTTGGACAAACGGCGATCCCCCATGACGAACGGCCCGCACGCGCGTCCCCTCCCACCTCTCCGCCCCCCCCCGACTTCAAACTTCCTACTTCCAACTTCATACTTAACCTCCCCCCCATGACTGCACCCCAAGTCGTTGTCGTCGGCAGCTACGTGACCGACCTCTGTTTCAACTGCGCCCACTTCCCCCGCCCGGGCGAGACCCTCGCCGGCACCTCTCGCACCGGCCCCGGTGGCAAGGGTTCCAACCAAGCCGTCGCTGCCGCCCGCGCCGGTGCCCCCACGCTCTACGTCGGCGCCATCGGCAATGACGCCTTCGGTCGCGAAGCCCAGGCCTTTTACGAGGCCGAGGGCATCCCCGCCCACTGGGCCATCAAACCCAAACAACCCACCGGCGCCGCCGCCATCCTCGTCAACGCCGAGGGCCAGAACCAGATCATCGTCGCCCTCGCCGCCAATCTCCACCTGCGCCGTGACGACCTGCCCATCGACGCCATCGACGGCGCCCGCATCGTCATCGCCCAACTCGAGGCCGATCTCCCCGCGACCACCCACGCGCTCAAACTGGGTCGCACCGCCGGCGCCCTCACCGTGCTCAACCCCGCCCCGCTCCGGCCCGACTTCCAGCCGGCCATGCTCAAGCACGTCGATATCCTCATCCCCAACGAGACCGAGTTCGTGGAGCTCATCAACCGCCTCGGCCACCAGCCCGGCCAGAAACCGCTCACCGCCAAAGCCCTGCTCAAACTCGCCCCTGCCAAACTGCACGCCCTCTGCGGCACCCTCGGCGTGCCCGTCGTCATCGTCACCCTCGGCCAACGCGGCTGCTTCATCTCCCGCGCCGACGGTTACCTCGAAATCCCCGCCTTCACCGTCGACGCCGTCGATACCACCGGCGCCGGCGACGCCTTTGTCGGCGGATTCGCCGCCGGTCTGCTCGAGCACGAGGGCGACCTCGCTGCCGCCGCCCGCCACGGTTGCGCCGTCGCCGCCCTCTCTGTCACCAAACCCGGCACCGCCCCCTCCATGCCCACCCGCACCGCCGTCAGCCGCTTCCTCAAAAAACACCCGGCCTGAGCCCCTCTCACCCGGCTGAACCGCCCATCTTACGATTTCCGCCGTTCATCCACGCAGACTGGCACTCGCGGCAAAACCGCTCACCGTGCCACCATGCTTACCCGTCTCCTCTGTCTATTGCTGATCGTTTCCGCGCCGGCGTTCGCCGCCACGGATTCAGCTCTGCCGCCGCGCGAGGTCGCTCCCACCGACAAGGCCGAGTTCCGTCGCCTCACCCTCGACAACGGCCTCAAGGTCCTCCTCGTCTCCGACGCCAACTTCAATAAGTCCGCCGCCTCGCTGGTCGTCTCCGTCGGCCAGATCGACGACCCGTTCGAGCACGCGGGCCTCGCTCACTTCCTCGAGCACATGCTCTTCCTCGGCACCGAGAAGTATCCCGACGTCTCCGAATACAGCGCCTACATCACGGCCAACGGCGGCTACAACAACGCCTACACCTCGACCGACCACACCAACTACCAATTTGAAGTCCGCCACGAGGCCCTCGAGGGCGCCCTCGACCGCTTCGCCCAGTTCTTCATCGCGCCGCTCTTCGTCGCCGACTACACCGAGCGTGAGGTCAACGCCGTGCACAACGAAGCCATGCGCCACGTGCAAAACGACCTACGCCGCATGCTCAATGTCCGCCGCGAGCTCTACAGCCCCGAGGCCGGCGAATCCAAGTTCTCCACCGGCAACAAGGACACCCTCGCCAACGCCACCCCCGCCATCGTCCGCGAGTTCTACGAAAACCACTACTCCGCCGATCGCATGGCCCTCGCCATCACCGGCACCGCCTCGCTCGACGAACTCGAGCGCATGGCCCGCGTCTCCTTCTCGCCCATCCCCGTGCGCGACCTGCCCGCCATCGAGCGCGAGCCGACCTTCCTGCCGCACAAGGAAGCCCTCCGCCTCGCCACCATCGAGCCCGTGCGCGAGCTGCGCCAACTCTGGATGGAGTTTGTCATCCCCTCCACCCGCCCGCACTTCGCGTCCAAAACCGACGCCTTCCTCCTCTCCTTGCTCAACTACGCGGGCAAGGGCGGCCTCGTCGAATACCTGAAGGACGCCGACCTCGCCACCAGCGTCGGCGGTTTCACCTGGACCCGCACCACCGGCTACGAGTCCCTCTTCATCTCCGCCGACCTCACCCCCAACGGGGCCGACAACATTCAGCAGGTCATGGAGACCTTCTTCGCCTACATCGAGCACCTGAAGGACTCTCCCTTCCCGGCCGACTTCTACGCCGACCAGGCCCGCATCGCCAACCTCCAGGAGACCTTCGAAGACCGCGGCGAAGGCGCCAACCTCGCCACCCGCCTCGCCAACAACGCCCTCTTCTTCCCGCTCGACGTCGCCGAACGAGCCGACATCGCCTGGGGTGAGCCCGACGAAGCCGCCTACCGCGAATTCCTCGGCGCCCTCACGCCCGACAACATGCTCGTGACCTTCCAGGCCAAGGGCGTGCCCACCGACCGGACCGAGGAAATCTACGGCACCGCCTACGGTTACAGCGAGACTGCCGGCGACGACTACAACCACCTGGTCAACCCGCCCGCCATCGACAGCTTTGCCCTGCCGTCCGCCAACCCCTTCCTGCCCGGCGAAACCAAACTCATCGCCGAGCGCCCGCTCTCCCTCATCGATGAAGCCGGGCTGCAACTCTACTACGCCCAGGACGTCGAGTTCGAGCGCCCGCAGGCCACCGTGCAGATGCGCTTCGTGCCCACCCGCGACATGGGCACGGCCGAGACCGACCTCCTGCTCCGCTTCTTCGAGACCTGCCTCTACGACGCCTTCGAAGCCGCCGCCGGCGACGCCAGTGTCGCGGGCCTTTCCTACTCCGTGGATATCGGCATGGAGGGCTTCGACCTCGCCGTCACCGGTTTCGCCGATTCCCCCGCGCGCTTCATCGAATACGTCACCGAGCGCCTCCTCGACTTCGAGATCACGCCCACCCGCTTCGCCTCTCTCCACGAGCGCGTGATGCGCAACCTACGCAGCTACGACCAGACCGAGGCCTACCAACTCGCCTCCCATCGTTCGTCCGCCGCCCTGCGCGAGTTCTACTTCCTGCCCAACCACTCCCTCGAGCGCGCCGAGTCCGTGACCTGGGACGAGGTGCACGACCTCGCCACCCGCTACTTCGCCACTGGCAAGGTCGAGGTGCTCGTGCACGGCCACCTCACCCCCGAGCGCGCCATCGAATCGGCCCGCGCCATCGCCGACGCTATCGGCGCCGAACCCGCCGCCGAACACGAGTTGCTGCGCCGCCGCCAACTTGAACTCGCCGCCGGCGAGCCCGTCATCGACACGGGTGCCATCGAAGGCGTGAACTCCACTTACCGCGCCAACTACCTCCTGCCCGACGCCACCCCGGCCGAACGCGCCGCCGCCGAGGTCATCGGCACCTTCATGAGTGAGCCCTTCTTCACCGAGCTGCGCACCAAACAACAGCTCGGCTACATCGTGGGCAGCGGTGCCGGATCCGCCGCCGAAGACATGCTTCTGCTCTACGTCATCCAATCGAGCACCCACGCCGCCGATGATCTGCGTCAGCGCGCCGAAACCTTCATCGCCACTCTGCCCGACCAGCTGGCCGCCCTCCCGACTGAGCAATGGGAAACGTTGCTCGCCGGCGCCCGCTCCTCCCTGGGCGAAAAGCCCAAGTCGATCGCCGACAAAACCGGTGTGCTCTTCGCCCGCGCTTACGACCACGGCGGCGATTGGGAACGCCAGCACGACACCCTCGCCGCCATCGATCAACTCGATCAGGCCGCGACCGCCGCGCTCTTCCGCCGTATCATCACTCCCGATACGGCCAAGTCGGTGATCGTGCTGCTCTCCAGCGGCGATCACGCCCCGAGCGAGGCCCCGGCCTCTTTCAGCGACCGCGAGGCCTGGAAGGCCGAACAGCAGTTCAACTGAGCGTCCGTCCCGGCGCCCTCCCTCATCTCGCCCGGCCCGCCAAGGCCGGGCGTTTTTTTAGGCCAACTCCCGCGCCTCCAGCACCTCCCGCAGACGCTCCCGTAGCGACGTGAAGGTAAAGGGCTTCGCCAGCACGCCCGCCGGATGAATCGATTGCGGCGGCAGGTTGGCGAGTTTTTGCGAGTAACCACTGATCAATACCACCGGCACCTCCGGGTTGATTTCGTTCATCATCGCATGCGCTTCGATGCCATCCATCCGTGGCATGGTGATATCGAGCAACACGCAGAAGAGCTCTGTCGAGCGCTCGCGAAAACGCTCCACGCCTTCCACGCCATCGATCGCGAGGATCACGTCGAAACCCATCTTGCGCAGCATCAGCTCGAGCACGCGCCGCAATGCGCCGTCATCGTCGACCAGCAGCACCGTGCCTTCGGCCAGCCAGGTGCCCGTTCGCGGTGTGGACGTTGGCGACGCGGCCTCCGCCTCTTCCGCGGCTCGCACCGGCAGCAACACCTGAAACGTCGCGCCTTGGCCCACCGCCGACTCCACGCGAATGCCGGCATGGTGGGCCCGCACGAACCCCTTCACCACCGCCAGCCCCAAACCGCTGCCAGTGAATTTCGTGGTATAGAACGGCTCAAAGATCCGCTGTCGCACCTCCCCGCTCATGCCGCATCCCGTATCCTTCACTTCGATACAAACGTAAGTGCCCGGCGCCAGTTTCGCTTCCCCCTCCAGTTGAAACACATCGAGCTCCGAAGCTCCAAAGCGCCGGGCAAACGTGCGCACGCACACGTCGCCGGACTGGTCCCCGATTGCCCCGGCGCCATTGAGCACCAGATTCAGCAACACCTGCTGTGCCTGCGTGGGCGCCACCAGCACCCGTGGCAAATCCTTCGCCAAGTCGGCCGCCAACTGCACCTTCGCGCTCACACTGGGCTTCACCAGCCGCAGCGTTTCCTCGACCACCTGATTTAAATCGACTTCGGCAAACTCAACCGGATTACGGCCGGCGTAGGTCAACATCTGCTGGCAAAGCGCCGAGGCGCGCACCGCGGTCTTTTCAATCGTATCGATGCACTTGCTCACCTCCGTGTTCTCCGGCAGATCCAGCCGCGCCAGGTTCGCGCTGCCCACCACCGACATCATGAGGTTGTTGAAGTCATGCGCGATACCGCCCGCCAGCACGCCCAGGCTCTCATTCTTCTGCACCCGCATCAGCTCCCGCTCGTGCTTCAGGCGATCCGCCTCGGCCTGACGCTGGGCGGACAGATCCCGCACAATGAACGAAAGGATATTTGTATCCATTTCGTCATCACGATGCCCCAGCACCAGCAACAGCGCCGGCAACTCCCGCCCGTCTGGCAGCGCGACGTTGCGTTCTGCCTGCCATAGGCCGGTCGTCACCACCTCCGGCACCACCTCCCGCCGCAATGAACCAGCCAGGTCGGCCCCCAGCACTTCCTCGAGCTTCCGCCCTTCCCATGAGCCGCCGCCGACAGGCTCGCCCCAGCGGCGCTGCATCGCGGCGTTGGCGTAGAGCACCTCCCCCTTCACATCGGTCGTGAACACGCTCTCGGGGGTGGCTTCAATAATGCGGAATAAGCGCGCAATCTCTGCTTCCGCGCGCTTGCGTTGGTTGATGTCCAGGGTGAGGCCGGAGAGCCGCACCGGTCGCCCCGCCGCATCCCACTGCGACACCGATCCCCGCGCCAAAATCCAATGCCACTGGCCGGCGCGCGTCCGCATGCGCATCTCCACCTCATACAACGGTGTATGGCCGGCCAGATGCTCCTGCAACTTCGCCTGCTCCGTGGCCAGGTCCTGAGGATGCGCCAACTCGCTCCACCGCTCCCGCAGCGGTCCTACCGCCTCTTCATCGTAGCCGAGCAAGCTCGTCAAACGGCTGTTGCTGGTAACTTGAGACGTTTGCGCGTCCCACTCCCACAAGCCTGCCTGAGCCCCATCGATGACGCGGTTCAACTGCGAGCGGCTGGTCGCCAATTCCGCCTCCGCCTGCTGCCGCCGCGTCACCAGCGCCCCCAGCCCCAACCCCACCCCGGCCACCGCGATCTCGAAGAGGAAAAAGACATAGGCATAGTCCGCCGAACTGCCCGTCAGGCGCAGCCCCACCAACCCGGTCATCGTTACCATCAATGTCGCCAACACCGCCCCCGGCATGCCATGGATCATGCAGATCCAAACGAGCGGCAGAAACCCCAGAAAAAACGCGTGGTGCTCCCGCAAAATCGGCACCAACAGCACGGCCGCCACCGACCCTACCAACAACACACAGCTCACCACCGTCACCACCCGTCGCGCCAGCGAACCCGCCGGAGGCCACGGCACCTTGCCCTGCCCATCCCACCACGGCGCGACAAACACCATGACTACGGGCACCACCGTGAGCAGGCCGCTCACATCTCCGATCCACCACCGCACCACCGCGATCAGGAAATCCCAGCCGGTTCCCGCCTCCGGCGTTCCTGCCCACGCCACCCCCGAACTCACCAAGGCGAGCAGCAGGGGGGACCCCAGGATAGCCCCGAAAAACACCACCGACTCGCGCAACGACCCGGGCAACAATCGGGTCCCCGACCACCGCCGCACCGCCCAAGCCGTCAACGCAAAGCCGCCCGTGATTAGACTCGGAAACACCCACGTTCCCCACGCCGCCGGCGACGCGCCGGTTGAAAGCGCGCCAAGCACATTGGCGAGCCACACTACTCCGGCATACCGGGGCCCCATAATCACCAACATCGCGAGCGCCAAACCCGCCGGGGCATACCAGATGGAAACCGCTACAGCCCCTCCCGATACCTCAAACCATGCCGCCAAATGATGGGTGAGCAGGTGCAGACCCACGTAAGCCAAACAAAGCAGCGTAGACCGTGACGACTTGGTCATAAGAGCAGGCCGAAGAATATCATAGCAAAGTATCCCCCATCGGGCGGAAACCGCTGCTCTTGAGCAATCTTGGACTCATTCTATCAGTTTGAAAAACAGGCCACCGCGCCGCCGCCCACATCCATGACGAGCACCCCCGCTTCGCGGGCGACCGCCAGCGCACTACTCCCGGATTCTGGCAACTCCCGCCGCCAGCCCGTCTGCCCTCCCGCCGTGGTCGCTTCGTTGACCGGCCAAGAGGCCACGGCCCCACCACCGCCTTCCACCGCCACGATCGATTCACTCGCCCCGTGCCAGATCAAGTTCTGCGGGGACCCCGCCAAGCGCCGCTCTGCCCGCGTCGCGACCGTCCCATCCGACTCTCCCGCCCAGCGCTGCACCGTCCCGCCCTCGCCCGCCTGCACCGCCACCACCACCTGCCCCATTGGCTCTGCGATCGCCAACGCCGCCACCTGCTCACCCTCCGCCACCCGACGTGCCCAGATCGGCTGGCCGGTGCGAAGAAACGCAGACGTCTCGAAGCACCGCACCCACCCCGCCGAACTCCCCACCACAAACTGCCCACCATCCGTCGCCACCGCCAGGACCCGAAACGACTCTCCATCCGGCAGATCGAATTCCTTGAGCGGCACCAGCATCCCTCCCGAATTACTCAGCACACCAACGCGCCCGTCCGCAGCCTGCCAAACAATCGTGGTGCCATCGTCCGCCAATCCCACCGCGTTGATCACTGCGCCCGCCCGCTCGTCCGGCGCGTAATCGCCCACCTTCGAAAACCCGTCGGTATCGAGCACACGACAAAACACCTCCACGCGTTCCGCCGCCGCCACCAGCCACAGGCCATCTCGCGAGAGCGCCACCTGATTCACGCGCCGCACCGTGCGGTGTTTCAACAAGACCGCTCCAGAGTCCGCATCATATGCCCGCACAAACCCCTGCGGCGCTTCCTCCTGATACTCCCCGCCTGCCGCCACAAAACGCCCGTTGCCCGACACCGCCACCGAGCACACCCCCGTCCACCCCGTCACCGCATCCCGCCACCGCACCCCGCCGTCTCCATTTAAACAATACACCGACTGCACCACCGGCATCGGCGGACGCGACTCCGCCTGCTCCGCCCACAGCCCCGGTTGCCCGCAATACGTCCCGGCGACCACCGTCCCGCCATCATCCGCCACCGCCAAGGTTTGGATACTACACACGGCGCCGCCCGGGGAACAGGTCCACAGCAGCGGCACCCCTGAGTCGAAAGCGGGATCAGTCATAAACGGGGAAGCCAGAAACCGCACGCTGGCGATACCGCCCCCGTAGCGCAAAACCAAACGTATCCACCCAAACGGCACCTGTTGAACTTGCACCAACACCCACCCCGCCGTCACTTGCGGCTCCCTTCGCCCGCCCCCAGCCTGCCTCTCATGCCCCGGACTCTACCCTCCCTTCTCACCGCCTTGTTGCTCTCCGCCGCGACCGCCTTCGCCGCCGATGGCAGCACTCCGCAACCCCAAGCCCTCGGCTCGCCGCTACCGGATTTTGAACTGCCCGGCATCGCGCCCGACGGCTCGGTGCAGACCTACACTCCGGCCGACTTCGCCTCCGCCAAGCTCCTCTGCATCATCTTCACCTGCAACCACTGCCCCACCGCGCAGCGCTACGAAGAGCGCATCAAACAACTCACCACCGACTACGCGCCCCAGGGCGTCGCCGTCGTCGCCATCAACCCCAACAACGCCGAGGCCGTGCGTCTCGATGAGATGGCCTGGACCGATGTGGGCGACAGTTTCGCCGACATGCAGATCCGCCACGCCCACAAAGAATTTAACTTCCCCTACCTCGACGACGGCGAGACCCAGGCCATCTCCCGCGTCTTCGGCCCCGTCGCCACCCCGCACGTCTTCATCTACGACCAGGACCGCAAGCTCGCCTTCCAGGGCCGCATCGACGACGCCGAGCTCCCGCAATACATCAAACACCACGACACCCGCGACGCCCTCGACGCCCTGCTCGCCGGCCACGCGCCGGAAGTGCAGACCACCCGCGTCTTCGGCTGCTCCGTCAAGTGGGCCGAGAAGGCCGAAGGCTACAACAAGCTCTGGGCCCAACGCCTGAAGGAAGAACCCGTCACCCTCGAGCACGCCACCGCCGCCGACTTCGTCGCCCTCCGCGAAAACCAGGACTCCGGCAAGATCCGCGTCATCAACGTCTGGGCCACCTGGTGCGGCCCCTGCGTCTCCGAGTTCCCCGATCTCGTCGACCTCAACGTCACCTTCCGCAACCGCGACTTCGAACTCGTCACCATCGCCGCCGAGTATCCCAAAATGGAAGCCAAGGCGCTCAAGTTCCTCCAGCAGCAGCACGCCTCCATGCAGAACTACATCTTCGGCGACACCGACAAATACGCCAACATCGAGGCCATCGATCCCGAGTGGAGCGGCGCCCTGCCCCACACTCTCGTGATCGACGAAAAGGGCGAAGTCATCTTCCGCCACACCGGCCCGATCGACTTCATCGAGCTCCGCCGCCTGCTCCTCCCCGCCCTCGAAGCCATCACTCCCTGGGGCGGCCTCGACGGCAACTGAGCGCTGGCGTATCCACGATTCCCCGACACCAAAAACGCCGCCCCACACCGGGGCGGCGTTTTTTCGTCGAACCTCTATTCGACTCAGAGGTGCTTCTGCAGGAAGGCCTCGATACCTTCGAAGAGTTGCAGGCGGGTCTGCAGCAGCGAGCCGCCCGTCAGCGTGAGCACCTCGAAGGGCTTCTGCTTCGCGCGCAGCTCGGCGACGAGCGCCTCGGCCTCCTTTTGCTCCACACTCTCACCACCGAGCTCGCGCACCACCAGCAGCGGCGCCTGGAGTTGCCCGATGCGCTCGGCCGGTGAGATGGCGTTGAACTGCGCCCGATCGGTCGCCGGGTCGCCGAGCAGCTTGAAGATCGCGCCGTAGCTCGGGTCGTCCTCGCGCTCGAGGCCGATCTCATTGGCCAGGCGAGTCCAATCGTAGATGCCGGAGAAGGTCACGCCGCAGGCATAAAGCGTCGGGTCATCAACCATGCTTGCCACCGCGAGGTAGCCACCAAAACCACCACCCGAGATCGCCACCCGCTTCTCGTCGATCATGCCCGTGCGCAGCACCGTCTTGACCGCGCGCGACACGTCGAGGCGCATCATCGCAAAGTCCGCACGCGCCTTCTCGGCGAAGAGCCAGTCGTAGCCGGTCGAGCCGCGATAGTTCGGTTGCAACACCGCGTAGCCGCGGGCCGCCAGCACCTGCACCTCGGCGTCAAAACCCCAGGAGTTGCGCGCCCACGGGCCACCATGCGGCAGCACCACGAGCGGAGCCGGGTTGTCCTTCGACGCGCCTTCGGGCAGCGTCACGTAGGCGTCGAGCTTCTTGCCGTCGGCCGTGGTGTATTTGATCACGCTGGTCGGACGCAGGTCGTCTTCGTTGATCCAGGGACGCTCGCTGGCCAGCAGGCCCACCGTGCGCTTCGTGAGGTTGACCGTGTAGTAGGCCGGCGGATTGCGGTCAGAGGACACGGCCACAAGCAGCAGGTCACCCGAGTTGCTGCCATCCAACAGCTGCACGAGTTTGCCCGGGAAGAAGGCACTCAGCACGCCCTGCAGTTTGCGGTAGCTCTCGTTGAACCACACCGAGGTCGGCGCCGCCCGGTCATAGATCGCGCCCACAATCGTGTGGGACGCCGGGTCGCGGTAGATCGCGCCATTGAAGTCGTAGTTCTCGTCGCGCAGCACCAGCTCACCCACTTCGCCCGTGAGCGAATCCATCAGGAACAAGCCCGCCGGCTCACCGTCGCCACTGCGCAGCCGCACCAGCAACTCGCCGATCTGTTGGCCGACATCGACGATGTCGATCTCCTCGAGATCGAGCGCCGACGGGATCCAGCCGGTGCCGTCCCACACGTGCAACACCACGCGGCCATTCTCGTCGGCCGTGTAAGCGAAACCGAGGTTGCCCTCCGCATCGGCGAGGTAACCGAGCTGGGTGCGACCGGCCGGCGTCGGGACCACACGCAGCACGTGGGCGTCATTAAATTCCGCCACCTGCGCCCAGGCCTCCTCGTTTTCTTCGCCCCGCACATCGATGAAACCGCCCTGGTTCAGCGCGGCGTCGAGTTCGACCACCGCGGGTTGGCCGTCCGGGCCGCCGACCGAAACCCACACCAGGGGCTTCATCGGCGAGCCCGCCGGCACGCCCACCACAGTGGCGGCGCCGTATTGGAAAACCGGATAAGCCCCGGCCGGATCGTTGACGTCCACCACCAGCAGACCGAGTTGCGCGCCGCCGAGATTGGCGAGCGTGTAGGCGATATGTTGATCATCGAGCCACCAAAACCCGGTCACCTGCACACCGTTGCCGCCGCCGATGAAGACCTCGCTGCCATCCACGCCGATTTCCTTCACCATCAGCTGGTAGGTCTCGCCGCCGCCCGAAAAGAGCGCCGCGACGTGGGTGCCCGCGCGGTTGAGCGCAGGAACCTGGATGAGCGGAGACCGCAAAAAGGCTTCGACCGGAGTCGGGCCGGCGACGGTGGCTTCGGCCGCCGTCGGGGCGGGAGAGGAAGAGTCCTGGGCGACCACCGGCGCGACGAGCGCGGGCAGCAGCAACCACAGGGACCAACGACAAAAACGCGGGAGTTTCATGGCAGAATGCAAGGGACAGACAGAAGGGGTTGGGTCGGGAAAACGGGAGCGGAACCGCGCCCCCCCCGACACGAGTTCGGGCGCAGGGTTTCCGCCAAGGGAACGTTCACCTCAACAAACCCCGCCCCCCAGCGCACGCCGATTTTTTCAGCAGCGAGCGCCGTTGAGGGTGAGTTGCCGGGCAGCCGGGACGAGCCGGTTACAGGTGCTTAGCGAGGAAGGCCTCGATCTTTTCGTAGAGCTCCACCTGATTTTCGAGATGCTGCATGCCGTGCGACTCGCGGGACACGAAGTGCGTCTCGTGCGGCACACCGTGCTTCTCCAACTGGCTCACCAGCCGCTTTGATTCGAGCCAGGAGGCGACTTTGTCGTCCTTACCGTGGGCGACAAACATCGGCACCTTCATGTTCTCCACAAAATGGATCGGCGAGATTGCCCGGAATTTCTCCGGTTCATCGTCGGGGTTGCCCAGCTTCAGCTGCAACCGGCCGAACTGCGGCGAAAAGTGCTGATTAAACGCCTCGTCGCGGAACACCTCCACCCAGTCATACACCCCGGCGTTGCCCACCGCGCACTTGTAGAGGTCGGGCTCGTGCACCACCCCCGACAGCGCCAGGTAAGCCCCGAACGACCCCCCCATGATGGCCACGCGTTTGGGATCCACGAAGCCGGTTTTGAGAATCGCCTTCGTCGCCGCCGTCACATCGGCGTGCATTTTCAAAAAGTCCCACTGGTCGGATTCCGGAAACATCCAGTCGTAGCCGGGTGAGCCCCGATAGTTGGGCTGCAATACGGCGTAGCCTCGACTCGCCAGAAACTGCGCCTCGCCATCAAACCCAAAGGTGTCGCGCACCCACGGCCCGCCGTGCGGCAACACCACCATCGGCACAGGGGACTCCTTTGAGGCGCCCTGCGGCAGGGTCAGGTAGGCGTCGAGCCGTTTGCCATCATCCGTCTTGAATTTCACAATGCTCACGCCCGCCATCCGCGCCGGATCGATCCACGGCAGCGCCGCCTTTAACGGCCCCAACGACTTTTTCTCCAGGTCTACGATGTAATAGGTGACCGGCTCCCGATCCGAATAAACCGAGAGCACAAACACCGTGTTCGCCTCGTTCGTGCTGTAGATTCGCACAACTTTCTTCGGGAAGCTGCTTTTGAAAATCTTGTCGAGCGACGCATACCCTTCATCGAACCACACCGACGCCGGAATCGCGCGATGGTATTGGAACCCCACGACCCGTCGGGAACCACGATCACGGAGCGGCCCGGACGTCACATCATACCCCTTGTCGCGCAAAATCTCCGCCCCGTATTCCCCGGTCTGCGCGTCCACAAACCGCACCGCGCTCGGCTGACCGTCGTAAAGCTTCTGACTCACGATCAATTGCCCCGGCTCGTCCGCTGTCGCCAGCACCTCGTTGGCCTCCATGTCGATCGGCGAGGGTTCCCAATCCTCCCCATCATAATGATGCAGGGTGAACACGCCCTGCCGGCCGGTGTAGCTGTAGGCCAGGTGCCCCATGCGGTCGGAGAAGTAGCCCGCGATCAAACCACCTTCCGGCACCGGAAAACGCCGGCGCACCACCCGGCGGTTCTGATCCTCCGCCACGCTGTAGAGGTTAAAATTGTTCGGATCGAGACTCACCCAGCGCCCGTTCTTGATATCCGTATTCACCGTTACGATACCACCGTCACGCCCGGCCCCCTCACCCGAAACCCAGACATAGGGCGAGAGCGGATCGTCCTCCGGCCGGCTGATAAAACGGTGCATGCCGTATTGTATCACCGGATACGGTCGCGACATGCTCTTGATCTCCACCGCGCCCAGCGCCACACCCCAGTATTTCTCCGCCGAGACCGAATAGATCAGCCGTTCGTCGTTCAGCCACCGCACGCCGCCCACATCGGAGTCGCCCAACCCGGTCATGACCTTGGTTTCATTGGTCTTCAGATCGATCACCATCAGGCGCGAGACATCCAAACCGCCCGACACGATCGCGGCCACATGCGTGCCGGAGGGGTTGAGCTGCGGGCTGCTGAAATAGGCCGGGCGGAAAAAATCCTGAATCGGCACCGGCTCATTCGCCGGCACGGGGTCCGTGCGCTCGAGGTCAAGTTTGTCGGCCGCCGCGGCGACCAGACAGGCAGACAGATACAGGGCGGCAAAGCGACCGCCGCGGGAAGACGCGAATCGAAACATGGCAACTTCGGTTTTGGGGTGGGCTGAGGGGGTAGTGACGGCCAGTCGGGGCCATCACGCCGGATCTCACCTCCCCGCGCAAGCCTCCGCCGTTAACTTCGAACAACTCACCCCTTCCCCTTCGCGCCGACTTCGCCACCGTGTTCATCGTTCTACCCCTCTCCGCTCATGAAATCCTTTCGACTCTCCGTTCTGCTCGGCCTGTCTGCCCTGCTCGCCTTGCCCTCCCAAGCCGCCGATGCGGACAAGCCCGCCGCGCCGACCGTGCCGGAATATGAACTCGCCCTGCCCATGTATGACAACGGCCTGCCCGGCCGCGGCCCGCTTCGCCGTCACACTTGGTTTCAAAACCTCTGGCAAAGTCGCCGCGCCAAATGGGCCAAGCAGGTCGAGGCCGACCAGGGCGCCGTCGTCTTCTTCGGCGACTCCATCACCCAGGGCTGGGAGGACGACATGGCGACCGCCTTCCCCGGCCTGAAACTCGCCAACCGCGGCATCTCCGGCGACACCACCCGCGGCCTGCTCCTGCGCCTCCAACACGACGTGCTCGCGCTCAACCCCAGCGCCATCGTCCTGCTCATCGGCACCAACGACATCGAGGAAGGCGCCCGCAACGACACCATCACCAAAAACGTCGAGCTGCTGGTCGAGCGCATCCAGGCCCACAGCCGCGCCGTGCCCATCATCCTCAACCTCGTCTTCCCCAGCTCGCCCAAAAAGGAACGCCCGCCCCACTACATCACCGATCTCAACGCCCGCTACCAAGGCGCCTTCAAGGGCGACCCGCAGGTCATCATCCTCGACACCTGGACCCTCTTCGCCGACGCCGAGGGCAACGCCAAACTCGCCGAGATGCCCGACCTCCTTCACCCCAACGAGATCGGTTACGCCAAGTGGCGCGACGCCCTCTGGCCCATCTTCGCCACGCTCGGCCTCGTTGAAACCACCACCGATCTCGACTGGCAACCCGACCCCGGTTTCACCGCCCTCTTCAACGGCCACGACCTCACCGGCTGGGGCTACCGTCCGACCTCCGCGGCAGACCGAGAAGCCGCGCGCGGTTGGCAAGCCGCCGATCCCAATGCCGCCCCCTGGCCGTTCGTCGAGGAAGCGGTCAACTTCGACGGCCTGCGCGAATCGCCCGACGGTCGCTACCGCGCCGTCAATGGTCGGCTCGTGGTCACCACCCCCGCCGAAGGTCGCCTCATTCAACAGCTCTGGACCCAAGCGGAGTTCGGCACCGACTTCGAACTGCGCCTCGAATTCCGCGCCACCCCCAACGCCGACAGCGGCGTCTACGTGCGCGCCCCCCAACTCCAATGCCGCGACTACCAGCTCGCCGGTCCGTGGAAGGACCTCCCGCACTACCGGCCCGGCGATTGGAACGAGCTCATCATCACCGTGCGCGGCAACACGCTTCACGCGACCTGCAACGGTGACGAACTTGATGCCGGCCTCACCCTGCCCGACACCGGCCCCATCGGCCTCGAAGGCGACCGCGGCCAGATGGAATACCGCCGCATCCAACTGCGCCCGCTTTGAAATTTCAGCCGCGCCGCTTTCCACTTTCGCGATGCGGCGCACGTGAAATTTCAACCCGCGCGTAAATCCGTTTGAAGGGTTCCGCGCCACCCCGGGGTTCTCGCGCCGGATGCCTGCAATGTTTTTTTGAATACATCCGCTCACCCCGTATTCGCGTGCGATTTAACGTTCGTCTAATTGACATCGTTGGCGCACTGCGGATTCATCACTCCCTCTTCGGCTCGCCTCACCACTACCCTGTTCGTTCATGCCCGCTTTACCCCGACTGCGACATAACGTCGGTCTCGCGTTGGCCTGCGTCATTCCTTGCACGCTGCTGACTCCCGCCTTCGCCGACACCGCCCTTAATGATGTGCAAAAAGCCGCGACCGAATGGGCGCGACTCCGATCCGAGACCACCCGTCTCGAAAAAGCCTGGGACTCCGAGCGCGACCTGCTGACCGCGTCACTCGCCGGTCTCGGCGTGCAGGCCGATCAACTCGCCGGCCAGCGCGACACCCTCGCCGCCCAGACCGAATCCGCCCGCACCGAGATCGACGCGCTCACCGCCACCAATCGCGAGACCGCCGCTCGCATCGAAGAAGCCGGCACCCGCATCGACGCGCTCTCCGCCCAACTCATCGCGCTGCGCCCCGCGCTCCCGCCACGCCTCTCCGCCGCGCTCGAGTTGCCCTACCGCAGCCTCGCCAGTCCCGACCTCACGCCGGCCGAACGCATGCGGCACACGATGACGATTCTCAACCAGTGCAATCGCTTCAACCAGACCTTCGTCCTCTCCGAGGAAATCCTCGCCGTCACACCCGGCGGTGAAGAGCGCCTTCTCGAGGTGCTCTATTGGGGCCTCGCCCAAGGTTGCGCGCTCGACCGCTCCGGCGGCGAAGCGTTCGTCGGCCGCGCCGTCGATGGCATCTGGTCCTGGCAACCCGCACCTGATCTCGTCGGCGAACTGACCGACCTGATCGACATCCATCAGGACAAGGAAGCCCCCGCCTTCGTCACCATCCCCGCGCAGATCACGGAGGGCGCCCAATGAGCCGCACGCACCTCACCGCCGCGACCACGTTCGCCGGCCTCCTCCTCGCGACCGCCGCCTCCGCCCAGACCGCCGAGTCCATCGCGCGCTACGACGCCATTCTCCGCCAGGCCGCCACCGCTTACACCGCCCGCATCGAACAGGCGACCCAGACGCTCAACGACACCCGCGTCCGCATCGGCGAAGAAAAGATCCCACTCCTAAACGACCTCCGCGCCCTCGAAGACCGCATCCTTAATCTCCGCGCCGAGATCACCACCTTCCAAACCAACACCGCCAACTTCGCCAACGACAAGGCGCGTCGCGAACAGGAAGCCGAGGCCCAACGCCTCAACATCTCCTACTTCGCCGGCACCGCCGCCGAAGGCCTCTCCACCCTCACCAGCTCGCTCGGCAACGTGGAAGCCGAACACTGGGCCGAGCAGGTTGGCACGCTCCGCAATCGCCTCGATCCCGTTGGCGGCATTCCCGACATCTCTGCCGCCGTCGAAACCGCCGAGATGCTCTACGCCCGCGTCGAGTCGCTCATCGGCGGCCACGCCCGCGCCGGCGTTGCCGTCTCTGCCGAGGCCCACGAACTCGTCAACGGCACCTTCGCCTTCTTCGGCCCCGAAACCTTCTTCGTCGGCGACAACGGCATCGCCGGCACCGTGCGCGCTCGCGACGAAGGCGCCGCGCCGATGGTCTATCCGCTCGCCGGTTGGGACGCCGCCGACGCCGCCGCGTTTGCCGCCGGTCAACCCGCCGCCATCCCCGCCGACGTTTCCGGCGGCAAAGCCCTGCAACTCGCCGAGAGCCAGGGTAACTGGATCGATCACATCAACAAGGGCGGCATCGTCGGCTACTCCATCCTCGGCCTCGGCGCCTTTGCCCTGCTCACCGCCTTCGTCAAGATGGTCGACCTGCGCAACCTCTCGGTCGACGCCCCCGCCGCTACCCTGCCTGTGCTCACCAGCGTGACCGAGGAGAGCCCCGCCGCCGCTGAGGGCAAATTGAGCGGCCTGCGCATAACCAGTCGCGAGCTCTTCGCCACCGGCATCCGCCACGCCGCCAAACCCAAAGACGTGATCGAGGAGCACCTCCACGCCTTCATCCTCCGCGAGCGTCTGCACCACGAGCGTTGGTTGCCCATGCTCGCCGTCATCGCCGCCGCCTCACCCCTCCTCGGCCTGCTCGGCACCGTCGTCGGCATGGTGAAGACCTTCACCCTCATCACCGTCTTCGGCACTGGCAACGCCGCCAAACTTTCCAGTGGTATCTCCGAAGCCCTCGTCACCACCGAGCTCGGCCTCACCGTCGCCATCCCGACCCTCGTCCTCCACGGTCTGCTCTCCTACCGCACGCAGAAAAACCTGTCGCTGCTGGAACGCTACGGCGTCGAGTTCATCACCGCCAACGAGGACCGCAAGGTCACCCACCCAACGAAGTCCTGATGGCTACCTCCGCTACACCCATCGCTGTAGCCGGGGTCGGTGCCCCCGGTCCCCACCCCGTTTCGACCTGACTCATGGAAGCCCTCCGCGATCTCCTGCAGCAAGGTGGCCCCGTCATGGTGCCGCTCATCCTGCTGTCGATCGTGCTCTACGAGCGCTGCTTCGGACTCTACTTCAGCGTGCGCCGCGCCAGCCGCCTGCTCACCCAGGATCGCGCCGCCGGGCTCGATTCGCTCACCGCGGTGCGCATGACCCGACTCGATCTGCAGGAGACCTTTCGGCAGCAACGTTTCATCATCAGCACGCTCATCGCCGCCGCGCCGCTCATGGGTCTGCTCGGCACCGTCACCGGCATGATCTCGACCTTCGAGAGCCTCATCGATCGCAGCGGTCAAAAGTCCTTCGAAGGCCTCGCCGACGGCATCTCCGTCGCCCTCATCACCACCGAGACCGGCCTGGCGATCGCCATCCCCGCCGTGATCCTCCTCCACTTCGCCCACCGCCATGTGCAGCACGGCGAACAATCCCTCGTCAAACGCGAGAGCGACCTCATGGCCACCGCCGCCTGACCCTTTCACCGCCGTTTGCCTCACGTTCACCCCGCTTCCGGATGCTCAAAACCACTCGCTCCGATTCCCGTTACCAGGCCGTCGCCATCGATCTCGCCCCCATGATCGACTGCGTGTTCATCCTGCTCATCTTCTTCATCGTCACTTCGGTTTTTGTCGAAGACCCCGGCGTCGAAGTGGAACGCCCCGACACCCGCGGCGAAGCCGTCACCGATCGCAACGCCCTGCTCCTCGCCATCTCCGCCGACGACGGCATCTACTTCGACGGCCAGCAAATCCGGATGGACCAAGTCGCCGCCACCCTGCGCCAGGCGTCGTTCTCCGATGAGGCCACGGTGATCATCCGCGCCGACCGTCATGCCAGCCACGGCACCTTTGCCGGCGTCTACTCCGAAGCCAAACGCGCCGGCCTCGCCCACGTCCAATTCGCCACCGCCCGCCTAGGCTCCGCCCAACCCTGAATACATGTCAGATGTAGGATGTAAGATGTAAACCATCACACACCCTACATCTTACATCCTACATCACACATCTTACATCTCCCGCCCGCCATGCCTTCCTCCCCCGTCCCCCTCGATCTTGATCCCGCCAGCGGGCTGGGTCGTCAGGTCGCCAAATGGGGCGCCGGGTTGGGCATGAGTCTGGTCATTCTCTTCGTCCTCGCTCACGTGCAGCGCACCGAGATCGTGCCGCCGCCCGCCCCCATCGCCGATCTGCAGACCATGGTGCTGGAAGACCCGCCCCCACCGCCGCCCGAGATCGCCACCCGCGAGCCCCCACCGCCCACCGTGCTCGACCTCGAACCGATCGCTTCCGACAACGTCGTCAAAGTCGCCGTCGCCCCGCTCACCTACGAGATCCCGCTGCCCGAAGCCACGCCCCTGCTCGAGTTCAACCTGGCCGACTTCAAACCCGACATGGATTCGGGCGAGAACAACCCCGACCACATTTTCCAATTCCGCGACGTCGACCAGCGCCCCGTCATCGTTCATCGCAAAAAACCCGACGTATCGAACGACTTGATACGCAAGGTTCCCGACCCTCGCGTGGTCGTGAGCATGGTCGTCACCCGTGGTGGCTCCGTGCGCAACATCAGCATGGTCCAGTCCTCCGGTAACAAGGAGCTGGACCGCATCGTCGCCGACGCCCTCGCCGAATGGCGTTTCCGTCCCGCCATCCGCAATGGCGTCGCGGTCAACTGCCTCGTTATCCAATCCATCGTCATCAAACAGTCCCGCGGTGGTTCACCCTTCAGCATCTGATCCCCCGCTCCCCTTACCCGCTCTCATGACTGCCCGCCGCCTGCTGCCCCTGCTCGTCGCCCTCACTGTCTACCCCGGTCTCACTCACGCCCAGCTCGCGGGCAGCGCCGACGCCGCCACCCCGGAACTGTCCCCACAGGAACAGCTCGCCCAGATTCTCGGCGAACACGCCAGCCAGCCCGACGTCGACCCCGGCCGGGTCATCAACGAGTCGATGAACTTCCGCAAAGAGCGGGAGCCCGATATGACCTCGGCCGAATACGCCCTCTACGAACGCATCTCCAGCATGGTGGAAACCAACGCCGCCTTTGCCCTCCAGTTGCTCGAGACCATGCTCGGCGACGACCAGGAGGACAGCGCCGCCTTCGACCTCGCCCTCGGCAACCTCTACTTCGCCGAAGAACGCATCGACGACGCCCTCGAGCGCTACGAAAGCGCCGTCGGAAAATACCCCGAATTTCTCCGCGCCTGGACCAACATCGGCATGATCCACTACCAGCGCGAAAACTGGCCCGAAGCCGCCAAAGCTTTTGCCAAAGCCGTCAACCTCGGCGACCGCGATGCCCAGACCTTCGGCCTGCTCGCCTTCGCCATGCGCCAGACCGGCAACACTCTCGGCGCCGAGATGGCCTTCATGCAGGCCATGACCGCCAACCCCGAAGACACCAACTGGATCGGCGGTCTGCTCGAGCTCTACTTCATCAACGGCCGCCACGCCCAATCCGAATCCCTCGTGCGCGAGCTCGTGCGCCTCGAGCCCGGCAAAGCCGAGAACTGGATGCTCTACGCCTCCCTGCTCGTCCAACTCGAGCGCCCGCTCGAAGCCGCCACCCAGCTTGAGATCGCCCGCCAAATCGGCGCCGTGAACAAGGACTCCCTCGGCCTGCTCGGTGACCTCTACGTCGGCCTCGGTTTCATCCCCGAAGCCATCTCCGCCTACGAAGCCATCCCGGGCGATACCGACCAACTCGCCTCCGCGCGCCTGCTCACCTACGCCCGTTCCATGATCAACGAGGGCAAACTCGACATTGCCCGCGACATCCTCGGCAAGGTGCCGACCTCCACCGAATGGGAGATTGCCAAACCTCGCCACTTTGCCGTCGCCGAACTCGCCGTCGCCGAGAGCGACTGGGCCGCCGCGCAGGAATCCTACGAAGCCATCATCCAAACCGAGCCGATGAACCCCTACGCACTGCTCGGACTCGGCAACGCCCTCAACGAAGCCGGCGAAACCGCCCGCGCCGAGTTCACCTTTGAGCACGCCCTGCAAGTTCCTCAGGCCGAAGCCCGCGCCTGCCTGGAGCTGGCCAACATCGCCCTCGTCGACCGCCGCTTCCAACGCGCCATCGAGATGCTCAACCGCGCTGACCGCCTCGAGCCCTCCTCCGCCGTCCGCGCCCAAATCGCCCGCATCAACCACCTCGCCGCGCAATAGGTCCTCCTCGCCAACTGTAGGCTGCGAGCTTGCTCGCGCTACGCTGCCTCTCAGCGCCCCCCGCTGTAGCCGGGCTCCTTGAGCCCGGTCCCTATCTGCCCCTCCGCCGCCCGGGGTCACCGCACCGCCGCCGCGTCGCGTTCGCGCAACCACCGCCGCACGCGCCAACGCTGATGCCGGGCCACGATGTAACCGACACACGAGGGCGCGCCACACCGACACGGATGCCCCAAACCGTCGCGAAAGGTATAGCCGTAATCGAAGCTCAGTTCCTCACCCGCCTCGATATCCCGCGACGCCACGATCCACACCCGGTCATCCCAAATATCCGACGCGCAATTCGGCTCACAGTGGTGATTGATCAAGCGCGCCACATTGCCGTCCCCCCGCCCGTCGATGGCCCAGGCATCATCCAGAATATACAAATAGTCGCACACTACATCGCCGGTCTCGCCAGCCGCCTCCCGGGCTTGCCGCAGCTGCTCCCGCCGCACCGCCTCGCCAAGCGGAATCCGTTCGCCGGTGTATTCCATCACGACCTCCCCTTCCGCGATGAAACCGCGGGCATACACCCCGCGGCCGTGAATCACCGACCCACGGGCTTCGATCAGATCATCCGGCACCGTAACCATCCCCGAACCACCGTCACAGCGCCTAACTGGCGTCAAGCTCAGGCAGAACCGACTGCTACAGCACCAGCACCGACCACAGGACACCGGCCGCAATCGCCGAGCCGATCACCCCTGCCACATTCGGCGCCATCGCCTGCATGAGCAGGTGATTGTCGGGATCCGCCTGGCGCCCGATCATCTGCACCACCCTCGCCGAATCCGGCACCGCCGACACTCCGGCCGCGCCCACCAGCGGGTTGATCTTATCCTTCAGGAACAGATTCATGAACTTCGCAAACAAGACCCCGCTGGCCGTCGCGATCATGAAGCTCAACGCCCCCAAACCGAAGATGAGCAACGACTGCGGCGTGAGGAAGGTGTCGGCCTGGGTGCTCGCGCCCACGGACACGCCCAGCAGAATCGTCACGATGTCGATCATGGCATTGCGGGCCGAGTTCGCCAATCGCTCGGTCACGCCGCTTTCCTTGAGCAGGTTGCCCAGGAAAAGCATGCCCAGCAACGCGATCGAACCCGGCGCGATGAGCGCGCAGATCAGGAACGCCGTAATAGGAAACAGAATACGCTCCCGCTTCGACACCCGCCGCGGCGCCTTCATCCGGATCTTACGCTCCGCCGGCGTGGTGAGCAGTTTCATGATCGGCGGCTGAATCACCGGCACCAGCGCCATGTAGGAATAAGCCGCCACCGCAATCGCACCCAACAGATGCGGCGCCAGTTTCGCCGAGAGGAAGATCGCCGTCGGTCCGTCCGCACCACCGATGATGCCGATCGCGCCTGCCTCCATCGGCGTAAAACCGAGACCCAGCGCGCCGATCAACGTGAGGAAAATGCCCATCTGCGCCGCGCCGCCCAGCAGGATGAGTTTCGGATTCGACAACATCGTCGAGAAGTCGGTCATCGCGCCGATACCCATAAAAATGAGCGGCGGGAAAATGCCCTGCTTCACGCCGAAGTAGAGGTAGTAGAGCACGCTGCCTTCGTCATACACGCCCAACGGCATGCCGTCGGCATAAGGGATGTTGCCGAGCACGATGCCAAAGCCGATCGGCACCAGCAGCAGCGGCTCGTAATCCTTCACAATCGCAAGCGTCACAAACACCAGCCCCACCACGATCATCACCGCGTGCCCGAAATCCAGCCCGGCAAACCCGGTCGTCGGCAGGAACTGTTGAAACGTATCCATTGTCCGGTGACGCGTCGCCCGCTACTCGATGGTCAGAAGTTCGCCGCCTTGCTCGACGACCGAGTCCTTGGCCACGTCGACCTTGGTGACCTTGCCGGCCACCGGGGCGGAGATGGTGTTCTCCATTTTCATCGCCTCCATCTTGAGCAGCGCCTGCCCCGCCTTCACCGCGTCGCCCACGCGCACAAACACATCCAGCACCGCACCTGGGATCGGCGCCCGCACCACGCCGGGCGCATCCTTGCCCTTCATGGTCGGGACGGGTTTCCCTCCCGGAGTGGTCACCGGGCGAGCCGCCGCCGCGCCCGGTGACCCGACCCCGGCCGAGGTCGCTTCACTCGGCAGAACCTCTTGCCGGGTGAGTCTGACCGCATACTCCACCCCATCCACCTCGAGCCGGCTTTCGTTGGGGCAGAGCGATTTGACCGTGACCGTCAGGGGTTGGTCGTTGATGACGAGTTGGTATCGGCGCATGGGGCAGCGGGGTCGTTGTAACGCGAGGTGTTGAGGATCGACCACAGGCCGGCGGATCGCACCGGCTTGAAGGTGAGACGCGTCTGATCACCCAATCGAAAAACTTCCAACTCCCGCAGCGCCACCCACGCCAGCGCCGCCCGCACTTCCGGCGAGGGCAGGCCGTCGTCCTCCTCCGCCCCAGCGGCCGCGGCATCCGCTGGCTGGCCTTTACTCCGCCACGCATCCCACCGCTCCAATACCCGTGGTAACACCGTGATGTAGGCCGCGATCAACACCAGCCCGCCAAAGACGATGGAGATGCCCGTGATGGCCAACGGTATGCCGTCGCCATCGACGATGTTCTGCCAGTTGAAGGCGAGCAGGAGCGGAGTCATCGGAGCGGCGCCTCCTCTTCACAGCGGCATGTTGCCGTGCTTCTTGCGGGGGTTGCTGTCCTGTTTGTTCTCGAGCATCGTCAGCGCCTTGATGACGCGCAGGCGGGTGCGGCCGGGCGTGATGATGTCGTCGATGTAGCCGCGACGGGCGGCCACGAGCGGTGTGGTGAAGCGCTCGTTGTAGTCCTTTTCCTTTTCCGCCAGCAGCGCCTTCGGATCCTCCGCCTTGGCGGCTTCGCGGGCGTGCAGAATTTCGACCGCGCCCCGCGCGCCCATCACCGCGATCTCCGCGGTGGGCCAGGCGTAGTTGATGTCGCCGCGCAAATGTTTAGAGCTCATCACGCAATACGCCCCGCCATAGGCCTTCCTCGTAATGACGGTGACTTTCGGAACAGTGGCTTCGGCGTAGGCGTATAACATCTTCGCACCCTCGCGGATAATTCCACGATGTTCCTGCGCGGTTCCCGGCAGGAACCCGGGCACGTCGACTAACGTGATGAGCGGAAGGTTAAAACAATCGCAGAAGCGCACGAAGCGCGCCCCTTTGATTGATGAGTCGCAATCGAGCACGCCCGCGAGATGCGTCGGCTGATTTGCCACAATGCCGACCGGCTTTCCGCCCATGCGGGCGAAGCCAGTGACCAGGCTCGGGCCGAAGCCCGCCTGCGACTCCATGAAGTCACCATTGTCCACGATCGCCCCGATCACTGCCGTGATGTCGTAGGGGTGGTTGGGGTTCTCCGGCACGATCGCATCGAGGCCGGCATCGTAACGGTCCGGCGGATCCTGCGTCGCGCGTTGCGGCGGCATCTCCAGATGATTGGAGGGCAGAAACGCCACCAGCCGCTTGATTTGTTCGAGCGTCGTCAGCTCGTCCGGACAGGCAAAGTGCGCCACGCCACTACGGGTCGTGTGCACCGCCGCGCCACCGAGATCTTCGGTGGTGACGTCCTCATGTGTGACCGTTTTGACCACCTTGGGTCCGGTCAGGAACATGTTGCTCTGTCCCTCCACCATGAAGGTGAAGTCCGTCAAAGCCGGCGAGTAAACCGCCCCGCCGGCGCACGGCCCGAAGATGGCCGAGATCTGCGGCACCACGCCCGAAGTGAGCACGTTGCGCAGAAAGATGTCGGTGTAACCCGCGAGGCTTTCGATGCCTTCCTGAATGCGGGCGCCACCGCTGTCGTTGAGGCCGATGACCGGCGCGCCGTTCTTGAGCGCCATGTCCATGACCTTGCAGATCTTTTCGGCAAAGGTCTCCGACAGCGAACCGCCGAAGACGGTGAAGTCCTGCGAAAACACATACACCAGACGCCCTTCAATCGTGCCGTAGCCCGTCACGACGCCGTCGCCGGCGAAGTGTTTGTCGCCCATGCCGAAGTCGCCGCAGCGATGCTCTTTGAAGAGGTCAAATTCCTCAAAACTGCCCTCGTCCAAAAGGACGGCGAGGCGTTCGCGGGCGGTGAGGCGGCCCTTTGCCTTGTGCTTGGCGATGCGGTCGGCGCCGCCGCCGAGCCGAGCGGTTTGTTTCAACTCGGCCAGCTCCTGCAAACGTTGGAGGGGTGACGGCATGGCGCCGCGGGGGTTGGGGTGGGGGTAAACTAAACGTGCTGATAAACCTGATACAGCGTGGTCTCCCCCAACAGCTCGTCGATCTTGGCTTGGATCGCCGCCCGCTCGGGTTTGTTGAGCCACTCTGTCCATTGCGCGAGAGTCGCCCAGGTGCTGATCACCAGATACTCTCCCGGCGCTTCAATATTCAAAAAAGTCTCTCCTGAGACGTAGCCCGGTTGGGCGAGTGCCATCGCCCGCAAGCGCTGTAAGAGCGGCTTGAGTTCCTCGAAGCACCGGGGCGTGCCTCTGCGGACAATGAGCACTTTGACGGCCATTTTCGTTGGGGTAGGACGAAATTTACCTGACGCTGCCATGCATAGCCGATCCGCCGCCAGACTGCTCATCGTTTCTTGCCAAAACCTTCGCCCTTCGTGGCACGTGCGCCCGATGAACAAGTCGGCCCGCCTCCGGTCTTATCTCCTCATCATGAAGTCGCCCCTGCGCTCCCTCGCCCTGCTCTCGCTCCTCCCCCTGTTGTTCGGAGGTTGCCTGGCCGTCGGCACCGGCGTGACCGAACGCCAATGGAACGCCGCCCTGAAAGCCCTCGAACCCGGCCTCACTCAGGCTCAGCTCCTGCGCATGATGGGCGAACCGCGCGAACGCGTCCCCGCCGAGACGGACGACAACTTCGACACCGTGTGGATCTACTCGCGTCCCGAAGTCATCGGCACACGCCCTGAGCTCGTCGGGGAGCACGACATCATGCTGCCCAACGGCAAACACACCATGAGCGTCCCCGACTACGAGGACACCGACATCACCGTCATCGCCGAATACCACCTCCACTGGCGCGGCGAAACCCTCGTGGACTGGGAACGCGTCGAGCTGAAGTAAACGCACCGGCCCCACGCCTCCCTCGTGGCCACGGCATCCTGCCGTGGTGCGTTGCCTCTCCGCCACCGCCCCGTCTTCCCGCGGACGGCCCGGCGGTCCGTCCCTACCTACAACGTCACCATCAAAATGTAGCAGCGGCCGTCTCGGCCGCTCCACTGTCGCCCCTCAGCCCTCTGCGCCCATCAGCGATCTCTGCGGTTGTATCCAATCCGCGTCCCTACTCTTCCGCCGTATTCACCTCGATGGTCACATGCGGAAACCGCGCCGCATCCAACCGCGCCCGATACCCATCCGGCGACTCCGGAGTCGGGCTGGCCACGGCTACCACCACACTCACGGCATTCGGTGCGATCGACCACACATGCAGATCCGTCACCTGCGTATGACCGTCGCCCTCCAACGCCGCCCGCACCTCGCTCGTCTCTCGCTCCGAAGCCTGGCGATCGAGCAACACTCCGCCGGTTTGTTTCAACAGTCCGATTGACCAATGCGCGACCAGCACGGAACCGGCGATGCCCATCACCGGATCCATCCAAATCCAACCGAAGAACTTGGCCGCCAACAACGCCACGATGGCCGTCACCGATGTCAGCGCATCCGCCAATACGTGCAGGTAAGCCGAGCGCAGGTTGTGATCATGATGGGCATGTCCGTGCCCATGCCTGTGCCCGTGGTCGTGATCATGGTCATGCGCGTGGTGGTTCTCATGCCCGTGGTCATGGTCATGCTCCTCCTCGCCGTGGTCATGATGATGGTGGTGGTGATGGTCGTGATTGTCGCCCAGCACGAAGACCGAAATGCCGTTCACCACGAGCCCGACCACCGCAACCAGGATAGCCTGGTTGAACGCGATCGCCGTCGGCGAGAGCAGCCGCTCCACGCTTTCCCACGCCATCAACAGGGCGAAGAGCGCCAGCACCACCGCCCCGCAGAAACCGCCCAACGCATTCACCTTTCCGGTGCCAAACGAGAACGCCGGATCATTCGCATGCCGCCGCGCATACACGTAGGCAAAGGCCGTGATGCCCAGCGCCACCGCATGGGAGCCCATATGCATGCCATCGGCCAACAGCGCCATGGAGCCGAAACCAATGCCGGCGGTGATCTCGATCACCATCATCACCACCGTGATCGCGATAACGATCAGCGTGCGTGCTTCACCGGGCTTTTTCTCATCCTGGCCAAAAGTATGGCCATGTTTCCAACGACTCAGGTCCATGGTCTGGTTCTCCGCAGGGTGGTTATTTCAAATAGCTGCCGACGATCTGCCGCAGCTCCTCCGCCGCCTGTTGCACCGGCGCACTCGCACTCGGCTCCCGCACCAGGTGGTGTTCGATGTGATCGGAAATCAACTCCCGGGTAAGCGCATCAAACGCGCCCCGACACGCCGCCGCATTCTGCAACACCTTGTAGCAGTCCGCCCCCTCCTCGAGCATACGCTCGATCCCCTCGATCTGCCCCTTCAGCCGTTTCACCCGGTTGACCAGCTTCTTGTTATGATGATGCAAGTGCGACATATACTATACCCCGGTATAGTATTTGAATCCGACCGCAAGCCTATTGCGCCAGCCCACCTAGGCCCGACCCCATCTCCCCACAGCGTGCGGAAATCAACCACCTCCCGGCGCGCGCAGCGACTCCCGCAAGCGCTGCGGCGAGACACCGTGCACGTGCCGAAACACGCGCGAGAAGTGCAGCGGATCATCGAAGCCGACCCGTGCCGCCACTTCCTTCACCATGAGGTCCGTGTCGATCAACGCGTGCGCGGCTTCATTCATCTTTCGCCGCGTCAGGTATTGGTAGGGCGTCACGCCTTGGTAACGCCGAAACAGCCGATGCAGCGTGGGCAGACTCACATGCGCCACCGCCGCCAGCTCACCAAGTGACCCAAACCGCTCCGGCCCGGCATCGATCAAGCGCTTGCAGCGCGTGAACGTCTCGAGCTGCGGATCCCGCGTCTGCTCGCCGCGGAGCTGCGCCTGCTCCAGCTTGAGCAGGAGCCGACAAAACGAGTTCCAACACAGCGCCTCGGTGCGGGGCCCGTGCTCCTTTCCCTCCTGCAGGATCAGGTCAAAAATCTCGCGCAATTCCGCGTGTCCGCCGAAGTGCTGCATCCGCCCCATCAACGCCACCGGCTCCTCCAAGACCCGCCGCGCCTTGTTCCCCACCAGACAGAGGAAGTATTTCGTCATGGCTTTCCCCGCCGTCGACATACTCACCGGCATTCCGGGGCCATAAGCAAACACACACCCCGCTCGCAGGGACTGCACCGGCCCGTCGCCCAAGCGCAGCTCCCCCGCGCCCTCCGCCACGAACTCCAGCGTTGTGAACGGATAGGTGCGGCGCTGCACGCTGTATTCACCTTTACAATACTCCCGCCCGCCCAGCGCCACCGCCATGGGGCCATGGTGACGCTCCGCCAACTCCCGGAAAAAGAAATCCCCTGGCACTTTGCCGTGCAGCAAATCCTGCTTCGTCAGCGTCGAACCCCGCCGGACCGTGTTAGAAATATCCATGCCTTCTGACATCAATGTCCATTCATCCCGCCGCTGGCAAATGGTATGATCGAGCCCCCCCTCCTCCCCTTCCGCTGTTGCGGTTAATGCTTTATATCCATGTCTACCCAATCCCCCACCCGTCCCGCCGTCACCCTGATTGCCAATGGTGACCTGCGCGTCTCCGCCAACCAAGCCTGCTGGGCCGCCCAGCAGGAGATGGAACGCCAACTGACCCAAACCCTCGCCGATCTCGGCTGGGACGTCCGCCGCGCCCATCCCTACAAGGCCGCCCAAAAACACGGCTTCATCGGCTCGCAGAAGGAGGGCATGGAGGTGTTTGCCACCATCGATCCCACCGCGCCGCTCATCGTCGCGGAGAGCGTCTGGCAATACTCCCACCACATCCTCCACGGCCTGATCACCCACCGCGGCCCGATCCTCACCATCGCCAATTGGTCCGGCACCTGGCCGGGCCTTGTCGGCATGCTCAACCTCAACGGCTCTCTCACCAAAGCCGGCGTCAAATACTCGACCTTGTGGTCGAAGGATTTCACCGACGACTTCTTCCTCACCGCCCTCCGCCGTTGGCTGGAGAAGGGCAAGGTCACGCACCCGACCCGGCACGTGCAAAAGCTCGCCAAGGCCAAGGTTCCCGCCCGCGCCCAAAAGGTCGCGCAACAACTCGCCGACGAACTGCGCACGCGCAAAGCCATCATGGGCGTCTTCGACGAGGGCTGCATGGGCATGTTCAACGCCATCATCCCCGACCACCTCTTGTTCCCCACCGGCGTCTTCAAAGAACGCCTCTCCCAATCCGCCCTCTACTACGCGGCCTCCCAAGTGACCGAGGCCGAAGCCCGCGCCGTTCTCGACTGGTTGCTGGCCAAGGGCATGACCTTCCACTTCGGTCAGGACGAAGCCACCGAACTCACCGAAGCCCAGGTGCTCGCCCAGTGCCGCACCTACATCGCCGCCCTGCGCATCGCCGACGAGTTCGGCTGCGACACCATCGGTATCCAATACCAACAGGGCCTCAAAGACCTGCTCCCCGCCTCCGACCTCACCGAGGGCCTGCTCAACAACTCCGAGCGCCCGCCGGTCAAAAACGACCGCGGCCGCATCATCCGCCGCGGCCAACCGTTGCCGCACTTCAACGAGGTCGACGAATGCGCCGGCCTCGACGGCCTGCTCACCTACCGCGTGCATCAGGCCCTCGGGCAACCGGTCGAAAACACGCTGCATGACCTGCGCTGGGGCGATCACGATCAGAGCGGCACCGTCGACGATTTTGTCTGGGTCTTCCTCATCTCCGGCGCCGCGCCGCCCGCGCATCACATTGGTGGATACAAGGGCACCGACTCCCTGCGACAGCCCCCGATGTATTTCCGTCTCGGCGGCGGCACCGTGCGCGGCATCGCCAAACCCGGCGAGATCGTCTGGAGCCGCATCTTCATCGCGAACGGCAAACTCAAGATGGACCTCGGACGCGCCAAGGTCATCGAGTTGCCCCGCGAAGAAACCGAACGCCGCTGGCAGGAAACCACCCCCGAGTGGCCCATCATGCATGCCGTCACCTACGGCGTTTCCCGCGACCAAATGATGGCCCGCCATCAGGCCAATCACATTCAGGTCGCCTACGCCAACTCCGCCCGCGAAGCCGACCTCGCCATGTATGCCAAAGCCGCCCTCGCCGCGGAACTCGGACTCGAGGTCAACCTCTGCGGCACCCGCGCCAACGGCAAACCGTTCTGAGCATGGCCGACGCCCCCGCCCCGGACGCCATCGTCGCCCAACTGGTTGAACTCTCCCACGAGCTCGGCCAGGAGGCCCGCGACTTCGCCCTCCTGGGCGAGGGCAACACCTCCGCCCGCGTCGATGAAACCACCTTTCTCGTCAAAGCCAGCGGCTCTTCCCTCGGCACGCTCACGCCCAAGGGTGTGACGCATTGTGCGCTCCAGCCCCTCGTGGAGCTGCTGGATCAGGACCACCTGAAGGACGCCGCCGTCGAGACCGCCCTGATGGACTCACGCGTGAGTGCCGACAGCGCCAAGCCCTCCGTCGAAGCCATGTTTCACGCCTGGCTGCTCACCCTACCGGGCGTCGACTTCGTCGGTCACGTGCACCCCGTGCACGTCAACGCCCTCCTCGCCTCCCCGCACGCAGCCGCCTTTGCCCACCGCCGACTCTTTCCGGATCAAATCGTCTGCTGCGGCGCCAAGTCCGTCCTCGTGCCCTACTGCGATCCGGGACTGACCCTCGCCAAAGCAATACGTGAGGCCGTCGAAGAGCACCTCGCCACCGAGGGCCACACACCTCGCCTTATCCTGCTGGAAAACCACGGCCTCATCGCCCTCGGTTCATCCCCCGCCGCCGTCCTCGCCACCACTCTGATGGCGGAAAAATCCGCTCGCATCATGATCGGTGCCATCGCCGCCGCCGGCCCCCGCTACCTCAGCGACCAAGACGTCGCCCGCATCGCCGGCCGCGCCGACGAACACTACCGCCAAAAAGCACTCGGACTCTGATCGCCCAAAGCAGCCTCTCGCCCCTCCGGGATTCGCCTCCCCGTCGGCGTTCCGGAATGCAAAAAGCCCTCCGACTTTTGATCGTCAGAGGGCTTTTCGAAAGTGGCGTCCCCACGGGGATTCGAACCCCGGTTTGGCCCAGTGCCATTTTGGCACAAGGCCATGTGTTGATTTTCAATAACTTAACTTTCGGCGACATCCCCGTTTTTCGACGTCATTGTCACTTTCATTGTCACTGACCCTAAAATCGAGGGGGGATTCGAAGTCATTTTTAGGGTTCGTGCTAAGATCGAGCTTGACGGTTTAGACTGGGTGACCGGCGAACACCAGACGGTGAATCGTCTAAGCTGAGGCAGGCCGACTAGTCTGCCTTGTCTCCGGCGGTTGGTTCGCCCTCTGACCTGATCCCCCGAAGCTGGAGTGGCGAAATGGCAGAAACCGGGTAAACCGAAAGGACCCGAACGCCACGTTTTACAGGTTAGGGGGCATTCGCCGAGGCGGTATGCTCGCCCTCGAAAGACTCCGAATTACGAAGACCAAATTTTCGCCCTCCCACGCTTCGTTGGTCCCCGATACCGAAATCCAAACTCAATCGGCAGAATGCTCGCTGCTGCCCGCGGGCACCGCCACGCAGTCTATTTCGAAGTGCAGCGTCTCCGGCAGACAATTTGTGATGGTCGTGCGGGCGGGATGCGGGGCGCTGAAATACTCGCGATAAAGCTTGTTGAACTCCGCCACATTCGCCGGATCGCGCACGTAGTTGCGGGTTTGCACCACGTGAGCCAGATCACTGCCGGCCGACTCCAGCACCGCCCGCAGGTTTTCGATCGATCGACGCACCTCCCCTTCGAAGGTATCCGGCACGATCGTGCCCTTCGCATCGACCGAGGCTTGCCCGGAAATAAAGATCAGGTCGCCGACCTGCACCGCCGGACTAAACGGCAGATGCGAAACCGGAGTGGACTCATCACGTGGATAACTGACTGCAGGATGGTTCATAAAAACGAAAAATGTGGATGGCTGATCGGATCCAGCGGGAAGACGGGTCGTCGCAGGTGCTGCCAGTCGAATCGTGCCAAACGACTGCTGCAGGGCCCTGGCGTTTCCACCCAGAAGGAGGTGCCGCCCAAGCGGTCATAGGCCCGGCGATGCGCGACCGCCGCTTTAACCCCAATCACGTCGAAATCCTGTGGTTCCAACCCCTGACTGCGCAGTTGGCCCAGATCAAAGGGCGGCGTCTTGCGACTGGTCAGAAGCACCGTCACGCCTCCCGTCGTCACGACCGCGCTCGGTCCCATATCGATGTTTTCTCCCAACATGGAAGCGAGGTGGCTTTGTTTGTCCTCCAAGGCAAAACGACCGTCACTGCGAGAGCGCAAAATCACCTCCACCGCCACCGGCCCCTCATCCAATCGCGAGGTCTTGCCGCCAATGCACAAGGAACAGGGTTCCCCCGGATTCACCGCTCGCAACTGCTCGACCGAGGTCGGGTCATTGATCACCACCAAGGCATTCTGAACGTCGGCCCGCAGCAGCGCGCGCAGGACTCCGGTGCCATCGCCCGGAGCACCACCACCGATGTTATCGGAAGGCTCCACCAACAACACCGGCTTTTTCAGCCCATCCAGACCGGCGTCGAGAACATCATTCACGTCCTGATACTCCACGCACCCTTGCTCGCGCAGCGCCCAGGCCAACTCCGCGCCTTCCCGCAACACCGCCCGCACGCCGGCATCGTTGCCATCGTGAATGATACCGAGCGACACGCCGGTATCGCCTGTGTCGGCAAAAGCGTAGCCGCCAACCACATTGGCCGCCCACACGCCCTCGACCTTCTGTTCCCACTCGCGGGCCCGCTGCTCCAGCTCAAGCATCGGCGACGACGCTGTGCCGGTTCCCGGCGGTGGCCATACCATCGGCAACTGGCACACCGTCATTCGGGGCACCGTGCCGTCCCTCAGGCAACGCTCCAGCAGATGCGCCGCCCGCACCGCCGCTGCCCGCGCATCACTGTGCGGATTTTCCTGATACGCCACCAGGCCTTGCGTCAGTTTGGCCATGCGGAAGCTGAAGTTGGCGTGCAGGTCAAACACGCCGAAGATCGGCTTCGCCTCCGCGCCGGACAGGCTGCGCAGTCGCGACAAAAACTCGCCTTCGGCATCGCGATGTCGACCCGTGACCATCGCCCCGTGCAGGACGAGATAGATCGCATCCACGCCCTCTGCCAACGCGGGCTGCGCTCGTTCTTCAAAGGCCCGCCAATAGTCCTCAAAAGCCGCGTCTTCCACCATGCCCGAGGGCATGGCGCGCGCGTCGATGGTCGGGATCACTTCCCAGCCGGCGGCGTCCGCCACTTCCAGAAAGCCGTCGGTCGGCGAGGCGTCACCTCGCTTGGCGAAGATCGCCTCGCCCATCGCGACATCAAAGTCACGCCAAGCGGTGCGCTCCTCCAGAAACGTGTGCGTCTCATGGAACAGGCCGGCAAAAAGAACACGCGCAGACATGGGCAGGGGCGTCAGGTCGGGATGCTTAGGCCGGTGCCTGCCACTCGGCCGCGTGGCGGGCAAAGGCACGAGCCGCTCGTTCGAGCGCGTCACTGATATCCTGTTCGGTGTGCACCAAACTGATCGACCAGAGCCCACGTTCGATCGCCCGCACTCCTTCCTCCAGCAGGCAACGCCGCAGATGCGCCCAGCGCGGTGCGTCGTGCCGCAGGACATAGTCGCGATAGTCGAGCACTTTACCTTCCTTCGCACCGGGTTTCAGCATGACCGTATGGAAGGCAAGCCCGGGTCCCTGCGGGCGCAGCGGCACGCCATGTTGGTCGGCCAACTCTCGCAAACCTGCCATCATTTGCTGCCCGAGCCGATTGGTCGTCCGCGGATGCTCCTCCCCCAGCGCAATCACTTCGTCCAGACACCAACGGCTGGCGGCCAGACACAGTGGATTGGCGTTCAAGGTGCCAGCGTGAATCGACTCGCCGGAGATGATCTTGGCCATCGCCGCCTTGGTTCCCGCCAACGCCGCGAACGGTGTGCCTCCGCCGATCGCTTTGCCAAAAATCGTCAGGTCCGGCCGCACGTCGTAATAGGCCTGCGCGCCACCCGCGCCAAAACGGAATCCGGTGATCGTCTCATCCGCGATCATCATGATGCCGTCTTCATCACAGACCTCGCGGATGGCCTGCAGGAATCCGTCCTCGGGCTCAATGCAGCAGGTGTTGCACACCGCCGGCTCAAAGATGATCGCCGCGATTTGACCACGGTATTCCGCCACGCGCCGACGCAGGTGCTCGGCGTCATTCCACCGCGCCACCACAAAGTGCTCCGGCACCTCCGGAATGATGCCTTTGCTCGGATGCGTGCGCGCCGGGTTCTCGTCATCGCCCCAGGCTCCGGGGGGATTGGCAAAACCCACCAGACCTTCGTCGCTCCAGCCGTGATAGTGGCCCTCAAAACGCAGCACCAGCTGACGTCCGGTGTGGGTGCGAGCCAAGCGCAACGCCGCCATCACGGCCTCCGTCGCCGAGTTGTTGAAACGCACCAGCTCGACCGATGGCACCATCTGCTGCAGGCGCTCCGCCACCTCGATCTCGAGTTCACATTGCGCCGCCCAGTGCAGCCCCAGTCGAGCCTGCTTGGCCAATTCAGCCGCCAAACCGCTCGGAGCATGCCCATAGAGCAGCGCGCCCTGACCGAGCTGGAAATCGATGTATTCGTTGCCATCGACGTCCCACACGCGGGCCCCCTCACCTTTCTCAAAATAAAGCGGCACCGGCTGCTCGAGCTTGCGAATGCCGCTGTTGATACCACCGGCGATGCTGTTCTGCGCGCGGGTGAAGAGTTCGGTGGAACGAGGGAAAGTGTAGGCCATGGAAAATTCTGGGAGTTGCGATTGATGGAAACGAAGGCGGGCTGCGCTCAGGCGCGGGCGCCACCTTCCGCGAGATCAGCAGCGGTCGCCGTTTGGCAAAGGGCACTGCTCAAAGCTTGTCGGCGCTTGGCCGGAAAACGGGTTACCGGCACCGCCACACTGATACCGGCCAGAGGTTCAGCATGGGCTGCCAACGAGATCGCCATACACGCCACGCCCTCCACGGTTTCCTCTTCTTCGAGCGCATAACCGCGCTCACGGGTCGCCTCCAATTCCGCCTCCAGCCGTTTACGGGCCGCTGACCGCCCGCGCGCTGGCATATCAGCACACACCTTGGCCACCAATCGCGCCTGCCGCTCTTCTGGCAGGTGCGCCACGATCGCCCGCCCCAACGCCGTGGTGTAAAACAGATCGCGCGCGCCGGGCTTCACAATCCAACGCAAAGCCTGATCGGTCTCCACCACATGGGCGTAACGCACATAAACCCCTTCGAGCAGCCCCAGATTGACCGTCTCATCAAAGGCATCGCGCAGACGCTCCATCGCCGGGTTGACCTTGGTGCGCAACGCCGCATCCCGCCCATGCTCCCGCAACGACGACAAACGCTCCGACAGGATAAAACTCCCCCGCGCAATCCCCGGCTCCAGATAACCGAGCTCGCGCAGACTATGCAGAATACGATGCACCGTCGGCTTCGGCAACCGGCTCTCTTCCGCCAGCTCCGCCAAGCTCAAAGGCCGCCCGCTGCGGGCCATGACCTCTAGAATGGAAAATGCTCTGTCCAGGACGGCGATACTCATCGTTTTTCGCTTTACACCCCGTTTCACAATGTGGAACTAAAGTTCCGTCAAACAAAATATCTGACATGGTTATCGACTGCCACAATCATCTCGGGGTTGACCTTCTGTTCTACCTCAACGCCCACCAGCCCTATGCTCAGGACCTCCCCACTCTGGTGGAAATCGGGCGCTCCCACGGGGTCGATCGTTGGCTGGTCTTTCCGATGGTGAGCAACCTCACCTTTGACCTCCAACGCATGCGCCAGGGCGAGCTGGCTCCGGGCGGCTTCGAAGCCATCCCTTACGCGTTTGAAAACGCCCGCATGATGACCGAGCTCTACGACCGTTACCCCGATCTGGGGCGCGACACGATTCCCTTCGCCATCATCGATCCCTTGCGTGAACCCGCCGCCCAGATCGAGCACCTCCGCCGCCTCCACGCCCAACATCCGTTCCGCGGGCTCAAGCTACAGGCCACCATCATCAAATCCGATGTGCGGGCTTTGCTCACCACTGGACGCAGCTTCCTGGAATTTGCGGCCGAGTTCAACCTACCCTTCATCATCCACTCCAGCATCGCGCCCGAAGATACGTGGTCCCAGGCCTCCAGCATTCTGGAGGTGGCTGCCGCCACGCCGGAAGTCCGTTTCTGCCTCGCCCACTCCTGCCGCTTCGACCGTCCTTCCCTCGATCGGGTGGCCGAGCTGCCCAACACGTGGTTCGACTGCTCCGCCCACCGCATCCATTGCCAAGCCGTCGAGCAGGGTCTGCCGATCATCGCCCGCCCTGAAAATCGCCTCGCGGCCGACTACCGCGACCCGGCCGCCGTGCTCCAATGCCTCGCCGAAACCTACCCGACGAAGTTGATCTGGGGCACGGACTCGCCGTTCCAGTCCTACATCGATGACGAGATCGCCCTGCGCTCGACCTACGCGGAGGAGGTCGCCTGCCTCAACGCCCTTTCGCCCACCCTGCACCGTGCCGCCACCTGCGACAACCTGCTCGCCCTGCTCCAACTCCCCGATGAAACGCTTCTCTCTGGCAACTGATTCCGCCCTCGTCACCGGCTCCTCCCAAGGCATCGGCAGTGCCATCGCCCACGGGTTGGAGTGCGCCGGCGCGCACACCGTCGTCCGCCACGGCCACATGCCGCGTCCCGCCGATTTGGCCGAAGCACTCCCCTACCTGCAGGCCGACCTCTTCGACGCCGCCGCCCCCGCCCAACTCGTAGCTGAAGCCTTCACCGCCGCGCCCGACCTGAACCTCCTTGTGTGCAACGCTGGCAGCTTCTTCGACCTGCCGTTCCTCGACAACGATCTCAACGCCTGGGAGCGCACCCAAAACCTCAACGTGCGCGCTGTTTACTTTACGGTGCAGGCCTTCGCCCGCGGTTTGATCGAACGAAAACGCCCCGGTGCCGTGGTGATCGTATCATCCACCAACGGCTTTCAATCCGAGGAGGATTCCACCGCCTACGACACCGCCAAGGGCGCCCTCGTCATGATGACGCGCACCCTCGCTCAGGCGCTCGCCCCCCAAGGCATACGCGTCAATGGACTCGCCCCCGGCCTCATCCGCACCCCTCTCACCTCCTCTTGGCTCGACGGCGACGACGGTGTCCGCGCCCACTACGAAAAGAAGGTTCTGCTCGGCCGGATCGGCGAACCCGAGGACTGCGCCGGCGTCGCCGCCTTCCTGCTGTCACCAGCCGCCAACTACATCACCGGCCAAACCCTCATCGTCGATGGCGGCCTGACCGTCGGTCAAATCGGCCGTCCCTGATTTATGATGCTCAATCTCGACGACCTTCGCACGCCCAGCCTGCTGGTCCACCGCGATCGCCTCGAAGCCAACCTTCGCAGCATGCAGTCCGCCTGCGATGCCGCCGGCTTCGCCCTGCGCCCCCATATCAAGACGCACAAACTCGTGCCCATCGCCCGCCGTCAGCTTGAGCTGGGCGCCGCCGGACTCACCTGCGCGAAGTTGAGCGAAGCCGAAGCCATGTTGCCCAGCGGAGTGCGCGAGATGTTTGTCGCCCACTCCCTGGTCGACCCGCGTCAGGCACCACGCATCGATGCCCTCGCCGGCCAACTCGATGAGCTGCGCCTCGCCGTCACCAGCGAGGCCCACGCCACCGCACTGATCGAGCTGGTCGCGCGCACCGGCCGCCGCCTCCCCGTCATGCTGGCCATCGACACGGGCCTGGACCGCGAGGGCGTCCGCTCCATCGAATCCGCGCAACGCACCGCCGCCTTGCTCGCCAAATCCGACGCCGTCGACCTCGCCGGATTCTACACCCACGAGGGTTTCTTTTACACGACCGACCCCGCCGACCAGACGGCTGCAATCGACCGCATGTTGGAACAACTCCACGCCGTTCGCGATGCGGTCGACCCCAGCCTGCCGTTGTGGCCGGGCTGCAGCGTGACCGCCCGCGCCCTCGCCCAACGCTCCGACACCGGCATTCAAGCCGTTCGCCCCGGCGCTTACGTTTTTGGCGACCTCTCGCTCTCCACCTCCACCCACGTGATGCCCTTCGCCGATGTGGCGCTCGAGGTGCTGGCCACCGTGGTCGATCGACCGGCGCCGGACCTGGCGCTCATCGACGCCGGTTCCAAAACCTTTTCCTCCGACCGCACCGCCGCGGGCATCAGTGCCATCGACGCGGCCGGGCGCGACCTTGCCGTCGTGCGCACCAACGAAGAACACGGCTACGTGCGCGGTGCCGATGTGGACCAACTTCAAATCGGCGAACGCCTGCGCCTGGTGCCCGCCCACGTTTGCACCGTCGTGAACCTCGCCAATGAGGTCTGCGTGCTCGAGGCCGACTCCAGCATCCACGCGGTGTGGTCCATTGAGGCACGCGGCTGCACCCAATAACATCGCATTCGTCCGCCCCCCGCTCTCCCCTCCCAACCTTTTTGCACCCAGTTCCATGAAAATCATCCGCTACCGAGACTCCCAAAACACCATCCAATACGGCTGCCATCAGGATGATGGTTCCGTCTTCCGCGCTGAGGGCGATCCCTACACCGGAATCACCGTCACCACCGAGACGGCCGACATCGCCAAACTCCTCGCCCCCATTGAGCCCACGCAGATCCTCTGCATCGGCCTCAACTACAAGCACCACGCCGCCGAGTCCGGCATGGCCGCCCCGGAGCGTCCCGTTCTCTTCGTCAAGGGCATCAACACCCTGCAACACCCCGGCGATCCGATCGAGATTCCGACTCACCTCGCCAGCCACGAAGTCGACTACGAATGCGAACTCGCCGTCGTCATCGGCAAACCCTGCAAGAACGTCAGCCGCGAGGAGGCCTTGTCCTATGTAGCTGGATACACCTGCGCCAACGACGTCTCCGCCCGCGATCATCAGATCAAACTCGGCGGCGGCCAGTGGTGCCGCGGCAAGTTCTTCGACACCTTCGCCCCCCTCGGCCCGTGGCTCGTCACCACCGACGAGATCACCAATCCGAACAACCTGAAGATCGCCACCATCCTCAACGGCGAGCGCGTCCAGGATTGGAACACCAACGACATGATCTTCGATGTCGCCACCATCATCTCCTATCTCAGCGGCAGCACCACGCTCGTGCCCGGCACGGTCATCATGACCGGCACGCCCCACGGCGTCGGCATGGCCGCCAAGCCCTCCCCGCGCTGGCTCCGCCCGGGCGACAAGGTGGCCATCGAGATCGAGGGCATCGGCACTCTGCACAACCCGGTTGCCTACGAATCGGTCAAGGCCTGAGCCCTGTCGCGTCTAACCCATGTCCTCCGGCGCGCCTCCTGCTTCGCCTCTTGATGCCGAGTTGCTGGCCGAGCTCCGCCAACTCGTCCCCTCCGATGCGCTGCTCACCGCGCCCGAGGACCTGATTCCCTACGCCTTCGACGGCACCGCCGCCCACCGCGCACGGCCGGCCGCCGTCGTCATCCCCACCGATCGCGATCAACTCATCGCGGTCGTCCGCGCCGCCTTGCGCCGTGAGGTGCCCATCGTCACCCGCGGCAACGGCACCGGCCTCAGCGCCGGCAGCCTGCCCTCCACCGGCTCGCTCGTGGTCTGCCTCAACCGTCTCGACCGCATCCTCGAGCTCGATCCGGCCAACCTCACCATGATGGTGGAACCCGGCGTGGTCACCCAGACCATCAGCTCCGCCGCCGAGGCCGCCGACCTGTTTTATCCGCCCGATCCGGGCTCCATGAAAATCAGCACCATCGGCGGCAACGTGGCGGAGAACTCCGGCGGACTGCGCGGACTCAAATACGGCGTCACCCGCGACTACGTCATGGGCCTCGAAGTCATTCTCGCCGATGGCTCCGTCTGCTGGCTGGGCGGCAAATGCGTGAAAGACGTCGCCGGTTTCTCCCTCCGCGACCTCTTCATCGGCAGCGAGGGCACCCTCGGGGTCATCACCAAGATCCTGCTCAAGCTCGTGCCCAAACCCGCCGCTCGCCGCACACTGCTCGCCACCTTCGCCAGCATGGAAGACGCGGCGTCCGCGGTCTCCGGCATCATCGCCGCCAAGGTCGTGCCCTGCACTCTCGAGTTTCTCGACCAGAAAACCATTCGTTGCGTCGAGGATTTCGCTCACGTCGGCCTGCCTGTATCCGCCGGGGCCCTACTGCTGATCGAAGCCGACGGCAACCCGGCCGCCGTCGATGCCGAGATTGCCGTCGTCGAAGCCACCTGCCGCGCTCACCACGCGACCGACATTCGGGCCGCCGCCGATGCTGCCGAAGCGACGCGCCTCGCCACCGCCCGCCGCAGCGCGTTCTCGGCACTCGCCCGGATGCGCCCCACCACGATTCTCGAAGACGTCACTGTGCCGCGCAGCGAACTCGCCCGCATGGTGCGCTTCATCGAAACCGTTGCGACCAAACACGACCTGCAGATCGCCACCTTCGGCCACTTCGGCGACGGCAACCTGCACCCCACCTTTTTGACCGACGAACGCGACGAAGCTGAGATGGTCCGTGTGCACACCGCCATGCAGGAGATTGTGACCATGACCCTCGAACTCGGCGGCACCATCACCGGCGAACACGGCGTAGGCCTAGCCAAGCGCGAGTTCCTGCCGCAGCAACTCGGCGACGCCAGCTACCAGCTGCATCGCCAGATCAAGCGCACCCTCGATCCCGCCGGTTTGTTCAACCCGGGCAAGGTCCTGGCGCCATGAAGACCGGCCCCGGATCCTTGGCGGAGATGGACTACTCCGTCCTGCAGCAATGCATGCACTGCGGCATGTGTTTGCCGACCTGCCCGACCTACGAGGAGACCAAACGCGAACGCCATTCCCCGCGCGGCCGCATCGCACTCATGCGCGCCATCGCCGATGGTGAGATGGAAGTGTCCAAGGCTTTCGGCGAGGAGATGTATTATTGCCTCGGCTGCCTTGCCTGCACCACCGCCTGCCCCGCTGGCGTCGATTATCCGCAACTCTTCGAAGCGGCCCGTGCCGAGGTGGAGGAAGCCGGCGTGCTCGAGTCCCCCAAACGCAACGCCATTCGCGCCAGCGTGCTGCGTGGACTCTTCACCCGCCCCCGCCTCCTGCGCCTCATCGGTCGCCTGCTCTGGATCTGGCAGGCCAGCGGCGGCCAGTCGCTCTTTCGTCGACTCAAACTCAACCGCCTGCTGCCCGCCAACCTGCGCCGCCTCGAGCCCCAGGCCCCGGCCATCAACCGGCAGTTTTCGCACCAACTCATCCGCCCCGTCGAACGCCCCGCTGCCCCCACCCGCCGCCGCGTCGCGGTGCTCACCGGCTGCGTGCAGGACCTCGCCTTCAGCGACATCAACCGCGCCACCGTCGACGTGCTCCTGGCCAACGACTGCGAAGTGCACACCCCGCCGGTTCAACCCTGCTGTGGTTCGCTGCACGCGCACAACGGCGACCTCGCCACCGCGCGTGAGCTGGCTCGCCGCCAACTCGACCTGATCGATCCGGATCAGTTCGACGCCATCATTTCCAACGCCGGCGGCTGCGGCTCGCACTTGCGGCACTACGACCACCTCTTGACCGACGACGTGCGCTACGCCGCCAAGGCCATCGCCTGGTCGGCCAAACTCCGCGACATTCACGAATACCTCGTCGAGATCAGCTTCCGCGCACCCACGGCACCAGCCGATGCGCAGACGGTGACTTACCACGAGTCCTGCCACCTTTGCCACGGCCAGAAAGTCAGCGCGCAACCCCGCGCTATTCTCCAAGCCATTCCCGGTGTCGAACTGCGCGAATGCGCAGAGTCCACCTGGTGCTGCGGCAGCGCCGGCATTTACAACATCACTCAACCGGAGACCTCCGCCCGCCTGCAGGAGCGCAAGCTCGGCCACCTCGCCGCCACCGGTGCCGGCACTGTCGCCACCGCCAACCCCGGTTGCCACCTCCAGATCGCCAACGGCCTCAGCGCCGGCGGTGACACGACCACCACCGTCGAACACCCCATCGTCCTCCTCGCCCGCGCCTACGCCGCAGAGCATTCTCGGCCGTAAACCGTGTGACCGAGCCATCGCGGTCTTACCGCCGTTCCATCAGCCCGCCGCTGAACGGTTGCGCCCCCCACCGGCCAATGCCGTAAGCCCCAACGCCATGGCCACCGTGACCACCGCCGAGACGGCCGACACCCACAGGTTCGCGACGTCCGAGTAGGCGACCGCAAAGCCGGCAAGGCTGCCGATGAAGAGCGACGCAATCAGCGCCCCCGGGCGCACCGCCAGCGGCGCAACCGCACACACCATGCAGCCGAGCAGCGGTCCGAGGAAGATGCCGTAGAACGCGTTCATGATGTCGAACAAGGTGCCCATGTCCTCGATGAGACCGGCCACCATCGTTGCCAGCACGCCGATCACCGCACTCGTCAGCCGAGCATAGCGCAACAGGGTGCGCGGCTGCACCCGTTTCGAGAAGGGATAAAAATCACTCAGCAGCGAACCGGAGAGCGCGTTGATGCCACTGGTGATGCTGCTCATCGTCGCGGCCAGAATCGCCGCGATCACCACGCCCATGAATCCGACCGGCAACTGCGTCGCCACGAAGTAGGGAAACACTTTGTCGGCGTCCGCCGGCAGCCCGGCATCCGGATGCAGACTATACCAGGTGCCCACCGTGAGCCCCACCGCCGCGAGCATGGTGAGCACCATCACCATCGACAGCATGCTGGCGCCAAAGGCCCGCGAGGCCGACTTCACCCCGCCCGCCGCCAGGTAACGCTGCAGCGACATCTGATCGGCCGTGAAAGTGCTCATGTTCTGCAAGGTCGCGCCAATCGCCATGCCCCACACCGTAATCGTCACCATCGGACTCAGCGACCAGTTGAGCTGCAGCAGATCCGTTTCCTGCGTGAGGTAGTGGCCGACTTCGTCCATCGTCAGCGGAACCTTCAACATCACGTAAAGAATCGTCCCCGCCAGCACCGCGATGATCAGCAGGAACTGGATCGCATCGGTGATGATCACCCCCCGAATGCCGCCCACCACGGTGTAGGCCGTGCTCACCAACCCGATGGTCAACACCAGCGGCCAGAACCAGCGATCGTCCAATTGGCAACTCGCCATCACCACCAACACCGGCGCGTAGATCAGCGCCGACATCCAGCACAGCCGCAGCAGCACAAACAGGCCCGAGGCCACCAAGCGTGTCGGCGTGCCGAAGCGCCGCTCAATGATGTCGTAAGGGGAGCTCGACTTCGTCGCCAGATACCGGGGTAAAAACCAATAACGCAGCACCACGTAGGCGACCGGAAAACCCACCATCGACATCAGCACCGTCGCGCCGTGCGTGATCACGATGCTGGGATAAGCCACAAAGCTAAGCGCACTGAACACCGTTGCCCCCAGACTCAGGCCCACCAGCAGCGTGCCGAGCCAACCACCAAACCCACTCTGCGCCGTGAAGTAGTCGTTGATGTCGTCCTGCCGACCCCGGAAACGAATGCCCACTGCCACGATGCCGGACAAATAAACGATGACGATGATGCTGTCGGTGATACTCATAGGCAGGAGGCGCGGCCCGTCGTTGGGCTCGGTGTCACGATTCCACGACCGGCCGAAGGCGCAACCGGTCGAGAGTGGTCATAGCTTTTGCCCACCGGGGAAAGTTCGCCACCGGTGGCGGGTTGGCCAGAGTCGATTCCGTGTCATCCCGTCCCCTCAAAGTGTTGATCATCGGTTGTGGTTCCATCGGCACCCGCCACGCCCGCACCTTTCACGCCACGCAGCGCGCAGAAGTGATCGCCTGCGACAATCGTCCGGAACTTACCGCCGCCGTGGCCGAGTCCCTCGGCCTCGCCACCACCGACAACTGGGAAGCCGCGCTGACCGACGAGACGCTCACGCACGTGCTCATCGCCACCCCCGCTCCCCTCCACGTGCGCATGGCTCAAGCCAGCCTGGCCGCGGGGAAACAGGTGCTGATCGAAAAGCCGCTCGCGCTGGACCTGACCGGCATCGACGAGCTCATCGCCACCCGTGACCGCTCCGGCTGTTTCGCCGGCGTCGCCTACGTGCAACACTTCGCGCCGGCCCTGCAGGGCGCCCGCGCCTTTCTGGCCGACCGGCCTTTCGGCCCCGTCCGCCATGTCACCGTCACCGCGGGTCAGCACTTCCCAACCTTCCGTCCCGCGTATCGGGAAATTTATTACAACAACCACGCGCAGGGCGGCGGCGCCATCCAGGATGCCCTCACCCACTTGGCCAACGCGGTGGAGTGGATCATTGGACCCGCCACGCGCTTGTATTGCGACGCCGCCCACCAAGTGCTGGAAGGCGTGGAGGTGGAGGACACTGTCAACCTCGTCGCCCGCCACGGCGCCACCCAGGCGGTTTACGCCCTCAACCAGTTTCAGGCGCCCAACGAGATCACCTGCGACTTCCATGCGGCCGGCGGTTCCGTGCGGGTGGAACTCCACCGGCAGCGCTGGGGCGTGCTGCCGCTGGGCGCCGACGCCTGGGTCTGGCACGACGCTCCGATGGTCGACCGCGACCAGCAGTTTATCGCCCAGGCCCACGCCTTTCTCGATGCCGCTCCGGGGGACACTCAGCCGCTCTGCACCCTCGAGGAGGGCGCGCAAAGCATCCGGTTCAATCTTGCCGCCCTGCAATCCGCGCGCGAGGGGCGCGCTGTCGACCTGTCATCGTGAGCCTCACCTTCAGCCCGATCTGCCTCGGCACCTCCACCTTCGGCCGCGAGATCGATCAAACCGCGGCGTTTGCCCTGATGGATCACGCCGCCGCTCGCGGTATCACGGTTTTTGATACCGCCGCACTTTACGCCGACGGTGAATCGGAGCGGATCGTGGGCGCCTGGCTCGCTTCGCGTCAGACTGCCCCCGGCGCACCCGCCATCGCCACCAAGATCTACCCACCCTACACGCCCGATGCGATCCGCTCCGCGGTCACCGCAAGCCTGGAGCGCCTGGGCCGCCCGTCGGTCGACCTGCTCTACCTCCACAAATGGGACCCGTCCGTCGAGGACACGTCCGGGTTGACCGCCCTCCACGAACTGGTGGTTGCAGGCACCGTCGGCGCGCTTGGTGCCAGCAACTTCGATGCGGCTCAACTTCAGGCCGCTTTGGCGCTGCAACACGCCCACCAGCTCACACCTTTTTCTGTCCTGCAGAACAACCACAACTTTGCCGTGCGTCACGTTGATCGGCCGTTGATCGACCTCTGCGCGCAGCACGGCATCGCGCTCGTCACCTACAGCCCCTTGGGCGCGGGTTTCCTCACCGGCAAACACCGCCAAGGGGTCGCCGCCGGATCGCGTTTCGCCGTCTCTCCCGCGCACCAGGACATCTATTTCAACGACCGCGCGCTCGCCCGTCTCGACCAACTCGACGCCGTCGCCCAACGCCACGACGTCCCGCTCGTCCGCCTCGCCCTGGCGTGGGCACTGCACCGTCCGGGCATCACCTCCGTGTTGGTCGGCGGCCGGCATACCGGTCACCTCGACCAAGCCTTTGCCGCCCTCGCCTTCGACGATCCCGCCGTATGGCGCGAGTTGGACTCCGTCTGATCTCCGTCCCCACTCCGTTTCGATGCACGTTGCCCTGCTCGGCCTCACTCACCCCCACGCCAGCCCGCTGCTGCGCACCCTTGAGCTGCTGCCCGAGGTGAGCCGGATATCCCTGTGGGATGCCGCCAACGATCCCGCTTCGCTCGCCGCCCTGCCGCCCAGCGCCAAGGCCACGCCGGCCACCACCAACCTCGATGCCGTGCTCGCTCAACCGGACCTGCGCGCCGTCGTGTTGTGCGAGCGCCACGACAAACTCGCCGCGCTGGCGCTGCAGGTGATCGCTGCCGGCAAACACCTGCTGGTGGAGAAGCCGGTCGGGCTGACCGCGGCGGAAGTCGATCAGGTTGCCCAAGCCGCCGAGCGTCAGGGCGTCGCAGCCTCCGTCCTCTATGTGCGCCGCCACCATCCCTGTGTGCTCGCCGCCCGCGATCGAGTGCGCTCCGGGGTGCTTGGCGCACCGCTCTGCATCGAGTCGCGTTTTCTGACGACCCAGGTTCAGTTTCGCCGCCCGGAATCCTGGTTGTTTAAACGCGCCCAATCCGGCGGTGGCATCCTGCTGTGGTTGGGCTGCCACTGCCTCGACTTGATGCAGTATGTCGCGGGCGAGGACATCGTTGAACTCAGCGCCATGCTGACCACCCGCTCCGGGGCCGACATCGACGTCGAGGATCTCGCTGCACTCACCCTGCGCTTTCGCTCCGGCGCGATCGGCACCTTTCATGCCGGTTACACCCTCGCCTACAGCGGCGCCGGCTACGTCAACATGGCAGGCTACGATTCCTACTTTGGCTACAATGCCCGTCAGGGTCGCATCGTCTGGCCCGATCTCGAACCGCGCCTCTACATCGAACAACCACGCCCGGCCGGCGAAAACCCGGGGCAGGAGGAAACGTTCCCCCTGCCCGCCTCAGCTGCCTACGGCGGCGCCGGCGGCGAACAGTTTTTCCGCCAGTTTTTTGCCGCCATGGAGGGTCAGGCCACCCCACCCGCTCCACTCTCCGCGGCGGTGCAGACCGCGCGTCTGGTTGAGGCGGCCCTCACCTCCTCTCAGGAAAGCCGCTTCGTGAAAATCGGTTCCACCGCCTCCGTGCCCCATATGCCGCCCTTCGCCGGGGAAGGTTACGCCCTGCGTGAGGTGCGTCGCCACCTGCGCCCGTCATGACTTCGACGCACCGAGCTCGATCCAACGACGCTCGGCCGACGAGCTCAGGATAGCGTCACACACCCTCACGCCCGCCTGCCCATCGAGCCATCGCCCGATGTCCGAGGGACGCCCTTCGATTGCGGCAATCATCGCCGCATTCTGATCCGCATAGGCCTGCATACGCACGTCGCCAAACGCGGTCTCGGCGCCCTCGTATCCAATCGCTGGTTGCGTGGAAATCGTGCGCTGCCCGTCCTCGTCCGCCACCTGCACCTCGCCCATCGGGTCGAGATCCATCATGCCCTTGGATCCCATCAGCCGGAAGCGAAAGTCCTCCCCCGGAAACGCCGGCGCCGGCAGGGCTCGACTGGAATACAACGAGGCGATGGCGCCACCCGAAAACGCAAAGGTCGCCAGCGTGGAATCCTCCACCGTGAGCTCCGGCAAATAGCTGCGGCAAAACGCCGAGACGGTTTCCACCTCCTCCCCGGTGAACCAGCGCAACAAGTCCACCGCATGCGGCGCGCTGTTGAAGATGTGGCCGCGACTCGCCGGATCATTCCACCAGCTCCAGTCCCCGCCAAACCCTCCCGCCTGCAGGTTGCGCGCAAAGGTCGGCATCGACACCTGCGCCATCTGCAACGCTCCCAGACGCCCTTCGCGCAACCATGCCCGCGCCGCACGATTGTTGCGTCGAAAACGCTGATGATAGCCGACCGCCAGCACCCGCTCGCATTCGGCGGCCACCCGCGCCAGGCGAACACTGTCCCCCACCGTCGTCGCCAGCGGTTTTTCCACCAACACATGCTTCCCGGCGCGCATCGCCGCTTCGGCCTCCTCGAGGTGCAGATGATGCGGCGTGGTGATGATCACGACCTCGATGTCGGCCCGATTCACCAGCGCCGTCAGGTCAGGCTCGCACGCCACGCCACAGCGTTGAGCCAAACCTTCCGCCCGCCGCCCCAACGCGACCGCCCGCAACTCGGCCCCCGCGGTGCGTTGCACGGCCTCGGCATGGGTGCGGCCCATGAAGCCCGATCCCAGCACCCCAAAACGCCACGTCTTCAACGCGCCACCTCCAGGTCCGGCGGGATCACGCCCAACGTCTTCGCTTCGTCGCTCAATCGATTCCATAATTGCCGCGGCACGCGGAAGCCCTGCGCCGCTCGCTCGCGCGCGCAGCGCTGCTCCGGCTCTCCGGCCACCAACACCTCCTCGACGCCCAACGCCGGCGCACAGGCCTTGACCAAGCTCACCAGCCGGTCGAGCTGTTGCTCGAAGTCTCCCGGCGGCAGGAACCGCCGCGGGTCCAGCGCGATAAAGGTATGACTGATGCCCAACGGATCTCCGCCGGTGCGGTAGACGGGCAGATCGGTCGCCATGTTGCCGCCACTCAGACCCGCGGTGAGCAGCTCCACCATCATGGCGAGGCCGGTGCCCTTGTATCCACCAAGTGGAGTCGGCGCCCCGCGTTGAGCTTCGGCCGCGTCGGTGGTGGGATGGCCTTCTCGGTCCAGAAATCCCCACGACGGCGGAATGGTCGTTTCGCCGCGATGCAGCGCGTCCGAAACCTTGCCGAGCGCCACCGTGGTCGTCGCCATGTCGAGCACCCAACGCACCTCGCCACCACTCCCCGGCACGGCCACACACCAGGGATTGGTGCCCAGCGTCGGCGTGCGTCCCGCCCACGGCGCAACCGCCGGACAGGCATTGCTCATTACGATACCGATGAATCCCGCACGGGCCAGCTTCTCGCCCCACCACGCGCCCGTGCCGAAGTGGTTGGAGTTGCCCGCCACCACCACCGCCACGCCATGTTCTGCGGCCAACTCGCCCGCCAGTTCCGTGCAGCGATGCGCGACGACCTGACCGAGCCCGTTGCCGCCATCAAAACGCAAACATCCTCCGTTCACCCCAAGCACCCGCCCGCCGGCCCGCGGATCCATGCCGCCCGCCCGCAGTTGCTGCAGATACACCAACAGCATCTGCAGTCCGTGCGAATCGACACCGCGCAGGTTGGCCGCCAGCAGGGACTCCATCACGATCTCGCCAAACGCCGTCGGCACGTCCCGCGCCTCCAGCAGCGCCACCCCAAACCGCCGCACCACCATCGGGTCGCGACAAAGCAAGGGGAGCAGTTCGGGCGAGGTGGGCATCATGTCTCCGGCGGCGGTCACGCGGAAGCTCCTCCACGTTCGTCGGTCGGCTCCGCCGCACTCAACCGCCGGCAACTGGTCACAACCCCTGACCGGTGCGTCGGGATGGTCATCAGCACCACGATGCTCCAACGTCACGCCAGCCCTGCCGCCCTCCCCCGATTCACCTTCCCCGTCCCATCCCCACCGACCTATGCGCCCTTCTTTGGCTCGTGCCCGACTTCTGCAGCAGCGTCCCGTTCGCATCGTCTGCATGTATTACCCCACCGCCATGCTGCCCGCCCACGCCGCCAAAGCCGGCTACGATGCGGTCTGGCTCGATACGGAGCACAACACCTGGGATCCCGGCGAACTCCGCCGCGTGATCCAGCTCCACCATCTCGCCAACATCGACTGCATCGTCCGCACCGGCAGCCGTGACCCTGCCACGCTTTACCACCTCCTCGAAGACGGCGCGACCGGCCTCATGGTGCCATTCGTGAACACCGCCGCCGATGCGGCCGCGCTGGTGCGGGCCACCCGCTTCCCGCCACTCGGGGAACGCGGCCTCGATGGCGCCAGCCTCGACAACCACTTTTATCTCAACGGCACCACCGACTATCCGGCTCAGGCCAACGCGCAGACCCTGCTCATCGCCCAAATCGAAACCCCCGAAGCCGTCGCCAACGTCGACGCCATTGCCGCCACCCCCGGCATCGACGGCCTCTTCATCGGCCCCGGTGATCTGTCGCTACGACTGGGCTGCCCGCTCGATTGGAACGAACCCGCCATGATCGCCGCCGAGGACGCCGTGGCTGCCGCCGCCAAGCAACACGGCATCGCGTGGGGCCGACCCGCTGGCAGCGCTGAGCAGATCACCGCCATCGCGGCCAAGGGCGCTCAACTCATCGCCCACGGCAGCGACTTCGGATCCGTGTTGGTGGGCCTGCAGCAAGGCGGCGCCACCCTGCAGTCGGCCTTGCCCGCATCATGAATCGGCGTCGCTTCGTCTGCACCGCTTTCGCGCTCGCTTGTGCTGTGTCCGCCATCCGCGCCACCCCATCACCGGAGCCAGCCTCGGCCGACCTTCCGGTCCTACAGGCTCGCCTCGCCGACACCACGTCCCCGCTCACCTGGGTCATCACCGGCGACTCCATCACCCAAGGTGCCAAGTGGCTCGGCCCGGCCCGCTCCTACGGGGAGTTGTTCTCCGAATTCGTGCGTTGGGATCTCGGCCGCCGTCGCGATTTTTTCATTAACACCGCCATCTCCGGCGAACGCACCGGCGGTTTGCTCGCCGACTTCGATTGGCGGGTCCGTCGCTTCCAACCCGATGTCGTCTCCCTGATGATCGGCATGAATGACGCCGTCGCCGGCGAGGCGGGCCGAGCCGACTTCGAGGCCAACCTGCGGACGCTGCTGACGCGTGTCCGTGACCTTGGCGCCATCCCGATTCTCCATCGCACCAACCCGATCGACGACGCCGCCGAGGGTGCCCGCACCCGCGCCGACTTGCCGGCCTACAACGCCATCATCGCCCGCGTCGCGGAGGATACCGACACGATCCTGATCGACCATTGGACGGACTGGATGCAACGCCGCCCCACCCTCGTCGAACGGCGCGCCTGGCTGGCGGATCCGATTCACCCGAACGCTGCCGGGCACGCTGCGTTTGCAGACGCTATGCGCTCCGAGCTCGGTCTCAACGAGTAGCGCCGACGCGATCCGCCCAGTGCTCCCACACCGCAGCCAGCGCCGCCGCTCGCGCGGGATAATGCTCCGCGAGATCCTTTGTCTCCGCACGGTCAGTATCTAAATCGTAGAGTTCCCAGCGCTGCTTACCGGCACCCCACACGAGCTTCCAGCGACCATCCCGCACCGCGCGATTACCCATCAGCTCCCAGCACAAAGGCTCCGCCCGCACGTCCGACTCCTCTCCCCGCCAAACCGGTAGGAGATCGCGTCCTGCCAACGGCGGAGCATCACGCTGCTCGGCCAATGAGCCGTAATCCGCCTGCGCCGCTGCCAGCAGCGTGGGCATGAGATCCACCACATGACCGAGGGTGGAACTTATGGTCCCCGGCACCAACTGCCCCGGCCAACGCACAATCATCGGGGTGCCGATGCCGCCTTCGTAGGTCCATACCTTGTGACGGCGAAACGGCGCGTTCTGCGCCCAACCCCAGGCTGGTCCCACAAACTCATAGCTGTCGACCGCGCCGATGCTGGAAGCCGCCGCATTGTAGGCCCGATAATCCGCCATGCGGGTCGCTTCCGGTAGACTGGCGCAGCCGCCGTTGTCGGAAAAGAACAGCACAATGGTGTTTTCTGCCTGCCCGGTTTCCTCCAACGCCGCCAGCACCTCCCCCACGCCGTGATCAAGCCGCTCGACCATCGCCGCATAGACTTCCATGCGCCGTTCCTCCAACTCGCGCTCCGCTGCGCTCAGTTCGGCCCAGGGCGTCACGGCGTAGTCGTAGCGAAAATCGCTGGTCTGCGGATCCGGGGCCGTGAGCGTCGTCGTATCCGGATCAACGATACCGAGTTCAACCTGCCGCGCAAAACGTCGCTCGCGCAACACCGCATATCCCGCGGCATAACGGCCGCGCTGCCGGGCAATGTCCGCCGCCGGTGCCTGCAGCGGAAAATGAGGCGCGGTATAGGCCAGGTTGACGAAAAACGGTCGTCCGGCCGCCACCGCCGCCCGGATCTGATCCGCCGCCTCCGCGGCAAAAGCGTCGGTCGTATAGAAGCCCTCCGGGAATTCCGTGATGGGCTGACCGTCGCGCACGAAGGGACGGAAATGACCGGGATGGCCGGTATAGAATTCCGGGTCCGGTTGCGCCGGGTCGAAGAAGTTGCAGGCCCCGCTGAGCACGCCGTAACTGTGCTCAAATCCACGGTCGATCGGCCTTCGCGGGGCTTCGTCGCCAAGATGCCATTTGCCGATCAGGCTGGTGGCGTAACCGGCGGCGCGCAGGGCTTCGGCCAAGGTCACCGTATTGGGCTGCAGCAACGGTCGCGTCGATTGCCGGGGATACTGTCCGGTGTAGACGGAGATGCGGGTGACGTTGCAGACCGCGTTGTTGTAGAACTGCGTGAAGCGCGTGCCGTCAGCGGCAAGTTGATCGAGATGCGGGGTCGCGATTTCGCCGCCGTAGGAACCGAGATCCGAGTAGCCCAGATCATCCGCGATGATCATGACAATGTTGGGCCGGGTCGGCTCAGCAGCCCGGGTCGTCAGCGCCGCGATTAGGAAACCGATCAGGAGGCACAGGGGTTTCATCGCGACGGTTTCGGCAGCTACGGCCTACGGTTGAAACTGATACGCGTAGAGGTCGGCATCGCTCAGCGCGAAGACGAGCCGCACCGACTGACCGGCCAACGCCGAGACATCACTCGAACCATTCCAACGCACCGCCCGATCCACCGTGTCGCCGAAGAGCGGTTCACAGTCTGCGAGCGCATAACCGGGCAGCGGCTTGCCGTCGGCATCTTGAATCTCGACCCGCACCGCACCGGCGGCCGAAGTCGCATAGTTCAGGGACAAGGAAGCGCCCGCAAACGTGATCGGCTTGGTGGTCAGGCTGCCGCCCGCCAAGGGCGCATGCAGCGACACAAACCCGTCGAGGCGCAGGGTGTAGCGGCGAAGCTCGCTGGAGTTGTCCGTCCAATAACTTTCGACCGCGTAGAGGGAGAGCTCGTTGGGCGCACCGGCGACAGCGGAGGCCGTTTCGACGACGTGCCAGGCCAGGTATTGCTGGCCATAGTGCCAGGTGCCCGGGCGCTCGATGCCGGGGCGCAGGAAGGCCTCGTCCCAACGTTTGAAGGAGACACCGTCGCGACCCGCGATGAGCAAACTGTCCGTGATCGCCGAGCCGTAGCGTTGCGATGCCATCGCCCGCATCACGCGGTGTTCCGCTTCCGGCAAATCGCGCAGGGCCGGTGTCCAGTTCTCGATCAGCGTCGCGTTGTCGACTTCGGCGGCATCCTGCCCCTCCGGCTGCTTGTATCCACGATCGATATACCGCGCGGGAAACCCGATCAGGATGTGCGGCGCACGGTAGTAGGGTTTGATCTGGTTGGTGTAGAGCTGCATCCGCGCGGTGTCGTCGTAGGCGAGATTCTGCTGGTTCTCCCAATGGATGAAATCGGTCGAGGTGGCGGTGCGGATTCCCCGCACGCCGCTGTAGCGGTGTTCGGCCGACTCTTCGTCGAAATAACGCCAGTAAGCGCGGTAGACCTCGTGCTCCGGATCCCAGAAAGCGAGGTTCTGCGAATCGAAGGCTCCGTCGGTCAGCACCGGCTCGGCGCTCATCGGCGACCAGTCCAAGCCGTCGGGTGACTGGTAGGCCAGCAAGCCGTGCGGTTCCTTGGTGAGGAAGAAGGCCTTGTAGCGGGCTTCCGGCGGAGCGGCCGGGTTCTCGTCTTTAAACACCGCGACATGGCCGGCGTTCACGTTCACGCCATCCTGCGGTCCGCTGACCATCACGATGCTGTTGGCGGTGGAGCCCTTGAACTCGTGCAGCCCGAGTGCCGGTTTGCGCCAGTGAATGCCGTCATCACTTTCTGCATACGCGGTGAACAAGGGATTGCGGGGCGCGTCACGGTGGGCTTCACCGAGCGGATTGATCTGCCAGGACTTGTAATACATCCGGTAGAGCTCCCCGTCCTGAAAGACGCTGTGGTAGCCACTGCCACTGCCCTCCCAGGGAGCGTCATGCACAATTGCGATCCCGCGGGGTTGCGGTTGATGCAGGCGGAGTGAAGCCTCGCCTTCCATCTGCGCAATGAGTGTGTCGTCCACAAACAACTCGCGCCGACCGCCGATATCCGTGGGTTCGGCGGCCTCAAGGGCCGGGGCGAAACCCGCTGCCAGCGTCAACGCGAAGGCCAGTGTGCCGTGGGCTCGCATCATTTGAATTGGTAAGCGTAGAGATCGGCGTCCTCGACGACGAAACGCAGGCGCACCGCCTTTCCGGCCAAGGTGGAAAGGTCGGCCCCTTCGCCCCAGGTGACGCGCCGTTCGATGGTGTCACCGAAGAGCGGTTCACAATCCTCGAGGGTAAAGCCGGGGATCGGCTCGCCGTTAGCATCCTGCAGCTCGACCCAGACCGTGCCGGCCGCGGAGGTGGAGTAGTTGAGCACCAGTTCACTGCCGCTGAAGGTGACGGACTTGGTGGTGAGTTCGCCGCCGGCCAAGGGTGCGTGCAGCGATACAAATCCGTCGAGGCGCAGGGTGTAGCGGCGAATCGCGCTGCCCTTGGCGCCGGTCCAATAAAACTCGGTGACGTAGAACGAGAGATCGTTCGGCGCACCGGCGATCGGCGACTTGGTTTCAACCATGTGCCAAGCGATCTCCTGCTGACCGTAACTCCAAGTGCCATCGCGTTCCATGCCCGGACGCAGGAACGCTTCGTTCCAGCGCTTGAAGGTCACCCCATCGCGGCTGGCCATGAAGAGTGAGTCAGTGAGCGCGGTGCCGAGCCGGGTGGCGCGGGAGGCGCGCCACTCGCGGTGCTCGGGATTGGGCAGCTCTCGCATATTGTCCGACCAACCGCGGTCGACGTAACGCATGGGGAATCCCATGAGGATGTGCGGGGCGCGATGGTAAGGCTTGATCGCGTTGGTGTAGAGGGCCTCTTCCGGGGAATCGACGTAGACCAGATCCTCCTGCTTTTCCCAATGAATGAAGTCTTGGGAAACGGCCGTGCGAATGGCACGCGTGCCGATGGGATTCATATCGCGATGCACGTAGGGATCCCCATCGTGGAAGAATCGCCAATAGGCGCGATATTCACCTTTGGCGGCATCCCAGAACGCTAGGTTTTGCGAATCAAAAGCACCGTCGGTGATCACCGGCTCATCGGCCATGGGCTCCCAGTGAATTGCATCGGCGGACTTGAAGGCGAGCAGACCACGCGGATCGCGGGAGCGCAGGATGGCTTTGTAGCGGGCGTCGGGCGTGGCGTCGGGATTATCGTCTTTGAAGAAGGCCGGATGGCCGGCATCGGCGTCGACCGCCCCCACGATGCCGCTCACGAGGACGATGTTGTTGGCCTTGGTGCCGGCGATCTCATGCAGGCCGAGGGCCGGCTTGCGCCAGTGAATGCCATCGTCGCTTTCGGCGTAGGCGGTGAGCAGCGGATTGCTGTCGGTGTTGGGCTCGTCGGGTCCGATCCACCGCTGCCATGCTTTGTAATACATGCGGTAGAGGTCCCCGTCCTGAAAGACGCTGTGGTAACCACTGCCCGCGCCTTCCCAAGGCTCGTCGTGCACAATCGAAATTTCCTGCGGCTGCGGCTGGTGGAGGCGGAGCTGCGCTTCACCGGAGACAGACTCGATCAGCGAGGTCTCCACAAAAAGCTCCCGCCGGGAACCGATGTCGGTGGCGGCGGAAACGCCGGTGGCCGCGATGGCCAAGGCAAAAGTGGGAGTCAGCCAGGAACGAAAACGTGAGTGCGACGAGGAACGGGTCATGAGCGAAGGATCAAAAGGTTGGCAGGGCGGAGAGATGCCGTGGCACGCCTCCAGAAGGTGACTAAAAAAGGGGGCGGACGGACCCTCTCCGTCCGCCCCCATCGCTTACTAACTACAGCACGACTACCAGCGGTAGGAAACCGTCAGTTTGGCGCGAAAGGTATCGGATGCCTGGACCAGACCGTTGGCCGCAGTTTGCACAATGTAGCGCTCGTCGGTCAGGTTGTTCAGGTTGAGTTGGGCGTCCCAGGTTTCGTTGAACGTGTAGCCCACGAAGGCATCGGCCAGCAGCGGACGATCAAGGATGAAGGCGCCGTAGCGCTTCTTGGATTCATCTTCGATACCGAGACCGGCGCGTAACCCGGAGAGCGGTCCTTCGGTCCAGGAATACTTGGCCAACAGGCTGATCTTTTCCGGCACGAAGGCGTTGGTCTGGCGAACGTAGTCCTCGCCTTCGTCATCGGCGATGGCGGAGTCACCGTTGAAATAGGTCAGGATGATGTCGGCGCGACCACCGGCGGTGTCCAACTGGAAGCCGAGGTCGGTTTCCCAACCGTCCGCAGAGTCTTTGGCCGACTGGATGAGGCCCATGTTGCCCGATTCCGGCAGAATGCCGAAGGTGCGGATGTTGGTCTGCTCCATTTCAAACGCGACCAGCGAACCGTAGATGCGCAGGTTCTCGGTGAGCTCGTGGTTAAACTTGAGACCCACTTCGCGCAGCTTGCCTTCGGAGTCCCGGAACGGTTCACCCAGCTGGTCGGATTGGTCGAAACGGTCGGTGAAACCCGGAGCGGCGGGGAAGACGTTCTGTGCATCGGTGGCGTAGATCGAGAGACTCGGGGTGATTTTGAAAACGACACCATACTTGTGCACCTTGAAGTTGGTGGGATCTGCGTGGGTCGTTTCACCCGTGATGAAGTTATCGGTGTAACCATCGGTCTCAAACCAACGCAGGCCGCCAACAAACGTCAGACGCTCGTCGAGGAACGAGATGTTTTCCTGGAAATAGTAGGAGAGATTGGTGTTGTGCGACTTGCGGCGCGTCGGCGAGCCCGTGACGCCAGCCGGCAGGTTAACGAAGTAGGCATCGTCGTTCGGGAACTGGGCGAACCAGGCGGCATCGGCCGTATAATCGGGATTCCGCGTGTCGAGGGTCGGCATGGTGAGCACGACCTGGTAGAACAAACCGTCGTTCACACTGCCATCGACACCCAGCGTGGAGTTGATCGTAACCCAATCGAGTTCGAACTCGTGCAGGTAGTCGATCTGGTAGCTGTGACTGTTGCTGGTGTTGTTGTTGCGCACGTCCTGCCGGTTCAACGTGTAGTTGTCGGCCTGCACGGAAATGCCACGGTTGTTGCGGCGACGGTCATCGTGGTGGGCGTAGTAGTAAGCCGCGCGCAAGTTGCTGTTCTCCGTCAACTGCGTCAGGAAAGTCACATCGATCGTCGAACTCTCCAACGGCCAAAAGGCATCCTGCGCGCGACCGGGTCGGAAGTCCGGCGTGGAGTTTTGATTGAACACGGCCGGAATCAGTCCGGAGACCGGATCGGGGGTCTGGGTGATATCGAGGAAGTCGTGCAGGTAGAGGTAGTCGTTGTTCTCCCAGTAGTAGCCATTGATGGTGAGGCTGGTGCCGTTCTTGTTATAAAAAGCGAGCGCACCACCGTAGAACTTCTGGTCCTCCCACTCCATCGCCTTGCCCCGAGGTTCGTCCGAATCGAGGTAGCCCAGAGTGACGCGATAGTTGACATCGAGATCGTCAAAACGGAGGAGCGGCCCGGAAACGTTGGTCTCCATGCGCACCGCTGACTGATCCGTGAACGATAGCTGGACCTCTCCCTGCGGCGTGGCGGTCGGTTGGCGGGTCACATAGTTCACCGTGCCACCGATACCGCCGTTGGAGCCGTTGAGCATCGCACCCGGTCCCTTCAGGACTTCCACCCGTTCCACATCGAAGAGCGGTGCTCCTTTGTTGGTGGCATTACGGAGGGCGCCATTGCGCAGCGGAGTCCCGGCGCGAAAGCCGCGGATGTTGACGTCGTCGTTGAAAGACTGGTTTTGGGTCACGCCGCTCACGCCATAACGCAGCACGTCGTGCACCGAGGTTGCGGCCAGATCCTCGATTTGTTGCAGGTTGATGATGCCCACGCTGGCGGGCAAATCGATGAGGTCCTGCGCCGAGCGGCTGCCGACCACCGTTTGTTGCGCCTGATAACCTTCGTCGTCACTGGTCGAGGTGACGAAGGGTGACATTTGAACCACATCGTCCGAGGTCTCGGAGGACGTGTTCGAGGAAGAGACCGCTTGAGCCTGGCCGTGATGAGCCGCGAGGAGGGATAGTGAAAGCACCCCCAGCTTGAGTCGTTTATTCATAGTTAGAACTACAGATGAGTATTCTTTGGTAGCAGATGAGTTGCGACGGAGGGGTTACGACGCCGTCGATGCCGCAGCAGACGGGAGCGCATGGTCACCGTCAAAGGGCACCGTCTGGTAACATTTCTTGCCCATCGCCGCTGCCGACGAAACCGCCCCGTCACCCCAACTCACTCCGAATTCGTCACTTTGGCTACGAAGTCCATCCAACCGCCCACCGTGGGCGTCTCGTCGACGCCAGTCATTCGCAATACCGAGCGTTCATCTTTGAACCCCGACCCTGTCACCAGGCAAACCACCGGCGCATGTGTATCCACATCCTCGTTACGAACGGCCTCGACCAGTCCCGTCAGCGCCACCGCGCCAGCCGGCTCACAAAAGACCCCCTCTTCCCGCGCCAACCGGGCCTGCATCGCCCACACCGCTACGTCACGGACCACATGTCCCTGCCCACCCGAAGCACGACAGGCTGCGATGACTTCGTTGCCATCCAGCACCGCACCAACCTGCAGACCACTGATCTGGGTCAACGAGTCCTGAGCTATCGCCTTAGTTTCGCCGCGACGCAAAGGCCCGGCAATGGTGTCGTTGCCTTCGGGTTGAACACAATGGACGGCCGCCCGCGCGCCCGCCGTCCGCAAACCACGGGCCACCGCGAGGGTCAGACCACCGCCGCCTGCCGGACTGAAAACTTCAAAGTTCCGATCCTGAAGCGCTGCCGCCAGTTCATGCCCCAGCGACTCCACCCCCGCCATGCCGTGTGGCGACAGGGCGTAGGCACTGACCTCCACCCCGCCATTCAAATCAGCGGCCAACTTCGCCAGCCCCTGCATCACCTCCTGCGTGACCGCCGGCGAGGTGCCGAAGCCGCGGATGCGCAAAAGGTCCGCCCCATAGGCCCGCATTTGCCGCAGTTTGCCTTCGGGGGCCCCCTCCACGATCGCCAGGTGGCAGCTGATTCCGGCCCGTGCGCAGTAGGCCGCGACAGCCGCACCGGTATTGCCGCTGGACGTGCCAAGACAGAGTCGTTTGCCCTGCTCTACCAGCCGGGAAACGGCCGCCACTGCAAAACGATCTTTGTAAGAGCCGGTGGGATTCGCGCCTTCGTATTTAAACCAAAGCTCCCGCAATCCCAAGGCCGGACCGATACTACGCGAGCGGATCAAAGGCGTATTGCCCTCCCCCATGGATAGAGCCGCCGGATTCCGTGCAGCTGATGCGATAGGTGGGTGTGATGAGTTCGTCATGTGGAATAGCGATCAATGCGGGCGTCACTCTCCCGCGAGACGAATGCAGTGGTAAGAGTTGTTGCGATGCTCTCGCCTCCATCAACAAACAGCACCTCATTCCCAGCGACCAGGTCATCAAATCGCCCCACCGGCGAGGTGCTCGGCTGTAAGGTAAGAATATGGCCTTCTCCCCACAGCGGGTAAGTGGGAATGCCGCCTGCTGAATTCCAGGACCAAGCATACGGAAAGCGTTCCGCATCCCACTCGAGCGCAAACCCCAGATTGCGGGCTTCGTTCCACACGCAGCCCCAACCCTCGCTCAAATGCGTCAGCTGCACCGAATGATCTCCGCCCGATCCGGCTGCCGGGACGACGCTGCAATCCCGCAGTGTGCCGTCCGCCCGCTCCGGCACCCAGGGCCATGCCCCACTGTATCCGGATTCCAATTGCAGAGCGTCAGGATCATCCGCCGCAAATACCCGCACGGTTTCCGCTGGGACCAGCAGCCGCGCTCCGTCCACCAGAGGTCCACCGAAGGTCGGATGTTGCAGCCACGCTACCGGCAAACGCAGCGAGGACCGGTTGTGGATCCGTTCCTCCCAGTGCATCCGCGGATCATCTCGCCGCACCGTAAGCTTGCGATGATAGGCGAGCGGCGTGCGCACCGAACGCCCGACCAGATGCACCCGCACCGCGTCCGTTTCGACCTCCAGCCCCACCACCTCCCACGGCAGACTGCGCAGTTCACCGTGGGTTCCAAGAGGAGCACCGAAGTAGGACCCGGCAAAAAAACCGTTCGGCAAGGATACATACCAACTACCGTCCATCACGTCGTAGAGATCACTGCCGCCAGCCATGGGCTGGTCCAGCGGACGCAGCCGCGGCGGGTGGCCATAGGGGTTGCGCCAGATCACATCGATCCCAGTCGCGCGATGCTCATAGCGCGTGATCGCGCCTCCTTTTTCCGGCCAGATTTCGACTTCAAAAAGTCCGTTCCGGAGCACCAGACGACGAGCCGCGCCATCGCCACTCCAAGTGGCCACTGGTTCGGCCCCCTGCCCAGTTCTCACACGTTGTCCTGCCGCGCTCGCGGCGGTCTGCTCAAGGTCAGCTTTGTTTTCGTCGTTTTTCATCATGTCCAATGTCGCTTCCAAAATTGGCTATTCCTTCAAGTCCCTCGGGCCCGGGTTCCATCACCATCGCTTCACCTCCGGCGACGTGGGGTTCGATGCCTGGATCTGGCGTGGCCAACCCGGCCCCGTCCTGGTGCTGAACGGCGGCACTCACGGCGACGAATACGAGGGGCCCACCCTGCTCCGCCAATGGATCGACAATTGGCGTCCCGGCGACCTGCGCGGCACGGTGGTCATGATTCCGGTGCTCAACGAGGGCGCATTCTTTGCCGGGGCCCGTTGCCACCCATTTGACAGTGCCAATCTCGCCCGCGCGTTTCCCGGTTCCGCCACCGGCACCGAAACCGCGCGTCTGGCCCACCTCTTCGAGTCCGCGGTGCTCGCGCAGGCGACGCACTACGTCGACCTGCACAGCGGTGGCAACGCCTACGAGCTGCATCCATGGGTTGGATACATGATTGCCGCCGGCAAGATCGACCGCGAACAGCGCGCCATGTCCGCGTGCTTTGATCGTTTCTGGTGTTGGGCCGCGCCCTTTCTGCCGGGCCGCACCTTGAGTGCCACCCACAAGCGCCGCATTCCCTCCATTTACGTCGAGTGTCGCGGGGCTGGCGGCGTTCGCCCGGAAGACTTGTCGGCGCTGGATCACGGATTGCACAACCTGCTCCGCCATCTGGGCTGCGTGGCCGGAGAAATCGGCCCGCTGGCCAAACAACGCTTCCGGAGTTCGCGGGATGCAGGTGAGGCTCACCTGCAGATTCACCATCCCGCCCCACACGACGGTCTGTTCGCATGCAACATCAACCTCGGTGAGTCGGTGCGGGCCGATCAACCGATCGGCTTGGTCTGGCCGTTGTCGGAAGGAGATCCGAGCGTCATTCGCGCCGAGCGGGCGGGCACCGTGGTCGCATGCCGCCGTCAACGCTCGGTGCGTCGGGGTGACGCGTTGTTCACCTTGGCCCCACTTTGAAACCATCGGCAGCCTTTCAACCGATCCAGCCGCCATCCACCAGCCAAGTGGTGGCGGTCACATACTTTGCCTGAGGACTACAGAGAAACGCGACCACCTCGCCGACGTCGCCGGGCTCGCCACTCCCCAACGGTGCACTGCCTGGTGCACCACCCGCCATTTGCTCGGATTCCGGGGTGCGAATGTCTCCCGGTGCCACCGCCACCACCCGGATCCCGTCCGCCGCCAATTCGGCCCCCATCGACTGAGCCAGCGACGAGACACCGGCTTTGGTCGCCGCATACAGCATGGCACCGCGCTGCGGCCTTATCGCGTTGACCGACGAAATGTGAATGATGACGCCTCCACCGGCGGCACGCAGGTGCGGTGCGGCGGCTTGGGAACAAAATACCGCTCCGCCCAAATTCACCCGCACCAGACGGTCGAAATCTGCGGCCCTTACCCCCTCCAGGGAACCAACCACCGCAGGCCCCGTGATTGCTGCGTTGTTCACGAGCACATCCAGCCCCCCGAGCTTCGCGACCGCCGCGTCGACAAAGTTTCGACACTGCTCTGGATCCCCCACATCGACCGGCAATGCCGCCACCCGCTCACCGTAGCGCTCAATCAACGGACGCGCGACCGCTGGCTCCGGCTGCCCGATCACGACTCGCGCACCACGTTTCAAAAACGTCTCGGTTATCGCACGGCCGATGTTCGTGGCACCGCCCGTGACGATGATGCGTTGGTCCGGGGAATTCATGGGGAAATGCAGGATCCGGTGCCAGGTTGAGGCAGCTCAACCGTGGTGTTGCACTCGAGTATGGCAGCATGCCGCTGATTCGGACCACCAAACAAAATTGGACAACTGGTCATATTATTTTACCAGCTTGGGGAGGTTCCCCTGTTCCGCCACCTGCCGCATCAAGGCGCAACTGACCCGCTCAGCCATGAATTTTTCGCTGCCGCAGTTTCGTCCGATCGATTCACGCCGACTCAGCAGTCAGCTGCTCGATAAACGCACGGCAATCATCGGTCAGCGGATAGCCCAGAAAAGAGGCCTCCGACGTAAAGAGCCCTCGACGCACCAAATAGTGTTTCAAGCCGGTCAACCAACACGTGATGGCGGAGCCGCCGTAGATGCCAAACAGCACCTGACGCATGGCTTCATCCTCGGCTCGCGCGGTCTCCAAGTCCCCCTCGACCCAGCGGGAGGCGATGCGGTGCATTTGCGCGGCAATCGCAATGGCACCACCAAACATCATGCCGGTGTAACCCGCTTCAAGGTATTCAAGACAGCGAAACTCGTCACCGTTGAAGAGCTGCAAATCGGGTCGCTCGCGGGCCACGGCCAACGCTTGTGCCCGTCGCTCCACGTTGCCCGAACTGTCTTTGACCAAACACACCTTCGGCAGGCGGTAGATCTCAGCCAATCGATCCACCGGCAGATGCACCGGCCGATGTTCGCCAAGGTCATAAACCCCCACCGGCAGTTCGCTGGCATCCACGGCACCCGCAAAAAAGTCGACGATGCGATCCGCCGTCGCATTCAGAAAGGTGGCCGGCGAACTTACGATCGCCACATCGGCTCCGGCGTCCGCCATCTGCCGGATATTGTCTCGCACTCGCGGAACGGAGTTATCCGAAACCTGCGCCGCCAGACACAACCGCCCGTTGGCCGCCTTGGCGGCCGTCTCGACCAAGCGACGACGCTCGACGTCGGGCAACCACGGTCCCTCACCGCACGTTCCACCGAGGAAAAGGCCGGCCATGCCCGACTGCACTGCGTCGTCAATCACGCGCGAAACCGCATCGGGGTCTACAGTCAGATCATTCGTCAACGGAGTGGGCACCGCGGACCAAAAAACGGGACGGGGGTTTTCAGGCATCACACATCAAGGTGCGCATTCACTTCTCTCAAACTAGCCGCAAGCACTGGTAACATATTATGATAAGCTCCCGCGTTCCGATCGAGATCCCGACCCGCCGCTCACTGTCTTCGCAAGCTGCAGCGGCGATTCGGAAAGCCATTCAAGAAGGAACCTGGGAGGAATTTCTACCGAGCGAGCGGCGCCTCTGCACCTTGTTTCAGGTGAGTCGACCAACGGTTCGCACCGCCCTGCACCTGCTGGCCAAGGAGGGGCTGATCGACATTCGCCAAGGACGTCGCAACCGACTGCTCAGCAAGCCCGCGCCGGAGGAGCGTTCCCGCAGTCAGCTGGTTGGATTCATTACGCATGAGCCTCTTTCGCACATGGGCACGCCTTTGCAACTCAGCATCGGCACCTTGCGGGCCCACCTCGCGGAACAGGGATTCCTCACCGAGGTGTTGGTTTGCCCGAGCGGCAGTGGGAAAAGTCAGCAGCGGAAGCTCGAGAGCTTTATCCGCCAGAACCGCATCTTCTGCTGTGTCATCATGTCGGTGAGCCGCGACCTGCAGGAATGGTTGGCGGAGAAAAACGTGCCCACGCTCGTGCTCGGCTCATGTCATCCTGAGGTCAGCCTGCCATCACTCGATATCGACTACCGCTCCGTCTGCCGCCATGCGGCCGGCGTGCTACTGAGCAAGGGCCATCGTCGCATGGCGTTGATCGTCCCCAACAGCGGCGTGGCTGGCGACCTCGCAAGCGAAGAGGGATTTAAGGAGGCGGTCGCCCAGCGCCCCAACGCCCAAAACGCCACCGCCTTGGTGGTGCGACACAACGGCTCCACCGCCAACATCATCACCAAACTCAACGGCCTGTTTAAATCCACCCGACCGCCCACGGCCCTATTGGTCGCCAAACCCCAGCATGTGTGGGTGGTCATCATCTACCTGCTCAAACGGGGGCTCGCCGTGCCGCAGGACGTCTCTCTGGTAGCACGCGACTACGACCGTATATTCGAAACCGTGAGCCCGCCGATCACCCACTACGGTTTTGCCGAAGCCACCTACGCGGAGCGACTCTCACGCCTCATGTTACAAATGGTGACCCAGGGCTACCTCTCCTCCGAACCCCTGCTCATCTTCCCCAAGTTCTTCCCCGGCCAAACCGTGCGCCGGCTGGACTGACTGTGTCCCCCCACTGCGCCTACGTCACGGAGTGCCCTCAGGCGAAACCGGGTTAGGGGCATCGCGGTCGTTCCGCCAGGCCTTCATCCCCTTGCCGAGGGCAAGAAGGTGCGGAATTTTTCGTAGTCTGCGTCGGTCGCACCGACATAGGGCGGCAGCAGGCGCAGCGGAAACTCGGGCAACGCACACCGCGCGATCATTTTGTCGAACGCACCATCGATATGCATCCCACCGGCCGCGATTTCACGAATCCCTCCACTGAGGAACTCCAAAGCCGGCAGCATCTGTTTTCGCCGGAAGGCATCGGCGCTGACGAAGTCCCGCGCGAAAGCAAAATCGACGGCAGCCAAGGATATCAGCAGTCCGACCTGCGGAGTGATTCGACGCGCGAGCTCGTAGCCAAATTCGGTGAAAAAGAACTTCAATCGCGGAGACATCGTCAGCAGATCCGCCACCACCGCCGGGTCCCGGGTGCTGGCCTTCACTCCAACCAAATTGGAATGCGCGTCCGCCACGCGGCGATACTCCACCGAGGTCAACAACCGACCACTTCGGCGCAGGTTGTAATGATGAAACTCGCAGTCGGGAAACCGCCCGCAGGTCTCCGCAAAAAACCGATCCAACTCGACATCGTTCAAAACGCCCCAAGCCGGCAGCGATAGTTGAAAGGTCCTACAGCCCAAATCCCGACCTTGCTCAATGCGTCCCTGAATGGTGGGCAGCGACAGCGAAATGATCCCAATCATGGGTTCCGCTCTGTGCTCCCGGCAGGCGCCCAAAAAGGTCTGCGATATCCGAGCATATTGCTGATCCGAAACCGCGTAACCTTCACCCGCGGTGCCGAAGATGTAGAGCTGCTTTGTCAGCCCCTTGGCCAACGTGGCCACCAGCTGGCGAAAACAGCCTTCGTCAAATTCTCCGTCACGGTTCCATGGAACCACCGCCGTGCCCAAGATGCCCCAAGTGTCGTCCGCGTTTTTCACTGCAGTTGTAGTCATAAGAATTCTCGCATGAGCTAGTCTCCCAGCAATCTCCCACCAAACGTGATCACGAAGTAGGCGCCCAACAGCAGCAGGAAGCCGTAGACCGCGTTTTTCATCTGATCGCTGTTCACTTTACGGGAGAGGAAAAACCCACCCGAAAAGCCGACCAGCACCGCGCCACATAGACCCGCCAAAGCCCCCCATCCCACGGGCAGGTGCAGCCCCGCCGGACCACTCAGCACGAGTCGGTAGACCGACATCAGAAACACCATCGCGGCAAAACGCTTCTTACATTCGAAGAAGGGCTCATCACCGCGAAAGCAGTGATTCACCAACGGAGGTCCGCCGGCATTAAACCCACCCCCAAAAAAGCCCGACAGGCCACCCGCCAACCACGCGTTGCCCACCCCCGGGACCGGTCCGCCCCGCAATTTCCGCCATAGGAACGTGCCCGCCGCATAGACCAGAAAAACACCCAACAGAACGAAGAGGATGCGTTCATCCAGAAGCGTCACCAAAAACATGCCTGCCGGCACCCCCACCGCCAGACCACCGATCACGCCGCCGGTCCCCTGCCAGGAGAAGCGCAGACCGTGAAAGGCCAAGTTGCAGAAGTTGATGAAGAGGTTGAGGACCACCAACAGCGCCAGCGCATCGCGGTATCCAATCACAGGAGACAGCAACGCCATCCCCAACATCCCAAACCCAAACCCGCTAAGCCCCTGCACCAACGCGCTGAGGGCCACCAGCACCAAAAGAAGGGTCATTCCGACAGTCCTCCCCGCCCGGTGCCACTGGGCACAGAGCATGTTACCAAAGGGAGCTCGAACGGGGGTAACAGCATAACCGTGAGCCACCTCAACGTGTATACACAATAAGTCCACCATCTTCGCACCCGGTAAGACGAGCCGCTCCAGGCTACCGCTTGCCTGAAGTTGAAGAATTTCGGCAAAAGCGTCCCGCCCATTGTCCGGAGCATGCTTTTTGCTAGGAAACCCACCGTTGTGGCCTCTGCTGTCGCCAGCGGATGCTTCCGCCAACTGGCTCGGCCAACTTAATTCGATTCACACTGGACCTTTTATACACGTGTATACTTTTATCCAAGCAGCCAGCACCCAAGGCCGTCGCCCTGCTCTGCTCATTTTTCGTCACCGCCTTTGATTCGATGCCACGTCTGACCCGTTTTTCCCTCCTGTCCTTCATCGGTTTTACGCTGGCGCCCCTGCTTCAGGCCCAGTCTTCCGTGGCTACCGATGAGGTGCTGCCCGCGCTTCACACCGGCCTGCACTGGCTCGATTGGTGCATCATCGCTCTCTATCTGGGAGTCGTGCTGTGGTTGGGTGCCAAGTGCGCCAAAGGCGATTCGGGCACGGCGGAATACTTCATCGCGGCGAAGCGGCACATGAACCCGGTGCTGATCGGCATCTCCACCTTCGCCACGATCCTGAGCACCGTCTCTTACCTCTCGAAGCCAGGCGAAATGGTGAACAAGGGTCCCACCATTCTGTTGGCCCTCATCATTTCGGCCCCGCTCACCTACTGGGTGGTGTCCCGATGGTTGATTCCTCAACTCATGCGCCTGCGTGTCACCAGTGCCTACGAATTACTGGAGGAGCGTCTGGGTTACGGCGTGCGCGTGCTCGGCGCCGTCATGTTTATTCTCCTGCGCCTGGTCTGGATGGGGCTGCTGGTCTACCTCGCCTCGCTCGCTCTCGTCATCATCATCGGGCTCGATGAGAAGTGGACTCCCCTCATCTCTGCTCTCACCGGCATCGTCGCAGTGGTCTACACCTCGATGGGCGGTCTGCGCACCGTGGTCATCACCGACCTGATTCAATTCTTCCTGCTACTGGGTGGCGCCCTCATCACCATCGCCATCGTTACGATCAAGCTCGGAGGGTTTTCGTGGTTCTCGCTGTCGTGGAATCCCAACTGGGACACGCAGCCGCTCTTCACCTGGGATCCGACGGTTCGAGTGTCACTCTTTGGCGCCGTGCTATCGGGCATGCTCTGGCAAATCGCCACGGCCGGCAGCGATCAGACCGCAGTGCAACGCTACATGGCGACGGAGGACAAGAAGGCGGCCAGCCGCTCGTATTTGGTTTCAATGGTGGCCCTCGCCGGTGTCTCCACCGTGCTCGCCCTCCTCGGCATGTCCCTCCTGGCGTTCTTCACCGAGTATCCGGAGCTCCTGCAAGGCGGGCTCACCTTGTCCGCCGACGGCGACAAAATCTTCCCCTACTTCATCTCCCATTTCCTGCCGATCGGCATCACCGGTCTGGTCGTATCGGGCGCAATCGCCGCGGCCATGTCCAGCGTCGACTCCGGGGTAAACTCCATCACGGCGGTGGTCATGACCGACTTTCTCGATCGCAACGGCAAGTCGTTCAAATCCGAGGCCCAGCACCTGCGCTTTTCCAAGTTTCTCGCTGCCGGAATCGGCGCGATCGTGATCGTGACGAGCCTGTTCGTGCAATACGTGCCGGGCAACTTCACCGCCATGACGAGCAAGACCGCCAACCTGCTCGTGACTCCGATTTTTTGTCTCTTCATCCTCGCGCTTTGGGTCCGCGGTGCGACGCCCCTCTCCGCCTTCCTAGGCTTTGCCTACGGGTTCGCCGCCTCCGTCCTCATAGCCTTCTGGGAACCCATTACCGGCCAGCCCCAAATCAGCTTTCAATGGGTTGGACTCGGCGCCTTGGTCGCCAACCTCGGGATCGCGCTGCCGCTCGCGAAATTTGGCCCTCGCCGCGAAGACACCCGCGCCACCCGCAACACCGCCATCGTTGGCTTGGTGATCCTCGCCGCCCTGCTGTTCTGGCTGCTCTGACCCGAAAACCCGCCCCCATCTGCGTCATGTCCGATTTGTCCCTCCACCCACTGCGCGTCGCCGCCGCATCATTCTCCACCAAAATCGCAGCCGGTCTGCCCACCCGGGGCCGCACCGGGGCCCGCGTCGAACGCGTCGTCTCCGACCTCATCACGACCGTGGCCTTGTTCGAGCAGGCTGACCGGAGAATCTGCCTCGTCGAAAGTCCGCTCGACATTCGCACCTTCCCGTTCCGCCTGCTGCTCAAGCCGCGCTTGGCCGCAGTGTTCGGGATTCCGGAAGACCAGATCATCCTCTTCTGCGACCACAATCATTGCGTGCCCTGTCTTTCGGAACGGCAGGCCAATGATTGGGAGGTTTCTTCCATCCCGCCGCTCGATGCCGACCCGCTCAACGCCCTCGGCGAGGAAGTGTTGGACGCCATCGTCACTGCCGCCACTCCGCTGCCGGACCGTCTGGAGCCTGCCACCGTTTCCTGGGGCACCGCTCAAGAGACCCGAGTGTCCTACAACCGCAAAGGCCACTGGCCCGACGGCTCCACCTACTTCATTCGCGAAAAAGAACGCCTGGACCTGGGCGAGGACTACATCGGCTTGATCGATCCCGATGCCGATGTCGTGACATTTCACAATGACGCCGGCCAACCCTTGCTGGGGCTCTGCCGCTTTACGGCCCATCCCGTCACCTCCTATCATCCGGAACGCATGACCGCCACCGGTGAGTGGAGTCAGTTCGCGGCTGATCACCTGCGCCGCGAGTTTGGCGGCGATACTCCGGTGGCCTTCCTGCAGGGCTGCGCCGGCAACATCAACTCACGCTATTTTCTCACCGGCGACATCGCCAAATCCGCCGAACTGGGTGACCTCCTCGGCGAATCGTTCCTGCAAGCCTACCGGAAACGCCAGCAGGTCGCCGTTCCGGAACTCGGCCTGGACCTCCTCGATGTCCAGGTCCCGCTCGCCGCCTTGCCGTCGGTGACCGATCTCGAAGCAGAGCTCGCCGAAATCGACGCCTTCATCGCCAATCCGCACCTCACCAACACCTACGGCGCCTACACCTGCGTAGGCCTTAATTTTCCCGAGGTGCTCAGCCCGCGCTACCGCGCCCAATTGGTGAAGGAGATCCGCGGGTGGTATGAATGGGCGCTCTCCATGCACCGGGAGAACCGCCTCCCCGAAATACCTCCCACCCTGCCCATCCGTTGCCCGTTGCTCCGTTTTGGCGACCTGGCACTGATCGGACTTCCCTTTGAGCCCTTTGTTGAAATCGGTGAGCACCTCAAAGCCGTCTCACCCTTCACCAAACTGTTGCCCTGCGGTTATGTGAACGAGAGCGAAGGCTACATCCCTCATGCGGATGGTGTCGGCGACCGCGAATACATGAGCAGCTTTTACCGCTATTCGCACTACAACCCGCCCTTCGCCGCCCCGGCCGGCGACGCCGTGACCGACGCCCTTCGGGCTTACGCCGAACGTCGGGCCTAACTCGCCCGCGCGGACGCCCGCGCCGCCGGTCGATAGGCCTCCGCCAGGACCGTTGCCCGCCAGTTACGCAGATCGACCTGAACTTGATCGTAGGAACGTGGTTCGCCCGTCTCTTCGATCATGACCGGGATCCACTTGGTGCTATATCGCACGTGCTGCGTCTCGTCGGCGATGTCGTAACTCCACGCCATCGCACTCGTGGCATCTTTCTCCGCGACCGCCTCCTTGAGACCGGCGTGTTTGCCCGGAAAGGCATCAGCCTCCTGAGTGGTCAACGCCGCATAGCGATCGAGCGGCGTCAGCGTTTGACGCATGGCGTAAGCCTTGGTCGACAGGCCCGACGCTTCCACCGACACACCGAGCTCCGCCAGCTTGCGGGCCCCAAACAACGCGTGCCGGCATTCATCCCACATGTGCCGACTCGCATCGAAGAAGAACTCCCACGGCATGTCCGGCGCATCAAACAACAGCGCCGCACAGGAATCCGCCGCCTGCACTTCCTGGAGAAAATTCACCGCGATGTAGCGCGAACGTTCGGTGTAGTCTGCATCATCAGCCGGCGCTTCCGGCCCAAATTCCAGCAGCGTAAACCCAGCCGGAATTTCGGCATCCGGCAGCGGCAATCGCCCGATCCGCCGCCCGCCACGACAGACTTCGCCGGTCCGTCCCGCATGCGTGCTCAATACGACCACAAGATCCTCGAGGAGCGCGTCAACTTCGACGCCAAACGCCTCACTCTCCGGACTTGGTTCCGCCGCACGCCACGCCGACGCCTGCTCGGCCAAGGCCCGGAGTTCATCGCGATCGGTCTCGAGCAGAGGTTGGCTGGGTTGGTCGTAGATCGTCGCGTTTTCCCGCAAGTATCCATCGATGGCAGCAGCCAAAGCAGACGGCACCGCCTGTAGCGCGGTGCGCACAAAAGCATCGTGATCCGGGGCATGACAGAGCCGATCCAACAGGGTCCGCCCGGCACTCCAACTGGCCACATGTTTGGCCGGCCAAGACAACCCGAGCTCGCGGCCCCGTTGCCGCAGGTCCTGCACCCGTCGAAACTGTCGGAAAATGATGCCCGGCAGCGTCTGGCGAAGTTGCCAATCGGTGATTCCCGGCAAGAAGCCTGCCTGCAGGCGGGCCAGCTCCGTCTGGAAATCGGCCAGGTTTTTGATGAAAAGCCCGCGCACGCGCGGGTTTACTTCACGGGCGAGGGGGTCGGTGGGTCGGCTCATGTTGAATGGTGTTGGGCGCAGAGTTTTGAGCCGCGTTGGCTTCTTCAGTCGCAAAAGCAAAGGCGAACAAATCGGCGTCTTGCAGTTCGATGCGCAATCGCACCACTCGCCCTGCCAAAGCACTGAGATCGACCTCGCCCTGCCAATCGACCCAGCCCGCGATTTCGTCCCCCACCACCAGTCGGGAGTCCGCCAGCGCAAATCCATCGATCGGCTCACCGGCTGCATCTTGCAGCTCAAACCGCAGACTGCCCGCCGCCGAAGTGGCGTAGTTGATCTCAAGGCGATTGCCGCTGAATCGAATCGGACGGCTCAGCCATTCGCCAGTTTTGTAGCCGGCGTGCAACGAGGCGAAACCATCCGTGCGCAGCGTGTAGCGCGCCATGTGTTGATCGGGCTGACCGTAACGGCGCTGCACAAAAAACGACATCTCCCGCGGTCCGGTCGGAATGATGCCCAGCGCTGGATAGTTGTTGCGCGAAGTCCAGTTTTCCCAGCCCGGCCCCGGTCGCAAAAAGCTCTCCACAAAGGTCCGCTGGTAAGTCAGGTCCCCCCGGGTGGTCAGTAACACCCCATCGGATACGTCGCGGTAATAGTCGGGATCGACGCCAAGCCGCGCGGCCATTCCATCGGTGACCACTTGCCGGCCTTCGACGAGGCGCCCGGCAATGCCGACGTAGAGGTGCGGCGCACGGAAGTAAGGCGTCGTTTGGTTGGTGTAGATCTGCTCGGGCGGAGCGGCATCACCGTCGGCATCAAGAAACGCCATCGGCCCCTCATCATGCCACGTCACAAAATCGAGACTGGTGGCCCGGGACACCCAACGCACACGCCGCCCGTCCTCAAAATCACGGAAGCTTCGGTAATAGCAGACATACTTAGCCTCCGCTTCCGACCAGAAGACCACGTTGAGCGAATCGTAACGATAATCGTCCGTGATCGGCATCATCGGCTCGCCCGCCATGAACGGCGTCCAGTTAACCCCGTCCGCGGAAACGAAACGTCGCAGACCACTCGTCTGGATTCCTCCGACCGCTTTCCAACGCTCCTCCGCCGGCGCCGCCGGATTGAGATCGTAAAACACATTCAGGTTGTGCGATGCCGGTGCATGCTCCCGCAGCACGATATTGTCCGCCGGCTTTGACCACGTAACCCCGTCGGTTGAAGTCGCATAAGCGGTCACATCGAGGCCTTCCGCCGCCCGCGACGGCGTGGGCAGCCCACGATAATAGGCGCGAAATCCCTCGCCGGGCACGGTCACGATACTCACGTAGCCGGCAAAGGCTCCTTCATGCGGTCGATCAAAGTTAAAGGCCCTTCCGGCCAAACGCGGCGTCTGTGCCCGCCACTCCACGTGCTCAGCTTTAGCAGTCAGAAAGTCGTCAACAAAGAGTTCCCGCCGCGTGCCCAAATCAATCACCTCTGCCGACGCGAACGTCCCCGCCAACGCACTTATGATCAGCCCGGCCTTCCGTCGCCATGAGCACCGCCGCTGTATCCACTTTAGCACCACATTGCCTCCGCTCATGCCTCCGCCGAGGGGTCGAAGCCTTCGGGCCAGGGTTCGGGATTCGGACGCTGGTCCCACAGATCGGCGCCGCCAAAGATCTGGGCCGGGTCATTGCCGGCGCCAAATTCAGCCGGCAAGGGACGCACCTGCGCCGGACAACCGAGGGCCAGGGAGTTGGGCGGCACATCCTTCATCACCACCGCACCGGCGGCGATGAAGGCATTGTCCCCGATGGTGACGCCGGGACCAATCGTCACGCCCCCGCCGATCACGACATGGTTACCGATCATCGGCCCCTGCACGCCGGCTTTGCGCATGGGCAGCTTGGCATTGAGCAGGTTGGTCCCCGGGCCGATGAACACCATGTTGCCGATGGTCGTCGTGCTGGGGATATAGACATGCGCCATGATCTTCACTCCGGTGCCAATGGTGACGCGCCCTTCCAAGGTGGAGCCATGCAGGATCACCACCCGATCGCCAATGGTGCATTCCGCGCGGATCGTGGCGTTGTGACCGCAGCTAAAATGGTCCCCGATCACCGTGTCGGCATAGACCACCGCGCCACTGTGAAAGCGCGCCCGTCGCCCGATGCGAGCGGGTTCACGACAGCCGGGGTAACGATAACCGAGCTGCACTTGGGGAGCGACCTCACTGTCGGCTCCCAGTTCGTAAAAAGCTTCGGAAGACATGACGGGACGCTCAGCCAAAACCGTTACCGATGCAAACTGCGCAGCGCGGCCACCGCATCGTCCGCCGCAGCATCTGCGCCCGGTTCCGCGTAAGGTGGTCGTCCGTGCAGATAGCGATAAAACCCGGCCTGATATTCCAGGTCACCCACCGCCGTGGCATCGGGAATGTAGCCTTGCGCGCCTTCCACGTAAGCCGCGGTCAACACGAGTGCCTGCGGTGCTTCCTGACGGATCTTAAAACCCGTGCGCACGAATGCCTCAAAGGGCAGACCCACGATCCCCACCCCGCCCAGCTGTGCGGCGACGATGCCCATCTCCACTTCGCGTGGCAGCTCATCGGCCGTGCCGGCTTGGCGTTGTTCCAACGCCCATGCATACCAACGCCGCACCGGAGCGACCAGCTTTGAACGATAGATCGGGCTCAGCGCACGAGGAAAGTTGAGTCCGACGCAGGACAGAGTGTCCTCGTCGCCGGCTTCCGCCCGCACAACAAAAGCATCAATCTCAGCGAGAGATGCCTGCAGGCTTTCGATCGTCGGCAGCGGAGCCAACGGCACGGTGGCAGTCGCCCGCTTCCAGACAAAATCACTGTCTGTCGCCGGGCGGGCGGCATCGGCCGCCTTGATGAAGGTTTCGCTCAAATACGCCGCCATTTGATGCGCCTGCTCCATCGTGCCGGTGAGCATAAACTTCGAATTAATGTCGCCCGCGCAGCCTTGCAGAAACGCCACCGGAGCGCCGCCGAGATGCTCCGAAAGCGCAGTGGTCGCGAGCTGCGGCCACTGGCCAAAGGCCATCGGATCCTCGGGGTTGTAGGCCGTCACCGGGTGACCGGTGAACAGTGCCAGTGCCGCCACCGCCGCACCATCTTTGCCGCGCAGGAGCACGACCGGAGCCAGCGGGTCGATCTGCCCCACAAAATCCTCCCCCAACAACGCCCGGTCTTCCTCGCGCATGAAATAGGTGCTGCCGTCTTCACGCTGACCGCGGCGATTGTAGGTCATGCGGTGTTCTTCCGCTACGCCCCAGGCGACCGTCACCGGCACGAGCTTCGCCCGCAGGCCACTCGCACTGCGGCGCAATCCATCGATCATCGCCTGACCAATGTCATTGGCCTCGCCCGTCGGATCCCCATCAGGTCCCGGCGCAATGTGCATCGCCGGCACCGAATGATCGTGGGACGACGCGAGCACGATCTCAGCCGGCGTCAAATCAAGCGCATCACTCAGAATAGCCTTGGCGGCGTTCTGCAGCGGCCGACGCGAATCAAACGGAAACGGCGTTGCAAACAACGCCATGCGCTGGTCGCCCTGCTCAATCAGGATGATCGTGCTTTTGAGATCACTCTCCACTCGGTTGATCTTCATCCCCGTCGCGGTGAAGTCGGCGGGCACGCCGACCTCGGGTTCCAGAGCAAACGTTACGGCAGCAGCCTGCAGCGACGGAGACTTGGCTTGGGCAAGTGAAGTCATGGCAGTAAAAGCGAAGAGAACGGTCAGGCTACCGACGAGGCGGCGCCACGTTGAGCGGGAAGGGACACACATCGGAGTCAGCGGTGAAAGCGATAGGCGTAGAGATCGGCATCCTGCAGGGTAAACCGCAGGCGGACTGGCTGCCCGGCGAATTCTGCAACGTCATCGCGACCGACCCAGGTGACGCTGCGATCGATATCGTCGCCAATGAGTTCCTCGCTCGTGGCCAGCGTTTCACCATAAATATCCACCAACTCCACCGTCACCCCACCGGCGGCGGAGGTGGCAAAATTGAGGTCCAGGTTTCCCCCTGCAAAGGTGATCGGTTTGGTGAGCAGGGTGCCGCCTTCGTAGCCACCGTGCGCAGCGCTGAAACCATCCGTTCGCACCACGTGACGACGCAGGAAACAACTCGGCATCATGTAGTGAGTCACAGCGTAGAATGACATTTCGCCATCTCCGGTCGGCACCACACCGAGCGTCGGCGAGTTGTTGCGCGCATGCCACGCGTAGGGATCACGTCCCGGACGCAGGAAGGACTCCATGAAGGTGCGATCATAACCCAATCCGCCGCGCGAGGTCATGAAGACCGCATCGGACACCCCGTGAGCCTGCGACGGGTCGACGCCCCACTCGATCTGTTGTTCCGGCGAATAAGCCTGACGGTCCGGCCAAAAGCGGAAGGGCAAGGCGACCAGCAGATGCGGCGCCCGGAAATAGGGATGCGTGCCATTGGTGTAGAGGTGTTCCAAAGGCGCGTCGCCGAAATGCATGCGCTCGGGTTCCGACCAATTGGTGAAGTCCTTGGACACCGAACGGCTCACCGTGCGAATGCCCGCATAAGTCGGCTTGCCGGGCACCCCACCCTCGCTCCAAGTGCGCAGGTAGATCGCGTATTGCTCCTCGGCCGGCACCCAGATGAGCACGTTTTGTGAATCCAGCGCGTAGCCCGGCAGGATGGGTTGCGGCGCCGCAAGCTTCCAGTGGATGCCATCGGCCGAAACGTAACGGTAGAGTCCGCCGCTCACGCTGGCCTGGGCCGGGTCGGGCACCAAGTCACTGTTGTCGTGAAACACGCCACCCACGCCCTTGTAACGCTCCGCCGCGGGCACTCCGGGACGGTCATCGAGGAAGGGCGAGAAGTTGTGGGAAACCCGTTTGGCGAGATCGGGCGCCAGGATGACATTGGTCTTACGCCCCTTGTATTCGAAGATATCGAGTTCCGGCTTCACCCAGTTCACCCCATCAGTGCTTTCCGCATAACACGTGACCTCGAGCGGGGTGCCATTCTCGCGCTCCGGCAACATGCCCCGGTAATAAAGCCGGTAGAGGTCCCCGTCTTTAATGACCGTGGTGTAGTTGACCGCGTGTTCCCACGGTTCATCAAACTGCATCACCGCTTCGGCTTCGCGGGTGCGAGCCAACTGCAGACGCACGCCGTTCATCGAATCAATGAGCGTGCGATCCGCGAAGAGTTCACGGCGTTCGCCGATCGGCGTGGCGTCGGCAGCAAGGGAGAGGTGGGCTTGGGCAAGCAGGAGAGACAAAGCAGAGAGGATGAGCTGGCGGGAACGAGGGAGGAAGGAACGCATGAGGATCGAGGGGGGTCTTAGGGTTGAAATTGAAACGCGTAGAGGTCGGCGTCTTGCAGCGTGAAACGCAGTCGCACTGGCTGGCCGGATTGGGCGGCGACCACGGTCCCGTTGCTCCACGTGACGATCCGTTCCAGGTCGTCACCAATGAGCTCATCGCTGCGGGCCAACACTATGCCGTCGGCGTCCAGAAGTTCCACCTGCACGAACCCGGCCGCAGAGGTGGCAAAATTGAGATTCAACCGGTCTCCGGTGTAGCGAAACGGTTTCGTCAGCAAACTGCCCGGAGCGTAGTCTGCGCGCACGGCGGCGAAACCATCCGGACGCAGGGTGTAGCGCCGCAGCTGCGCGCTGGGCATCGTGTAGTGCGTGGTGGTGTAGAACGAAATCGTGTCGCCACCATCGGTCGGAACCACCCCCACCGCCGGCGCATTGTTGCGCGCATGCCAGTTGAACAGATCGCGACCGGGGCGAATGAAGGACTGCATAAACGTCCGATCGTAACGGGTGCCGCCACGCGAGGTCATGAGCACGGCGTCTGATACGCCCTTGAGCTGACCGGGATGCACCCCGGCTTCGACGAACACCTCCTCCGCGTAAGCCCGTCGCTCCGGCCAGAAACGAAACGGCAGAGCAATCAGCAGATGAGGAGCGCGAAAATAGGGCGTGGTCGCGTTGGTGTAGATGTGCTCGGGCGGCGCGTCTCCGTAACTCATGGGCTCCGGCTTCGACCAGTGGATAAAATCCCGCGACGTCGCCCGGCTCACCGTCCGGTAACCGGCGAAACCGGGATTGTCGGGCGTGCCTCCTTCCGTCCACGTGCGCAGATAAACCGCGTAAACCTCTTCCTCCGGCAACCACGTGAGCACATTGAGCGAGTCGAGCGCATAACCATCAAAGAGCGCCGGCCCTGGCAATACTTCCCAGTGTATTCCATCGGCGGATACGAGACGCTGCAGGCCACCGGTCGCGACCACTTCGTCGCCGCTGCCGTGCTCAAAACGACCGGTCTCCACGCTGAGCACCGGCCGGTTGCCCCCGCGTCCGCCCACCGCTTTGTAACGCTGCGAGGCGGGCACCCCGGGGCGGTCATCCAGCATCGGCGAAAAGTTGTGAGAAATCCGACGGGCGTCGGGCGGCAGGATGATATTGGTCTTCCTCCCCGCGTAGTCGTGGATGTTCAGCTCCGGTTTCCTCCAGTGAATGCCATCCGTGCTCTCGGCGTAGCAGGTGACCTCGATGTCGGCCGGGTCTGTCAGGCCCGCCGCCGGCACACCGCCGCGGTAATACAGCCGGTAGACGCCGCCATCCTTGATTACCGTGGTGTAAACCACCGCCTGATCCCACGGATCCTCGAAGATGAGCACCGGGCCCTCGTCGCGCGGACGGGCCAATTCCATGCGCACCCCATCCATCGATTCGACCAAGGCCCGGTCTACAAATAGTTCCCGTCGCGAGCCGATATCCGGCCAAGTCTCAGCCACCGCCGGAGCGGTCACCGTAGCGACGATCAGGAGCGAGAAACAAAGCGAGCGAAGGGAGTTCATGAATCAGAAGCGACCGGGGTGAAGCGGAACGAGTAGACGTCTGCATCCATCACCTCGATACGCAGACGTATGGGCGTGGCCGTGTAGGCGTTGAGCGAGGTGCGTCCGCGCCAGCTCACCACGCCGTCGATGCGATCGCCAATCAACGGATCACAGTCTTCCAGCGCGAACCCCGGCAACGCTTCGCCGGCGGCGTTTTGTAACTCGACTCGCACCTGCCCTGCCCCGCTGGTCGAGAAGTTGAGCTGCAGCACGTCACCGTCGAAGGTGAACAGTTCGGTCAATACTTCGCCGCCTTCATAAGCCCCGTTTACGGAGGCAAAACCGTCGGTGCGCAGCGACATGCGACGAATGTGATTGGTCGGCTGCAAGTGATGGCGGGTCAGATAAAAGGAAAGTTCACTCGGTCCGGTTTCCAACAAACCGCCACTGAGCGGTGCGTAGCTGTTGCGTGAACTCCAGTTGCCCAGTTCCGTGCCGGGACGCAGAAACGCCTCCATGAAAGGACGGTCCAAGTGCGTGGAACCGGGTTTGCTGAAGAGCAAAACAAGGTCGTTCGCATCGCTCGCAAAGGTGTAGGACCGAACCCGAGTATTACCCGGAAACTTGCGGATCTGCAGCGCTTGCTCCTCCTCCAGGGTGAGCGCGCGGCGGCCCGGATTGAAGCGATTGGCCAGTGTGATGTAGAGCGACGGATTGCGCGGATACGGCACCGTGCAGGGCTCGTAGATGTGCTCACGCGGAGTATCCCCGTATTCCATCGCCTCCGGTTCCGTCCAACTGTGGAGATCCGACGACACGGAGCGGAACACCGACCTCACCCCTTTGCGGTCAATCATCCAATCGTGCAGGGAGCGTTCGTGGGTGGGCGCATCGATATCCCACCAGCGAAAGTAGCCGACAAATTGCTGTTCCACTTCGGACCAAAATACGCTGCCGCCATCAAAAGCGTTGGGCCAATCACTGACGAGGTCGGCCGCGTAACCGAGCTCATGCCACACCGCCCCATCGGCCGATCCGAGCATGAACGCACGCAGACCCTTGCCTGCGCCCCCCGCCCGTCGTTCGCCGTCGCGCATGTCGATGGCTTTGATGCGTTCGTCGGCCGGCACATCCGGTCGCGGATCGAGAAACGTAAACATCCAGGTAGTGGAAGCACCGTCGGCGAAGCCTGTGATGTTGTTGGCCGTGCTACCGTCGAACTCCACCAGTCCGAGGTTTGGTTTCTCCCACACCAATCCATCTTCACTCGTCGCCAGACAAAGATAGACGCTGGAGGCGGACTCGTCGCCCGTGCCTTCATTGATCCCGCGATAAAGCATGTGGTATTTGCCCTCGTGCTCAAAAATCGAGCTGATGAAGAGCGCGCTGCCCTCCCACGGCTCGTCCGCGCGCAAAACGATTTCGCGCTCGACCGGTTGGCCCTGTTGCAACCGCGCCGCGCCCGAAATCTCACCGATGATGGTGCGGTCTGCAAACAGCTGCAACTGATCGCCGAGTTCGATCGGCGCGATCGGGGTTTCGGCGGCGCTGCCGGACGCACTCCCGCCCAGGGTCAGCGCAAATGAAATGAGTAACGAAGAGAGCCGGGTCATGGGCATAAGGGATGAAACGAGGGGACAGGCGAAACGTTCGCGGCCGAACCGAAGATTGCTTGCATCGATCTCCTGCAAGGGTGGGCCGGCAAATCGGCGCCGCGGCTTGCAGCCCGCAAAATAGAAAGGGGAATTCTAACGGGAAAGGGGGCGATGGTGAACTGCCATCGCCCCAGCTTAACTACTACGACTACCATACCAACGGAGGGGACGGGCGCTTACTTCCCGCCCCCACCGAAAAAACACGTCCGGCTTACCAGGAGTAACCGACGGAAAGCCGCACGGTGCGCGGCTGCGAGGTCTGCACCAGACCGCTCAGCGCCACCGCCACGAGGTAATACTCGTCGGTCAGGTTCTCGGCATTGAGCTGGGCGGACCAGCTTTCACCCCAATCGTAGCGGGCGAAGGCTGAGTAAGTGGTCGGGAAATCGAGCCAATAGCCGCCATTGTATTTCTCCGTCTGATCGTAGGCGCCACCACCGAACATCAGGCCCTTGAGCGGGCCATCCGTGAAGGAGATCTTACCCATCAGACTGTAAACGTCCTCGGGCGCGTCTACCGTCGCACGGCCCGTGCCTGCCTGTTCGGTCTCGGCGTGATAGTAGGTGGCGATGAGGTCAGCGTGAGCGCTTTCGCTGAAGTTGAAACGCAGGCCAATGTCCGCTTCCCAACCCTCGGATGAGTCCTGCTCCGACTGGATGTAAATCTGCTCACCACGAGAGTTGAAGCCCACGCCCTGCGTGCGGACGTTAGTCAGCTCCATGTCGAACAGAGCCGCCGTCATATTGATGCTGACGGTATCAGAGAGATCACGGCTCCACTTAACTCCAAACTCCGTGAGGTTGCCCTCCTGATCGCGGTAAGGCTGCGGCACTTCTTCAGTGGTGAAGCCCGACTGCGGAATGAGATTCTGCGCTTCGGTGAAGTAGAGGGAAAGGCCGTCCACCGGCTTGTAGACTACACCATACTTGTAGGTGCGCACCCAGGGGTTGTCATTGATCGAGGTTGAATCTGTAGCGAGATTTTCACTACGACTGTAGGTGTCGAACCAACGGAAACCACCGACGAGAATCAGCTTATCGTCGAAGAAGTAGGCATTGTCCTGAATGTAGAGCGAAGCGTTGGTGCTTTGGCCCCGGCTGCGATTCGTCCGCGGCGTGTTTGGATCAAGGCTGTCGTCATTGGAGAAGTCCGGGTTACGGACGTCGATCGGGTCCGCCACGACCACTACACTGGAACCATGGCTGCGGCCGTGGGACACGTCACCGCCCATGCTGATGTCATGACGCATGAAGTCGGTCTCCCAATTGTAGAGGAAGTCCAACTGCCCCAAATGGCTCGAGCTGTAGCTCTCATACGGGATATATTGACGCTGCAGCGTGACGTTATCCGCGCCAATCGCCGAGCCACGCAGGATGAGGCGCTCATCTTCATGGTCGTTGTAACTGTAGCGAATCCGCACGTTGGCGTTGTCCGTGAGGCGAGTCATGAGATCGACCGTGCCGAACCACTCCTCGTCATCCCACTTGGCATCCTCACCCCGACCCACCGAAAAGTCGCGGGTCGAATACGGGTTGATTATCGGATTCTGCGCCGTGGAACTGGCATCGAGGAAGTCGGCCCAATAAAAGTAACCATTGTCGACGCTGTTATAGAGGCGAAAATTGATCGTCGTGCGCTGATCCTCACCAAAGTGGAACATGAGACCGGTGCCGAAGAAGCGGTCGTCATCTGCCCAGATATCCTTGGTGGTGTCGCCGCTGGTCGCGCCGAGTGTCACCCGGTAAAGTGCAGTGAAGTCGTCGGACTTCACGATCGGACCGGAGCTGTTCACTTCGAGACGCATGTAGCTATCCTCCCCCAACGACGCCTTGATCTCGCCCTCCGGATTCAAAGTCGGTTCGCGGGAAACGAAGTTAATCACACCACCGATGTAACCGTTTTGACCGAGCAACATACCGGCCGGGCCCTTGATGACTTCGATTCGCTCGACGTCATACATCGGGTTACGCTTGTAGAGCGCCTTCAAGACACCGTCGCGCATGGCCTGGGAGGCACGGAAACCGCGAATGTTGGTATCGTCGTTGATCGTTTGGTTTTGCGTCACGCCGGACACACCAAATTTGAGCGCCGAGCTGGCTTCAAAAGCACCGAGGTCGGTCAAGAGTTCGTGGTTTAGTACCGTGAGGGCCGCCGGGATGTCGGCAATTTCCGTCACTGAACGACTGCCCACCAAACTGGCTTGGGTCGCATAACCCTCAGCCTCTTCGTCATGCACCACGAACGGCGACATCACGATGGCTTCTTCGGAATGGGGCTCTGCCTCAGCGGCTTGCTGGGCAATGGTCGGCGAAAGCGCCGCCGCAAAAAACGGCGCCGCAAAAGCCAGACGCCGGAAGTGATAGGGTGAAGAGTTCTTGTTCATCAATTGAGCTTGGGAGGTTCGTGGGGTAGTGAGCTTGAACAATGCCAAGTATCCTCGTGTATGTTCCGTGTATACACTTTACAAGCCTAAGTGCACAAAATCGCCCACAACGGGCAAATCTAGTCATCCGGCCAGCGCAAAACTGCACTCAGGTCGTGTAGAGCAATTCCTCTTCAGATAGCTCCGGGCCGCGCGTGCGCGCCGAGGCTCGCGCCATTAGGCGCACATGGTGATCTACCATTTCCCGCAGGTGCTCCTCCATCTCGGCTTCCGCCTCCTGCACCGCCCGACGCTTGATCGCGTCAAAAATCTTTTCATGACTGGCCAAAACCGCCCGTCGACGCTCCCCCTGCTCATCCTCCGGCAACGGCTCCTGCCCCGATGGCTTGTCCGAGACAACTCGGTTAATTAAGTGCAAGCGAAGGATTTCCCGCTTCATGAGCTCATTTTGGGCCGCAGTCATGATCGCCACATGGAAGCGCACGTCCTCTCGCACCAAGGCCGCAAAAACCTGGTCACTGTGCCCTTCTGTGACGATCTGCTCCGTAAGTTGACGCATGCGCTCCAAGGGCAGCAGGATTTCCTGCAGATCAAAACTCGAGTGATGGCGTGCCGCCAGTCCCGCCGCATAACTCTCCAAGGCTAAACGCATCCCACAGAGTTCCTGGAACTCCTTGAGTTCCATCTTCTTAACACTAGCACCCAACCGCGCTTCGATCGTCACCAGCCCATCCGCCTCAAGCTGCCGGAGTGCGTCCCGCACCGGAGTGCGACTCACCCCGATCTCATCCGACAAAGCCTTGGTCATCAAGGGATGAGCCGGCGGAAACTCTCCGCTCAGGATCCGCTTCCGGATGTAATCATAGGCAATATCGGAATTGACACTCTTGGTTTGCACGATGGATACCTGTGTATACTTTTTTAATCTATGGCAAACTCGTTTATCCCAGCGGATGAACGACTCGCCTCGTTTCTGAAAATTCGACCACCCCCTCATGGCATCCCATTCGGCTCTGATCATCGGCTGCGGCAGCATCGGCGAGCGCCACCTGCGCTGTTTCCAGCAAACGGGGCGGGCCACAGTCATCGCCTGCGAAGCCAACCCGTCGCTGCTTGAACGTATCACCGCCGACTATGCGGTGCCTGGCATCAGCGACTGGCAACGCCTCGCCCCCGACGAACGCATCGACTGCGCGATCATCTGCACGCCTGCGCCATCCCACGTGGAGATAGCACGCGCCCTGCTGGCTCGGGGTATTCACGTCCTTATCGAAAAGCCCCTTTCCCACTCCCTGCAAGACGTCGATTCCCTAATTGCCGCTCGTGATCGATCCGGGTGCCAAGCCGGAGTCGCCTATGTATACCGAGTGTTCCCTCTGCTGGAGGCTGCCGCGTCCTTTCTGCAGGCCGGCTCACTCGGACCGATCGTTCAGGCTCATGTCACCACCGGCCAACCCTTCCATCTGCTGCGCCCGGCCTATGCCTCCACCTACTACCGGGACCATGCCTCCGGCGGCGGTGCGATCCAGGATGGCCTCACCCATGTGGCCAACTGGATCGAAAGCGTCCTCGGCCCCACCCGCAGTTTGATCTGCGACAGTGCCCATCAGGTGCTGGCCGACGTGGAGGTCGAGGATACCGTGCATGTGGCCGCCCGCCACGATGGCGCCTTGGTGAATTACGTCTTCAACCAGTTCCAGCTGCCCAACGAGATGACCTTCCAGTTCAACGCCGCCCGCGGCAGTGTGAAGGTCGAACTCCACGCCAATCGTTGGGGCGTCTGCACCGATCCCGCCGCCGGCTGGACCTGGCACGAGCTGCCCCAACCCGAACGCGATACCCACTTCACCGCACAGGCGAACGCTTTCCTCGACGCCATCGAAGGCACCGCTCCGGTGCGCTGCACGCTCGAGGACGCCGCCCACACGCTCCGCTTCAATCTCGCTGCCCTTCAGGCTTCCCAACGCGACCAACGCGTTCACCTCGCCGACCTTCATGCCTGACGACGCTGCCAATCCACCCCCCCTGCGCCTCGCCATGATCGGCATGGTGCCCGGCAACGGCCACCCCTACTCGTGGTCCGCCATCATCAACGGCTACGACCGCGACCTGATGGCCGCCTGCCCCTACCCGGTCATTGGCCAATACCTCAACGCCCAGCCGGCTGGCTCCGTCGGCCTGCCCCACGCAGCGGTCACGCACATTTGGACCGACGATCCCGCCGACGCCCGCCTCGTCGCGCCCGCTGCGCTCATTCCGCACATCCTGGCGTGCCCCGAAGACGCCATCGGGCAGGTGGACGCCGTGTTCATCGCCACCGACGACGGCTACACCCACGTCGCCCGCGCCCGCCCCTTCATCGAAGCCGGTCTTCCCGTCTTCATCGACAAGCCCCTCGCCCTCACCGTCGAAGACCTTCGCACCTTCATCGCTTGGCGCAGCAACGGCGCCCGGCTGCTCTCCTCCAGCGGTCTGCGTTTCGCTCCGGAATTTGATGCCCTCCTTGCCGACCCGAGCCCACTCGGCGAACTCCGTTGGCTCTCCGGCCTCACCTGCAAGGCGTGGGAAACCTACGGCATCCACGCGCTGGAGCCCCTCTTCCGCTTCACCGGCCCCGGCTACTCCTCCATTCTCCTGGAAAGCCAGCCCGGCCTCGAAGTCGCCCACCTCCAGCACCACTCCGGCGTCCAGGTGACCATCCCGGTCATTGCCGATGGCGGCGCGGCGTTCGGCACCTTTCAACTCACCGGCACCGCCGGCCCCCAGCGTATCCAACTGAAGGATACCTACACCGCGTTTCATCGCCAGATCGTGAGTTTCCTCGATTACGTGCGCACCGGCACCGAGCCGTGCCCCTTTGCGCACACCATCGAACTCATGGCCCTCCTTATCGGGGGTATCCGTAGCCGGGAAGAGGGTTCCCGCCGCGTGGATATCCCCGAACTCCTTTCCCTCCTAAATCACCGCTCATGAATCTCCGCCCCAGCCGTGTCCTCGGCCAACTCAATGCCGGGAACTATCCCAGCATCCTGAAAATCAATCTCTCCGACCCGCGCGTGATCGAGATTGCCGGCCTCTCCGGCGTCGACGCGGTGTGGCTCTGCACCGAACACGTGCCCAACGATTGGATCGGTCTCGAAAACCAGATTCGCGCCGCCCGCCTCCACAACATCGACTCCCTCGTGCGCGTCGGTCGGGGCAGCTACAGCGACTACATCCGCCCCCTCGAAGCCGACGCCACCGGCATCATCGTGCCGCACGTCACCACCGCCGACGAAGCCCGCCAGATCGTCAACTGGGTGCGTTTCCATCCGATGGGGCGCCGCGCCCTCGACGGGGGCAACATCGACGGTCGCTTCTGTCACGTGCCGATGGCCGAATACCTCGAACACAGCAATCAGGAGCGCATCATCATTCTCCAAATCGAATCACCCGAGGCGCTGGCCAACGTCGAAGAAATCGCCGCCGTGCCCGGCTTCAACGGCCTGCTCTTTGGCCCCGGCGACTTCAGCCACCTCATCGGCAAAGCCGGCCAACTCGACGCGCCCGAGGTCGTCGCCGCCCGTCAGCGCGTCGCCGCCGCCGCTACCGCCCACGGCAAGTTCACCATGACCGCCGGGCTCATCGCTCCCTTTGACACGCTGGTCAAAGAAGGTTACCGGCTCTTCGGCGTAGGCGCCGACGTCGTTGGCATTGGAAGCTACATCGAAGAGCGCCTGAAGCTGATCAAAAATCCGCCCGCCGCGCCCGCCTCCTCCTCGTCTCCCTATGTCTGATTTTCCCATTTCGTTGGCCGGTAAACTGGTCGTGCAATTCGGCGGCAGCGGCCTGCTCGGCCGCGCCCTCGCCGCCGACCTCGCCCGCGCCGGCGCTCACGTGATCGTGGCCGGTCGCGACCCATCCAAACTCGCCGACCTGCAGACCGACGCAGCCACCGCCGGCCATCTGCTTACCGCCACCGCCGTCGACATCACCGACGAAGCGTCACTCGCTGCGCTCCGCGACGGCTTGCTCGACCAACACGGCCGTATCGACGGCGTGGTGTTTAATGCCGTCAGCCGCCCCATGGCCGGTCTCAACGATCCGGTCGCTGCCTGGCGCGACTCCATGGAAACCAACGCCACCGGCCTGCTGCTCACTGCGCGCACGTTTGGCAACGCCATGGCCTCCGCCGGCTCCGGCAGTCTCGTGAACATCGGCTCCATTCAGGGCATGGTTGGCCCCAATGGTTTTCTCTACGAGGGCACCGAGATGATCTCCCCGCCCGACTACTTTTTCCACAAGGGCGGTATGGTGAACCTCACCCGCTACCTCGCCGCCCAATACGGCCCCAAGGGCGTGCGCGTAAACACCGTCAGCCCCGGCGGCATCTTTAATCCCGCAAAGCCGCCGCCCGACGCCTTTCTCCAGCGCTACGGCCAGATGACCATGACCGGTCGCATGGCGCACGCCCATGAGATCAGCGGTGCCGTCGCCTTCCTCCTCAGCGACGCCTCCACCTACGTTACCGGCACCAATCTCCCGGTCGACGGCGGCTACACCGCTAAATAATCGAATTGACCCTCCTTCGCTTGTTCCGAGGAGCCGGTTTAATTGAATACGAAGCCTCTGAAACACCGACTGTCCTTCGGGCCGGCGAGTTCTTCAACCGAAGCCCCGATTGCTGCCTGTTCATGGCATAAAATAGGCTAACCGACCCTACAGCCCGGAAACAACAGCAAGGCGCAAATGAAAGAGGCGGCCACGGCAGCCATTTCAGGGGGAAAAGTTTTGAGACGGTCAGCCACCCAATCTAAGAGCGCCGGCGCCCGACTCCTGAGTCTTCCATCAGGTTTCAGTGCATAAACTCAGTGCGAAGCACATTCATTTTCCCCAAAGCGTGTCGCAGCGGCACCTCGTTGAACCCGTCCAGCGTTCGAACCTGGGCTACGCCCAATCCAACTCGCTCAGCCTAATGCCGCGGGTTGCACTGCCTCGCAACTGGACCACATGTGAGCGGACAAGAGGTTGAAAGCCGTTCGCTCGGCTAGGAACGATCAACTGATTCAGAGTGCTGCGTGAAAGCCCCGTGAAAGGGCAGCGCTGACCCGCCCGGGGCAATCGAACGAAAACCGGACGCTGTGGATGGGTGGCGACGGGAACCGCGATCCGAGTTCCCTCGGAGGTGTTTTATGAGGAGGAAGACATTGGATCCTCTACTTAGCACAGGTCCTCTCAGCCCCTTTTCTGCCGGTCCCCGACGTCCTCAGCGATAGACGTCATTGTCAGTTTCATTGTCACTTTGAGGCGCCCCGAGAAACCAAAAGCCCCGTAACTCATTCGAGTTACAGGGCTTCCGAAAAGTGGCGTCCCCACGGGGATTGGCTTCGGCGTTTCACGCCTGCGGGGCTACGCCCTCCGCGCCTTCGCGCGGCCCGTTCCGCTTCACGCCACTCTACAAGCAACGCGAGTGGCCAGACAACCCCTCCGGGGTTCGCCTCCCCGTCGGTTCGCCGGAATGCAAAAAGCCCTCCGACTTTTGATCGTCAGAGGGCTTTTTAAAAGTGGCGTCCCCACGGGGATTCGAACCCCGGTTTGGCCCAGTGCCATTTTGACACAAGGCCATGTGTTGATTTTCAATAACTTAACTTTCGGCGACATCCCCGTTTTTCGACGTCATTGTCACTTTCATTGTCACTGGCCCTAAAATCGAGGGGGGATTCGAAGTCATTTTTAGGGTTCGTGTTAAGATCGAGCTTGACGGTTTAGACTGGGTGACCGGCGAACACCAGACGGTCGATTCAGATCAGACACGAGCGAAGGCGCGCAGCGCCGTAGCGAGTTGTCTGGAGCGACTGGATCGGCATCTTCATTCTGGTGGCTTGGGTTCACGTCGGTCCTCCGACGACGGAATGAATCGATAGACCTTCTTCGCGTCGAAATCGAATCGACCGAGATAGTCTCGCTGCTTTCGTCCGCTTGCTAGCAGCGCCTCAGAAAACTCGATGCCGCCAATGCTCGTGACTTCAAGTGCACCACGATTGTCGGCGATGACCAGCCACGCGAATCCTCCCGTATCGGGGAAGATCTCCTTCTTCTCGAATTCACCGGCGTGCTCAACCTCAAGAAAGCGCTTATACTCTGCCAGGAACGGGTGGCTGTGCTTGAGACCGACACGCACCGTAATGCCTTCGACCGTCGTCTGGGCAACGTAGTCATACTTCGCAGCGCAGCCCATGAGCGAAGTGCAGAGGAGTAGGAGAAATGCAGACTTCATTTCTGCCGATCGATTCAAGTGAGCCGCGGCGGGCGCAGCCCGACGTTGGCTCGACTGGCTGGATATGCCTTCATTCTAAAGCCTCCCGAATCCTATCTTCAAAATTGAGGGTCTGAAGTGCGCGTTCGGTATTCATCCCGTAGTTCGGGACTGAACTGTCGAGAATCCAAAACCCTTCATATCCTGGATCGTGATACTGAAGCCCCGACAGTCGAATCTCGCCGGCAGTGCTTGGAACGACCAGCTGGATCGTCTCACCCGCCTTTATCTCAGTCTTTTGGTCGCGGTTCTTGAGCACTTCCCTTATTTCGATCGTAGCGAGTTGGTCGGGAAGCTCAGCTTCTCTGGCTTGAGTCTGCGAAGTCCTCTGTTCCCGCTCGATTTCTTCAATTTTCAAGACGACGCCGCGAAACACGATATCTCGCTTCGATACAAACTCACCGAACGACTCATTGTAGACGATCGTGGTGCCGGAAACACAGGGCAGTAGAGCAAGCGCAAGAGCGTGAAAAAACAGTCTATGCATCGATTGAACTCAGCCGCGACTGACAGCGGAGCTGTCAGTCGTTGGCTGCGGTGGCTGGATAGCCCTTTTCTTCATGTCGTGATCAGACCTACGATTGCGGCTGCGAAAGCCAAAAGGTAAGCGAATACGAACACCCGCATCGCGTCTAACTTCTTTCTGAGCACCGGGCCAACACTGTTGGTGTATGCACCAGACAGTAAAAACCTAGAAAAGCTGATATCATTCGCCATCTGGACGTTCGAACCAGAGACCCGTGCAAACACACTAGGATGGTCACGCTTCAGGATGCGCCTCAGCGACATCATGCGAATCATTCCGCCGATACACATCGCGGCCAAAATCAAAAATAGAACCGGTAGACCTGAATTCATCGGCTACGTTTGAAGTCAGACAGGCCGACTTGTCGGCCTTGTCTGCACTGACTGGTTCGGCTTTCTACCATTTGTCGAGTATCCAATCACGGTCGAATAGGTGCTGGTCGAGATAAAGTAACGGGCGGAAAAATGACGCGAGAAAAACGTCCGATCGCGACAACGAATCAAAGAACGTATACGCGCCTTTCTCCTCCGTGGTCTTATCGAACCACCAATGCGTGTGGGTGTTTCTGACGATGAGATATGATCCCGCATATGCGACGGCGCAAAGTCCGAGCCAGCGCAATATGGAGTATCGTCGGCTTCGATTCATGGTTTGCCGAACGCCTGAGCTCAGAGACGGCGACTTGTCGCCGTTCTCTGCGGCGGTTGGTTGGACCTTTGTTTCATCCGAAAAGCCGCCCCCAGAGGCCCTTCTTTTTTGGTGCGATTTCAGCTACGGACTCGGATGTGAATCTCACCAGCATTCCTTCTACTTGCGCAGGAGTCTGCGAGTTCACGAATCGCGAAAAACTGCCGGACTTTAGATGCATGTCATAGGATACCGCATCGTCTGTCCAAATCGCGATCTCCTCCCGATCTGACTTTCGAATGAAAGTGATCGTAGGAAACGTGGCTCCGTCCATTCCCTCGGCTCGCTTGATTTCGTCCGCGAAGGGGAATGCATGAAACGCATCGACCAACTTATCTGCGGGCATAGAACCACCCGATTGGCTTTGATCCACCGGTGAATCGACCAACTGCAGCGTGATTTCGAATTCGGTCATTGTATGTCCAACGCTAAAGCTGAGCCGCGACGGCCAGCGAATGAAATGTCGAGTTCGATTGGAGGACAACGGAACGACCAACGGCGGCCCTGGCCGTCGTTGGCTCCGGCGACTGGATGGGCTCTATTCTTTTATGCATCACGCTCGGCCTTCCATTTTCGGTATGTGTAGAACGCCTGCGCTAGTGCTGCCAAAATCGCTGCTCCGATCCAGAGGTCTCGTGGGATGCCCAGCACACGAAAGTCTGAGGAAACGAGAAACATCGCAGGAATGACCGCCATCATCCAAAGGGTCCGGACGAACTTCCGTCGATAGCTCAGCTTCGAATACTGGATGCAGAAGCCTTTGTCTATTTGTTCGCCCATCGTTTCAAGTGAGCCGCGAGTGCCGACGCGGAGCGGCGGTGCTCGTTGGCTCGGGCGACTGGATGGGCTCTTTGATTTTCTCTGGTGATCGCCATGTGATTTCGTCGACCTTGGGACTCATACCTTCATTGTTCTGCTCGAACGCGCAAATGATCTCTTCGTCCGTGAAGACCTGCCCCGAAGCCATCGCTTCCAACATCGGGATAAACCATTCGGAATTCGTGTCTCGGAAGAACCTGGAATACCGATCTAGCGCGGTAGAGGGATCGACACTCGCACCCGAAGAGTTCGGCCCGACCGGGGCATCCTGCCACACCGTAATACATGGCGAAAGCTCACACCACTTTTGGGAGTAGGTGACACCCACTGGACTAGCCCCTCTTCGGATGCCGATCGTGATTCTCTTCGACGTCATGATCCCGCCCATCGTTTTAGCTCAGCCGCTCAGGTCAGCGGAGCTGACCTGAGTTGGCTGCGGCGGATGGATAGGCTTTCTCATTCTGATGTGGAATTCGCTGCCGACCTGAGGTCTTCCAGCTCTTGTCGACACTTCTTCAACTCGGCTTCGATCGGCCACTCAGTGACCGCTAACACAACGAGATACACAAGGTTCACGCCGGGGATAAGCATCACCATTCCGACCCACGCAGCTCGTCCGGTCTTCTTCACAATCGACGTCCAGATTCCGACGTAGATGAAGAGCGCCAGTAGGACGAGGATGCTTCCCAGAATGTTCAGAAGTATGTCCATTGTCGGATTGATTGCCTATCGTTTGAGCTCAGCCGCGGCGCAACAGCGCCGTTGGCTGCGGCGGCTGGTTGGCCTCTTTCTTCATATCATCGCTTCTTGGCGGGGTATGAAGCCATCGGCCGAAAGGTCTCCAGGCTTCATGAGATCGCCAGAATCCCATCCCACAAGCATCCCAACTCTATCGATATCGGGATTCAAAGCCTGATAAGTCTGGGAGGACATGATCGAAGCGACGAGCAGAGCTGAATAGGCCATGCAAAACATGTAATTCCCTTCGTTCCCGAGACCTTTTCCATCTTCACGGTTGAATGTCTCTCCCGCGATCCGGAGCGAATCCGTCGGAAGGCTGGCCCCCTCCGGGTAATGTCGAAGATCTCCGAAAACCCATGCAGACTCCTCATCATCGGCATCATACTGACCCAAGAAGCCGACATAGAGATCGGCGAACTCTTCATCTTCATCGTTCGCCATCTCAGCCAAACCGAAATACAGCGCTCGAATCCCGAATGGGCAGGGCTGCGAACTCAGCAGCTCTGGAATCCAACGCTCGGCAGCCGAAAGATCGGCAGCAAGCGGTAGCGCTCTGACAATCGACCAATCGCTATGAGGCATTTGGTCCTCACACCAACTGAGCATGCTATCCATGGCCTCAACGAACGGAAGCTGCGCCCGAACTTTGGCGCTCAAGACCTCGAAGAATGAATCAGGATCGAATGACATAAAATGTATAGTATTCGGCCAACGTTTCAAGTGAGCCGCGAGTCACAGCGCGGAGCGCTGTGGCTCGTTGGCTCGACTGGTTGGTTGGACCTTTTCCTTTTCGATTTCATGGGCGGGTCGAATACACATCGGAGCTCTGGGGGATGCGTCCACCGCGCAAAACGTGAAGAGCCCACAAGATCACGTTCCGCATTCGAGCAGCGACCTCGGCATCGGGACAATGCTGATCTACACCCTCCGCGCATCTCTCCAAATGCCGTTCGAATTCATGCTTCCCGCCAAAATACGGAAAGAATGCTGAGAGATCTATCTGGAGTCCCGACACACCGTAGCAACCGGCGATCGCAGGCTCATCAGTGAACACGGCGGAAATATCGCGACCGGCGACCTTCTCGCGTTCCACAACAATCTCGCAAAACAGGTCTTTGATCCCGTTTGAGACCCACAAGTCGGTATTCCCTTCGAACTCAAGCGGAGCGCCCATCGATTCCTCTACGTCCAACGTCTAAGCTGAGACAGGCCGACTTGTCGGCCTTGTCTCCGGCGATTGGTTGGACTTTTGATCTTTCATTCGTCTGCAGGCGACTCAGCAATCGCGGAGGAGATAGTCGAAAACGAGTCGCACTTCGGGATCGGCTCCTCAGCTGACATCCCGATGTAGGGAAGTGTGAATACGGAATCGTCGCCGCGGCGAAGATCGAAGCAAAGCATCTCGTCCCCGCCGTCGGATCCAAATGGAAACCACTCGTCCGACATAAACTCGTCCATCTGATAGGACTGCCATCGATCTTGGATCGTCTCCTTCGACCAGATCACAACGTAGCCGATCTTCTCTCCAAGATCGCCCTCCCATCCATCGCAGCTCTCGATGAACTCGACGTATGCACTGGGAAGTTCGAGGCGCTTGTCGAGGTAGCGGTCAGCCATGGCTCATTTCCGTCCAACGTTTCAGGTCAGACAGGCCGACTTGTCGGCCTTGTCTGCACCGGTTGGTTGGCCTCTTCAGTCACAAGTAACATATCCGATCAATTTGAGGCTCTCGACTTCGTAGGTGAACATCCGAACGTGAGCAATCGGAAGCCATTCTGGCGGATCAACCTTCCGTGGCTCCAAGTCTTCGAATGTCTCCGGATCGACTCCCCGATACTCTTCGGTAATCGGGTCGGCATATTCCCATAAGCAGAGCAGCACCCAAACGTCGGTATCTCCTTTCTTACCTCGGTAAGCGGAAATCGGAAGATACGCGATTTTCTGGTCGGAATAGTCCGTCCAAACTTCCGATTCTACCAATAGATCCAGACATTTATTCAGCGCTTCGAACTCAAGATCTTCTGCCTTGGCTTTCGTCAAGAGCGCATCTCGAAACCCGGGAACGCGACTTTCCCAATCCTTGGTAGAATGGCCGTTGAACCGGGAAATCTCCGGGCGCTTGGTGAAGAAGTCCCAAACGAACTTATCTGCCTCAGTGAATGATGGTCCGACGTAGCGATCAGAATCGGGGATCGGAGATGGCAATTTCGCGACGACCACCTCGGACGCTGCGGCCGCTGACTCTTGGGCAACACCGGTCGTGACCAGCAGGAAACTGAAAGCAAGGGTAAGCAGGGGACGCATTTGGTTTGGTTCGGCCAACGATTTAACTCAGCCGCGGCGGCTTGCCGCCGTTGGCTGCGGTGACTGGATGGGCTCTTTTTTCTTGAAAGAAGACGAGCGCATTATTTCGGGGCTCTTCATATCCTGCCAATCAACAGAAACAAACTCTCGATCGTCAGAAAACACGACTTCTGTGCCGACCAACGGTGATGTATCAGGTCCCAGAATTCTGATCGTGAGCGGCGACTCGCGCGAAACCGTCACCAATCCGACAAACTCTTCTTTCCCATCCGCGACGTAATAGATTCGACCGTCAGATCCGATGATGAGCGACTCGCCACGCTGTGCGTCGAAGCTTCCGACTACACGCTGGTCAGGACGATAGGCGACGCAGCCGGACCAATATACACAAAGGGCTATCGCGAACAGGATTCTCATACTTCGCCCATCGATTTAGCTCAGAGGCGGCGACTTGTCGCCGTTCTCTGAAGCGGCTGGTTGGACTCTTTGCTTTCGGTGGATTCCGCGAGGCGTGCGAGAACCTCAAGCTTCTGATCAAAAGTCATGCCGTAATATTTGTCGTTCGCGCGGGCTTCACGCTCCCGTGCCTGCATCTCGGCATACTCTTTCTCTTTCTTCTTGGCGTCGATCTCGGACCAAATCCACAGAGGGACCACAACCGGCCATGCAGCTAGCGCAAGAAGGACAACAAGAAGACCCGGCGCTTCGGTGCCGAGAAGCCAAAGTGCTGCGCTCCCAGGATCTCCCGACTTGATGCCTCTCCTCTTCAGCGCACGCGGCGCATACCAGAGGTAAGCGAAGAAGCCGATAACTCCATATGCGAGGATCGCGTAATTCATCTAGCTACGTCCAACGTTACAAGTGAGCCACGGCGGGCGCAGCCCGACGTTGGCTCGACTGGCTGGTTGTGCTCTCTTCTTTATTCATCTGGCCAATTGTCGCCCGCTCTGCGGCAAACCCAATCGTAGTAGAGCTGCGTGTCAAAAGGCTCATGCGCCATCTCGATTCCGCCTTCGCGGAGACGTAGGCCCTCAATGGCCATGCGATCATGCAGATAAACAAGCGTATCGTGAATTCCTCCGTCGCGGGCCTCTTCGAGCATCTGGACCAAGACTTCTTTCTGATCCGGTCTGAGCTCCGAAAGGAACTGATTCTTTTCTCTATTTTCGGGCAGGTCGGGAAATCCACGCTCAGTCACCCAAACTCGATGCACGCCCTCGTGAATCTGGGCGAAACCGTCGACGACGCTTTTGTAGAGCTGCAGCGCTGGATCACTCATTTGGCTTTATGCACAACGATTTAGCTGAGCCGCGAGCGCCGACGCGGAGCGGCGGTGCTCGTTGGCTCGGGCGACTGGATGGGCTCTTTTCTCATGAAATGACCTCCGCGTCATTTAGCTGGTCGAGTTCTTCACCTTCGATGCGCAAACGCGCAGTCAAACCGGCATCCAGCTCTTCGAACGTGTGCCTATAGGCTTCGATACCCACTAACGTAAACGAACAATGCTTTCCATCTTCTTTGACTCGCCACGCATCCACGCGATCGAACATCTGCGTGAAACGGTGTCCCGTCTTGAGCGCGGAATCGCCGATCCGCCCATCCACGAGTGCGAAACCCGCTCCGACCTCGACTCGACTGATCAGGAAATATGGCACGCTCATCTTTGTTCGCCCATCGTCTAAGCTGAGACAGGCCGACTTGTCGGCCTTGTCTCCGGCGGCTGGTTCGCCTCTTTTCCTTTTGAGGCAAAAGGGTATACGACGCTCTGGAGACAGCTTCGCTCCGTCAGGTTCCGTTTCATCCTGCTGGTCGTATTCATTTCGGGGTTACGCTTCAGATCGATCGCTCGAACTCGGGCTTCTTCTTTCGGGGAATTCGTCCGCTTCCTATAACGCGCTTCGATCACTCAATCTTTCTTTCGTTTCAGTGGCGTGGCCTTTTTCGAACGTCATCTCGCTCACGCATTCAGGATCACTTCCGGCGAACGATTAAAGTGAGACACGGAGGTCAGTGCGGAGCACTGACCGGAGTTGTCTCGACTGGCTGGTTAGTCCTTTTCCTTTTCTCGGAGTCGGACGGGGTTGGGGCTCGGAAAGCTTCATCATGAAGGCGAATCGGGGACTTCTCTTTTTGGGGAATCTGCTCAGCGGCACGACTTCTTTCTTTCGGGCGAACGGCATTCCGAATCCTCGGGAAACTCCAACTTCCTTCGTTTCAGTGGAGTGGTTCTTCCGAATGTCATAGCGTCTCGGAATTCTCGATACGACTAACGATTTAGCTGAGCCGCGAGCTCCGACGCGGAGCGGCGGTGCTCGTTGGCTCGGGCGACTGGATAGGCTTTCTACTCATTTGCGAACTCAATCCAAGCGCTCGAATCGGTCGAGAACAGCGTGTCATGCTTTTGGCACCAAGGCTCCAACTCCGCAAAAATCGCTGCCCATTTATCGTGGAGATGCTCGGGGACCGAACTCTTCCACTTTTCTTCGTTTGGGAAGTAGACGTGCAAACGTCCCATGGTCATCTCGACCGTGAACTTCGCCCATGGCGTCTCGCACACGAGCTCCTCTTTCCACTTTGGCGTGAAGCTGAAACTGCCGCGTGCGGATATCATCATCTGCCTATCGTCTAAGCTGAGACAGGCCGACTTGTCGGCCTTGTCTCCGGCGATTGGTTGGGGCTTCTCTTCATCCTGTTTGGTAATTTTCGAACTCCCATGCGAAATGGCGATTCAGCTCCGATGAAATAGCGGACCAGTCGTGACCTTCAACCGAACTGAGGATTTCCTCTACGGCCCCTATCACCCGGGACCACGAATACGATTTCAGGACGATCTTCTTTCTTTCGACGGCGTCCGCACCAGCAAGACTGCGCAGAGAATATTCGGTGATGACATTCACGTAGAAGAAGTCCGCACCATCCTCCTCATCGGGGCCGATATGCAAGCACAGCCAGTAATCGACGAAATCGGGGTCCTCCGGGCGCCACTGATCGATCGGATCATGGTCGGTGCAATCAAACGCTTTGAGCACGGGAGTCATTGATTCCCCAACGTCTAAAGTGAGACACGGAGGGGCGCCAGCCCCGGAGTTGTCTCCACTGATTGGTTAGGGGTTCTTCTCATCGAATTGGCTGCCGGGTGCGATCGCCATTCCACTCATCGACATATTGCTCGGAGCGTCGTCCGGAAGGACAGAAATCTCGATATCCCCCAAACCGCCTTCCCCTCGGTAATCGCTCGAAAGATGAAAGTGCTGCTCGGGATCGCTCTTCAATCCTTCGAGCAAGGTGATCAAACGGTCGATCTCCTCCTTCTTCAGAGCCAGTTCGACCCCGAACCAACCATTCGACCAGTCACTGAGCTTTGAATACATAATGTTTCCCTAATCGTCTAAGCTGAGACAGGCCGACTTGTCGGCCTTGTCTCCGGCGGTTGGTTAGCCTCTCTATTCATTTCCGAACGTCCCCCAGCCATCCGAAAATCCATCGAAGGGTGCGCTGATTTCATCCAGCTCCTTCTGGCACTTCAGGAGTGCGTCGTATTCGAGCAACATCGTCCGAGAACAGGAGCAGGTCCATTCCTGCAGTTCCTGATCGAAGCTCAGATCGGGCTCATATCCCCTCGACGCTACGATCTCGGCGAAGGCTCTTCCGTTCTTTTCGTTCGGCATAGCGACGTGAAAATCGACCTTCATCGGCCTCATTGGATCTGAGCCGTGGTCGAACACCCGACGGATCGCATCTCCGTCGGCATCATTCGGTATCTCAGAAACCTTCATGGCTAACGAGACTGTCGGGAAACCCGCTGCTGTCGAGGTTGGGGTGGGCTTGGTTGGGATTGATATAGGGGCACGGGATTTTTGCTACAGGGGCGCGGTTTTGGGGAGGATCTGGGGATTTGAGGGGAATGATGCGATAGGATGCCTTGGCGGCGGCGTTGCGCGCCGCGATCGCGGGCTGGATTGCGCCCCTTCGCTCATCTTATGGGTCTGCCGTGGCGGGCGATCTTCTCCAGGTTGTGCACCAGGCAGTAGAGTTTCCATTGGGTATCCACTTTGGCCCTACCGCGCAGCGTCGATCGGTTCATGCCTTTTTGCGCGCCGAGGTTGCCGAAGACCGGCTCCACGATGCCGAGGCGGCGGCTGTAGATCTGTCGGCCCTCAGGCGTGTCGATCTTGTCCTTCATGCGCGAGGTGAGGGTCTCGGTGACGCGTCCGTGGAAGACGCGCACTTGGCGTGGGTTGCCGCTCTCGGGGTGTTGCAGGCAGCGGTCACGCAGCTCGCAGCTTAAGCAGGCGGTCTTAGGCGCGCGGTAAGAGGTGGCGCGGTAACCTTGCGCGGTGACGTGGTCGTGGCCGCAGCGATACAGGCGCTGGCCGGCGGGGCACATGAGGCGCTCAGTGGCTTCGTCGAACGTGAAGTCGTCGCCACGGAACCAGCGACGTTTGGAGCGGTAGTCCTGTTTGCGGCGGTCGGTCGGGCGACGGTGCCGCTTGGCGGTGGCCAGTTGCGGGTCACGGGAGCGGAACTTCGGATCGGGCACGTAGGCGTCGACCTCGGCGGCCTCGAACGCTTCGAGGTTTTGGTTGGAAAAATAGCCGGTGTCGGCGCTCACGATCTTTTGGCGCAACGGGTCGTCCTCGCCGGTGGCGTGAGTGAGGTGGGTGGCGGCGCCGGCCAGCATGGCAGTGGCCACCGCGCCGTCGTCGCCGACGCCAAAGGCTTCGCCGTGCACGATGACCTGGTGCTTCGCGTCGACCATGGCGTTGGCGTTGTAGCCCTGGATGATGCCGTGGCTGCTCTTCATCTTGGCCGACTCGTTGTCGGTCACGTTGCTTTGGATCTCGGTGCCACTGCGGCCCTGGCGGGGTTCGTTTTCGTTGAGGAATCGTTCGATGCGCTCGGCCTGGCGTTGGAGGCGCGCGAGGCGCTTGGCGGGATCGCGGGGCAGCAGGGACGAACTGCCGCCGCCTTTGCCGTCTTCACTGCGACGGTCGTTGTGCTGGTGCGTGCGCACGTGTTCGCGCACCAGCTCCTTGAGCTTGTCGCGCTTTTTGCGCAGGTCCTCATGCGTGCCGCTCGATTCCTTGGCCGCGTTGCTGGAGAGCTTGTAGCCGTCGATGGCGAAGTGGGTCCCTCCGAGTAGCTCGGCCTCATGGCAGACCAAGAGCACCTGTGAGAACAGCGTGCTGATGCGTTCCTCGCCCATGCCCGAGACAAACGTCGCGATCGTGCTGTGATCCGGCCGTTGGCCGCAGCACAGGGCCATGAACACGATCTGTTCGCGGCACGCCGCCTCCAGCTTGCGAGAACTGAGCAGCCCCCGCGAGTAGCCCAGCAACACGACCTTGAGCAGCACCCGTGGATCGTAACCCGGGCGGCCCCCATCGTCGTTGTGATGCTCGGCGTCAAAGGCGCGCAGATCGAGTCGCTCCTGCACCACGTAGTGGATCGTGTGTTCCAGTGTCCCCGGCTGCAGTTGGTCCGCCAGCGACACCGCCACCATCATCGTCTGCGCGTAGTCATAAGGTTTATACTTCGCCATGATGTGCACGCCTCTTTCGGGCGTGCCCATAACCCATCATTTATCAGGCCAACCGTGTATCAAATAATCACCGACAAACGGGGTTTTTCGACAGTCTCAACGTCTAAGCTGAGACAGGCCGACTTGTCGGCCTTGTCTCCGGCGGTTGGTTAGCCTCTCTATTCATTTCCGAACGTCCCCCAGCCATCCGAAAATCCATCGAAGGGTGCGCTGATTTCATCCAGCTCCTTCTGGCACTTCAGGAGTGCGTCGTATTCGAGCAACATCGTCCGAGAACAGGAGCAGGTCCATTCCTGCAGTTCCTGATCGAAGCTCAGATCGGGCTCATATCCCCTCGACGCTACGATCTCGGCGAAGGCTCTTCCGTTCTTTTCGTTCGGCATAGCGACGTGAAAATCGACCTTCATCGGCCTCATTGGATCTGAGCCGTGGTCGAACACCCGACGGATCGCATCTCCGTCGGCATCATTCGGTATCTCAGAAACCTTCATGGCTAACGTCTAAAGTGAGACACGAAGGGGCGCCAGCCCCGGAGTTGTCTCCACTGGTTGGTTGGGCTTTTGATTCATTTGGTCACGTAAGGTTGCCCCTGCACGTCAATAATCCGCTCAACCCGAGCACGCCCAAAGCCACCTACAAGCACCGGATATGCGGAGAGAATGACTCTTTTGGTGCGCCGATCTTTTTCGAGAACCATCCAAGGTTCGGACCATATCCGACGGTCGTCGTCCGCACTAATCCGAAACGCTTCACCGTCTACGAGTGAAAGACTCTCGGTCCCCCAAGGCCAAGCCTCCCACGACCAGTATCGAAGAGTGCCGTCCCCAAAATCTAGCATCTTCCACATGACTTCACCTTCGAACGTTACTCGCCGGCCGACGGGCATCCGAAACAATAACGCTCCGAACGCAAAGTATACGAGCGAAGCAAACCCGATTCCGAAAACGACTTTGCGAAGCGGCTTCATTCTGTTGCCCAACGATTTAGCTCAGAGGCGGCGACTTGTCGCCGTTCTCTGAAGCGGCTGGTTGGACTCTTTGCTTTCGGTGGATTCCGCGAGGCGTGCGAGAACCTCAAGCTTCTGATCAAAAGTCATGCCGTAATATTTGTCGTTCGCGCGGGCTTCACGCTCCCGTGCCTGCATCTCGGCATACTCTTTCTCTTTCTTCTTGGCGTCGATCTCGGACCAAATCCACAGAGGGACCACAACCGGCCATGCAGCTAGCGCAAGAAGGACAACAAGAAGACCCGGCGCTTCGGTGCCGAGAAGCCAAAGTGCTGCGCTCCCAGGATCTCCCGACTTGATGCCTCTCCTCTTCAGCGCACGCGGCGCATACCAGAGGTAAGCGAAGAAGCCGATAACTCCATATGCGAGGATCGCGTAATTCATCTAGCTACGTCCAACGTTTGAGGTCAGACAGGCCGACTTGTCGGCCTTGTCTGCACCGGTTGGTTAGCTCTTTTCTGCTTTTCGGGCCAGACTTCTGGGAAAGAATCGTATGCATCCAAGAAATCGTCGCAGGCTATGGAACTGACCTTTCGTCCATGCATGTCGTAGATCGTCACCGTCGCGATACTTGGGCGAATGGCGGCCGAGATTCCGAGGATCGGAACCAGCGAGAGGGGGAAAGGATACCCTCTGCGCAGGACGTAAACGTGGCCGTCGACGGTTCGCTCGGAAACCGGTGAAAAGTGAAGATACAAAGCCGCGGATGTTTGAAGCGCCGCGACTGCGAGCGTCGAGATCACAAACACTAGAACGAATCGCCTCAGCATTGCAGCTAACGAGACTGTCGGGAAACCCGCTGCTGTCGAGGTTGGGGTGGGCTTGGTTGGGATTGATATAGGGGCACGGGATTTTTGCTACAGGGGCGCGGTTTTGGGGAGGATCTGGGGATTTGAGGGGAATGATGCGATAGGATGCCTTGGCGGCGGCGTTGCGCGCCGCGATCGCGGGCTGGATTGCGCCCCTTCGCTCATCTTATGGGTCTGCCGTGGCGGGCGATCTTCTCCAGGTTGTGCACCAGGCAGTAGAGTTTCCATTGGGTATCCACTTTGGCCCTACCGCGCAGCGTCGATCGGTTCATGCCTTTTTGCGCGCCGAGGTTGCCGAAGACCGGCTCCACGATGCCGAGGCGGCGGCTGTAGATCTGTCGGCCCTCAGGCGTGTCGATCTTGTCCTTCATGCGCGAGGTGAGGGTCTCGGTGACGCGTCCGTGGAAGACGCGCACTTGGCGTGGGTTGCCGCTCTCGGGGTGTTGCAGGCAGCGGTCACGCAGCTCGCAGCTTAAGCAGGCGGTCTTAGGCGCGCGGTAAGAGGTGGCGCGGTAACCTTGCGCGGTGACGTGGTCGTGGCCGCAGCGATACAGGCGCTGGCCGGCGGGGCACATGAGGCGCTCAGTGGCTTCGTCGAACGTGAAGTCGTCGCCACGGAACCAGCGACGTTTGGAGCGGTAGTCCTGTTTGCGGCGGTCGGTCGGGCGACGGTGCCGCTTGGCGGTGGCCAGTTGCGGGTCACGGGAGCGGAACTTCGGATCGGGCACGTAGGCGTCGACCTCGGCGGCCTCGAACGCTTCGAGGTTTTGGTTGGAAAAATAGCCGGTGTCGGCGCTCACGATCTTTTGGCGCAACGGGTCGTCCTCGCCGGTGGCGTGAGTGAGGTGGGTGGCGGCGCCGGCCAGCATGGCAGTGGCCACCGCGCCGTCGTCGCCGACGCCAAAGGCTTCGCCGTGCACGATGACCTGGTGCTTCGCGTCGACCATGGCGTTGGCGTTGTAGCCCTGGATGATGCCGTGGCTGCTCTTCATCTTGGCCGACTCGTTGTCGGTCACGTTGCTTTGGATCTCGGTGCCACTGCGGCCCTGGCGGGGTTCGTTTTCGTTGAGGAATCGTTCGATGCGCTCGGCCTGGCGTTGGAGGCGCGCGAGGCGCTTGGCGGGATCGCGGGGCAGCAGGGACGAACTGCCGCCGCCTTTGCCGTCTTCACTGCGACGGTCGTTGTGCTGGTGCGTGCGCACGTGTTCGCGCACCAGCTCCTTGAGCTTGTCGCGCTTTTTGCGCAGGTCCTCATGCGTGCCGCTCGATTCCTTGGCCGCGTTGCTGGAGAGCTTGTAGCCGTCGATGGCGAAGTGGGTCCCTCCGAGTAGCTCGGCCTCATGGCAGACCAAGAGCACCTGTGAGAACAGCGTGCTGATGCGTTCCTCGCCCATGCCCGAGACAAACGTCGCGATCGTGCTGTGATCCGGCCGTTGGCCGCAGCACAGGGCCATGAACACGATCTGTTCGCGGCACGCCGCCTCCAGCTTGCGAGAACTGAGCAGCCCCCGCGAGTAGCCCAGCAACACGACCTTGAGCAGCACCCGTGGATCGTAACCCGGGCGGCCCCCATCGTCGTTGTGATGCTCGGCGTCAAAGGCGCGCAGATCGAGTCGCTCCTGCACCACGTAGTGGATCGTGTGTTCCAGTGTCCCCGGCTGCAGTTGGTCCGCCAGCGACACCGCCACCATCATCGTCTGCGCGTAGTCATAAGGTTTATACTTCGCCATGATGTGCACGCCTCTTTCGGGCGTGCCCATAACCCATCATTTATCAGGCCAACCGTGTATCAAATAATCACCGACAAACGGGGTTTTTCGACAGTCTCAACGTTTGAGCTCAGCCGCGACTGCCAGCGGAGCTGGCGGTCGTTGGCTGCGGCGGGTGGTTCAGCTCTTTGGGTTTCATGACAGCTGTGCGAAAGCGAACCAACCCAATGCTTCAATCGGGACGCCCACAAGCAGGACGATCAGACCTCTTTTCAAGGGCAGAAGGTTCGCAACTTTGTAGCTGCGCAACAGCTCCTCTCTTTTGGATCGTAGCTCGGGATTCGACTCAGAACTCAGGAACCGATCGCGGTGGAAAAACATCTCGATCTGCGCAGACGCCATCAGTCCGAAAGGGAACTCCACCCCAGCATCTCGGTAAGCGCGCTCCACTCCCGCGTAGACTCGGCAGTGCTCGCTCGAACCTGCGAGTATCGAACAGGCGACCACGATGAATGCTAAAGCCACACTGATCATTTACGCTGAACGTTTGAACTCAGCCGCGGCGGGCGAAGCCCGACGTTGGCTGCGGTGGCTGGATGGGCCTTCTTCTCATGCTAGGGGCTGATTCGCTACCTCGACCAACTCGCCTTCGGGGGTAAAGACGTAGATATAACGAGTGTCAGTTCGGTCTGTGGCTTCGACTACGAAATAGATCAAATCGTCTCGGCGCTTGGGAGTCGAAATATTCGCTTCGATGTTCGCACACCACAGGTCTCGTCGTATCTGCCGGATCGCGACGTCCATCCCACTGACTGGAACGTTCGCCTCTCGGTAAAACTGAACGAACTCAGACTCATGAAACCGCTTCCTCTTCTCACCGGCAAGCGCTCCAAATCGATAGGTAACTCGTTCGCGGTGGCTATATCCGTAACCGAGTAGGAGGCCGGCGAACAGCACACCGATTATCGAAACCGCGATACTCTTTTTTCCGCCCATCGTTTCAAGTGAGCCGCGAGTCACAGCGCGGAGCGCTGTGGCTCGTTGGCTCGACTGGTTGGTTGGACCTTTTCCTTTTCGATTTCATGGGCGGGTCGAATACACATCGGAGCTCTGGGGGATGCGTCCACCGCGCAAAACGTGAAGAGCCCACAAGATCACGTTCCGCATTCGAGCAGCGACCTCGGCATCGGGACAATGCTGATCTACACCCTCCGCGCATCTCTCCAAATGCCGTTCGAATTCATGCTTCCCGCCAAAATACGGAAAGAATGCTGAGAGATCTATCTGGAGTCCCGACACACCGTAGCAACCGGCGATCGCAGGCTCATCAGTGAACACGGCGGAAATATCGCGACCGGCGACCTTCTCGCGTTCCACAACAATCTCGCAAAACAGGTCTTTGATCCCGTTTGAGACCCACAAGTCGGTATTCCCTTCGAACTCAAGCGGAGCGCCCATCGATTCCTCTACGTCCAACAGTGTTATTCACCCGCGAAAAACACGAGAATAACGGAATGCAGGAGTCTGGCATTAACACTGTTTTTATTTGGTATAATACTCATGGATAGTAAGTTAGAGAATTGATCGATCTCTTAACTTCCGACGATCATTTCCCGAAAACACATAAAGTCCCATGTCTTTTGGGGGAAATGATTGTATGAGCAGAAACGCATTTAGGTGCCTACTTATCGCCATCCAGAGTCCTAAAAATGAGGCAGAGCAGTTCTCCCGAACGTTACGAAATACGTTGGGATTGAGGATCTTTGGGCCTTCACAAACACGGAAGAATGACTCCCTCCTCTAAAAACCGTGCGAAGTCCGCCGAGCAAAACAACTTGGTCATCGATTTTCGGGACTGGTCCCGTGTCTTGGAAAAGGACCTGAGCGTTCAGCATCAGCGCTCGTTCTTCCGCCAGCAGATCATCGCGCTGCTCAAGGCATGCAAAACCTACCGCCGGAGTGCTTCGACGGCCTTCATCAAGTGGTATCTGAAAAATCGGTTCAATCACCCTCAATCGCGAGAACGCGCCCGAGAGGCGCTGCTGTGGTTTTACCAAACCGCATTCAAATGCCGCGCAGTCAAACCGGACGAACGTGAGTTCATACCTCCGCCTGAAACCAAGCTGCTCCCGATGGCGAATGCGGCGGGCCTCCCCCCTCCCCCGGCAGCGTCTGACCAAGGGAACTCTGATTGGGAGAACGCGCTGATCACGGCCATTCGCGGCCGACACTTTACTTGGCGAACCGAGCAGACCTACCGCAACTGGTCCAAACGCTTCGCGAACTTTCTGGGTAATCGGACGCCCTGGGACGCCACCGATGAGGATGCCGAAGGTTTCCTGGCGGATCTCGCGACCCGGAAGCGTTTGAGTTATTCGTCGCAAAAGCAGGCGCTCAACGCCGTCGCATTTCTGATGGCTTCCGCTTTGGGTCGCCCTCTCGGTGTGCTGGATTTCCGGCGAGCCAAAAAACGGCCGAAAATACCGGTGGTACTCAGTCGGGATGAAGTGGAGCAACTGCTGGGAAAGCTGGAAGGTACCTACCTTCTCATGGCCGAGGTAATGTATGGATCGGGTATCCGCTTGAACGAGCTGCTCAATCTGCGCGTGCAACATCTAGACCTAAGCCGACGACAGTTGTCTGTCGTAAATGGCAAGGGAGGCAAACACCGAACCACCGTCCTGCCCGCGAGGCTGGTGCCCACCCTCGAACGACATCTGGAGAGATTACAGGACCTATTTAGAGCAGACCGCCAAGATCAATTGCCCGGTGTATGGCTGCCAGAGGGATTGAGCCGCAAATATCCGCGAGCTGGTGAACAATGGCACTGGCAGTGGGTGTTTCCCATGCGCAATCCGTCCTTCGATAAGCAGACTGGGATCAGGCGCCGTCACCACATGCTGCCCCAGCCCATTCAGGCCACGGTCAAAGCAGCCGGAATGGACGCCGGGCTTTCGAAGCGTGTTACTCCCCACGTGCTGAGGCATTCCTTCGCGACTCATTTGCTGGAAGCCGGCACCGACATTCGCACCCTCCAAGAATTGCTGGGGCACTCCAAACTCGATACCACCCAAATCTACACGCATGTCGTACGTTCCGGCACCGGTGTTGTTTCTCCTCTGGATCGGCTCCCCAGCTGAGACCAAGCGGTGCAGCGTGGCCTCATGGATTTCTTCGCCACGATCAGCGTGAGCTTCGCCCTGTCGGATTCCGGAGGATTCGACCTGGGGCGGATTTCGCGGTGACATCGACGCATCAACCCAACACGGCGTGGGGGGTTGCGGGCGGGGAGAAACTTGTCAGAGCCCGCGCCATATAAAACGCGGTTCCGGGCCAGGTAAGGACAGAGCTACCTACGGTGCTCCGGCTTGTCCATACTTCAGTGGTACTGACGAATTCGTTGCGCCGGCGCTACTGTCCGCTCTTACGCACGAAAGCCAACTTCTTGACTACGGCTCCGCCGCACCGACTTCACTCTTCAGTCGCCGCAGGAAAACCACCTCGCGGCCAGGCCTGCTATGATCGTAGCGATGCTAAGCGCCGACTACAGCACCAGGTTTTCAGCCGCAGGACCAGCGAGGGTGGATTCGCAGCTTGGGGAGATGGAAAACATGGAGGTACCGCGTGGCTAGCGTTCGTCGTAAACCCCGTTCGAAATACTGGTATGCCTGCTACACCGACGGATCCGGAGTGCAGCAGCAGATTTCGACTAAGCTCACGAAGAAGACCGAGGCATTTCAACTGGCCGTCACGTTTGAACGTGCCGCGCACCTCGATCTGGCGGAAGCGGAGGCGCTGGCAGAAATTGGCAAGATATTCGCCCGTCTGCGGGGCGACAACATCACCAAGGTGACCATCAAGGAACACTTGCAGAAGTGGCTGGAAGAACGCCGGGGTGAAGTCGAAGCCGTGTCGCTTGAACGTTACCGTTCCTCCATCGACCGATTCCTCAGCTCCCTCGGGAGTGAGGCCCATGTTCCAGTCCACCGCTGCAGCGAATCGCATATCCGCAAGTTCCGTGAAGAACGGGCAGCGGAGGTGGCCCCATCCACCGTCAACGCCGATATCAACGTGCTGCGATTCGCCTTCAAGCGAGCAATGGACAAACGGCTGATCGTCGTCGATCCAACCGAACAGGTGCAGAATCTCGCCGCCCGCACGAAACGCGGTTCCAGCCTGCGGCGCCCTTATACCCGCGAAGAATTTCGCCACTTGCTCGAGCACGCCAACACCGAATGGGAAGGCATGCTGTATTTCGGCCTCTACACCGCCCAACGGCTCGGCGACATCGCCCGGGTGCGTTGGCGCGACCTCGAGAACGGGGTGATGAAGATCATCCGCAGTAAGCAGCAAAGTGCCGCAGTGGTGCCCCTGCATCCCGTGATCCAGGCTTACCTGCAACAGATCCCCCGGGGCCGCCCCAACGACCCGGTGTTCCCCGACATCGCAGAGACGGTCCGAAAAACCGGCCGAACCGGAGGCCTCTCCAATCAGTTTCACAAGTTGCTGGTCGCAGCCGGCCTCGCCGCGAAGCGCTCAAAGAAGAATACCGGACGCGGCCATGACAAGGCACGCACCCAATCGGAACTGAGTTTCCACTGTCTTCGCCACACCGCCAACAGCTGGCTCAAAGAGGCGGGTGTCGGCGAAGCGGTGGTGCGCGACATCGTAGGCCATGAGAGCACGGACGTTTCGCGCGTCTACACTCACATCGATGACGCGACCAAGCTTGCAGCCATCTGCAAGCTGCCGTTCCTGCAAAAAGGCGGCCAAGAAACATAAGCCACCTTCCATGGAGTTATCCGCCTCAAACCGCTTTCGTATCCCTCCTGGCACTACACCACCATGCCCCACGCCAAACCGAAAATTGCAACCCGCCCCAAACCCATGAACCAGCCACCCCCGCAGGATGCATCGGGCGCAGAGGCCGGACGATCACCCAAGGCTGCCGGACCTCGGGAAAACCGCGAGCCATCCCAATTGCACGTGTGGCTGCACTTCGATCCGCAGCGCACTGAAGCTGACACCCTGCTCCGAGGCATCCGCTCCCTGCCGGGGGTGGTGACGGCAAACCCCAAGGTCGGCACCTCACAGACCAGCGCGCAGGAACAAATTCGCACCGCCGCGAGCGGATTTACGGGCGCCGCGGAGGAGCTGGTGGTGGCGCTGGCTTCGGTAGCTGAAGAAATCGCGACCGAGCTGCCCCTCGGGCAGAGCGCAAGGAGCATCGCTCAGATCCGTGCCATCGGCTCGGCGGACCGGTTGCTACGCACCGAAGGCGCGGCCCTGTCCGCGGCAGACTTCGCCCACCAGGCGGGGATCACCCCGGCAACCCTACGACGTTATCAACGAGCGGGCAGAGTGATTGCCGTGCCCCGGGGTCGGACGCAGGTGCTCTACCCTGCCTGGCAGGTCCACCATCATCGTCTGCTCCCGGGACTGGTCCGCGTGCTTGCTGCTCTGCGCGGACTCGCTGACCGGCCATTGAGTCTGGTGGCGTTTTTTGTCACCCACCAGGAGGCGCTGCGCGGAGCCAGTCCACTCGAGTTGCTCCGCGCAGGCGGCGCCAGCAACCTCGCCCGCGTCGAGCGGGCAGCCGCCGTTTGCAACGAGAGGTTCGGCCCCGGCTCGGGCTCCGACGATGCCACCCGCGATGGGTGAGGCGCACTGAGACCGCGCCATCAATCGACCTTGGTCGTTGAGCCACCCGGACCAAACCAGGTCCGCAAACTCTGCGTTGTATGTATCGCCCAACTCGTCCCCGCCCTCCCCGCTTGGAAACTGCCCTGCGCATCCAGGTGACGTTCGCCCTGCTCGCCCACGGCATATCATGCACTTGGGAATGGCTGCGCATCGGCGCCCAGTCGCTGATGCTCGCAGCCATCATCATTGTGGCCAGCGGAGGAGCCGAAACTGACCGGTCCCACCCCATCCGCTGGAGTTTCGCCGGCGTGTACCTCGGCCTGCGCATCCTCCGTCTGCTGCGCCGGGAGGTCGGCTCATGAGCAGCCACCACAACGCCCTGCGCACCCTGACAGTGTGCGTGCTGCAACTGGGCCTGCTGCCCCTGAGCCCCTTGGCGCACGATCGGATCCAGGCGCATCAAGCGCTGGAGCGAGCGCTCGCCCAACAGCCTGGAACCACCCTGTCCACCTCCGCCCAGCTCGGGCGAAGCCTGCTGCGTGAGGCCGCTCGGCGCCAGCGACGCCTGAACCGCAGTCGCGCCCAGTGGTATTACCCCCTGCGCGCCTTCGGTCACACCCGGCGCTACGCCTACCGCCTTCACGCCCGGTTGCTGGCCGGCGCGTTGGCGTGGGTCATTGGTGCCCGTTGCCTCGATGAAGTGCTCAGCTCGCATTGTCCCCAAGTGTATGCCCAGCTGTCGGTCCCCGCGCAGGCACTGAGCGAAGCCGTCGACACGCTCATGCGCGAAATCGCCGAACGCTTCGAGCGTTAGTCGGCAACGGGGCCCCTCCCCCAAATATGACATTTTGGGCGGTCTGACAGATTTGGGCGGATTGGCGGCAAATCGAAGCCGCTGCGTTCTTTGAAAGATCTTTCACGTCGGCCGGGCCGCCCCCGGGTGCGTTTCGTTGAAAGATAAGGTCCGGTGGATTCGTTTCAGGTTGCGATGAAACGGTCGCTCCTACTCGCCCTCCTCTGGTTTGGTTGCGGAACCTTCGCTGGTGCCGAGCCGGCCCCCGCCGAATCTATTGCGCTTGGTGAACAGGCCACGCTGGTCAGCGCCCATTTCGGCGCAATCAAGATTGCCGACGGTGCACTGGTGGAGTTTCGCGAGGCGACCATCATGCCCCACCGAATCGGGTTCGCCTACGGATGGATGCTCCTGGTCGAAGGTGATGCCAAAGGGGTGCGGCTCGAGGAAGAGCTGGTGCTACCCGGTCCGGCGCTCAATTGGGGTGCCGGCGAAGACCGCGGGACCACTGCCGTGTCAGACAACCGGGCCAGCGCCACTCAAACGGTGTCTCTGAACCCCGGATCGCAAGGTTGGACGCTCACCACGGTGTGGTCGGTGGTCGAGGGTGATCCGCTAGGCACCTACCGCTCCCGGCTGAAGCTCAATGGGAGAACTATCGCCGAGCGAAAATTTGTGCTGGCTGCGCTGCCTCCCGGAACTGGCCCGATCGGAATGCCTCCCGGCACAAACACCCTCATTCTGACTGGAGGCAAACCTCCTCCCGAGGGAGGCCCCGACCAAGAGCCTTCCGGCAGCGAGTTGCCCTGAGCGTGGGAGCTCATGCCGCGAGCGAAGCGATGTGGTTTAGCAGCGAATTGAGGTCAATCAGCCTGACTCCTCGAGTCGCCAAACCGCGTATCTTAAGCACGTGTGACACTACCGGAGGCGCAAAGTCGTTGGCCGGCGACGGAATGCTCAGTTCGTTGAGGGTGGTGCGAGACAAACCCGTGTAGGGGCAACGGCATCCGGCCCTGGGCAGGCGGATGTAAGCCGGCAGCTGGGTTGGCAATGAGGGCGGAAACTCCGCGAGGGAGCTGGTCGAAGCATGGTCGAGATGGATCATGCTTCCTACATAGCACACCAAAACGCGTGTGCGTTTTGGTCACCCGCCCCATCAAAGGACAGTGCTGAAAGATCTTTCAGCGCTCCCGTAGTCGCACCTTTCACCCATCATGGGAGTTGCCCGATTCATCGAAAAACCCGAACGAGAGTTGCTGCTGCAGACGCTGACGCGTGCGCGTGATCGACTGCTGGTTGAGCTCGGTCTGAACACCGGCCTGCGAGTAAGCTCAATGCTGTCTTTGCGCTGGAAGCAGCTCTGGCGTGATGGAGACATTGTCAGCGTCCTGGAGGTGCCACGGCGTTATCTCAAAGGAGGACAAGGAGCTCGGAAGAAAGCGATGATGTCGCGCCGGATTCCTGTGAACGAGTCGTTGCGTGGTGCCATTCTGGAGCACCTGCGGGAGGAATTTGGGGAGCTCCCACCTCTTGCTGAGGGTTGGGTATTCCGGTCGCAAAAGCGGTCGCCGGGAGTCATATCGCGGCAGCAGGCTTATCATGTGATTAGGTCCGCCGCCCAGCGTGCCGGACTGGATCATGGAGTCGCCCCGCACGGCTTGCGGCGATCGTTCGCACACGACATCTATGATGCCAGCGGCCACGACCTGGTGATCACTCAAAAGTTGCTCGGCCACGCGAGCGTCGAGACGACCGCACACTACTTACGGCCTGAGGAGGAGAAGCTGGACTCACTCGTGCTGGGCCTGCCTTTCTCAAACCCTAAACCAGCCCCCCTCACCACTGAGCATCGGACTACTTCATCGGTGCCGCAGCGTTCACTACAAAGGTAAATCATCCTGCATTTCTTGGACGCGAGGGAGCATAAAACGCTTCTCCAGTCGCACTCTCAAACCTGGCGCAAGCTCGGGTTTCAGGAGCTCCAGAACTCGCCAGACTCTGGGGTCCGAGATCCGCGTAAGAGCCATCTGACCAATCGCAAACGCGAGCTTACGTTCTTCCAAATTATCCCTTCGTTTGAGATCAGCTCGCAGGGCCTTTTCGCGCTGCTTGAGCTTATCTTTTTTGCGGAGGAGTTCTTCGAGGCGTTTTTCTTCGTGGTTCATTTCGTTTGGATACGCACCTATTCTAACATACGGCCAACTCGTTCTTGATCCCCGCCCTCCCACTGCGATCTTGGCGAACTTTACGATAAGCCCCCCCGAACAGAAAACCCGCGGAGAGGGAAGCAATGTTGGGGTCCGGGAGCTGCCTAGACTAAACCTCAGCGCACAATATGCATTGAGCCTCAGCCGCCCCAAAAAAAAGGCCTCCAGAATAATGTGCTAAGAAGAGGGATGCCGATTTACCACCTCGCCGTTAGCACCATTCGACGGAGCCAAGGACGAAACATCGCCCAAGTCGTGGCATACGTGACCGGACTTCGGCTGAAGGACCAAAACTCCGGCAAAACATTCAGTCGAACCTCCAAGACGGATCACGTCCGATTTGGGTGTATCGGCACGGGGTTCCTAGACCTTCAAACTCTTTGCTCCAAAGCAGAAGCTGCCGAGCGCCGAAAAGACGCCGTAGTGGGGCGACACATTATTCTGGCTTTGGCTCGTGAGCTTGACCCTCAAGCTCGCAAGCAGGTGACCGAAGAGTTTGCAGATCGGCTCGGCAAGGAACTCCGCGTCCCAGTTGTCTGGGCGATCCACGAACAACAAAAGCTAGACTCGAATCCACACGCTCACCTCGTCTTCGCATCGCGCCGATTCAACCACTCGACCCAGGAGTTCGGGGAGAAGACTCGGGAATTGGATGTTCGTCGTTCTGGCGGAAGAATAATCCGCCAGTGGCGTGAAAACTGGGAGAATTCGATCAACTCAATTTTGCCTCCAGGAACCCCAAGGATCTCTTGCGCTTCCCACAAGGACGCGGGGCGAGACAGAACCCCACGACGTCACTTGGGTGAGGTTGCCTGGGCTCTCGAAAAAAGGGGATACCCGACTCAAAACGGCAGCTACAACCGGACCCTGGACGAGCTTGAGCAGATTCGATTGCAGACCCAAACCCTAGATAAACAGATCGACGAAGAGAGGACGGCACTGAACCCTCCATCGATCGCCAAGAGACACTGGGTGAGTCCCGAGGCACCCGACTATGCCGAACTGATCGCGGCGCAACTCACCGCAGATTTCCTCAACCCTCCCGATGCCGCAACAGACCGTGCGATCGCCCGAGAGGCCGTCCCCGACTTTCGCTACGGCCCCCTGAAGTCCGTCAGCAAAGAGCCCGAAGTCAGCAGCGATCTGAAAGATCTTTCAGCCATACCAGACTTTTTTGACGACGAAGAGTCCCTTACCGAAGAAGAACGCTGCGAACTAATACCATCGTTGCGCCCAATCCAGGGCCCAAACTCTGTAGATGAAGCAGCTAACGCGAGGGCAGAGATCGAAGAATCCGAACGCCTGTTGGCCGAACGTCTCGAGGAGATGGAGCCAGACGGAATGGACTGGTAATACTATGGAGGGTCCTTCCCGATGAACCAAGGACCACACCCTGTTTTTTGCTGGCCGCTGACAAGCCCGGCGCAAAACGCGGCGGAAAATCAACGTGCTACAATTAGGGATGAATGAATACACCATCCTCCCTCCAACCTGATTCCGCCTCCAGAAAGTCCCCGACCCGGCGGACCTCCGCCCCGAAGACTGCTTTCACGGCAAAAGCAATTGCCCACGAAACACAAATAGTAAACTCGATTTACGACGTCGTAAAGTCGATGGACGGTAGCCAGAAAGCCCGAATCGGCTATGTTTACGGCGGCGGTGAGTCTGGCGATTTTAACCTACCGGCCGATGAGATCATCTATATTGATCTGCTCGTCTGCGGAATCCTCTACGCCGAGAAGTTCCTACTTTGGGCGAGCCCCCAAAAACTGCCAGACGTGCGAATCAAGAATGCGCTGAGCAAGGCAGCCACTTGTATCCGTCTGATTGAGAATAGTAGCAGCTCCGAAGACCTTAGCGAAATTCTCAAGAACCCCGACAGTCCCGACCTCGAAGCAAGCAAAGGTCTGCTGGCCGAATGGGAAAAAAAAGTCTGCCAAGGAATTCAAAACTGGACGGAGCGCTCACAGGCGGATCCGGACGAGGAGGCTGAAATCAGACGTTTTCTGCGCGACCTCGAGAAACTGGCCAATAAAGCGCGGGAACAAAACTGGCCGCCTAACAAATACGCCGACCCGTTGCTCGACATCCACGACAGGATAAAGTCCGACCACGACATCCGCATTCATCACGCCAAGATGCAAAAAAAACGCCGAAATCGAACAAAATCTAGCTAGCGCGGGCGTGGTGCGTTCTCTCAGTGGATCGGAAGGTTGTTTAAGAGACCGCGAGTGGACCTCCAACTGCCGAGATGGCAGTTCATCAGCTCTTGAAAACGCGGGCCATGTGTCGGCTCCAGCAGATGAACCATCTCGTGGACGATCACGTATTCCAGGCACTCTTTGGGTTTCTTCGCCAACTCAGTGTTGAGACGAATGTTTCGCCGTTCGGGTGAGCAGCTCCCCCATTTGGTTTTCATTCGGCACACGAAGAATTCCTTCACCGCGACGTCCAGGATCGGTTCCCATTTGCGAATAAACTCCGGAACAGCGGCTCTGATCTGGTCACGATACCAACGCTCCAAGATAGCGCGTCGGATATCCGCGGTGGTTCCGCTGCGAACGCCGAGAACAATTCGCCGCGGGTGAAGCTCCACAAAGGAGCCACCTTCTGTTTCCTCCACAGACATCAAATAGCGTCGCCCCCAGACGTAGTGGCTCTCGCGCTCAACGAAGTCTCGCGGAGTCTCACGCTCCTGCGCCCGAAGCGTGCCTTGTTGACGCTTGATCCAGTCCAGCTTGGAAATGGCGAACAGACGAATACGGTCAAATCGCATGCGCTCCGGCGCGGATATGGTCACCCGACCTGTGGGCGGGTGTGCGCTAAGGTGAAGATTCTTAATCGGCTTGCGCCGCACGGTGATCGTCACGTCACCGAGTTGGAGATTCGCATCCATCAGTATTCCGACTGCTGTTTGATGATTTCGAACATGCGAATCACTGCGCTCTCGCTGTTTCCGAGCTCTGGCAACATCGCCTCTTTGATCAACATCTCCTTGGCTTGATTGCCGCGAAATCCGTCCTGCTTGACGCGGCGGACGGCGCGGTCGATCCGTTCCGCTATCCACAAACGCAGGTCGGTGATGCCCTCCGCGGCTAACGAGGGAGCCATGGCATCGACTTCGGTGTCGCTGAGGTTGTTGTAAATCGCGCGAAGTGCCGGACTACGCTTGAGCGCCGCGGGAGTCTGATCGTCCTGGCCGGTTTGCACCTTGGTCGCGATCTCGCCGATGCGTTTGAGATACTTCTCGTAGTCCAGTGCCTTCTCTTTGCGTGCCTTGATGACCTCGTCGAGCAGCTCGGACATTTTCTCGTAGAATGCCGGATCGCTCAGGTGCTCCTTGATGATCTTTTTGCGAACGTTGTTTTCAATGGTTTCAGCGACTGCCTCTTGGTTCTGACGCAGATCGCTCAGCTTCTTGGCAATCGCGTCCGCTACGCCGGTTTTCACGATCAGTTCGAGGAGTGGAATATCGTCGAATTCCGAGATCTTGCGGGGTTCCCTTGCTTCGATGTAGGTGTCGATGAGGTGCCGCATGTCGGCTTCGTAGGCCTTGAGATCAAGGGTCTCGCCACTCGCCTTGCGAATGGTTTCGCGGAGCTTCACTGCACGACCGACCTCTGATTTGAGCAAGTCCTGGGCATTCGTGGTGTAGCCGGCTGACTCCAATTCATCGGCGAGGTTGGTGTAGGCCCGAACGAGTGATGCGGTCGCCTGATAAAGTGCGACACGTTGCGGCTCGCGGTCCTCCAAGTCGGAGGCGATTTCCGTGTTGCCGCAAAAGTAGTGGATGTGACGCAGCTCGTCTTTGGGCGGTTCCACCGGTTCGCAGATCAACGCAACCTTTTCCCGCGCGGCCTCCAGTCGCTCCTTTCCCTTTTTCAATCGATCCTGAAGGAGCACCTGGGGATCGGCACCTCCGGCGGTGTGGTCGAGTTCGTCGGACGAGTAGACGGCGATGGCATTTTCGACCTTTTTGAACAGGTCCTTGTAATCGACGATGTAACCGAAGTCCTTCTCCTCGCCGTCGAGTCGATTGGTGCGGCAGATGGCTTGGAACAAGCCGTGGTCCTCCATCTTCTTGTCAATATAGAGATAAGTGCAGGCGGGTGCATCGAAGCCGGTCAGGAGTTTGTTCACGACGATGAGCAGCTTCATCGTGGCCGGTTCCTTGATGAAACGGTCTTTCACCCGATCCTCGTAGGTCTCGGTACGTGACTTACCGGGCTCGGGGGAGACCTGTTCCAACACCTCCTGATAGACGCGGTAGATGAATTGCTTCTCGGTCTCCGAATCGGCGCCTGTGTCCTCCTTGCTCACGTCCTTGGCCTGAGGATCGTAGGACGTGACGATGGCGCAGCGGTTCTTCAGAGGGGTGTGCCGAAACAGATCAAAGTAGCGGCAGGCTTCGTAGATGCTGGATGCGACCAAGATGGCGGTGCCCCGCTCGCGACTCAGTCGTGGCTTCACGCTGAAATCGAAAACGATGTCGCTCACCACGCGATCCATGCGTGACGCCGAGCTGAGCACCTTCTGCATGGTGCCCCACTTTTTCTTCAGTTCCTCGCGCTGCCATTCGTTCAGTCCCTTGGTCTTCGCGTCGAACCAAGCATCGATCTTTTCCTCCGAGCCGAGCTTCTGATCGATATCGCGGGCTTCGTAGATGAGGTCGAGCACCACCTTGTCCTCCACGGCCTCGCTGAACTTGTAGGTGTGGATGTAACGACCGAAGACCTCGAGGGTCGTTTGCTTGTCGCGCTTGAGCAACGGCGTGCCGGTAAAGCCGATGAAAACGGCGTGCGGCAGAATCGCCTTCATCACTCGATGGAGTTTGCCGCTCTGGGTGCGGTGGCACTCATCGACGAAGACAAACACCTCACCGTGAGTTTTGGTCGGCTTGCTCTCGAGGTCCTTGATGAAAGCCTCGAAATCATCGACGTCGCGCCGGCCGAACTTGTGCACCAATGAGCAGAGCAACCGTGGCGTGGGCTTCTCCAATCGCTTGATCAGGTCGCGGCCGCTTTGGGTGCGATAGATCTCCTCCCCAGCGTCGCCAAACACGCCTTCGATCTGCTTGTCGAGCTCGTCGCGATCAGTGATGACCGCGACGCGGGCGTGGGGGTTATTTTCCAGAATCCACTTGGCCAGCAGCACCATCACGATGCTCTTTCCGCTGCCCTGCGTGTGCCAGATGATGCCGCCCTCTCGGCGACGCACGTAGTCCTGGGCCGCCTTGATGCCGAAGTATTGATGCACGCGCGGCACCTTCTTGGTGCCGCCGTCGAAGAGAACAAAATTGTGCACCAGTTCGAGCAGTCGCGGCTTGTTCGCCATCTTGGCGAAATACTTGTCGAGCTTATAGCCGTCGTTGTCGGCTTCGTCCTCCTTCCACTGCAGGAAGTATTTCTCTTCGGTGCCGACGGTGCCGTAGCGCAGCCCTTCGCTGTCGTTGCCAGCGAAAACCAACTGCACGGTGGTGAAGAACCATGCGTTGAACGCGATAGTCTGGTTGGAAATGAGCTGGCGCATGCCCTCACCGATGTCGGCCACGCTGCTCTTCAATTCGATCACCGCCAGCGCGATGCCATTGACGTAGAGCACCAGATCGGGACGCCTTTCATGACCGCCCTTCAGCGTCACCTCCTCGACGACGGCGAAGTCATTGGCGGTCGGTTTCTCCCAGTCGATCAGGCGCACCCATTGGGTCACTTCGCCCGCTTCGACCTTCACCGGCACACCGTAGCGCAGACGTTCATACACGCGCAGGTTGGTGTGATAAAGACTGCGACCCTGCAGCTCGGCATCGCGTTTGAGCAAATAGATCGCGCGGTTTATCTGATCGGCCGAGTAGCCGCGCGCGGTGAGCCACGGTTCCAGCAGGTGTTCTTCAATCTGCCGGTTGTCCACCCGGTCGGTCCAGTCGCCAAGATAGCGGTAGCCGAGTTGCTCGGTGAACAGCTTGATGACGCGTCGCTGGGTCACTTTCTCGGGTTTGCCGATCTCGTCGCTCATGACTCGGCCGCTTTGAGGGAATTGAGAAACGCCCGGACTCGATTCGCCGAACTGTGGCGTATATTTGGACTTGTCGGCTTCTCCGGCAGGGTTCGCTCCAGCCAGTCGGAGTCGACCAACGGCACCAGATAGGCGACCCGAAAATGCTCGCGATCCACGATGCCCGCTGCCTTTTGCAGTTCTTCTCGTGAGGCCGGAGATGGGGCGGCTATCAGGACTTGGCTGACTTGCAGCGCGATTTGCGGGGTCGTGCCCTGTTTCCCGTCTACTTTGGCGAGGTGCGCCGGGTTGGCGGTGAAGGTCACCATGAGTCCCGAAAGGCGAAAGTCGAAGGTCGCGGGCGGGATGTCGTGTTCGCGGCAGGCGCGGTTGATCTTCTCGATGCCGCGGCCCAAGGACTCGATGTAGCCCGACCGGAGACAAGCCCTCTGGGTTGACCCGATAAGTCGGACCTTTGTCCGTTCGGTTTGGTGCAATACATGCATGTGGGCAATTGTCGGCCTACTGTTTAAGTTTTGAATAGGTAAAGACCTGATCGCCAATTGCTATGCAAAAGACAAAAGGCGCCACCACGGTATGCGATGGCGCCTCGTTGATTTACTCGATTCAGCCTTTCGGCGGAAAGGGATCGTTGCCGTAGCTCCACGCCTCACGAATCCGGTTATCGGTTCCGTGAATGCGCAGTTCGCCACCGGCGTTTTGAGCCAGTGGCCGCGCGGCCGCGATCGCCGCCGACTGCGTCGAGTGGAGGGAAGAGGCGCGGCTGTTGCCGGCCCCTTTCACCGCCCACCCGTCGGTTCGGCGGGTTACGTGATAATTCTTAGCCATAATAGAAAAGAACTGGGATTCATGCCTTGGTAGCGCGCCGCGCGCTTGACCCCACCCCAGTCTTTTGGCCCTCTCCCGCGTCTACACGTTAGATTGCCTCTGGCGCAACGTCTTCCCCTTGGAAGGCTTTACCCGGAGAATTGCCGCTCTTGGTTGCAGCCGAGAGCGGCATTTTTGTCACAAGTTGCCTCGCAACGAGTCGATACGTTGGGTTGACAAATCGATTGGTCAAGATGCTTTCTGTAAACATGGGCGATGAACTGAAAGACGTGTTTCCGCGTCGGCTGCAACAAGCGCGCACCATGCGCTGCCTCTCTCTCCGGGCGTTGGAGGCTGCCATGCACGGGGCGGTCTCGCACAACGCGCTCGCGAAGTATGAGCGCGGCGACATGCTGCCGGGCAGCGAAGTATTGATCGCATTGGCCGATGCCCTGGTGCAGCCGGTCGACTTTTTCTTCCGACCGTTTCAGGTGGAAGTGAGCCAGGTTCGCTTCCGCAAGAAGTCTCGTATGAGCGTCGGGCGCCAAAAAGCCGTGCGGCAACTCGCATTGGATTACTTGGAGCGCTATCGGGAGGCCGAGGAATTGGTCGGAGATGTGCGAAGATTTGAGGTCCCATTGCAAGGTGCGCCGATCCGGACCGAAGCGGATGCCGAGCGGGCTGCGGAAGAGTTACGCGAGGTCTGGAAGCTCGGACACGATCCACTACCCAACGTTTTCGAGTTGATGGAGAGCAAGGGGATCAAGGTCCTCGAACTTGAAGATGAGGACGATGCCTTCGATGGGCTATCAGCTGATACCGAGGTCGGTCCGGTTGTTGTGATCGCGGCGCACCTTAACCAAAATCTTCCGCGCAAGCGAATGACTGAAGTGCACGAACTCGGCCACGTCGCTGTTCCCGTCGCTGAAGAAATCGATGAGCCGACCGAGGAAAAACTGATCGGTGCATTTGCCGGAGCGTTTTTGCTGCCGGCCGATTCCTTTACTGAAGAATTTGGCCGCAACCGCAGTCGAATCAGTGTAGTGGAATTGATCGAAATGAAGGCTCGGTTTGGGGCCTCCATTATGGCGATCATGCGCCGGGCGCTGTCGCTTAAACTGATCCAAGCCTCGGCCTACAAAAACTTCTGCATCCTCGCGAGTCAGCACGGTTGGCGCCGCGCGGGTGGTGAGCCTGGAGACGACCAATACAAGGGCTGCGAATCTGACGGACGTTTCCGTCAACTCGTGCGCCGAGCGGTGGTGGAGGACATCATCAGCGTTTCGAAAGGCGCGACCCTGTTGGGGGAGCCGGTGGGACGCCTGCGACGTGAACTCGAACAAGTGGTGGGCTGATCGCAATGCGCATCGCGGTCAAAGACGCCAGCATCCTGATCGACCTCGCGGAGGGCGATATGCTGGGGCTTTGGTTTCAACTCAGAATCGAAACGCATACGACGGATCTTGTGCTTCGTGAAGTCAGGAGGGAGGCACAATGGCAGCGAGTTTCCACCTTCTTGGATGCGGGTCTGTTGACCAGCCACCGCGCTGAAGGGGCTAAGGTCTTGAGCGCCGCAGTGTTCGCGAATGCCAACCGTATCAGCTTGGCGGATGCGTCCGGCGTGCTCCTTGCACGTGAGCTTGGGGCCATGCTGTTGACGGGAGATCGCCGCATGCGGCTCTCGGCCGACGCGGAAGAAATCGAAACCCATGGTCTGCTTTGGATCATGGATCTTCTGGTTGCCCGAAACGTGCTGGTCGGAGCCGATGCCGCGACACGACTGGAACGTATCCTCGCCGCGGGTAGTCGCCTACCCAAAGCAGAATGCGTCGCTCGGTTGAGGAAATGGCGCGGATCTTCCGCCTGACACGGAAGCGCCATGGCCTCTTCTGAGATTCCAAACCTTGGTGATGAAATAGAGGACGCGGTCGCTACGTTGTGTAGGAACAGCTTCTTTCCCGACTTTGTGGTTCAAGGTCCGAAATACCGCAAAGCCGGTGGGCTGGAAAAGGAGGCTGCCGACATCTTGGTTGTCTTCAAGGGCACCGCCTTGGCGATTCAGGTAAAAACCCGAATCATGCCTCCCACCACGGCAGAGGAATGGCCTGGGGTCGAAGAACAACGATTCTTGAAAGTCATCGAGAAAGGACTGGGACAATTTCGGGCTTTGGTTGAGGCGATTAACAGCCCCGAGGGCGGCAGGTGGGAAAGCTCCCGAGGAACGCCGCTAGATCTGAGAGAAGGCTTACCTCCGAGGCTTTTCCTGATCTTGGTCTATGCATTGAAGCTGCCCGATGGTTCAGAACCTGAATTCAAGGTTCGGTGTTCAAAATCCTGCTCCGCCGATGGGCCAATTCCTATCCACATATTTTCCCTGACGGAATTCGGGACGCTCCTTCGGATGGCCGATACCTTTCCCGACTTCGTGGATTACCTCCAGCTACGGGGTGATTTGCAGGAACAAAAGTTGATCTCGAAAACCGCCGATCCCATCGATGTTTGGGCCTTGTTCGCTTTCGGAGCTGATCGCGTCAGGACAGCCTTGCAAGGCAACACCCTCATTGAAACGGATCGCCTGCATTCGGAGTGCCTGTCGGAGGTCGAGAAATTAGAGGAAGTCGAGAAACCCAGTTACCTGGTGGATTGGCTGATCAACGAGCTCTTCGCTGGCAGCGGTAGGACCCTGCCGGTGAGCGATAATATCCGATCCAACGCTACCGAAGAACCTGGTTCGCTGGCGGCCTACCAGCGGGTGGTGCCTTTCCTGTCCCAGTTGAACCGCAGACAACGAGCACGTCTGGCTGAAGAGTTTTTCATTCGCATTGGGCGAAGCCAAGATGGTCGCGACAGTTTCGGATCCGTGAAGTTCAAGGAACACGAGGAAGCGTATCTCTTCCTGTGCTCAATGGAGCCCAAAAAAGAGTGGCACGTCTCACTCGCGAATCTGGGTCTTGGGCTGGCCCACATCATTAATGTGCCCCGAGTGGTCTGTATCGCGACCGGTCCCCAAGGGCCATTGGAAGATGGCTGTGCGGCGATGATTATCGAAAGGACCGACTCCAAGCCGTCGGATAAAATCATTGCAGAAGCGCGACGTTGGTTTGGCCCGCCCAAAGAAGAATCCAATGAGCGATAGAACAGATTATACCAGTCGCGTTTGGCCGGTGAGGAGTTGGTGCATCATGGTCCGCTGCTGGGCACTATTTTTTGACGCGGCGTGCCCAAATGCCCGCCAAGTCTCCTTCCACTCGATGTGCTGCGATTCGGGCATGGGTCAGGTGTTCGCCAAAATTTCTCTTTCAACATAGAGCTTGAAGCTTTCCACGGTAGTAAAGCACCGGAAGCCCGCCCCACTGGCAACGGTCACAAGCTCACTCGATTCGTTCAACAGCAGCGCCACTGCTTCTGTCAGCTCCTCCTGCATTCCCTGCGGCCAGGCTAGATCCAACACGGCTCGTTGTTTGCCTGATTCGGGATCCGCGAGTTCATAGGACAGTTCACCCGGCGCCAGACCTTGCGCAGTTACCCATTCCCGGAGGGTCCCGAGCTGCGCCTCCTCATCCTCATCAAGGATGCTGCCCAACACTTCCGTCGCGTCCTCGTCCGATTTCGACTCCCCTTCATCCTCTACTTCGTCGAGCCAGCGATCGTCGCCATGCAGCAGCTCCTGCATGCGCTCGTTGAGCGCGTTGGCCAGCAGCTCCTCCCGCGCCTTCAGAAACTCGAGGTAGTTTTCGATTTTCCACAGCTTCGGGTCCTCAGGAATCCACTGCGACTTGAGCGCTCCGGGATGGGCCGCCTCGACTTTACGGAAATACTCTTCCGGCAGCCGGTCTGTGATATCCAGATTCGTGTCCTTAGTCAGGAAACAGAAGTTGGCCAACGCGTTCACCTCCGAGCGGCCGAAGTTGCGCTTGTAGAGCTGCGCCTTGGGGAAGATGTGATGCACCTCCAGCCGGTTCATCTTGCCGCGCAAGCTCGCCTTCAGCGGTAGTCCGGTGCCCCAGTCGCGGGCTTCGCCCATCCGCGTCAGTAGATACAGCACAGGGTAAAACCGCGCTCCGAGGCTGGAGGATTGAAAGTTCTCGGGCTCGGCCCAGAGCCCACCGGCCCACACCTGCAGTTGCTTCAGCAACCTGTCCAAGCCCCCGTCGGGTCCTTCGAGCGCCGCCAAGTCCTGGTCGATCATCGACTCCGTCGATCCGGAATACCGGCCCCACATGCCAGCGTTGGCGAACCAGAACAGCAGCTTGTCGCGTTCCCGCTCGTCGAGCACGCCGCTCCGCTGGTCGAGATAACGCACCATGACCGGAATCGCGAAGCGACCAAACAATACCCGGGCGTGATCGAGTCCCAGTCGGCCGCTGATCAGATTGAGGCACGTGTCGATGTGTCGGATCGCCCGCTCCAACGCTGCCTGCACCTCCGCGGCGCTGCGGTCATGCAGAAACTGAAACTTCGCCTCGCCAGTCAGCACCGTGTTCACTGAACGCAGCAGCCAATCAAGGTTGAAGTCGTAGTCGTCTTTGGCCCACTCCCGGAGCTTGGCCTGCATGGTGTCGCGGGCAGTGGGCCAGTCGGCACAGATCTTGGCCAGGGCAAGGTCACCCTTGGAGAGTTTGGTGCCCCCGCTGTTCACTCGGTTGAAGATGTCGACCACGACATCCAACGTTTTGTCCGCTCCCGTGATCTCATCGATATGGAACTGGATTTCCAGAATCCCCAGCAGGCGTGAAATGCGGGCCGAATAGCGAACCGCCTTGGTGCCGATCGTCGGATCTTCCGCCAGTTGTTCCACCAATGCCTCGTGGCCATCCTGTCCTTTGCTGAGGAGGTCCGTGACATCGATCCAAAGCGGATCATCGCGCATCTTCACCGGCTGATAAAAGGCGAACACCTCCTGCTCCAAATGAAAGCGCAGGTCGGTGAAGGCCCGCGCGTTCCCATCGAAGAATGCCGGCGGTTTCCCCCGCGCCACGCCGTAGAGCGAGGTGATGCGTTGCTGGCCATCGAGCAGCAGTTTGACAACACCAGGAGCCAACGCGCCATCGCCCCGGTGTTGAGCACTGCTCGCCTCCGTCGCCCATACGAGCAATCCACCCACCGGATGCCGCCGATACAAGGAGTCAAACAAGCCCCGCACCTGGTCCCGGTTCCACACATAACCGCGCTGAAATTCCGGCAGTGCCATGTGTCCGCTATCGATATGGTCGAGGAGGGTAGAGATTTTCATGGGGTAAAAACTGAGCGTCGCGTTCCTTGGGGGAGTGCCACTGCGTTGAACTAAAGCGACGAATCTACTATTCGGTGAATGTGTTCAATTTTCGTTCCGATCAAGCAGCGTGCTTCTTGGTCCCAGCGATGTATCACGCCGACGATTCTGGCATCAGAGGCTTGCCACCTCGTGCCGATCTCACAACGACGTGTATTCCAAACTGCACTACCGCTCATCCCATCTGGATCTGGTAGATGCGCTTTGTCACCGTTAACATACCGCGCGTGCGTGGGATCAAAACCGATAGCGAAGTGTAGATTCGGATCAAAATCCTGCCATGAGGATTCAACCGTGACGGTTGCCCACGGGAGTGATTCTGAGTGAATACCTGGACCCAACATTAGAAACTTGCTGCGCTTTCCAGGATATCCATGGACAAATAAGCAGTCCGACAATTGCCCAGCCTCCTCAGCAATTGAACTGGTCGAACAAGCTTGCCGTGGTAAAGACGCCGAATGATCGAGAGTAACCGGTGCGATCGCTATATCGAGATCGTTATCCAAACAGAATGGAGCCGTAATCAACTGGTAAGGATCGTTGCTGCCGCTAGCGAACGCCGCACCCCATTTTGCCCTATGTAATGCGTCCATTGCAACGTGCATTGCTGTAACGAGAAAAACCCTCCCTCCGAACACCATAAAGGAACCGGAGCCGACAAAGTCTCCTTGGTTGGAATCGGTCGTTCTTGCGATGGCAGTAATGAATTTTGAAGAAGCGTTTTTAAGTTCTTCGATGACGGATCTAGCGACCTCGAGCCGCCGCTGCTCTTCTTGAGAAAACGGTCTACGTTTATCTTCGTGGCACATTGCTAAACTAAGCGCGTTTGGCCGGTGAGGAGTTGGTGCATCATGGCCTGCTTGAGGGCTTGGGTTTTGGTTCGGCGCGCCTCCAGGGCCGTCAGCTCCGCGTCCATCTCGGAGAGCACCTCGGCGATGGCGGTTTGTTCGGCTTTGGTCGGCGGGAGTAGTATTTTGATGTTAGAAATTGGACCGAGGTTGATCTTTTTCGGGATCGCCGACGCCAATGAGTTGATTTCAACCTCTTGTTTGAAGGCGTTCGTGTTCGAGTATTGGGCCACGAATCCAGCTGAAAAATCTGGATGCACCTTCAGCAGCGCGAGGCTGACGTAGAAACTTGCGTCAACATCCCAGTCCACGATTTTGCAGTCTCCGACCGACCCGATACGAGTCATGAGGATGTCTCCCTTTTCAATCCTGAATGAACGAGTGAGAAATCGGTGTTCTGCTTCGGAAATGAATTTGGTGTTCGTAAAGTCACCGCTGGTAACGTGCTCGACGCTGTAAAATGGAATTCCAGCTGGAACGTATTTAGGGGTTTGGTGTGTGCCGTCCCTAATTTCGGATATTTCTCCAAGGCTGGTCGTCACCCACTCGCCCCTGAAGCCGGGGAGGCGGGTTTGGGCGGTGAGGAGTTGCTGCATGGCGGCCTGTTTGAGGTCGCGCTTCTTGGCGAGCAGCCGGTCCAGCCCGCTCAGCAGCCCATCCATGTCGCTCAACGCCTCCGCGATGGCGCGTTGTTCACAAAGTGTTGGCGGCAGCGGAATTTGGAATTTCTCGATATCACCGCAATTCAAGCCAGGTTGCGCCGCTCCTTTGAGGTAGTTCGTCACCTGCCTTTGGCCAGCGGAACTTTGGAGGAAGAATTTGCAGAAACCACCGGAGGCACGCGTTGGGCTTATCGCTAGTCTAGCCGTTGTCTGTGTGAGATTCGCTCCATCTAGCCAATCGGGTATCACTTCTAGGTGACCAGTGCTGGCGCCAACAATAGTGATGACGACATCGCCAGCTTTCACCCTGGCATTCTTGAACGGCTCTTCGACTTCTTTGCTGACTCGGAAAAGCTCGGACGGCTCAACCCATCCTCTTGAGTAGTCTTGCCCTCTAACCATGAAGCGACCACTGGGATCAAATTTCCCGGGCTGAACGATGCCGTATCGGATCCCCCTAGATTCATCGATTAGATCAACAAGATTGTATAGATCCCAATCCTCCGGAATCATCCCTACCTCGGTTTGTTTGTAGCCCGGCCTCATGTGCGGGCTTCCTCTATCTTCTTCAGGTGGGCAGCGACCTTGGCGGCGAGGGTGGCGACTTCGGTTTCCAGGTCGGGCAGCGGGGTGGCGTAGCGGTCGACGAGGGTGCGGAGGCGGGTGGTGAGGGTTTGGGCGACGCGGTCGAGTTCGCCCTGCACGGCGGCGGCGAGGGTGGTCATCCACTTGTCGTCGACCACAAGGGTTTTTACTTCGGCATCGATGAGCGTGGGATACTTGGCGTAGGCGCGTTGATCGAGGGCGTCGTCGGCGTCTTTGATCTGCTTCTTCAGCTTGGTGGCGCGAGCGGTGAGGTTGAGCCAGGTGCGCAGGACTCGTTCCTCGTCCTGCAATGAAGAATGCTGAGTGGTGAGTGGTGAATCCGTAGCACCGTATGCGGCTTGGGGTTCGGCGACGATGGGTTCGGGTTTCGCGAAGGTGCGTTCGCGCAGGGCGTCGGTGACCGTCGCTTTGTTAATTTTGTCGAGGTCGGCGAAGGCGCCGTCTTCGCCACTGTGTTCTTCTTCGAGTTCGGTGATCTCGGCGGTGATGGCTTCGAGGTCGGCGGTGAGGCGGTCGAGCTCGGCCTGCTCCCGCGCAAAGTAGCGGGCGACGAGCAGGGGCTTGGGCACGAGGTCGCAGGTCCAGCCTTTGTCCTTTTCCTTCCCTTTCTTGTCCTTCTCCACGATGCGGCTGGTCTCGGCTTTCCAGCCGTCGGCGGCGATGAGGTAGGCATCGTCCTGCATCGTCTCGGCCCAGTAGTCCATGAGGTGCTGGTAGATCGCATACGGATCGACCAGCGCCTTGCCGTGGTAGTGGGCGAGCAGGGCTTCGCTGTGGCGGTGAATGAGTTCCTTGGGTTGGAAGCCGGACTCCAGCGCGCGCAACGCGGTGGCGGAGCGGTCGCGCCACGCGGCGAAGTGCCGGTCCATGTCGGCGACGAAGGTGGCGAACTCGGCGTGGGCGGCGATCGTGGGCTTGAGGTTGGCGGCGGTGACACCGTCGCGGAGCGTGGCGTAGCCGGGGCGCAGGATGGTGAAGAGCGCGTCGCGGAGGGACGGGCAGACTTTCCAATAAGCGCCGAGGGCGTCGAGGTCGGCGGTAGGGATGCCGCCGTGGAGGTGACCGGCGATGTCGTGAATGTCCTCGGCGTCCTGGGTATCGAGGTAGCGCGGCAGGTTGAGGTTGAATTCGTTTTTCTCGATTTCGGCCAGCGGCACAAGGCGGGCGTAGCCGGGCTTGTCGGCGGCCTTGGTGAAGACGTCGACGATCTGGTGAAGGTCCCGCGAGCGCAGCCGGTTCTTGTTGCCGTCCTTCAGGAAGCCGCGGCTGGCATCGATCATGAAGATGCCCTTGCGACCGGGCGCGCCGGCCTTGTCGATGACGAGGATGCAGGCGGGGATGCCGGTGCCGTAGAAGAGGTTGGCGGGCAGGCCGATGATGCCCTTCAGGTAGCCGCGGCGGACGAGGTTTTGGCGGATGACGGCCTCGGCGTTGCCGCGGAAGAGCACACCGTGCGGCAGAATGATGGCACCCTGCCCGGAGGGCTTGAGCGAGCGGATGAGGTGCAGCAGGTAGGCGTAGTCGCCCTGCTTGTCGGGGGGCACGCCGAAGCCGCGGAAGCGTTCGTAGGGATCGTGGGCCGGGTCGAGACCGGTGCTCCAGCGCTTGTCGGAGAAGGGCGGGTTGGCGACGACGTAGTCGAAGGTCTTGAGGCTGTCGCCGGTGAGGAAGCGCGGCGCGGAGAGGGTGTTGCCCTGCTTGACCTCGGCGGTGGGGTTGCCGTGCAGGATCATGTTCATGCGCGCCAGACCGGTGGTCGTCGCATCCTTTTCCTGACCGTAGAGGGTGACGGGAGTGCGGGCGGCGTCGGCGACCTTAAGCAGGAGCGAACCCGAGCCGCAGGTCGGGTCGTAGACGGTGGTGTCGGGAGACGTCTGGGCGGCGCCGATGCCGATGACCTCGGCCATGATGCGGCTCACCTCGGCCGGAGTGTAGAACTGACCCTTGCTCTTGCCGCTCTCGGTGGCGAAGTGCCGCATGAGGTATTCGTAGGCGTCGCCGAGGATGTCGTCGCCGTCGGCGCGGTTGCGGGAGAAATCGAGCGCCGGGTCCTCAAAAATGGCGACGAGGTTGGTGAGGCGCTCGACCATCTCCTTCGGGTCGCCGAGCTTGGTCGGGTCGGCGAAGTCAGGGAAGTCGGACTGGGAAAGCTGGGTGTTGGCCGCGACCAGCGGGGCGATGATCTTCTTGTTGATGTCGTCGCCGATATCCTTGGAGCCCTTGAGAGCGACCATGGCGGCGAAGGACGCGCCGGGCGGAATGGTGAGCGGGGCGAAGGGTTTGCCGGCGTATTTGTCGCTGACGTATTTGATGAACAGCAGGACGAGGACGTAGTCCTTGTATTGGCTGGCATCCATGCCGCCGCGCAACTCGTCGCAGCTGGCCCACAGGGAGGAGTAAAGTTGGGATTTCTTAAGCGCCATGAGCGAAGGTGCTCATGCCTAACCGCGTGATCTTGCGCCGCGAGCGAGAAGGTTGGCTCGAGGCGGAAATCTGGGGCAAGGCGAGAGGGATAAGATCGTCCGCGAGAGCCTAATCCAGAGATGCTGAGTCAGCCCATACACTCACAAATCAACGATTCTCCCAAAGGCGGTCGGTCGGACAGCTCCTTTGCTTCAGATCAACTGAGCTGCAGGTATTCGAGACCTCACATTTCAAGGATCAACGATAGCCCCCCCCCGACGTCCTCAGCGATAGACGTCATTGTCAGTTTCATTGTCACTTTGGGGTGCCCAGAGAAACAAAAAGCCCTGTAACTCATTCGAGTCACAGGGCTTCCGAAAAGTGGCGTCCCCACGGGGATTCGAACCCCGGTTCTCACCGTGAAAGGGTGGTGTCCTAGGCCGGGCTAGACGATAGGGACGTAAAGCGCGGGAGGGCGCAACGTAGGTAGCCATTCGGCCCACGCAAGGGAATTTTTTAGGGTTTTTTTAGCGGATTTTTCCCTCCCCTCGCTTTAACGCTCGCGTTTGCCCCTCAGGCTTCACGCTTCCTACCTCCCAGATACCATGACCGCCGCCGAGATCGCCGCCTCACTCCCCGCCGCCGCCCGCACGTCCATTTCCGGTCTGCCCTTTCCCCTCATCGCCTCCGGCAAGGTGCGGGAAATCTTCGACCTCAACGACGCCCTCCTCCTCGTCGCCACCGACCGCCTCTCGGCCTTCGACGTCATCCTGCCCGACGGCATCCCCGGCAAAGGCATCCTGCTCAACCAACTGAGCCTATGGTGGTTTGATCGCACCCGCGACCTCCTCCCCAACCACTTGCTACCCGACCAAGCCGGCGAATTTGCCCGCCGCGGCATCACCGATACCGATCTCCAACTGCGCTCCATGATCGTGCGCAAACTCACCCCACTCACCATCGAGTGCGTCGTCCGCGGCTACCTCGTGGGCAGCGGTTGGTCCTCCTACCAAAAGACCGGCCAAGTCTGCGGTCACACCCTGCCGGCCGGCCTGCGCCAAGCCGATAAGCTGCCCGCCCCCCTCTTCACCCCGACCACCAAGGCTCCCAAGGGCGAACACGACGAACCGATCAACGACGCCCAGGGCGCCGCCGCCGTCGGCCCCGCGCTCTACGAGCAGGTCAAAGCCACCAGCCTCGCCCTCTACCAGCGCGGCCACGACACCGCCGCCGCCGCCGGCATGATCCTCGCCGACACGAAGTTCGAGTTTGGCACCGACGCCGAGGGCAACCTCATCCTCATCGACGAAGTCCTCACCCCCGATTCCTCCCGCTACTGGCCGGCCGACGAATACCGGGTCGATTGCTCGCCCCCTTCCTACGACAAGCAATTTGTGCGCGACCATCTCGAGGCCGTCGCCTGGGACAAGGCCCCGCCCGCCCCCGTTCTGCCCGCCGAGACCATCGCCCGCACGCAGGAGAAATACCTCGCCGCCGTGCGCAACCTGATCGGCTAAGGCCTACGGCTTCGCGCCCAAAGCCTACGGCCTCACACCTAGAGCCTTCCGCTTAAAGCCATCTTCAAACCCGCTCACCGGGTTTGAGCATATCGAGCGTGCGGTTCACCGCCTCGCGAGTAGGGAAGATCGTGGCATCCACGCGCTCTTTATCGAGTCCGGCCTGCTTGAGCACCGCCTCGTCGGTCGTCCAAAAATCGCGTTCGATCGGCAGCCCCTGTTCCAACGCGTCACAGCCCCAGCAGGCCAGGTGCAGCAGCGCCGGCTCGAGTTGGCGCCGGGCATCCTGCGTTGGCGACCACGCGTAGCGCAGTCCGTTCACGGTCGTTGGGGCAAAGTCCCACAATTCCAGCAACTGCGCGCCGGCTTCGTCGGCCGACATGCCAAAAGTCGCCAGCTCCCACGCCCGGGTCTCCGCGCCGTTGGCTTTTGCGCCGCTGGTCGGCGGCAAGGCCGCCTCCTGCCCGATGCGCTGCAACAGCATGCGTCCCGCACTGCGCAACAGCCCCAGCGTGTAAGCCTCGCGCGGATCGCGCCCGCACGCCGTCGCCATTTGCTCCGCCGCCAGTGCCGTGACGAGCGCGTTGAGCCAAAGCGCATCGCCCGAAATCCGATAGAGCGGCAGCCCCACCGCGAAAAGTTGATCGGCCACCGCCGCGCCCACCAGCCGATGGATCTCACGCAGACCGATGCGACTGATCGCCATGTCGAGGCTCTCCACCGCATCGCCGCGGCGAAACACCGGACTATTGGCCACGCGGATCACCCGCACCGCCAGACTCGGGTCGACTCGCACCACCTCCACGACCGAGTCGATCGCCACATCGGGGTTGCGCAGCGCCGCCTCCAACGCGCCAAAGACGCGCGGCGAGGACGGCAGACGTTTCGCCGCCGCGGCCAAGGTTCCGGAAGTGATGTTTAGCTGGGACAAGTCATTCCCCTTTCGACGCGGTTTCAGGCAGCTTTACCGACAATTCCCTGACTGCGACACATTTAGCATCGTTAGCACCAGCGCTACTTTCATTTCGCCGCCCTCATGAAACGACCTCGCAGCTCCTTCCGGAAGCTCACCGATCGTGCAGACCGAGCGACGGCAAGCCCGGCGACTGATTGTCCCGCGCCTTCACCAACTCGCGCCGCAACCAATCGAGCGCGAAATTCACCGCGCGCAATTTCACCGCCTGGCGCGGCCCCGGATAACGGATGCGCTTCGACCACACACCTTCCTGCGTGTAGAGCGCCACAAACATCGTGCCCACCGGGTTCTCATTGTTGCCGCCACACGGCCCCGCAAACCCCGTGATCGCCAGCCCGTAGGCCGCCCCCAGTTTTTCCGCCGCGCCCGCCGCCATCGCGATGGCGTTCTCGGCGCTCACCGCTCCGTGCTGCATGAGGATCTCCTCCGGCACATCCAGCAGCTGCATCTTGGACTCGTTGGAATAACAAACCGAACCGCCGGCAAAAAACTTCGTCGCGCCCGATAGGTCCGTGAACGAACTCGCCAACATGCCGCCGGTGGCCGTCTCCGCCACCGCCAACATCGCTTCCTGCTCGCGCAACAGATCCGCACAGATCTTCGCCAACGAATCGTGGCCGAAGCCCATAAAGTCCGCGCCCAACTCCGCCGCGCACTGCTGCGCGACCTCCTCCAACCGCGCTCGCGACACGTCGGCACGGGCCGGACTCAACCGGCAGTCCACCTGGCCTTGGTGCGCACAAAACGCCACCTCCAGCTCGCCGGCGTGCGCGTCGAATATCGGCTGCAACATCGACTCCAGCGCCGACTCACCCACCCCCGCCGTGCGCAGTTGCACATACGACTCGCCTTCCGCGAGCACGCCCATCGCCGCCAGCCGCGGCAACACCTGCTCGACCAACATCGGCTGCAATTCGTTGGGCGGCCCCGGCAGCATCACCAGCACCTTGCCGTCCCGCTCATACCAGAGCCCCGGCGCCGTGCCGTTGGCGTTGCGCAACACCTCGCCGTCGGCGAAGCGGTAGGCCTGTTTTAAATTGTTGTCGGTCATCGGCCGTCCAAACGCCCGAAACCGTTCCCGCATGTCTTCCGCGATGGTGTCGTCGAAAACCAATTCCTGACCCAGCACCTTGGCCACCTCCTCGCGCGTGCGGTCATCGCAGGTCGGCCCGAGCCCGCCGGTCGTGATCACCACCGTCGCCCGCGCCCAACTCTCGGCAAACTGCGCCGCGATCGCCGTCGCCTCGTCGCCGATCGTCACGTTGCGCAACAAACGCCCGCCGCGTTTGCTGATTTCCTGACCAATGAAGGTCAGATGGCCGTTCGCCGTCAGCCCGAGCAGCAGCTCGTCGCCCAAGGTGATGAGCTCGATCGCCGGCCGAGGGGCATCTTGCGACGTCGGAGAATTATCGTCAGAGGGAGTTGGTGAAACCATTTGCAGCGGTTGAAACTAGGCCAAACTCCCCGATTTTCCAGTTCCTGCCGTAATTCGATCTATCGAACAGTTCCCGCCACCGATTCACCGACCACCAAACCATGTCCGTCCAAGCCAACCTCAAAGAGAAAGTCCGCCAGTTGCCCGAGAAGCCTGGCGTCTACCTCATGAAGGATCGGCTCGGCCGCATCATCTACGTCGGCAAAGCCAAGGCCCTGCGCAAACGCGTCAGCTCCTACTTCACCCCCTCGCGCGCCCACTACCACTCGCCGAAGATCCGCACGCTGGTGCAAATGATCGCCGACTTCGAAACCATCGAGGTGAAGTCGGAACCCGAAGCCCTCCTCCTCGAAGGCCGGCTTATCAAGCAGTGGAAACCCAAATACAACACCGACTTCGTCGACGATAAACGCTTCCTCATGGTGCGCGTCGACCTCGCCGAGCCGCTCCCGCGCTTCCGCCTCACCCGCTTTCGCAAAGACCAACGCTCGCGCTACTTCGGCCCCTTCGCCCACAGCGGCCTCCTCCGCAAAACCCTCGCCCAGATGCGCCGCCAATACGGCATCCTGCTCGGCGACTCCACCCCGCAGCGCCTCCCCGACGGCCGCTGGCGCCTCTACGACGACGTCCGCCAGGAGATCTACGGCCACACCAACGAGATCACCGCCGAGGCCTACCGCGAACGCGTCGCCGACGCCTGTGACTTCCTCGACGGAAAGTCCCGCGAATGGCTCGCCACCCTCCGCGAAGAGATGCTCACCGCCGCCGCCGAACAACGTTTCGAAAAAGCCGCCGAGCTGCGCGACATCGTCTTCGCCCTCGAAGGCACCCTCAAAAAAACCCGCCGGTTCGAGCGCGACCACCCTGTCGTCCGCACCGACGAAGAAGCCCTCGGCCGCCTGCGCGACGCCCTCCGCCTGCCAGGCCTGCCGGAGAACATGGAGTGTTTCGATATCTCCCACATCAGCGGCACCTTCGTCGTCGCCTCCATGGTGCACTTCACCCACGGCCGTCCCGATAAAGCCCTCTACCGCCGCTTCAAAATCAAGAGCTTCATCGGCAACGACGACTTCCGCGCCATGGAGGAAGTGGTCGGCCGCCGCTACCGCCGCCTCCGCGACGAAGGCCGCCCGCTGCCCGAGCTCGTCGTCATCGATGGTGGCCGTGGCCAGATCGGCGCCGCGTTGAAAGCCTTCATCGCCCTCGACCTCGAACCGCCGCCCATGATCGGCCTGGCGAAGAAGCACGAGACCATCATCTTCCCCGACGAACGTGAGCCCTTGAACCTCGGCCTCACCGACCCCGGACTGCAGCTCCTGCAACGCCTGCGCGACGAAGCCCACCGCTTCGCCAACACGTTCAACGCCGACCTGCGCAGCCAAAAAATCAAAGAGTCGATCCTCGATGATTTCCCGGGTCTCGGCCCCCGCCGCCGCGCCGCGTTGATGGAGCACTTTGGCACGATCGATAAACTCAAAGCCGCCAGCGCCGCCGAACTCTGCGACGTCGAAGGCATCGGCGACAAATTCGCCCGAGACCTCCACCGCTACCTGCGCCAGGACGGGCCCGTGAAGCCATAGGCCAAATGCCACTCACGCCGCGGCAAGATGCCGCGCCCACTCCCCACATCGCTACCGTAAAACCGTGGCCGAGGCTTCCAGCCTCGGGTGCCTTCCCGCCGTCCACACCGCGGCAAGATGCCGCGCCCACTCCCCACATCCCTACCGCAAAACCGCGGCCGAGGCTTCCAGCCTCGGGTCCCCTCCCGCTGCTACCCGTGACAGAACCCTTTGCTTTCTTTAACCCCACCCTCGACGTCTACATCAGCCAAGGCGATCTACCGCATTGGCGACAACCCCGTGCGCTCTACTTCGTAACCTTCCGCACCGCCGATTCACTGCCGCACCACCTGATCGAAGCATGGCGCATTCAAAGAGAGGACTGGTTGAATCAGCACCCCAAACCGTGGGACGAAGCGACTGCCGACGCGTATCGCGAACGCTTCCCGCGCCAGCTGCAACGGTCGTTGGACCAAGCTCACGGTGAATGCCTGTTGCGCGATAAAGACCTACGCGAACTGGTAGACTCATCTCTTCGTCGGTTCCACCAAGAGCGTTATTGGCTCGATGAGCATGTTGTCGCGGCGAACCACGTTCATGCCCTGATCGCACCGCTGGGAACTTGGGAGCTCTCTCGAATTCTACACTCGTGGAAATCCTTCACAGCCACAGCCATCAACAAAGCAGCCCACCGCAGCGGACCCTTTTGGCAGAAAGAGAGCTACGATCACATCGTGCGAAACCCCATCGAACTGGAACACATCCGAAACTACATCAAGGCTCACAAATAGCCCTCTCCCCACCCACTTCCTTAACCTGTGGCCGAGGCTTCCAGCCTCGGGTCCCCTCCACCGTCCACGCCGCGGCAAGATGCCGCGCCCACTTCATCGGCCCCCCCAACTCCCCGCCTATTCCACTGGCAAACTCCGCCGATCCGCGTAGCGGTGTGGCATGCCCCCTTCCTCGTTGCCCCAACCCACTCCCTCCCGTCGCGCCTTCTTTAAAACCGCTGGGCTCGCTGCCGCTTCACTCACCCTCGGCCGCACCTCCGCTTCCGCCACCGCGCCGATTCCCGACGGCACCCACGACGCCGTCCGCAACAGCGACCTCATTCCCTTCCACATCGGTGTCGCCAGCTACTCCCTGCGCGAACTTTCCGTCGACGGGGTGATCGACGCCATGCACGCGCTGCAGACGCCTTGGCTCTGCCTCAAATCCTTCCACCTGCCCTACGAGCTTTCGCCCGACGAGATGGCGGCGGCCCGCGCCAAATACGAAGCCGCCGGCCTCACCATCGTCGGTGGCGGCAACATAGCCCTGCGCAAGGATGACGATGACGACATCCGCAAATATTTCGACTACGCCAAAGCCGCCGGCATGCCGGTCATGGTCTGCTCACCGCTCATCGCCGCCCTGCCGCGCATCGAGAAGTTCGTAAAGGAATACGACATCAAGATCGCCATCCATAACCACGGCCCCGAGGACAAGGAATACCCCGCCGCCTCCGACGCCCTGCGCTACCTCGAGGGCATGGACCCGCGCATGGGCGTCTGTCTCGACATCGGACACGCCACCCGCGCCGGCGCCGACATCGTGGAAGAAGCCGCCCTCGCCGGGCCGCGCCTTTTTGATGTCCACCTCAAGGACCTCAAGGTCGCCACCGAGCGCGACAGCCAATGTATCATGGGCGAAGGCGTGCTGCCGCTTGCCCCTCTCTTCCGTCAACTCCAACGCCAAGGCTACACCGGCTGCGCCAACCTCGAATACGAGATCGACGCCAAAGACCCCGTGCCCGGCATGCTCCGCTCCATCGCCTACCTCCGCGGCACCCTCGCCGGCCTCACCACCGCCTGAGCCCAAACGTATTCAACCACAGATTACACAGAGACCACAGATCCATCCTCTGTGCTCTTCTGTGAAATCTGTGGTTTTATCATCTGCACTCCGTCCTTCCCCCGTGTCCTCGCGCCGCCTGACCCCATTCCTCCTCGCCGTCGCCACTGCGGCCACCACCCTCTCGGCCGCGCCGCCCGCTTCGCCCAACCTCGAGTTCACCGAGTTCGCCCGCGAGCCGATGGTGCGCAACGTCGTCGCCGTCAGCGTCGATGAACAGGGCCGCGTTTACGCCACCTCCGTGGTGCGCCGCCAAGCAGCCGACCTCGATATCCGCCGCTTCACCGAGTGGATCGAGACCGACCTCTCCCTCACGTCCGTCGACGCCAAACGCGACTTCTTCCAAAGCCAACTCACTCCGGCCAACTCGGCCACGTTCGCCGAGCGTTTCGAAGACACCAACGGCGACGGCTCCTACGACTTCGCCGACCTCAATCTACTCGCCGACACCATCAGCCGCCTCGAAGACACCGATGGCGACGGCGTCGCCGATCGCGTCACCAAGTTCAACGCCACTGAGAACACCCACATCACCGGCATCGCCGCCGGGCTCGCCGCCTGGGACCACTCGCTCTACGTCGCTGTCGAACCCGACCTCATTCGCCTCACCGACACCGATGGCGACGACCGGCCCGACACCCGTGACGTCCTCGCCCACGGCTTCTCCAATCACATCGGTTACGGCGGTCACAACTTCTCTGGCGCCACCATCGGTCCCGACGGCCGCATCTACGCCGCCGTGGCCGATCGCGGCATGAACGTCACCGCCTTCGACGGCTCCCGCCACGCCAACCCGCACAGCGGCGCCATCGTGCGCGCCGAACTCGATGGCTCCGGCTTCGAGATCTACGCCACCGGCATTCGCAACGTCCAGGAGCCCGCCTTCGACGCCCACGGCAACCTTCTCGGCGTCGACAACGACGGTGACATGCCCGGCGAACGCGAACGCTTCGTCTACCTCGCCGAGGGCAGCGACACCGGCTGGCGCACTTACTGGCAGTATCGTAAATCCAACTACAACCCGTGGCAGCACGAAGGTCTCGAGAAACCGCCCCACGCCGGCCAGCCCGCCTACCTCTTTCCGCCGCTCTCGCTCTACTACGACGGCCCCGCCGGTTTCGCCTTCAACCCCGGCACCGCCCTCTCCCCCACCTACCGCGACTACTTTTTCCTCTCCGCCTTCCCTTCCCGCCAGCTCTACGCGTTCCAGGTCGAGCCCGACGGCGCCGCCTTCCGCATGATCAACTCCCACACCGCCGCCTCCGGCGTGCTCATGGTGGGACTTGCCTTCGGTCCCGACGGCAAACTCTACGCCGCCGATTGGTCCTCCGACGGTTACGCCATGAACGAAAACGGCGCCGTCTGGACGATCGACGATCCAGCCTACGCCGACTCGGACCTGCGCCGCGAAACCGCCACCCTTCTCGCCCGCGATTGGACCCGCGTCTCTCTCACCGAACTCCCGGCCCACCTCGCCCACGCCGATCAACGCGTGCGTTTGAAGGCCCAGTTCGAACTCGCACGACAGCAGGCCGACGACGTTCTCCTCAACGTCGCCGTCGACCATCATCAGCCGCAACTTGCCCGCCTGCACGCCATCTGGGGCATCGGACAATGCCTCCGTTCGGGGAAGTGGGGCCTCACCCCGGGCGCGTTCTCCATCCTCTGCATCGACCCCGATCCGGAGGTGCGCGCCCAGACCGCCAAGATCCTCGGCGAAATCAAAACCGACACCCGGCCATCGTCCACCGATCTGCTCCACATCCTCGTCCGCGATCCCGCCGACCGACCGCGCTTCTTCGCCGCCATCGCGCTGGGCCGCACCGGCCGCCCCGACGCCGTGCCGCTCCTCCTAGATTACCTGCGGCAGGATGGCGCCGATCCCTATCACCGCCACGCCGCCGTGATGGGCCTCGCGGGCTGTGCCACACCCGCGCAACTCGCCACCCTCGCCACCGACGCCGATGTGCACGTGCGCCTCGGCGCCGTGGTCGCCCTGCGGCGCCAAGCTTCACCCCTCGTCGCCGACTTCCTGGCCGATCCCGATCCGCTGGTCGTCGCCGAAGCCGCCCTCGCCATCTACGACGACAGCGCCATCCCCGCCGCGTGGCCCGCACTCGCCGCCCTGCTCGACCACCGCGAGCGCCCGCAACTCGAACGCAGCACCCGCCGCGCCCTCGCCACCGCCCAACGCCTGCGCGACGCCACCAACGCCACCCGCGTCGCCACCTACGCCACCGACTCAAACCAGCCCCTCCCGCTCCGTCACTACGCTCTCACCCTGCTGCAGGACTGGGCCGAACCCGCCCGCCTCGATTCCGTGCAAGGGGCCTACCGCGCCTTGCCAGCCGTCGACGCCACCACCCTCGCCACCGCCGTTGCCCCAAGTCTTCGCACGCTCGCCACGACCCCCGATCCCGAACTCGCCCGCGCCGCGTGGGATGCTGCCACGGCCTTCGGCATCGAACCCAACGTCGCCGACCTGCGCCTGATCGTGCAACAGGACACGCCGCTCGCCGCCGACGCCCTGCGTATCCTCACCGCCACTACCGCCACCAACAACCTCGCCGACCTCGCGACCACCGCACTCGACTCCGCTCACCCACCCGTGCGCGCCGCCGCCCTGCGCGCTCTGGCGCAGGCCGATCCCGCCGCCGCCAACCACTACTTTGAAACTCACGCGACCGCGCTCCCCGCGCCCGTCACGCGCGCGGCGTTGGAGGTGATTCCGTCAACCACCGCCCTGCGCGACCTCACGACCGCGTTGCGCGATGACACGCTGCCGCCGGATCTCGCGCTCGACGTTCTCCTCGCCGCGCAAGCCTCCGCCGACGCCACCGTGCAAGCCACGCTCGCAGCGTATCAGAATTCCAAGGACGCCACCGATCCACTCGCGCCTTATCGCGAAACCCTGCACGGCGGCGACCCCGCCGCCGGAGCCGAAGTGTTCCGCACCTCCGTGACCGCGCAATGCACGCTCTGTCACCGCGTCGAAGGCCCCGGCAGCAACGTTGGTCCCGCTCTCGCACGCATCGGTCAAAAACGTTCGCCGGAATACCTGCTGCGCGCCCTCGTCGCTCCTGGGGCGGATGTCGCACTCGGATTTGGCTTCACCTCGCTCACCTTGCAAAACGGCGAAGTCGTCGGTGGCACCCTGCTCGCCGAAACCGCCGAAGCCGTGACGATGAAACTCGCCGACAATACCGAGCGCATCGTCCCGCTCGCCGACATCGCCGCCCGCACGCCGCTCATGTCGTCCATGCCACCGATGGGCCAGATCATGACGCGCCCCCAGCTGCGCGACCTCCTCGCCTACCTGCAGTCGCTGCAATAAAGGAGGTGTCTCCGCTGTAGCCGGGTTCGCTGAGCCCGGTCCTCCACCCCTCCCACGCTCCGGGCTCACCGAGCCCGTCTACAGCGACCCTTTCCTCCGAGCCTCACTTCGCATCGCGCGTCGCGTCGTGCTCCGTTTGCAGCGCGTGCAACTGCTCGATGATCCCCGCCAAACGCTCGCCCGCCGGCGTGAGATGATACTCCACATGCAGAGTCGTCGCCTCCGATAGGTCACGCCGCACGATCAATCCATACTCCAACAACCGGCGCAGTCGCTCATTCAGGATCTTCGTCGAGATGCCCGGAATGTAGCGCTCCAGTTTGCCCGGTCGCACCACGCCGCGTTGCAGCGCGCCCACCACCGCGGCCGACCATTTGCACCCCACCACATCTTCCAGACTACGGTAGGCGTTTCGTTCTTTAAGACTGAGGTGTGGGGTAGGCATGGACCGGCGAGGGTAGCAACTGCTTCGGCCACTGCCTAGCCCGCACTTTTTGGTAAGGGGGAGGCACCACTTTGTGCCCAATTCACGCCGCCCCCGTTCCGCGTTAAGGTGGGTCCATCGGCACGCCAGTCCGGCGGCCTCAATCCAACAAACCAGGAAACACCTCCCATGAAATCCTCCGCCAAGTTCTACCACGCCGGTTGCCCGGTCTGCATCGAAGCCCAAACCGTCGTCGAGTCCTACCTCGATACCACCAAGACCGATCTCGAAATCGTGCACCTCGGTGAGGCCGCCGAACGCCTCCCGGAAGCCGAAGCCGCCGGCGTCGTTTCGGTGCCCGCGCTCTTCGTTGATGGTCGTGTCCTGCACCTCAATCACGGGGCCGATCTCACCGCGTTGAAGTAAGCAACCGCCCAACCGGTCATCCTCGAACGATGACCGCTCAACCCAATTCGACTGCGGCCGACGGCCCCTTCCGCAGGGTCCGTCGGCATGCGCTTGCACACACTTGATCGCCTTTCCCGCCGCCTCCTGAATCTCAGCCTCGGGCTCGCCCTGGCTGGCTCCGTTTTCGCCGCGGCCCCCACCACCTTCACGGTCGCTCGCAGCGGTCCGTCCGCCCCCGATACGCCCGCTCTCATCTTCGTGCCGGGGCTCGCCTGCAACGGCAGCGTGTGGGACGACGCCGTCGCCCGCTACGCCGAAGACTACGATTGTCACGTGCTCAGCCTCGCCGGTTTCGCCGGCACGCCCGCCGCCGACAATCACGACGCCTTCATCAACTCGGTGCGCGATGAGCTCATCACCTACATCCGCGAAGAGAAGCTCCACAACCCCGTGCTGATCGGCCACAGTCTCGGTGGTTTCACCGGCCTGAAACTTTCCCTCGCCGCCCCCGACCTGCTGCACGGTCTGATGATCGTCGACAGCCTGCCCTTCTTCCCCGCCGGCTCCAATCCCGCCGCCACCGTCGACGCCATCCTGCCCATGGCCACCGCTCAACGTAACGCCATGCGCGGCGGCACCATGAGCGCCGCCCAGTCCCGCCAGATGATGGCCATGATGGTCACCGATCCCGCCGACGTCGAACGCGCCGTGCAAATGACCCTCGACAGCGATCCCGCCGCCGTCGCCCAGGCCTACTTCGAAATCAACACGACCGACCTCCGCGACCAACTCGACCAAGCCTCCACGCCCACCGTCGTGCTCGGCTCCTGGATCGCCTACCAAGCCTTCGGTGCCACCGAGGCCACCACCCGCGCCATCTTCGAGGCCCAATACGCCAAACACCCGCAACACCGCATCGTTATGAGCCCGAAAGGTCGCCACTTCATCCAGTGGGACGATCCGGAATTCTTCTTCGCGGAGTTAGACACCCTGCTGGCCGACGGCCAATAAGCCTCCCCCGCGGGCGACGCCTTGCGTCGCCCGCTTTCCCCACCATGTTTGGCGGGCCATGAAAATCCCGTCCGCGATTCTCGTCGCCCTCTCTCTCACCGCCGTTGCTTCGGCCGACGTGGTGCTCGCACCGCTCTTCACCGACCACGGTGTCCTGCAGCGCGACCAAGCGGTCCCGGTCTGGGGCACCGCCGATGCGGGCGAGGCCGTCACCGTCAGCTTTGCCGGTCAAAGCGTCTCCACCACCGCCGACGAGGCCGGTAAGTGGCGCGTCGATCTCGCCGCCATGCCGGTCAACGCCACCGGCCAGACCCTCACGGTCAACGGCCACAACACCCTCACTCTCACCGACATCCTCGTCGGCGACGTCTGGCTCTGCGGCGGCCAGTCGAACATGGAGTGGCCCCTGCGCAACACCACCGACGCCGACACCGCCATCCCGAGCGCCAACTTCCCGCTCATCCGCCACATCAAGATCGAGCGCCGCATCGCCCGCGATCCGCTCACCACCGCCACCGGTAGCTGGACCGTCTGCTCGCCCGAAACCGTCCCGCACTTCACCGCCGTCGGTTATTATTTTGCCCGCCAGCTGCACGCCGAACTCGGGGTGCCAATCGGCCTCGTGAACAGCAACTGGGGTGGCACCCCCGCCGAGGCCTGGCTGCCGCCCGCCGCCCTCGAAGACCTCGACATCCTCCTTGCCGCCACCTCCCACCAAGCCTACTCCTACACCGGCATCCACGCCAACCTCGTCAACTACCAGGAGAAGCTCGCTGCGTGGGAAGCCGACCCCGAGAACGTTGAAAAACCCTCCATGCCCTGGCGCCCCGGCGCGGAGAACCACTCCCTCGTGCTCAACAACGGCATGATCGCCCCGCTCGCCCCCTACGGCCTCAAGGGCGTCATCTGGTATCAGGGCGAAGCCAACGCCGACCAGCCCGAGACCTACCGCACCCTCTTCGGTGCCGTCATCGAATCTTGGCGCGACCAGTTTGAGCAGCCCGAGTTGCCCTTCTACTGGGTCCAACTCGCCAACTGGCAACCCGGCGGCATCGGCTGGGCCTTCCTCCGCGAAGCCCAAACCCAGACGCTCGAGCTGCCCCACACCGGCCAGGTCGTGATCAACGACGTCGGCGACCCCGACGACATTCACCCGCGCAACAAAACCGCCGTCGGCGACCGCCTCGCCCGCGTCGCCCTCCGTCGCCTGCACGGCTTCGACATCGAGGACACCGGTCCGACCTTCGCCTCCGCCATTCTGCGCGACGCCACCATCGAACTGAGCTTCACCCACGCCGCCGGCCTGCACACGACCGACGGCGCCGCGCCGAAAGGCTTCCAGGTTGCCGGAGCCGACGGCGTGTTTCATCCCGCCACCGCCGCCCTCACGCCGAATGGCACGATCAAGGTGACGAGCGACGCCGTGAGCATCGCCCACTTCGTGCGCTACGCCTGGGACGGCCACCTCGAGGTCAACCTCGTCAACGGCGACGACCTCCCCGCCGCCCCCTTCCGCACCGACCGCCTGTAAAGCGGACCGCGCCAAAACCGAACGGTCGCTGCCGGTAGGGTCGGACCGCCGGGCCGACCGTTCGCTGCCCCTCCGCCGTTAGCGCGACCAAGGTCGCGGCCTACGTTTCGTCATCGAACCCGCACTGTAGGCTGCGAGCTTGCTCGCGCTGCGTTGCCCCACCGCCACCGGGCTCACCGAGCCCGGCTACAGCAAACAGCTGTCCGGGGGTAGCAGCGGCCGTCTCGGCCGCTCCCCGTTGCCCCTCCCACGTTAGCGCGACCAAGGTCGCGGCCTACATTTCGTCATCGAAACCGCACTGTAGGCTGCGAGCTTGCTCGCGCTGCGTTGCCCCACCGCCGCCCCAAATCTTTCTCTTTATTCTTTATCTTTCTCTTTATCCCCACCGGCCGCACCCGGCCACCCGGCCCTACTCACCCGCGCCAGGCAGGCGACGCTCCGCGTCGTCAGAGAAAGATAAAGATAAAGACGAAAGAGAAAGAGGGGCTCCCGCCCCTCCTCGCGGCGCCCCTTACCGCTCCAACCAAACGTTCTGCAGCGGGTGGATGTCCAACAAGGTCGGATTCCAGCCTTTCACCGCGGGATCAATGAGGAACGAACGCGTGTAGGTGTAGAGCGGAATCACCGGCACATCGCTACCGAGGATCTGCTCCATCTCGTCGAAGATCGCTTTGCGCTGCGCTTCGTCGCGCACGGCCAGCGCCTGCTCGACGAGCTCATCGTAGTGCGGATTCGACCAGCCGGTGCGGTTGTTGCCGCCATCGGTCACCATCATGTCGAAGAAGGTCAGCGGGTCCACGTAGTCACCGATCCAAGCACTCCATGCGAGGTCGTAGTCCTGCTCGTTCATCGAGTTCAGGTAAACCTTCCACTCCTGGTTGTAGAGGCGCACGTCGATGTTGAGGTTCTCGCGCAACATCGCCTGCAAAGCCTCACACACGATGCGACCGCTGTCGGAAGTCGGATACAGGATCTCGATCGGCGGCATGCCTTCCCCATTCGGGAAACCGGCCTCGGCCAGCAAAGCCTTCGCCGCCTCCACATTGTCCTCAAATGTCGCCGGCGGCGTGTAGCCCGGCATCTTCGGACAGAAGCTGAAGCCCGGCAGTTTCACCCCGCGCAACACTTCATAAGCCAGCCCATCACGATCGATCGCCAGACCCAGCGCGCGGCGCACCCGCGGGTCCTGCAATTGCGGCTTGTTCACGTTCACGCGGAAGTAGGCCGCCGCCATAAAGTCATCCAGACGCAGCACGTCCGACCGCTCGTCGCGGTAGTGGTCGATCTTGCTCAGCGGCACCGAATTGGTGACGTCGAGCTGACCGGTCCGGAACATGCGCTCCTCGGCATCCTCGCTGTCGATCGGGTAAAACCGCACGCCGTCGAGCTTCACCTGGTCCGCCCCCCAATAGGTCGGACTGGGGGCGATCTGAATGTGTTGATTCGGTATCCATTCCGTCAGGACAAAGGGACCGTTGCCCACGTAGTTGCCCGGGCGGGTCCAGCGGGAGCCCTTGCGCTCCATGCCGTCAAACTTGGCCACCGTCGGCGGATGAATCGGATACCAGCTGTAGTGGTGCATCACCTCTAGCAGGTAGCTGGTCGGGTGATCGAGGGTGATTTGGATGGTGCGCTCGTCGAGGGCCTTGAAGCCGGTCTGCGCAAAGTCGGTCAGTTCGCCCTTGTTATAGGCCTCGGCGCCCACCACCGGGAACAGCATGTAGGCGTATTCAGATCCCAATGACGGTGTCAGAATGCGTTTCCACGACGTGATAAAGTGCTCCGCGGTGACCGGGTCGCCATTGGACCACTTGGCGTCGGGCCGCAGGTGAAAGGTGTAAACCAGACCATCATCGGAGATCTCCCACGACTCGGCTTGGCCGGGCATGGGTTTGAGAGTCTTGGGATCGGGGATGACCAGACCTTCCATCAGCGTGCGGATGATGGTGCTCTCGGGGCGGCCGGTGACGGTCTGCGGGTCGAGGTCCGAGGGCTCGGTGCCGTTGGCCATGTGCAGCACATTGCCCTTGGCGGCACCGGTGGCCGACTTGGCGCAACCGGCGGCACCGCCGAGCAGGACGGCGAGCAGGCCAATACACAGGAGGAGCGGTCGGAGGCGGGAGGAGGTAGTGGATCGGGAGGGTGTCATGATCAGATGGAGTATTTTTCGCGCACATCGGCGGGAATCGCCACCGCGCGGTTCGTTTTCAGGTCTATCAAAGCGTAGTCACAGGTGCCGTCGCAGGAGCGTTTGCGATCGGGCAGCCGGTCGATCTCAAACTTCAGGCGGCAGCCGGCCCGCGAAAAATCCGTAATCTGGCAACGCACCACCATGCGGTCGCCCAGCCCGAGCGGCCGTTTGTAGTTCACCGTGGTCGAGACCATATACCAACCGAGCCCGCGCGCCGCGAACTCCGTCATCGACATGCCGTAGTCGCGCTCCATCTGCACAAAACGCGCCGCCAGCACGTAGTCGATGTAGCGCGTGCTGTGCACGTGCTGGTAGAGATCGATGTCGTCGGGGCGCACATCGAGTTCGGTTTCAAAGGCAGTGAATACGTCCATGGGGAAAGGAGTTCGGTCGGGGATCGGGGTCGACTCAGCCGCCGCCCAGCAATTGGTCGAGTTGTCGCCGGTCCCGTTTGGTCGGCCGCCCCGCCCCGCGGTCGCGCGCCAACACCTGCTGCACCCGCGCCGCCTTCACCTGTTCGATCGCCTCCGGCGGCGTGCGGTCCTCGCAGAAATCCGGCACCAGCTTCGCCCCCACCCGCGAGGCCGGCAGGCCCTTCACCACGAAGCGGCGTTCGAGCAACCCGTCGCGCACTGTCACCACTTCGCCAATACGCACATCCCGCGCCGGCTTCACCACGGTGTCGCCCAGCCTCACATGCCCACCGCGGCAGGCACTCGCCGCCAGACTGCGGGTTTTGAAGATGCGCACCGCCCACAACCACCGGTCGATGCGGCAGGTGTCATCGGCAGGCACGGTGGAAGAGTTTGAGGGAAGCGGTTGGCTCAAAACAAAAACGGCCGCCAGCCAAACAGGGCCGGCGACCGGTATCAAATCAAACGCAAGTCGGAGGGTCGGATCAGGTGCGTTTTTGCCCACGCAGCTCCTGCCGCAGCCAACTGTCGATCAGTTGCTTTTCGTAACGCAGCGGGTCGTCGTCGTTGAAACGCACGCTATACATGAAGCTCATGTCCCGGAGCTTGCGATTGCCCTCGGAGACGACAGTGCCGTCCGCGCGGGCAAGACGGAAGCTCAGGTTGATCCGCGGCGGGTAGAGGCTCTTCACGATGCGAATATCCTGAGCGTTCGGACCGTGCCACGGTTCGAACTCACCGGCCATGTCGACATCCGTGATCACGACCTCGAGCTGCAGGTCACTCGGCAGCCGGGACTCGGCCCGACGCTCGATGAACTTGCTCAGTTCCTTGATGTAGGTCTCTCGCCCGCGATCCGGAAACGAATAGGAGCTGGTGAAATCGGTGAAGTTATCGGTATCGACGAAGTTCACCTTCACCGCGCTCGCTGGTTCCGCCGCGACAGCGCCGGCGAGAAGCCCGAAAATTGCGAGAAATGTGGAGGTTTTCATAACAGATCTTGGTTGCTGCTTTCGACCAGCGCCTCGCCGGGAATGTTTCAAAATTCCGCATCGTCAATCGTTCGTGTGTTCACATTTCGAATACTCAAGTCGTTGGCGCTGAGCCGCTCCCACCACCCGCGCCCGGGGTGCGATTTTTTCTTGGGTCCGTCGCTTTCCTTTTGGAGCACTCCGCCTAACTTGCTGCACCCCCGCCCCGTCATGTTTGCCAACTTTTTGCCTTCCCGTCGCCCCGAGGACGCCTCTGCCCACGAGCGCGCGTTCGTGCGGGAGGTGACGGTGAAACGTCCGGTGCAACGCAGCCGCCGCTCGGAGCTACTTATCGCCATTGGCTGGATCTGCGTCTTCGCCAAATGCTGGGGCTCCTTCTGGCTCGTCGAACACTACCAGATGCCCTTCAGCGCGTGGTGGATTGCATTACCGACCCTCGCCGCCGCCGCCCTTTGCACCTGGGTCTACTTGCGGCGCAATTGACGCCACCGGCCGGCCGCCGCAGGGTGGCGCATCCATGCCTGCCATTCCCGGTCTCCGCAGCCCCTACACCATCGTCACCCGCCTCTGCTACGTGGGGCGCATGTTCGATAAGATTCGCCTGCACGCCCGCGGTGAACTCCCCGCCGCCTACCAACCTTCCCTCGGCAAGGGCCTGGATCGTCGCGTCTGGACCTTCATCGGGCTCGACTACCCGACGATCCGCGACCGCGTCCTCGCCGGCGGGACCGACGCCGAACTCGAAGCCTGGTTGTTCAGCGGCGGCCGCGATCGCTCCGACGCCGATTGCCACATGTGGAACCACTTCATCAGCAAACTCGGCTGGCGCGACGAACGCTCCGACTTTCTTCGTCAACGCATCGTCGAAGACGGTTTCACCAACCGCGGCGTGGAGACCTTTTTCGACCTCATCGAAGTCGACGAAGGCCGCCCCATTGGAGGCCCCTATGCCTGAGCCGACCGAGGGGGTTCGGCCCGCCGCCTCCGCCATCGTCGTCATGGGCGTGAGCGGCACCGGCAAATCCACCATCGGCGCCCAACTCGCCACCCATCTCGGCTGGACCTACGTCGACGCCGACGACCACCACCCCGCCGCCAACGTCGCCAAGATGCGCGCCGGCACGCCCCTCGACGACACCGACCGCGCCCCTTGGCTCGACCGCCTGCGCGCTTTGTTGAGCGATCACGCCACCCGCGGCGCCGGTATCGTGCTGGCCTGCTCCGCGCTCAAAGCCGTTTACCGCCAACGCCTCAGCCCGCCGGATCATCCGCCCGCCTTCGTGTATCTGCACGGCACCCGCGAGCTGCTTGCCTCCCGCCTGCAAGCCCGCGCCGGCCACTACATGCCCGCCTCCCTGCTCGACTCCCAACTCGCCACCCTCGAGCCGCCTCCGCCCGCCGAAGCCGTGTGGTGTGACGTCGCCCTCACGCCCAACCAAATCGTGCAACACGTCCTCGCTCACCTTTCCACCCACGCTCGCTGATGTGGGTCGGGCTTTACGCCCGACATCCCGGCACCAGCCCGCCATCCTCCGGCTCCTTTCCCGCCCTCCTCCTTTCCCATGAAACGTTCCTTCACCCGCCGCCTCCTCCGTTGGATCGGCATCGGCCTGTGCACCGTCTTCCTCGTCCTCCTCGCGGGCTTCGCCTGGATCTGGACCCGCGTGCAAAGCAGCCTGCCAACGCTCGACGGTGAGCTCCCGCTGCCCGGCCTCTCCGCCCCTGTCTCCCTCGCCCGCGATGCCCACGGCGTAGCCATCATCGAAGCGACCTCCTTCGTCGACGCCCAGCGCGCCCTCGGTTTTGCCCACGGCCAGGATCGTTTCTTCCAAATGGATCTCCTGCGCCGTCGCGCCGCCGGCCGCCTCTCCGGCCTCTTCGGCGCCAAAGCCCTGCCGCTCGACCGCGCCACCGTCGTCCACCGCTTCCCCGCCCTCGCCGAGCAAGTCCTCGCCGCCGAGACGCCCGAGCGCCGCGCCCTCCTCGAAGCCTACGCCGAGGGCGTCAACGCCGGCCTCCACTCGCTCGCCGATGTCCCCTGGGAATACGCCGTCCTGCGCACCGACCCCGAGCCGTGGACACCCATCGACACCGTGCTCGTCTCCTACTCCCTCGCCCTCGACCTGCAGGACTCCACCGGCACCTACGAAAAGACCCTCACCACCCTGCGCGACACCCTCGGCACCAACATCGTCGACTTCCTCAACCCTCTCATTGGCCCCGACGACAGTGCCCTCGACGGCACCACCGCCCCACTCACCATCACCCCCACGTCCAAGCTCATCAACCTGCGCGACGAAGCCCTCCCCGGCACCACCACCGAGACCGACGACACCGCCTTCGCCGATCCGCCTGCCGTCGGCTCCAATGGCTTTGTGCTCCCCGGCGACCGCACCGCGTCCGGCTCCGCCCTGCTCGCCGGCGATCCACACCTCGGCCTCAGCCTGCCCAACGTCTGGTATCGCACCCAACTCACCTGGCCCGACGCCACCGGCACCACCCGCACCGCCGTCGGCGTCTCCCTGCCCGGCACCCCCGGCATCATCATCGGCACCAACGGCGACATCGCCTGGACCTTCACCAACGCCTACATCGACGCCGGCGACCTCGTCCCCGTTGACCTCAACTCCATCGCCCCCGAGCTCCTCTATCACTACAAAGGCGACTCCATCGAATTCGACGAACACACCGACGAGATCGTCCTGAAAAACGGCGACGTCGAAACCGTCGAGTCCACCTGGACCGTCTACGGCCCGCTCATCGGCAAAACCACTCGCCAGAAGGACCTCGCCTACAAGTGGGTCTTCCACGACCCGTCCGCGATCAACTTCAACGTCCTCGACCTCAACCACGCCCGCAGCGTCGACGAGGCCCTCACCATCGCCGCGGACGTTGGCCTGCCCCACCTCAATCTCATCCTCGCCGACCGCGCCGGCGCCGCCGCCTGGACCGTCGTCGGTCGCATTCCCCAACGCGACGGTTACGACGGTCGCTTCCCCGCCACCTGGACCTACGGCGACCGCAGTTGGACCGGCTGGCTGCCCGCCGACCAACGCCCCGTCGTGCGCGCCGCCCCCGGCCAGGCCCTGTGGTCCGGCAACCAACGCCAAGTCGGCGGCGACGCCCTCGCCGTCCTCGGCGACAGCGGCTACGACGACCCCGACCGCGCCGCCCAAATCGAACGCGACCTCGCCCAGCTCACCGCTCCCGCCGAGCCCGCCGACCTGCTCGCCATTCAACTCGACCACCGCGCCGAATGGGCGCTGCGCTGGCGCGACCTGCTCGTGCAGAGCTTCGCCGCGGCCGGCCCCGCCGCCATCGCCGATGCCGACCGAGCCACCTTCCTGCGTCTCATCACCGAATGGGACGGCATGGCGTCCGCCGACTCTGTGGGCTACCGCCTCATCCGCGATTGGCGCAGCCAGATCGTGCACCTGACCCTGCGCCCCATGCTCGGTCGCACCTATCGCTACGCCCCCGGTTTCCCGTATTGGCGACTCCGATACGAGGCTGGCCTGTGGGCCCTGCACCGCGACGAGCCCATGCACCTGCTCGCCGCCGACTACTCCGATTGGAACGCCCTGCGCTTCGCCGCCGTCGACCGCGTTATCGCCAACCTCGACGAAGAAGGCACACCGCTGGAAACCGCCACCTGGGGTGAAGCCAACGCCCTCGAGCTCAACCACCCCTTCGGTGACTTCCTGCCCAACCCGGTGGCCTCGTGGGTCAACCTGCCGGTCACGCCGCAAGCCGGCGACAGCCGCATGCCTGGTGTGGCTCGCCCGCGCTTCGGCGCGTCGTTGCGGTTTGTCGTCGCGCCGGGTCACGAAGACGAAGCCCTGCTCCACCTCCCCGGTGGTCAAAGCGGCAACCCCCTCTCGCCCTACTACCGAGCCGGCCACGACGACTGGCTCCGCGGCCGCCCCAGCCCCCTCCTCGCCGGCGACCAGGAACACACCCTGACCCTGATCCCGTAACCCCATCTTTCTCTTTACTCTTTATCTTTATCTTTCTCCCCGACTCCCGCACCGCACCCGCGAGTCCGCACACAGCGCACAGCGGCAGGCGACGCTCCGCGTCGTCAGATAAAGATAAAGAGAAAGACGAAAGAGAAAGAATAGCTCGGCTACAGCGCCCCGTCCGGGTGTAGCAGCGGCCGTCTCGGCCGCTCCCCCGTTGCCCCTCCGCCTCCGGGCTCATCACGCGCGCCACCTTCCACGCCACGGCAAGATGCCGCGGCCACAGCTCACCACCACCGTGGCCGAGGCTTCCAGCCTCGGCGCCTACATCCCTTGCCCCTCCCGCCCCACCTGCGAAAACCGCGTTGCCCCGCCAACGCGGTTTTTGTTTGTCTACTCCCGCGGCGCCAACCGCCGCTCCTCCTCGCGTGAAAAGCAAACTCAAGCCCGCTGCCCAGAGCTACTCCGTCTACTTCGGCGGAGAGCTCTTCGATATCAAACACCTCGTCGGTAACGCCTACCTCGCCGAAGCCATTTACGAGAAATCCCACGGCAAATTCCTCTGCCACCTGCCGCAGGATTTTGAGCTGCGCGGACTCAATCCCCACGTCATCCGCGACCAGGACATCCTCGCCCTCTTCGAAGCCGATCTCGCCATCTTCAACTTTGACGGCACCGAGCTCGATAGCGGCACCGTCGTTGAATTCATGTTGGCCAAGTTTGCCGACATCCCGACCGTCATCCTGCGCACCGATCTGCGCGCCGCCGGCGACCAGGGCAGCGCCCGCCACGATCCGTGGAACCTCATGGCCAGCTTCTACCCGCGCACCGAAGTCGTGCGCGCCGCCAGCCTCATCGATTACCGCGTCCTGCAAAAGACCCGCCTGCGCAAGGTGACCGACGACATCACCCGCCTCGCCGGTCAGCACGCCTCTGCCACCGCGTCGGTCATCTGCGACCGCCTCGCCACTCAGGTCGTGCGCGCGCTCAACAAGGTCCTTAAAACGCCCTCCGTCATGCCGGCCGAAGCCCGTCCCGATGTTTACACCTGGCTCGCCCTCATGCCCGGACTCAAGGGCAAGAAAAAGGAACTGCGCGCCCACCTCGCCAAACTCCAGGAACGCAAAGTCCTCCGCGGCCTCCTCTGAGCGCAGCCGCCGCGTTTCACCCTTCACTCTTCACCATTCTCTATTCTTCGCCATGGCCCAGCTCCTCCATCACCCGCTCGCGTCGCACATCCTCACCCACCTCCGCGACAAGACCACCAAACCGGCCACCTTCCGCACCCTGGCCCATCAGATCGGGATCATGCTCGCCCTCGAAGCCACCCGCGATCTGCCCACCGGCGTGAAGACCATCGAGACGCCGCTCGAACAGATCGATGGCACCGTGCTCGAAGAAACCCTCGTCGTCGTGCCCATCCTGCGCGCCGGCCTCGGCATGCTCCAACCCTACACCGATCTCTTCCCCAGCGTGAGCGTCGGATACGTAGGCCTCGAACGCGACCACGACACCGCCGTCGCCCGCAGCTACTACTGCAAGCTGCCGTCCGTCGAAGGCTGCCGCGTGCTCTGCATCGATCCCATGCTGGCCACCGGCGGTTCCGCCGTGCAGGCCGTGCAAATCCTCAAGGACTACGGCGCCACCGACATCCGCATGGTCTCCATCGTCAGCGCGCCCGAAGGCGTTGAGACCTTCGAATCCGCCCACCCCGACGTCCCTGTCATCACCGCCGCCATTGACCGCGAGCTCAATGACCAGAGCTACATCCTCCCCGGCCTCGGCGACTTCGGCGACCGCCTGTTCGACACCTGATCCCGACGGGCCCCAACCCGTCCGCCCCCCTCCGCCGCTTTCGCCCGCCGCCGCCCGTCCGCCCCCCAACCTTGCTGCATGAAGCCACCCCTGCCCTACACCATTCGCCCCGCCACCCACGCCCCGGCCGACGACGTCGCCTGGGCCCGCCTGCGCCACGAGCTCTGGCCGGATTGCCCGCCCGAGCGTCACGCCGTCGAAAAACAACTCTACCTCCGCTCCCCCGGCATCGTGCTCTTCGCGCTCAACGAAGCCGGCGAGCCCTTCGGTTTTGTGGAAGTGAGCGTGCGGCGCGATCACGTCGTAGGTAGCAGCTCCACCGATACGCCCTACCTCGAGGGCTGGTTCATCGAGGCCGACTATCGCGACCGTGGCATCGGCCGCGCCCTCATCGAGGCCGCCTGCGAATGGGCGCGCAACGCCGGTTACCGCGAACTCGCCAGCGACACCGAGTTCGACAATCACGACGGCATCTCCGCTCACCTCCGGCTTGGCTTCCGCGAAACCGAGCGCACGATTTCCTTCCTGCGCCCGCTCTAAGTTCCTCTGGCTTCCACCGTGTCCGCGCCCACCTCCACTCCGCTCCTCCGTCGTCCCTGGGACCGCCTCGCCGACTGCATGTGGCTGCCGCGTTTCGTCGACAAAGCCCGCCTCCACCTGCGCGGCGAATTGCCCGCCGATTTCCACAAAGCTTTCGGCTTCCGCCTGGCGACCGACGGCGTGTTCATGACCCACTTCGGCCTCACGCTGGAGGCCCTCCTCGAAGCGGTGAAAAACGCCGGTGCGGACGACGCCCCCATCGCGACGTGGTTCCTCGCTCAACCCGGTGTCACCGCCGAATCCATCGCCGCCTGGAACGAGTTGGCCCCTCGCCTCGGTCTGCCCGGCACGCCGATGGAACGCGCCTTTCGCTGGGCTCTCACGCACTACTACACCGGCGACGACCTCGATCCCCGCGTCACCACCGTCTTCACCGGCCTCGCCTGGGATGAAGGTTACCTGGACGAAATGCCCGCTGCTCTGCTGCCGTGAACCATACCCTGCGCCCCGCCACCGAAGCTGACCTGCCCGCCCTCGCGGCGATCTACATCGATGCAGTGCGCACCCTCGGACCCGAGTCCTACAGCGAGCGCCAGGTCGACGCCTGGGCCAAGTGGCCGAGCGAAGAACCCGATGCGTTTCGCGACCGCATTTTTGCCGGCGACGCCTGGGTCGCCGAGATCGACGGCAAACCCGCCGCCTTCGCCGTCTTCACCGCCCCCGACCACCTCGACTTCCTTTACACCAAGGGCGAATTCGCCCGCCGCGGCCTCGCCACCGCCCTGCACACGAAGCTGGAAATCATCGCCAACGCCAAAGGCGCGCCCTTCCTGCGCACCGAAGCCAGCTACCTCAGCCGACCCGTCTTCAACCGCTTCGGTTACCGCGTGACCGCCATCGAACGCGTGGAACGTTTCGGCGAGACCTTCACCCGCTTCCTCATGCGCAAACGCCTCTCCGTCGGTCCCCCCGCCACCGGTCCCGCCGTCGCCGTGATCAGCGAACACGAAGCGTCGTTTGCCGTCACCCCCGTCGTGGCCGCCGAAGAGAACGTGACCGTGCGCCGCTTCGACGAAAACAACCCGGGTTGGTTTTCCGGCTCCGACCCCCGCGGCGTGCCCGGCTATTTCCCCGCGGCCTGGTTCCAAATCGACGAGATCCAACACCGCGCCTCCGCTCTGCGCGACTATGCCGCGGTGGAACTCAACGTGGGCGTGGGCGACCTCGTGCACGTCATCAGCACGGTCAACAACTGGCACCTGGTGGTCACGGCCGACGGCCTCCACGAGGGCTGGATCCCCGGCGACTGCCTGCCCCCGGTGACCGATTCGGCCGATTGGCAACCCGCCTGAGCCCGCCCCGGCAATCCGCCGCTTTTACTTGCGACCGGCCCAAGCACCGGGACACTGCGCCCACCCATGAAAACGCTTTCTCACCTCTTTGAACAAAACCGCAAGTGGGCGGAAGCCATCACCAAGGAAGACCCGGAGTTCTTCACCAAACTCTCCCAACAGCAGACCCCGGAGCACTTCTGGATCGGCTGCTCCGACAGTCGCGTGCCCGCCACCGAACTCATCGGCCTCATGCCGGGTGAGGTGTTCGTCCATCGCAACATCGCCAACGTCGTCGTCCACACCGACCTCAACTGCCTCTCCGTTCTCCAGTTCGCCGTCGACGTCCTGAAAGTGAAACACGTCATGGTCGTGGGCCACTACGGCTGCGGTGGTGTCAAAGCCGCCCTGCGCTGCGAACGCGTGGGCCTCGTCGACAACTGGCTGCGCCACGTGCAGGACGTGAAAACCAAACACAGCGCCTGCCTCTGCGGCCTGCCCACCGAGGGCGAGCAACACGACCGCCTCTGCGAACTCAACGTCATCGAGCAAGTCGCCAACGTCTGCCAGACCACCATCGTGCGCGACGCCTGGGAACGCGGCCAGACCCTCCACATCCACGGTTGGATCTACAGCCTCAAGGATGGTCTCCTGCGCGACATGCACATCGGCGCCTCCTCGCAAAAAGAAGCCGAGGAAGCCTACCGCGTCGCCATCGCCGAACGCACCGCGACCTGACGCTGCCCCCAAGGTGGACGCGGACCTCCGGGCCGCGTCATCCCTGCCCCTCAGCCCGCGCCTGCGCCCTTCCAACGCAGACCGCGCCCAGAGGTCACGGTCCACCCTCCCCCCAAGGTGGACGCGGACCTCCGGGCCGCGTCATCCCTGCCCCTCACCCCGCGCCTGCGCCCTTCCAACGCAGACCGCGCCCAGAGGTCACGGTCCACCCTCCCCCCCAAGGTGGACGCGGACCTCCGGGCCGCGTCTTCCCTGCCCCTCGGCCTGCGCCTGCGCTGTTCCAACGCAGACCGCGCCCAGAGGTCACGGTCCACCCTCCCTCCCAAGGTGGACGCGGACCTCCGGGCCGCGTCATCCCTGCCCCTCACCCCGCGCCCGCGCCCGCCGCACCGCCCGCACCGCCGCATTCCCCGGCGCCCCCGCGCTGACAACCGCTCATCCCGAGTCGGTTGCCGCGCTGCGTGCTGCAATACACCGTCGAGCCTACTCCTCCAGTAACAACGATGTATAACCCGCAGTCCCCGCTCTCGCTCGACGAACAATGGCGCCACTACGCCGCCTCCCGCTTCATCACCATGCCGCTGGCCGGCACCATCATGTGGGTGATCATCGGCATCGTCGGCCTGCTGCGTCCGGGATACGTCGCGGAGATGGCAGTCTTCGTCTGCACCGGCTCCATCTTTTACCTCGCCCTCGGCCTGGCCAAATTCACCGGCGAGGACCTGCTCGGCAAAACCAAACCCGGCAACTTCTTCGACCGTATCTTTCTCTCCAGCATCCTCATGGCCTTCGCGGTCTACTCGATCGCCATTCCCTTTTATCTGGTCGAGAAGAGTTCGCTGCCCATGACCGTCGGCATCCTCACCGGCCTGATGTGGATCCCCTTCTCCATCCTCGCCCGCCACTGGGTCGGCCTCTTTCACGCCGGCGTCCGCACCGCCGGCATTCTGGTGGCCTGGTATTCACTCCCCGAATACCGCTTCGTCGCCATCCCCGCCGTCGTCGTCGCGACCTACCTCGTAACCATCGTCGTCCTCGAAAAACGCTACCGCGCCCTGCAGGCCGCCTCGCTGTAGCCGGGGTCGTCGACCCCGGACCGGGCTCACCGACCCCGGCTACACCCCGCCCGCCGCGGGCTTCGCAAGCAAAGCCCCTACAACCCATGTAGCGGTCTGGCTTGCCAGACCCTCGCGTGTATCGCCCGCCACAGGCCCCGCTACCGCTAGCGCGAGCGAGCTCGCAGCCTACATTCCGCCCTCGAACCCCGCACTGTAGGCCGCGAGCTCGCTCGCGCTAACCTTGCCCCTCGGCCCACACCCGGCCACGCCCCCCCCTCTTTCTTCTTCATTCTTTATCTTTCTCTTTATCCCCGCTTCCCGCTCCCCCGCCCAACGTCGGCGACGCTCCGCGCCGTCAGAGAAAGAGAAAGATAAAGACGAAAGAGAAAGAAGGCCCCTTCCCGCCGCACGCGCCCCTTCGCTCACTCCTCCAGCCGCACGTATTTGTAGGGGTGCTTGTCCAACGGATTGGGATACCAATGCTTCACCCGCGGATCGAGGAGGTAGCCCTGCGAATAATGATAAATCGGCGCAACCGGCATCTCGCGCAGCAGGATGGCGTCGAGCTCCTGCAGCATCGTCATGCGCTTGGCCGGATCCAACTCCGCCATCGAACGTGCGTGCAGCGTATCATATTCCTCAATACCCCAGCCGGTGCGGTTGTTGGGGTTCCCCGTGGTCATGATCTCGAGGTATTGATTCGCATCGGCGTAAACCGACACCCAACCCGATCGCGCGATCCCGTAATCAAGGTTTTTCAGCGAATCCAGATACACCTTCCACTCCTGGTTGTAGAGCGTCACGTCGATGCCCAGGTCCCGCTTCCACATCTGCTGAATCGCCTCCGCCAGCGCCCGGTGCTTCTCCGAGGTATTGTAAAGCAACTCCGCCGCCGGGAAACCTTCCCCGCCCGGATACCCTGCCTCGGCCAACAACGCCCGCGCCGCCTCGAGGTCGCGGGACACCGTTGCGATCGGCGTGAAGCCCCCCGTCCCGGGCGGCGAGAAACTGTGCGCCGGCTGCTCTCCGCCGCGCGTGATGTTCTCCACAATCGCCGTGCGATCGATCGCCATGGCCAACGCCCGCCGCACCCGCGCATCGTCAAAGGGCGGCCGCGTCACGTTGAACCGATAGTAGTAGGTGCCCCATTGCGGATCCAACCGCAGCGGCGACTCCGGCATCGCCGCGTAGGTCTCGATCTTCGTCAGCGGGACCTCGCTGGTTTTGTGCAACTGACCGCTGCGGAACATGCGCTCCTCCGTATCGATGCTCTCGATCGGGAAGAAGTGGATCTCATTGAGCGACACTACGTCGGCATCCCAGTAATGCGGATTGCGGTCCACGATGATCACCCGATTCGGCTGCCATGATTTAAGTCGAAACGGCCCACTACTCGCCAACACGCCCGCCTTCGTCCAACCCGAACCGCGGCGGTAGGGTTCCCCCGTCGCCTCGATCACATGCATGGGCACCGGGTTCCACGCCTCATAGGTCATGAGGGTGAGGAAATACGGCACCGGATGCTCGAGATGCACCACCAGCGTGCGCGCATCCGGTGCCTCAAAACCCACCGTCGAAAAATCCGTCGTCTCGCCGCGATTGTAGGCCACCGCGCCGCGCACGATTTCGAAGAGGTAGGCGTATTCCGCGCCGAAGCTCGGGTTAATCGCCCGCTCGTAGCCACGGATGATTTCCGGCGCTTCGATCGGCACCCCGTCCGACCACTTCGCATTCGGCTGCAGGTAAAAGGTGTAGGTCTTTCCATCCGCCGACATCTCCCAACGCTCCGCCAGGCCCGGCACCAGCGCGCCCGTCTCCGGCTCGATGTCGACCAACCCCTCGAACAGCGCGTCCATGATATGAAACTCCGGCACGCCCGTGGAGATATGCGGATCGAGGTCCGGCGGCTCCGCGCCATTGCCGAGGTAGAGGATGCCTTCCTGCACCCCGCGATCCACCGCGCGCTCATCGCGGGCACACCCCGCCGTGATCAGGAGAGCGCCGACCCAAACAGCCGCCAGCACCGCGATTCGCCCCAACGCTTTCATTCGCATGCGGGTGTTACGGTGCAATCCCGAGCCCAGTGCAATCCTGCAACGTCCGTGCCGCGACGCCCCGCCCGCGCCCACCCCGCGCCCCTCATGGCAACGGCTCGATCACCTTCACCACTTCGGTCAGCCGCAGGCCGTCATCCCACCCTGCCTTGATCGCTTCATCCGGCAGTTCATGCCGATAGAAATAACGCTGCTCGAGGTCCGACTTGGCCATGACGACAAACCACTTGCCCGCGCCGTGAGCGACGCGGCTGATGATGTAACCCTGGTCGTAACCCTGCGCGATCCAGCGCTCGGGGAAACGCACACTCGTCGTCCAACGCTGCACCCCGTAAGGCGCCTTGGCCGCCGCCGCCAGATACCACAGGCCGTTGTGGTAGGCGACATCCTGGATCCGCATGTCCCGACTCCAGATGTCCTGAATGCCCTCGCTCAGGCCGTCATCGCGCACCGATTTCCACCACTGTTTGCCCAGCGACGCCCCCCGCGCCATCAACACCGCCCACCGGCCTTCGGCCGTCACCTCAAACTCCATCAAGCCGTAGCCCTGATCCCACTTGGCCTTGATCCAATCCCGGGGAAAGGCCTCCCCCGTCTCCACGTTTTGCTCATCGTGCAACGGGCTCTTGGTGCGCACCACCAGCCAGCGGTCGCGCTCATCGTCGCGCGTCAGGTTGGTGATGTTCTGCCCTTCGCGCCAATACCCACTCAGGTCGGCCCGCAGTTCGTCGTCCGCCCAGCCGTAAGTCTGATGCGTGTTGGACTCCGTCATCACCACCACCCAACGGCGCCGCAACTCCCGCAGGCGTTGCCCTTCCGACGAGCTCAACGACGCGACGTTTTGCAACCGCCCCAACGCCTTCAGCTCCTCGTCGTCCATGTCCAGCTGCCGCGCCGCCTGCGCCCAACTGCGCAACGCCCGCTGGTGCGGTTTCCCACTCGTTCCATCCGCCAGGCGTTGCGACTCGACCATCGCCTCCCGCGCGCTGCCTTCCTTCAGCAACAGCGTCACGATCTGCTGCTCGATCGCCTTCTCCTGCGAGGCAAACTCCACCCGCTTGCGCGCTTCCCGGTAGTCCGCGATCGCCTCCGCATAACGACCGAGCTCCACGTTCGCCAGCGCCCGCAACTCATACAACGACGGCGCCGCCGGATCGATCAGTCCCGCGCGCGCCAGATCCTCCAATGCCGCCTCCGCGTCGCCCGCATCCAGCCGCGCCGCCCCCCGCATCAAAAAATACCGCGCGTAATCCGGATTCACCGGCACCTGCGCGATCGCCGCATCAAACGCGGCCAACGCTTCCGCCGTCGCACCATCCCCGAGCAACACCACGCCCTTCTCGTAATCGACCCGCCCCGGCAACCCGGCGTCCACGCGCCCGTCCGACGTGCCTTCTGCGGCGCCCTCCACCGTCGCGACGCGTCGCTCCACGCGTCGTCGTTGTTCAATCGCACTGAGCTGCGTCTGCGCTTCCGCCACCACACGCACATCGCCCCACTCCACTGCCCGGGCCAACCAACCCGCCGCGTCATCCCAGCGCTCGACCATGCCGAAGTTTAACCCCGCCAGCAGCGCCACCGCCCCGTCCTCGGTCGACTCCGCCACCGTCGCATACGCCGCCGCCGCGGCGGCAAAATCACCGGCACTCTCAAGTTGCTCCGCCTGCGCCCGCGCTGTCGCCGCCTCCCGCCGCGCCGCGATCTCGTCGCGATAGACCGCCAGCTCCGCCCGCAGCTCGCCCTCCGGCGCGCGCGCCACCGCCTGCTCGGTCAAGGGCAACGCATCGTCCCAAGCCCCGTCCGCCGCCAGAACCTGCGCGGCCAGCGCCGGCGCTTCCCACCGTTCCGGCTGCAACGCCTGCGCCGCCGCCGCCTCGGCAAACGCCCCGGCCAAATCCCCCGCGCGCCACCGCGCATCCGCCCGCGCCAACAACTCCCCATACGCTTCCGCCGCGCTCGGCCGCTGCTGCAGCGCCAACAACGCGCCGCGCGCCTCCGCCGCCTTCGCATGACCCGGTGCCATGGCCAGAAAACGTTCATACCCGCGCATCGCCTCCTCGGCGTCGCCCCGTGCTTCCGCCAGGACCGCCAGATTAAACACCGGATCCGGGTAGTCCGGCCACTGCGCCTGCAACTCGACAAACGCCGCCTGCGCCGCCGCCGCGTCTCCACTTTCCAAATACGCCACCACGGCCGCCGCAAACGCCTCCTCCGCCGCCGGCTCCACCGCCAGCGCACGACCGAAGCCGAATGTCAGCACCAACACGCCCGCCAGCCACCCCATCGCCTTCGTGCCCGCGCTCACGCGCCCCCGCTTCATCGTTCCGTTCATCATGATTGTCGTTTCGTTCACTCGTCGTTCTCCTCCGCGTCTTCGTCCCAGCCAAAGGTCTCGGCGTAACGATTCGCCGTGCGTTCATAAGCTTTGTAGAGCCGGTCCAGATAGTCCCGCGGCGGCGTGATGATGCGTGCCTCCGCAAACACGCGTTCCGTGTCCTGCTCGAAGCCGCTCAGTTCATCAAAGTCTTCGCCCGTGCGCTGCGTATACTCCAAGCGCGCGATGCCCTCGACCGATGCCTTCTTGGCCAGACTGCGCAACCGCGACCGCCAGTGCAGCCGTTTCCCCGCGGCCGCCATCACGTCATTCAGCCGACTGCTCACTGTCGTGCTTTCGCTGCCGATAAAATCCTGCGCCCACTTCTCCGGCTCGCTGTTGATCACTTTACGGTAGTGCTCCCGCACCACCTCCGTGCCCCTACGCAACCGCCGCATGCCGCGCTCCCAGATCCGGTCCAGCGTGCTCGGCTCCGCGGGCGCTTGGGCCAACGCTTCCTCGCTGGCGGCGCGCCCGGTATACTGCGCCAACGCGGAGTCCACCTCCGCCCCCCAGCGCGGCGCCAGTGGCGCCTCCGCCTCGTCGTTCCACCACCGGCTCACCTTTTCGCGCGCCGTCGCCAACCGTTCCTGTATCCAATCCGCGGATGCATACTCCGCGCCCAGCCGTGATCGCGGCACCCGTTCCGCCTGGCGACGGGCGATCGCTGCCGCCTCCGCCCGCGCGACGTCACGTTGTTGCTGTTCCACGCGCGCTTGTTCCGCGGCCAGCGTCGCCGCTTCGCGTTCCTGCGCCGCCAACATTGCGGCTTCGGCCCGGCGGGCGCGTTCGCGCAAGGCTACGATGGCCGCTGACTCAACCGGCTCGGCCACCGCCGCGACCGGCTCCGGTTCCGGCGCAGGAGGCGCGGATTCCCGCTCCGGCGCCCGCACCCGCTCGGCCCCGGCCAAGCTGCGCCAGATCGTCCGCCGCTCCTCCGGCACGAGTACCGCCGCCGCACGCGCAGCGCGTTGCGCGGCGAGTTCCGCCTGACGCTCCAGTCGCTTCGCCTCGCGCAACTCCCGCTCGGCTTCCCGCTTGGCCGCCTGCTCCGCCTGCGCTGCCTGGCGCGCCTCGATCCCGCCATAAAAATTGATCCCCCAGCGCGCATGGTTGGCGTCGATCCGCCGCAGATCGATCTGGTGATCCAGCTCCCGCTCCCTCGCTTCCGCCACCCGCACCCGTTCCCGCTGCTGCTGCACCGCGCTCTTGTGCTGCTCCTCCGTGCGCGTGATGAGCTCCTGCAAGCGCTTTACCTCGGCATCACGCTCCCGCTCCAGCTTCCGCCGCGCGGTATCACGCTCGTCGATGAGCTCCGACCGGCGGGTCCGATAATCCGACAACAGTTTGGCGTGCGCCTGCTGCTGCTGCGCCACGTCTTGTTGCAACTCCGCCAACTCCCGCGAACGCCGCGCTTCCGCCTCCTGCAGCTTGGCCTTCGCCTGTTCGATCGCGCGATCAAACTCCGCGGTTTTGCGCGCGACCACTTCTGCGCTCGCCGGGATCGCCCGGCCCGAGACCTGACGCAAATGGGACTGAAAGCTATTGCCCGTCTGATCCTCAATCTGACTCGCGGGCCGGTTGCACTGGCTGCAGTAATACCCCTCCTGCAGCTCGCGGATCCCCTGCTCCCGCAAGCGCTCCGCCTTGTCCAGGGCCTCGCGGGCGCGATCCACCCGGGCATTGATCTCGGTGGGATTCGCCGCCTTCGCCTGCAACTTCGCCAGGGCGTCTTCGCTCTTCGCGCGTTCGTCCCAGTGCTGCCGATCGAGCGTGTCGACCGCGCGATCAAAGCGGGCCGGATCAAACTCGCGCGCCCGCTCCCGCTCCAACCGCTCGCGCAGCGCCGGGGTTTCCGGACCGGTCGCCTGCAGGTCCCGCAAACGCGCGGTCGCCTGCTGCCGGGTCGCGCGAGCAGCGTTCAGCCCGCCCTGCAACTCACCAATCTGTGTCTCGATTTGCTGCAAATGCACCCGTGCCTCAGCCGCGGTTTTATACTGCGCGACCGCACTCGTCGGCAGCACGACGCACACCGCGAGCCACCACGCCACCCGCCACCGTCTCGTATCGGCCCAGCGCATCATGGTTGCCGGCGCTCCACCCGATCGATGACCGCCTGCAGCGCGCGCGACTCCTGCACCTCCGCCGCCGCGCGCACCCGCTCCGCCTCAGCGACGGCCTGCTGCCGCTGCCATTCCTGAAAGCCATAAAGCGCGCCCACTCCGCATAACACGCCCAAGAGCCACACCGGGAAACGTCGCCGCGGCTGTGAACGAACTCGCGGCGCCGCCTGCTGCGGCTGCGCGGGCGCTGGGGCCGGTTCTGGCTTGGGCTTCGGCTGCTGCGGTGGTTTGGGCTGCACCGGTGGCGGCGGTGACGAGGGCGGCGCTTTCGGCGCGCTACCCGGCCGCTTCGCCTGCTGACGCGCTTCGGCTGCGGCGACCGCCTCCTTCTCCAGACGATCGATCGTTGCCTCCAGTTGCTGCTGGAGCTGTTGCACGCGCGTCGGCGACGGACCGGGTTCCATCTTGGCGATGCGGGCCTGCAAAAACTCGCGGGCCCGTTCGTAGACGGCCCGACGTTTCGCGGGAGTGGTCGCGCGCGAAGCCTTGAAGGCTTCCCGCAACATCAGTTCAAAATCGTTCATGGAGTCGAGTCAGCGAGCGAGTTCGGCGGCAGCAGCAGGTGACATTCCCCGAAAAGGCCCCATTCACAACCATCCCGCCAAAAAGTCCCTCCGAAGCGGGACCGACTTGTCGATTTAGGGATTTCTCTGAATCGTCCCAACCCACTCCCCTCCATGCGACTCTGGCACAACAAAACCGTCTGGGAAAAACTCGCCCGCGAAGACCCTTACTGGGCGGTGCTCACCCTGCCCGACACCACCGGCAACCGCTGGGAGATCGAACAGTTCTTCGCCACCGGTCGCGAAAATGTGGATACAGACCTGACCTATATCGCCGGCCAACGGCCCGATCTGCGTCGCGAACACGCCCTCGATTTCGGCTGCGGGGTCGGTCGCCTGAGTCAGGCCCTCGCCGACCATTTCGCGCAGGTCACCGGCATCGACATCGCCGCACCGATGATCGAACTCGCTCAAAAACACAATCAACACGGCGAACGTGTGCGCTACGTGCACAACCCCGCCAGCGACCTGCGCTGCCTGCCCGACGCCAGCTTCGACCTCGTTTACAGCGTGATCACCCTGCAGCACATCCCCACCGCGCTCATCCGTGGTTACTTGCGGGAGTTCCTGCGCGTGTGCCGCCCCGGCGGTGCCATCTATTTCCAGCTCCCCGCCGAAGCCCCGGTGCAACCGTGGCGCTTTTCCTGGTATCCGCCGACCCTGTGGATGCGCTTTAAACGCTGGTTTCGCAAAGCCGCCGCCATCGATCCCGAGATGGTCATGAACGCCCTGCCCAAAGCGGAGGTCATCGCCCTGCTCGAAAAACACGGCGGCACGGTCATCGACACCCGTCCCGACCACGCCGCCGGCGACCTCGAAAGCTGGTCCTACCTCGTCACAAAAAAGTGAACCTCCCGCCACCCAAACGACCAATCTTTCTCTTTATTCTTTATCTTTCTCTTTCTCTGACGACGCAAAGCGTCGCCCAAACCGAATCATGACGCCGCGATCGGATTCCGGTCCGCGGGGATAAAGATAAAGATAAAGACGAAAGAGAAAGAACCGCTCCCGTCCCCTCACGGTTTTTGCGGAAACAACGCATCCCGGATCGCCCGCGAATCGATCAGGATGATGCCTTCCTCCTCGATGATGCGCCGCGTCTCCGGATCGGTCGCCCAATCAAAGTCGATCTGCCGCCAGGCCGCGCCCCAGAGCTCCTTGTTCACCGTGATCGCGCGCATCTCTTCGTCGTCGTAGGCGACATGCAACACGATCAGGTTCAGCCCCGGCTCCAGCTCGCGCAGCACGCGGTTGTAGTGCGCGGTCATACCGTCGGGGTAGGTCGCGGGCGGCGCTCCGTGAATGCTGGTGTAACCTTCGGCGTAGCCTTCGCCGGTGTGCGAGTGCAGCCGTAAGGGCAGGCCATACTCCGCGCCGATCTGCCGATAGAGCTGTAGCAACTCCGGCGTCGCCGACATCACGCCCATGTGCCCGTCGAGGTGCGTCACGTCGATGCCCTGCGCCAGCGCATGATCGATCTGCGCGCGCACCTCGCGTTCCACTTCGTCGATCTTCGCCGCGGCCGCGTAGTCGGGCACGTTGTCATGAAACACCCCTGCAGGCGTCACCAGACTCGGCACCTCATCCTTGCCCGCCAGGGGCCCCCATTTGAACGTCTCCCACTCCGCCGTGAGCGTGAGGTGCACCCCGATGTCGGCCTCCGGGTGCGCGTGTTGGTAGTTCACCACTTCGGCCACCCACGGTGTCGTCATCATCACACTGGTGGAAGTGACCACCCCGTCCTCCATCGCCCGAAAGGTCGCCATGTTTTGCGAGTGCGACAACCCGATGTCATCGCCGTGGATCACCAACAACTTCGCGTCCGCCGGATAACCGAGCCGCTCCTGAATCGTCATCGCCGCCACCGCCTCCTCGTCATGACCGTGCTCATGCGCACGGACCATCAGCGGAAACCATCCAACGAGCAACACCGCGGCGGCGACCCGCGAAAACAGAGGGGAACGTAGGGGCAACATGCCGCCAGCCTGCACGGCCGCCGCCACCTTGATGAGCCTTTTCTCGCGCTCGTTGGGGCTTAGGGCGTGTCTAGGAAAGCCGAGGTGCCAGCGTGAGTAGGAAAAGGGGCTCGCGCCAGGCGGCCGCGACGGAGGTGGCCCAGAGGGCCATGCCGTCGTGGGCAACGCCGCGCCAGCCCCTTTTCCCGCTCACCCTTCGGGCTGGGACGGAGTCAGAGGAGGCCGGCGTTGTCGCCGAGGGACAGTGCCCACGGGCACAGTTCCCTCGGCTCCGCCTTGCCCTCCACTGGCTGCGCTCCCAGCGATGGCTCCTCGGCTTTCCTAGACACGCCCTAGTCGCTGATCGTCATGCAGGTGCTCGTCGCCGTCGCGACCAGCCGCCCGCGCGCATCGCGCACTTCACAATCGAGAAACCCGATGCGCAGGCCGCGCTGCACCACCTTGGCCGTCGCCGTCAGCAAACCGAGCTTCACCGGCCGCATAAAATTCACCTTCAACTCGATGGTCGAAAAGTCGTCGTCCTCGTGCAGCTGCCGCCCGTAGCACGTGCCCATCGCCGCATCCGTCAGCGCCGAAATCACGCCACCATGCACGCGCCCCATCGGGTTCGCATGCTGCGGTCCGGCTTCGAGCGTCACAGTCGTGACGCCGTCAACTTCCGGCGCGACCCGGAAACCGACGAGCTTCGAGATAGGAGCCTCTTCAAACTGTTCTGCAGACGGAGCCATCCCGCACGGGAACGCACCCGACCGGGAATGCAAAGCCAGAAGCCAACTTCCCTCACGCGTCCGGCGTCTCCGTCACCGGCGGCAGCTTCACCGCCCGCACGCCCGGGTCCTCCGCCGGCAAACCAAACGCCTCCACCAGCAATGCCCGCAACGCCGCCTCATCCGCGACCTCACGACGCTGCTCCACCCGCCCATCGACGTAGCGTTCGTGATACTCCCGCCCGCGCAGAACCCGCCGATGATCGGCCTGCACCGACGTCACGATGAGCGCATTGCGAAAGAGCGAATCGGGATGCGTGCTCGTAAACCAGTTGGCCACCCGCACATCGACCGGAAACACCGGCGTGAGCTCCACGATGTAGACATCCGCCCATTTCCCGGGCGCCAGCTCCACCTCCTGCAACACCGTGCCGTCAGCCCGCCGCGAGAGGCGCCGCCGATCATGCGACGTCGCCTGCACCTCCGCCGTATCCAGCCGCAGCGGTGCCGTCGCCCCGATCCCACCGAAGCCCGCATCCACCAGCCACTCGGCCCCGTCCACCGTCACCCGCAGACACAGATGCGAACGTCCGGTCACGATCTCCGCCGGCACTTGCCAACGCACCCGCGCCAGCATCGGCACCACCGTAAAACCGAGCGCCTCCAGCGCCGCGCCCAACAGTGTGTTGTGCTCATAACAGTAACCGCCGCGCCGCGCCGTCACGAGCTTCGCCACGATGTCCGGCAGCTCCACCGACACCGCTTCGCCCGCCCACGTCGCCAGGTTTTCAAACGGGATCGCCGCCGCGTGGTCGCGCAGCACCTGCCGCAACACCGCCAGGCTTGGCGTGCGTTCACCGGCGTAGCCGATGCGTCGCAAATAAGCGTCGAGGTCGAACATCACGCCCTTCGAAAACCCGCAAACCTCGCCGCGTGGCAACGGTCGATGTCGAAAAAGTTCTGCCTCCGTAAACAAATCCCGCCCACCGCGACGCGTCCCCCGGGTATGAACGCCGTCCGCCAAGCCCTGCGTCAGCTGCGCGCCCACCCGTGGTTCAACCTCCTCGTCATCGTGCTGCTGGCCTGCGGCATCGCCGCCAACACCACCATGTTCAGCTTCGTGCGTGGCGTCCTGCTCAAGCCGCTGCCCTACCCGCAGTCCGGCGAACTCGTGCTGCTGCGCAAACAAGCCGTCGGCGACGCCGCCCGCCTGCCCGGAGGTGGCGCCATGGTGATCGACAAGGAATGGCTCGCCTGGCGCGACGCCGCGCCCCCCGCCTTCCGCGCCTTCGCCGCTTACCGCAGCGGCAGCGCCACGCTCAAACTCACCGAGTCCGCCCACAACGTGTCCGTCACCCGTGTGACCGCCGACTTCTTCAACCTGCTCGGCCAACAACCCGCGCGCGGACGCCTCCTGCAACCGTCCGACCTCGTGCCCGGCGCCACTCCGGTCGCCGTGCTCAGCCACGCGTTTTGGCAAAGTCGTTTCGGCGGCGACGAGGCCGTGCTCGGCTCGGTCCTGCGCCTCGACGACGAGGCCGTCACCGTCGTCGGCATCCTGCCCGCCGCCTTCAAATTCATCGAGCCCGCCCAACTCTGGTTGCCGCTCGTCGTCCACGAAGCCGCCAGCTCCGGCGGAGACTCCGGCGAACATGAAATCGTCATTACGATGCTCAGCGCCCTCGCCCGCCTCCAACCCGACGCCTCCCTCGAAGCCGCGCAGGCTCAGCTCGAACAAGCGTCCGACCGCATGTGGTCCACCTTCGGCGACGGCGGACCCGAGGGCGCGCCCTCTCTGCGCGATATGCTCGCGCCCCTGCGCGGCGGCCCCGCTCAGGCGATCGCATTGCAGGAATACCTCGCCGGTGACCTCCGCAGCACGCTCTGGCTGCTGTTCGGCGCAGTCGGCCTCGTGCTGCTCATCGGCTGCGTCAACCTCGCCAACCTGCAACTCGCCCGCGCCGCCACCCGCCGCCACGAACTCGCCGTGCGCGTCGCCCTCGGCGCCAGCCGCCGCCAACTCGCCGCCGATCTGCTGGCCGAGACCACCCTGCCCGCGCTGCTCGGCGGCGCCCTCGGCCTGCTGCTGTCGTATTGGGGTATCCAACTTGTGGGCACATGGATGGCCGACCAGTTGCCCGACCTGCTCGAGATCGGCATCGATGGCTGTGTCGCCACCTTCACGCTGCTGCTCGCCGTCGGCACGGGGATCGGCTTTGGCCTCGCTCCGGTGTGGCAGATCCGCCGCCTCGACGCGTCGTCCGCCCTGCACAGCGCCGGCCGCACCGGCACCGGCGCGCCCACGCCCGCCCGTTGGCGCCACACCTGCATCGCCCTCGAGGTGGCGCTCGCCCTCGCGCTCGCCGCCAATGCCGGCCTGCTGCTGCGCAGCTTCAACGCCCTGCGCGCGGTCGACCTCGGTTTCCATACCGCGGACGTGCTCACGCTGCAGCTACCCACCGACACCACCCTGCGCCCCGAGCAGGCCATGCACCTGCCGCCCGAGGTCCTGGACCAGATCCACAGCCGCGCCCGCGACCTGCGCAACCGCTACCTCGATGTGCTCTCGCAGGTGCAGGGCGTAAGCGTCGCGTCGATCGCCAACCGCGCGCCGCTCGACGATTTTAACCTCATGTTCATGTCCGACATAGAGGGCTATGAACCCGACCTGTTGGCGCCCCCCGCTCCCCTCACCGCCACCGCGATCGACGCCACCTACCTCGACGCCGTGGGCATGGATCTAATCGAAGGCCGCAACTTCACCACCGCCGACGGCGTGGGCGCGCCGCCCGTGGCTTTGGTCAACGAGGCCTTCGTGCGCCAATACTTCCCCGGTCAAAGTGTCGTCGGCCGCCGCCTCGCTTCGCCCGACAGCACTCAGGCCGAACTCGCCACGATTGTGGGCGTCGTTGGCGACACCCGCCGCAGCGCGCTCGATAGCTCGCCGCAGGCCCACGTCTATTTCCCCTTCGCCCAGTGGAGCCAGACCCGCCTCACCGCCTTGCTGCGCGTCACCGGCGACCCCGACGTCATTGCGGCCGGCGTGATCGAAGCCCTGCGCCGCTTCGACGCCACCAAACCCTACGACCAACCCGTCGTGCTCGAGTCGCGCCTCAACGCCACCATGGGACCGCGCCGCCTGCTCATGGGCCTGCTGAGTGGATTCGCCGCGGTCGCCATCATCCTCGCCGCCCTCGGCATCCTCGGCGTGATGGGTTACGCCGTCACCCAACGCACCCACGAGTTTGGGGTGCGCATGGCGCTCGGCGCCGATCCCCGCCGCATCCTCACCCAAGTCCTCGGCAGCACCGGCCTCGCCATCGGTGTCGGCCTCCTCGCCGGCCTTGCCCTTACCTTCGCCACCACCCGACTGATTTCCGCCCTGCTCTTCGGCGTTGGCCAAAACGATCCCACCGTGCTCGCCACCGCCTGCCTCGTGCTGGGGGCCGTCGCGCTGCTGGCCGCACTGGGCCCGGCCTGGCGCGCCGCCCGCCTGAACCCCGTGGACGCCCTGCGCGCCGACTAGTTCTCCCTAGCTATTTTCACCACCGATAGACACGGATGAATACGCCTTGGCGTCCGTGAGTAGCTGCGCTTGAACCGAAGGTGAAAGCGTGGCCCGAAGGCGCCCCCGCTCTCACTGCGTTCCAATACCGTCACTGCTCAGTAGGCCCGGGCTTCAAAGGCCATAATCCGTGGATATCCGTGCCATCTGTGGCCCCTCTTCCCCCTAAAAAACGTTCACAAGCGGCGACGGGCCGCCACGCTGCGTGATTCCGCACCGTGACTTCCGCCGCCGCTCTGGACATCCTCTTCGAAGACCGCGACCTGCTCGTGGTCAACAAACCCTCCGGTCTGCTGACCGAGGGTGGCGGCGACCGCGAACCCGACCTCGAACAACGTGCCTCGACCCACTGCCGTCGCCCGGTGCACGCCTGCCACCGCCTCGACCGCCTCACCAGCGGGGTGGTGCTGCTGCGCAAGACCGCGCGCCTCAACACTGCCCTCGCCCAACTCTTCGAAGGGCACCGACTGCGCAAAACGTATTGGGCGCTCGTCGACGGTGCCTGGGATGCGCGTATTCAGAAAATCGAGACACAGATCGCCCCTGCAGGCCCGGGTCGCTGCGCCAATGTCACCACCGGCGGCAAAACCGCTCTCACCACCGTGCGCGTGCTCGGCCGCGACGCCGGTCGGCCCGCCCGCACCTGGCTGAGTCTCCTGCTCAAAACCGGCCGCACCCATCAGGCGCGCCTGCACTGCCTGCACGGGGGCTGCCCGGTCCTCGGCGATCCGCTCTACGGGAGCTGCCCCGCCGACGCCCCCGTCTTTGGCCTGCACGCCCGCGAGCTGCGCTTCCCTCACCCCGCCACCGGCGAAGCCCTCACGCTCACCGCCGAGCCCCCCGCCAGCTGGGCTCCTTTGCTCGAGTCGCTCCGCTCAGGGTGACACCAACTCATCGGCGAGTCGGGCGATCTCCGTGCGCACCGCCGGTTCACGCAAAACCCCGCGCACGTCCGCCGCCGTCGCCGGCCCCAGCACCGCCAGCGATTCGGCCACCGTCGTGTCGTCGAGCAAATCGCCCAACTGGCGGAGTCCGTTGGCCAAAGCTTTGGCGCCCGCCGGTCCCACGCCGGGTAGGCCAAGCCCGACCAACACCCGCCGCAGCGGCGTGCTACGGCTTTCCTCGATTGCCTCCAACAAGCGCTCGGCCGAGCGCTTGCCCACCCCGGGCAATACGATCAATTGCGCCGACTCGAGTTGATATAGATCGGCCGGCGACCGCACCAATTCCGCCGCCACCAGTTTGTGCGCCAGGCCCGGACCCAATCCGCGCACATAGGCCGCCGACCGAGAGGTGTAGTGCAAGAGCCGCTGCACCGTTTGCTCCGGGCACGCCCGGTTGGCGCACACCAGCTGTGTATCCTCACTTTCACTACGCAGGGTCTTCCCGCACGACGGACACACCTCCGGCAAGGCGTAAGGCCTAGCGTCGACCGGCCGCGCGTCTTCGTCGACGCCGGCGAGTTGCGGGATGATCTCGCCCGCTTTCTCGATCCACACCGTGTCGCCGATCCGCAAATCGCGGCGGCGGATCTCGCCGGCATGATGCAGGGACGCGCGCGAGATCGATGCACCGCCCAGCACCACCGGATCAAACTCCGCCACGGGCGTGAGGCTGCCGGTGCGACCCACCTGCCAGGAAACGTCGCGCAGCACAGTTCGCGCGCGCGGTGGCACAAACTTGCGCGCCAGCGCCCAACGCGGCGCCGTGGGTCCATCACCGATACGGCGCTGCAGCTCGGTATCGTCGACTTTGATCACCACGCCGTCGGTCGGATAGGCCAACTCACGACGGGCGAATTCGGCGATGGCCACGTTGAGATCGGCGACATCGTCCGCCTCCACATAAACCGCCTCGCTCACGAAAGGCAGCGCGCGCTCCTCCAACCAACAGTGAAAGGCCGAAACCGATGCCGGGGTCGCTTCGTAGGGTTCCACCGCGCCCCAACCATGAAACACCAGCGAGAGGCGGCGCTGCGCCACGAGTGCCAGATCTTCGAGTTTGATCGCCCCCGCCGCCACACTGCGCGGATGCCGAAACGGCTCCTCGCCCCGGGCGACACGTTCGGCGTTGAGCGCGGCAAAATCGTCGTGCGTCAGATACACTTCGCCGCGTAGCTCGATGCTTTGCACCGGCACCGGGTCGGGATCCCAACCCGCGCTGTAGTGCAGGCCGCGCATCGAGGCGATTTGGCGAGTCACCTCCTCGCCGCTGGCGCCGTCTCCGCGCGTGGCCGCACTCACCAACCCGCCCGCCTCCAAGCGCACGTTGACCGCCACGCCGTCGTATTTCGGCTCGATCACAAAACGCAGCGGCCCGTCCCCGGCAAAGGAGCGCACCCGCGCAAAATAGTCGGCGACCTCCGCTTCGGTGTAGGCCTTGTCGAGACTCAGCATCGGCAAGCGATGCGCCACCTGCGGCCACTCCCCCGTCGTATCGTCGCCAAAGCGCGCGGCCTCGCTCGGCGCCATCCCGGCCTCCTGTTCGAGGCGACGCAGCTCCAGCTTGAGCAGGTCGTATTCGTAGTCGGTGATCTCGGGCGCGGCGCGCTGGAAATAGAGTTCGTCGTGGTGGACGATTTCCTCGCGCAACGACTCAATGCGCGCCGCCAGGGCGGGTTCGACCGCACCGGCAATCGAAGCCAGCAGGAAACCGCACAGGCCCGCCAACAGCAGGGACCAGAGTAAAAAGACGGTGGTGCGAAATGCGCTCCTCACGCCCCTGTAACGGGGTCAGACGGCGCGTTCTTACAAAAAAGTGCTCCAATCCTCAGTTCGCGCCCGCCGTGCCGGCTGCGCTCGCATCGCCACCACCGTCGCCGGATTTCGCCGCGTAGTGGGGAACGATCACACTGAGGTGGCCATTGATGATCTTCTGCACTGCCGCGGCAGGCAGCCGCGCTTGCGTGGCATCTCCCCGGTGCAATTCGAAGATCGCCACCAAGAGCGCGAGCTCGATGTCGGCTTTCTTGGGAGTCACTGCCTTCATCTGCGCCAACAACTCCAGCGCCTTCTTCTCGGCGCGTTTGTAGTCGGCGAATCCTGCATCCTGATTGGCGGCATCACTACTCATGCCTGCAGAGGCCGGAGTGCCCCGCGGACGGCGTCAAGGCCACAAGCCCGCGACCGCCCACCGCCCTACGGTGAGTCCGGGACCTCCGGACGTGTCACACCTGTTGTTTCAGGTTTTTTCATCAGTTGCAGGCTCGCTTTGTGCAAAGGCGGTTTTAAAGGTGCAAACGCACGTCAAAACAGATCGGGAATTCACCCCATTTTTCGCTCCTCCTTCCTCCAACCCGCCCAATGACCCAGACGACCGAATCGCGGCTCATTTTGCTCGTCGAAGACCACGAGAATTTTCGCGCGATGGTGGTGGAGGTCCTTTCCGAAGCCGGTTACCGGGTCATCCCCGCCTCCTCCGGTCAGGCCGGTCTGGCCCTCGCGCTGGATCACAACCCCGACCTTATCATCACCGATCTGCGCATGCCCGGGATGTCGGGTTTCGAGTTTATCGAAGAACTCAAACGTCGGCGCCGTTTCGCGACGACGCCGGTGATCGTGCTCACCGCCCTGTCCACGCCGAGCGACACGCGCCTCGCCATGAACGCGGGCGCCGATGACTACATCACCAAACCCGTCAACGCCGCCGACCTGTTACGCTCGGTCTCAGCTCGCTTGGAAAAACGCGACCTCATCGAAGAGCTCGACGCCTTTGCCCACACCGTCGCCCACGATCTGCGCTCGCCCATCGCCATGGCGCTGGGTCGCCTCGAACTCGCCGCCATGCGACTCGGCGAAAACGACCTCACCCGCCTCGGCGAAAACCTCACCGAAGCTCAAGCCTCCGTGCGCCGCCTCGGCGACATTGTGGATGAGATGCTGCTGCTCGCCAACGTGCGCCGCTCCACCGTGCGCTTCGCCCCACTCGACATGCACGAGATCGTCACCGAAGCCGTGCAGCGCGCCGGCAACTACCTGCGCACCGCCAAGGCCGAACTCACCGTGCCCGACACGTGGCCGACCGCGTTTGGCTACGCGCCGTGGATCATTCACGTCTGGTTCAACCTCATCACCAACGCCGCCAAATACGGCGGCAACCCGCCACGCATCGAGCTTTCCAGCGAGACACCAAACAACGGCGGCTGCATCCGCTTCATCGTGCGCGATTTTGGTCCGGGCCTGAAGGCCAGCTCGGCCGCGAACACCTTCACGCCCTTTGCCAAGATCCCACAGCAACGCGGCAAGGGCCACGGGCTCGGTCTGTCCATCGTGCGCCAGATCATGACCAAGCTCAACGGCAGCTGCGGCGTGCAAAGCGCCTCCGGCGAAGGTGCCGCCTTCTGGTTCGAGTTGCCCCCGGCCCCCGCCGAAGACGCGGTGGTCAACGCCTGACGGTCGGCGTTTCGCGCCGCCGCCCAAGTCGACTGCCACCACTCCGACGAACGCGGGCGACACGCCCGCGGCTACATCCCCGGCTTGCTGTAGCAGCGGCCGTGTCGGCCGCTTTGTCTCCTGCGTGGAATGCCTTGCTGGTCTATCGCGCGAACGCCTCGACTTTGCCCCCCGCCCTACGGCGTGCGACTCTTCGGCGTGTCCGGCCACGGAAACGGCGGCGCATCCTCCTGCACCGGCAACTCACCGCGCGCCTGCATCCGCGGCACCCGCCCGTCGAGGTATTCCTTCCACTCCAAGATCTGCCCGTCCTGCACCATACCCACCGCCACCGTGCCCGACGCCGACCGAAACCCGGTCTCTTTGTTCGTCGCCGCAAACTTGTATTCCACGCAAAAGTGCGCGCCGTCGATCACCAGCCGGTGCACCCGCAAGGTCGCCGAGCTGAAGTCGCGATTCCACTCGCGAAAGGCGACCAACGCCCCGTCGCGATCGAGTCGTTTGCCCGGATAAGCAAACACCGAATCCGGATGCAGCGTCGCCAAAAACTCGGCCTCATCGCCCGTCTCCCACGCCCGCGCCTGTCGCTCGACGAGCGCCTGCACCTCCGCCCGACTCGGAGCATCCTCCGCCGTGGCGGCTGCCGCGCGCAGCCCTCCCAGCATCGCGCAGCCTACAAAAGCGAGCACGAGCGCGAGCATCCACCCGCGTCGCGACCGGGCCATCATTGTCGTCGAAGTCATGTTGTTCAGCACGCCCGACGCACAGCAGGAACGGGCCCAATCCTCGCCGCAAATCGCCGTGATTTGTATAGCGCAAGATAGCGCGGATCACGCCGCCGCCAACGCCTGACGGCGCCGGCGGTGCCACCCGGCCGCACCCAATACGACCAGCCCCGCCATCATCGCGTAGGTGGAGGGTTCCGGCACGGCCGACAGCGCCACCGCGGCCACGTCGATGCTCACGCCCGAGCCGCCCGTGCCCAGAAAGAGATAACTGTTGGTGGCATCCAGAAAGTCCAACGTGTCCGCCACCGAAAAGGACTGGGTAAGCTCGACCGAGGAGCCCTCCACCAGCGCGTTGGCATCAAACTCCATCGTGAAGGTGTCTCCAATCCGCGTCAGCACCACCATGTGCGTGCCACCTCCCGGGTTGAGCAGGTTGGACGATTCCTGGTGAGTCCCCGCGGACGCACTGATGTCGTAGAGCAACTTTTCCCCGCTGAAGTCCGGCGCCGTCGCCCGGAAGTAGATCGCCGTGTGTGGCTCATGGAAAAAGCTACCATCCGGCAGACCTGAACCGAACCCGACAAACATGGACTGATTGGCCCCGCCGCTCTCGGGTAAGGTGAATTGCACCATCATGCTGAAGTCGTGGTCGATGAAGTCGGACGCCGCCGTGCGGATATAAACCCGGTTCCCCGTCAGGTTGGTGGCGTCCCCATCAAACTGATACGTTCCCGGCGTGGTTTCCTCCCACTCGCTGGAAAGCGTTGGGCCGTTGAATTCTTCGAAAAACACGGAGGAAAACTGCGCCTGCAGGCAACCGGCCAACATGAAAAATGCGCACACGCGCAGCAGGGAAAAAAAGGAAGTTGTCATAACAAGGAGGGCGTTGAAGGGGGACGCGCCACGCATACCCACGTGGTGCCGCTGTTCACTCGCGGAACCGCGCCCCGCGAAAGTGTCACGACCGCCAAAATTTTTTGGCCGGCGTCGCCGCGGGGCCGGCGCGCCGCCGATCCCTAGCAAATTATATAGCGCAAGATATTGTGACGCCGCCCGCCGCGTGGGACGCTCCGCCACCATGCTTCCGTTCCTGCGGCGCGCCGCCTTCGTCTTTCTGCTCAGCCTGTTTGTCGGGGTCGCGCCGACCTTTGCCGCCGCGCCGACCTATGATGTGATCATCCGCGGCGCCCGCGTCCTCGACGGCACCGGCGCACCGTGGTTCTACGCCGATGTCGCCGTGCGCGATGGCACCATCGCCGTGGTGGGTCAGGTGCCCGCCGACGCGTCGGCCGCCACTCAAATCGATGGCCACGACCTCATCCTCGCGCCCGGGTTCATCGATCCGCACAGCCACGCCGGGCCCGCCCTCGCCACCGCCCAGCTCGCCGGCGCGGTGCCTTTGCTGGCACAGGGCGTGACCACCGTGTTCATCAACCCCGATGGTGGCGGCCCGACCGATCTCGCGCACCAACGCGAGGTGATTTTGGCGGAGCGTCCGGCGGTGAATGTTGCCCCGCTCATCGGCCACAACTCCGTGCGCACCGACATCCTCGGCCTCGCCGATCGCGACCCCACTGCGGCCGAACTCGCGGCCATGGGTGACCTCGTCGAGTCCGCCATGCGCGAGGGCGCGTTCGGGCTGTCGGCCGGTCCGTTTTACACCCCGGGCGCGTTTTCCAAAACGCCCGAGCACATCGCCCTCGCCACCATCGCCGGGCGTTGGGGTGGCGTTTACACGAGCCACCTCCGCGACGAGGGCGACTACTCCATCGGACTCGTCGCGGCGGTCGACGAAGTCATCACCGTGGCGCGAGAGGCGCAGTTGCCCGGCATCGTCACGCACATCAAAGCGCTCGGGCCGCGCGTGTGGGGGCTGTCGACCGAGGTCATTCAACACATCGAGGCGGCGCGCGCCGCGGGCGTGGAGGTATTCGCCGATCAATACCCGTTTGAGGCCTCGTCCACCTCGCTCGACGCCGCGCTCATTCCGGCGTGGGTGCGCGAGGGCGGCCGCGCCGCGAAGTTGGCGCGACTCGCCGATCCGACGCAGGACGAGATCATCCGCGACGGCATTGCCGAAAACCTCGATCGCCGCGGCGGCGCGCAACGCATTCAGATTCGGTCCTACGCACCGCATCCCGCCTGGGAGGGTCAGCGCCTCGACGCCATTGCCCGCGAACTCGGCGTCGATGCGATCGAGGCGACCTTGCACATCGTCAAAGCCGGCGGCGCGTCGATCGTGTCCTTCAACATGGCCGAGGCCGACATCGTCGCGTTCATGCGACAGCCGTGGACGATGACCTGCTCCGACGGCGCGCTCGTCGCGATGGGCGACGGGGTGCCGCATCCGCGCTCCTACGGCACCTTCCCCGAAAAGCTGCGTCGCTACGCGCTCGATGGTGATGCGGTGACCTTGGCGCAGGCGGTGCACAGCATGACCGGCCTGCCCGCCGCCGTGATGCGCCTGCGCGACCGCGGACTCGTGCGTCCGGGCCTCGTCGCCGATCTCGTGCTCTTCGATCCGGCGACCATCGCGTCGCGTTCCGAGTATCAGGACCCGCACCATCTCTCGGTCGGCGTGGAGTGGGTGTTGGTGAACGGCCAGATCGCGTGGCGCGAGGGTGCGTCGACCGATCAGCGCGCGGGCGCGTGGTTGCGCCTCAACGAGTGAGAGCGGCTTATCCGTCCGCCAGCACGCGCGCCCGGTGCTCCGACGGACTGATGCCGCGCACGCGTTTAAACGCCGCGCTCAACGCGTAGGGACTACCGTAGCCCACCTGCTCGGCCACCGTGCCGACGGTGGCGTCCGGTTCGCTCAACAGATCGGCCGCCAACGCGAGTCGCCATTGCGTAAGAAACGCCATCGGCGACTCCCCCACGATCTCCTGAAAACGCCGCGCCAACGACGCCCGCGATACGCCCACCGCCGCCGCCAGGCGCGCGAGCGTCCACGGCTCGGCCGGTTGTTGATGGATGAGCTTCAATGTGCGCGTCACCACCGGATCTCCCTTGGCCTGATACCATGGCGTGGCGCGGCTTTCGCCGCGCGCAAACCACGTGCGCAGCACCGCGATGAGCAGCATGTCGAGCAAGCGGTCGAGCACCGCCGCCTGACCCGGCGCATCCCGCGCCATCTCCGCGCTCAAGAGATCGACGAGTGGTGAATCCCACTCCGCCTGCTTCACCCACAGCAGGGGCGGCAGGGCGTCGCGCAGACGTGCGCTGATGTCGCCCGCCGAATCGTAGCTGCCCACCAAAAACAAAGTCGGCGCCGCCGGATCGTTGCCCCACGTGCGCACGCCGAGTTTGAGCTCCTCCGTGAGCGGTTGGCCATCGGTCCCGCGACAATCCTGCCCCGGCAACACGCGAATGGTGGGCGTCGTGCCGGGCGTATCCGTCACCGTGTAGTTGCCCGGCGCGCGCGTGATCGCGACGTCGCCCGGACCGAGCGAAACCGCGTCGCCGTTGTCGTGGTGCATATGACAAGCGCCTCGCACCACCGCCCAGACTGTCACCGGCGATGCCGTTTCCATGCGCAGGCCCCACGGCGGCGCCATCAGCCCGCGCAACGCAAACGCACCGCGCGCCCGCGGTCCTTCCAACAGCCCACTGAAGTCGTCGGATTCCATCAGTTTGGACGATCACACATGAGGTTGAGCATTCTGGCCATGGCCGGTTCCCGTCCAGTCACATAGACTGTGGACATGAACACAACCTCTGCTTCCCCGCTCGCCGCCACCCCCGCCGCCCTCGTCAGCCAATTCATCGCCGACGTCTTCAACCAAGGCGACCTCGCCGCCCTCGAGCGCTACATCGCGCCGTCCTACCGCTACCACTCCCCCTCCGAGGAGCTCGTCGGCATCGCGGCCTTGCGCACGTTCATCGCCGATCTGCGGACGGCCTTCCCCGACATGCACGTCGCGGTCGTCGACCAGGTCGGCGACGCGCACAAAGTCTGCACCCGCGTCACGCTCACCGGCACCCACCGCGGCACCTTCGCCAGCGTTCCCGCAACGCAGCGCGCAGTGAAGGTCGACGGCGTGATCATCAGCGAAGTGAGCGCCGGGCGCATCACCCGCGAATGGGAGCTGCTCGATCAGCTCACCATGTTCCAACAACTCGGCCTGCTCCCCACCGAGGACGCGACCGCTTCCAGCAAGTAGCTGCGCTTGAGCCGCAGGTGAAAGCGTGGCCCGAGGGCGCCCCTCCCGCGGACGCGCCATCGCTGCGCGGCGACGCCCCAACGCCCAACGAGCCAACCGCTCAGGCCTTCTTCACCTTCCAAGCCGAGTCCATCATGCCCGCATCATACGGAGCCGGCACCACGCCTTCGGTCGCATAGATGTAGAGGGCGCAGCGATAGATGTGGCCGATCATGGCCATGAGGAAGCCGTAAGCGATGATGGCAATGAGCCAAACACCGACGCCCGACAGAATCGGCCACGGTGTCTGCAGGACGCCGGACACCACCCCCAAGGTGCCCAGGAACAACACCGAACCGATCGCCACGATCCAGCCACCAAAGGTCACGCCGAGGTAGCCGATCAAAGCCTCGCCCCAGGTCTGGCGCAGGGTCTGCGCCGAACTGCGCAGCAGCGCGATCGGGTTGGCTTTGCCTTCACGAATCAGCACCGGAATTGCGAAGACCGACGCCACGCTCCACACCACGCCCACGAAGCGCATGACCAGGGCCCCCACCCAACCGAGACGCTCCTCGAGCATCTTGATGATGAGACCGATCACCCCGGCGAAGAGGCTCCACATCAGGATCGAACGCAGCCGCGTCAGGGCGAAAGCCACGCCGGCGCGGATCGAAACCGCCTCACCCGAGAACGCTTGGATGATCTGGTGATAAAACGCCGTGTTCGCGAAGGTCGCGATGAACATCGACACCAGGTAGAGCAGCGCGCCGTAAGCATAAACGACCGGCTCGGGACGTATCGGACCTTCCACTACACCGTCCTGATACACCCCGATCATGCGGGCCAGGCTGATCCAGTGCTCGGACTCGTTGAGCGAATATCCGGTCGGATAAAACACCGCCGGCGTCAGGAAGAAACCCGTGATCACCAGCGTGCAGACGAAGGTGATGATCGGAAACAGCAACAGGCTGGGATGCTGGCGAAGGACAACGAGGGACGCCTTGAAGAGCGCCCAACTGCGCGCGAATTTACCCGGGGTGCGGTCAGACATGATTTTTCTGGAGGTGGAGTTGACGGATGAGCTGCTCGAGCGAAATGCCGTGACTGCGGGCCTCCGCCGCCACGCGCGCACTCAACTCGATGACCTTGGCTTGCCGGCTGGCGGCCGGAAGTGCCGGCGGCTCGACGGGCGGGGCGGTGACGTAACAACCGCTCCCGTGCGCCGTGGCCACCAATCCCAGATGGGCCAGTTCGCGATAGGCCCGCGCCACCGTGTTGGGATTCACGTCCAGTTGCCGGTGCAGGGCCCGAATGGTCGGCAGTTGATCGCCCTCCTTCAGCGTGCCGGCCGCGATGGCCGCCTGCACGAAGTGGATGATCTGCTTATAGACCGGAATTCCGGAGTGAAACTCGATCTGCCAAGCCTGACCTATCTGACCCATGGTGTATTAACACACTAGAACACTTGGACCAAAGTCAACGCTCCTTTTCAGGCGGCGACGCGGGTGCAAACACGAGCAACCACCGCCGATTTGAAACTGGCGCGTCGGAGCGCCGCCCGGTATCTCCGCGGCATGGCCACCGTGGTCTGCCCTGATTGCCGTCAGACAATCCCGCTCGGCGACGTGAATGTCGCCAAAGACGTCGCGCTGTGTCGGCGCTGCTCCATGACTCACGCGTTCTCCGAACTGTTGTTGGAGAAAGAGAGCCAGGAGCTGATGGAATCAGCCCATCGGCCCAGCGGAGTCTGGGAGCGCACCTCGGCGCGCGGTGTGATCTTCGGCGCCTCGCATCGCTCCATCGGCGGCACGTTGGGGTGGCTGGCGGTCGCCCTGTTTTGGAACGGTATCGTAGCGGTGTTCGTGCTGCTCAACCTCGCCAGCACACTCCACTTGCTCGGCATCGGCCTGCCCGAGTGGTTCCCCGTCGCCTTGGCGGATAACGACAGCATGGGGTGGGGCTTCACGCTCTTTCTGTGGCTGTTCCTCACGCCGTTCATCGCCATCGGCGCGACCTTGATCGGCAGTGTTTTCATGTGTCTTGGCGGGCGCACCGAAGTGCGCCTCGAGCCGGAGCAAGGCAGTGTGTTCACCGGCGTCGGTCCGTTCGGGCGGCGACATCGTTTCAACCCGCGCGACGTGAAACGCCTGCGGCTGCTCGACCAACGTTGGACCGATAGCGACGGTGACCCGCAGCGACGGCAGGAGATCGTCCTGGAGAAGATCGGCGGCCCACCGATCAAGTTTGGCGCCTCGCTCCAACCCGCCCGCCGCCTCTACCTCGCCGCCCTGCTCCGCAAGACGCTCGGTTGAGCGACGGCTGCCGAGGGTATCCGACAGATCCTCAGGGCTCCGCCGTCGTTGGCGTGGACTTGGCCGTTGGTGCGGGCGCCTCCGCCGACGCTGCCGTCTCCGTCTCAGCCGTTTCCGCCAAGTGGAAGTCGAGCGGACCATCGGTCCAGAGCAGGAGCTCGGTCTCCTCCAGCGCGACTCCGCCATGCACGACGTCCGTTGGAGTGTAAATGAAGTCCCCGGCGGTCAGGATCTCGCCATCGTAATCAATCCGCCCCTTGAGCACGTAGATCGAGTGACCAGCGGTGGTGTGAAAGTGGCGCGGCTCCACGAAGCCCTTGGCAAATCGCAGCGTCGCCACCCCACCCTCGATGCGCGCATTGGCGTGGAGGGATTTGATGGCGAGCCCCGGCGGAAACTCCGCCCGCTCAATCTCCCGCCAAGCCACGTCCGCGGACCGCACGACGGTCACTGGCGCGGACACCTCCACACCTTCGCCGTCCGTGGCGGATTGCCCCACCAGCGGCAGCACCAGCAAACCCACGACCAAACCAACAACACTTCGGAGCATGATTTTCATAAGATGGAGCATCTCTGCTAGGGGGACACGGGTCGCACAGATCACCACGGAGGTGCCGTCTCATTCTACGGCCAAACGATCCGTCGTGGATCCGGGGAATTTGTCGTTAGGAAGCGGTTTAACGAAGCAAATTTCCCTTTCGCAGCAGAAATAGCCCCCTCACCGACGACCCTCGCCGGACCATTGGACTCCCCACTCCGCCCGCCTACCGCCTGACCGGGCTTGCGCTCCGCATCATCCTGCAACTTTATGCAATCTTTCTCCAAACCCCAATCGACCCCATGACCCGTTTTTCGCTCCTACTGGCCCTGGTAGTTGGCTTCGCCGGCTGCCAAAATCGCCCCTCAACCTCGGCCCCCGTCGTGGCAGCCAAAGACCCCGCGGCGACTGCGCAGCCCGGCTCGGACTGGGAATTGGTGTGGAACGATGAGTTCGACGGCACGGGGTTACCGGACGCCGCAAAATGGACCTACGACGTGGGCGGGCACGGTTGGGGTAACAACGAGAAACAATTCTACACGCAGGCCCGCCTCGAGAACGCCCGCCAACACGATGGCAAACTTCACATCACCGCGCGCCGGGAAGCGTGGGAGGGCAATGATTACACCTCCGCCCGGGTCATCTCGAGTGGCCTCGGTGATTTTCAATATGGCCGGTTTGAGATCCGCGCCAAACTTCCCGCCGCTCGCGGCTCCTGGGCTGCCATTTGGATGATGCCGTCGGATTGGGACTTCAGCCAAGGTGGGTGGCCCGACGTCGGCGAAATCGACATCATGGAACACGTGGGCCACGACCCCGGGGTGATCCACGCCTCGGCCCACTCCCGCGATTACCAATGGCAAAAAGGCACCCAGAAAACCGGCACGATCTCCGTTCCTCGCGCGACCGAGGCGTTTCACACCTATGTGCTGGAGTGGTCGGAAAACCGCTTGGCGGCCTACGTCGATGACGCGCTTTATTTCGAATACCTCAACGAAGGTGACGGCGAAGGGAAGTGGCCCTACGTCAAACCCTTCTATCTGATCCTCAACGTCGCCGTCGGCGGGGAATGGGGCATGGTCAAAGGCATCGACGAAGCCGCCTTCCCCCAAACCATGGAAGTCGACTACGTCCGCGTCTACCGCGCCACCCACTGAACCGTTATCGCGGTCTCGTCCGTGGGGATCGTCAAAAACCACGAGCACGAGCCAAGAGCCTGCTCGGCCCGCAACACTCGCACCCGAAAGCTTCGGAATTAACCGTCACTTCCGAGCGCCAGTTGCCCCGCCTCTGTGCTATGGGCAGCTGCTTAAGGCCGTGGTCCGCCTGCCTGACCCATTTACTTTTTTACCGGCAGAGTATGAAAACTCCGGTCTAGGTGCTGGGACTGACCACAATGTTATCAACTGGGATTATGATGTCATCATTAGTAACGACATCCTCCAGATCTACATCGGCTGCGCTATCAGCGACATCGGTCTCGGTTAATCCACTGAGATTGGCTCCATTATTGGAGGCGGCGGTGAAAGCCGTTGAGGCCATGCTGTCAACAGACTGACCGGAACCGGCACTGGCGGCCGCTACAACGGTATTGATCGCCGATAGCGTTGTTGCATCCGATGCACCGTCTTGGGTCAGACCACCAACGGCGGCCTCCACAATACTCGCCGCGGCCGAGGGGTCCGCGCTGGAAAGCACCTGCACCACCGTGGCGAGCGCCCGGTTCAGTTCCGCGGCCTGTGTGCTGTCCGTGTTATTTGAGAGCTGGCTTGCCGCAGTTTTGACCGCGTCCATCAGCATGTCGCGATACTCCGGGGCGCCCATCAGCTCGGCGATAGGCTGGACCGTGCTCTGACCAGGGTTTTCGGAATCGATCACGGTCGCGTTGCCGGCACCGATCTGGATCTCTCTTCCGTTGGGGAACTGCAAGGTGATCGTGCCGGAATACACGGCCAGGGTGCTTTTGTCCCCATCGGTGGTCAGCGAACCAGCGAACTGGTCTTGCCCGCCGGTGCTTCCGGAATCGGACATCTGAATTCCGTTCATCAGGTTTTGCAGACTAACATTTAGTTCATTCCCAGCCCCGTTGAAGAAGTTACTGAGGCTTGAGCTCGAAACTGGTTTAATGCTGAACCACGTCAGCAGATTCTGGGCATGGGACGTGGCGACCGGCGCGAGTAGCAGCAAGGCCAGTAGGCGAAATGTTATGCGGGAAGGCATCATTCCGCGGATGAAGGAGTGATGTTTTAGCTAATCAACAAGTTTGGATACTTAATCGGAATTTCAGTTATTTTTAACTTAGTATTGCTTTTTACATTCTGAAATTTCAGCAGATCGAGGCTGTAATACACCTCATACTTATTGTTATCGGTGACAACACGCCCTCATCAATCCACCTACCGGGTGACCCGATGCAAACAACGTCGCAGCCGACGGGATCGATTACGCTACCCCTCTGCTCCGCCATAAGGGGTCATGTCGTCACCTGTCTACATTTTGCGCATCCGCCACAGCCCCATCCGCAGCGTGGCCGACCGCTGGATATTGAGCTGTTCAGCCAGCCAGACCAGAGAAGCCCCCGTTTCGCGCTGTAGCTGATCAGCCACCTCGCATTTCCAACGCTCCGCTCGCCTTGTCGCTTGGAGATCGGCCGTCGACCGATGCCTCGCTTTGAGAATCTCGCCCAGCCGCGCGCGCCAACGCGCGTGATTGGCTTCCTGAGGTGTCGTGTATTCGGCATGCGGCTTGGATGCTACCGCCGCCGCGTTATCGGTCGCCACCACCTGTTTCCATTCCGTTGCGCCAATCGCCCAGCCCCGGGTGTAATTACTCCGCTCTCGCAGCGGCTTCCCCTGCTCGATGGCGTGAATCTCTTTGAGGTAGTCGAGATAGCGCAGCCAGTCTTTCCGCCGACTCTGATTCCAACCCAAGGTCCCCAGCCACGGGTTCGCAGTGAGTCCAGGAGCGGAATCCCTGCTGAGGTAACGCCTTAAGCTGGACCACCGAAAATTCCCCAACTGCGCCGGCTCGACGACAAACGCCCGCAATGGATTCAGATGAATGTAGTCCGCAACCCTGGCCCACACCTCCTCGTCCTGTAACAGCAGCGCTTTGTAACGACCTTGGAACAGGTGACCATTCTCACCGCGGAGACGGTTAAAACGTGCTGCAAAGGTCGCTTGCAGCCAGTGCATCCCCGCCGAGAGATTCGGCACCGGGGTGCGGACGGCCAAATGGTAGTGATTTCTCATCACCACATACGCTCCCAGCTCCCACTCATATCGCTGAACCGCCTCCTCCAACGTTTCCACAAAACGCTGCGCCGCTCCCGCCGAGCCAAACACATCCCACCGATAGTTTCCTCGGTTAATCACATGGTAAATCGCCCCGGGGTATTCGATTCGCGCCGTTCTTGGCATGACGCCTCACTCCAACAATCTACCACCCCAACGTCAAATGTAGACAGGTGACGACATGACCCCTTCTGCCTGCCCCTCTTCAGCCTGCCGCCTACGGATCTCCCGCAATCGTCGACAAAAGCTCGGCATCTTCATGATCCAAACGTCTTTTCTCCAAAGAACCCAGCAACTGCATTAGACCACTGTGGCGCTTTTTATAGATACTCAATTTCTCACTTAGCCGGGCAATCTGTTCTCTCGCTGCGCTACCATTGGTGCCCACCGATTCCGCACACTCCTCCATCTTGCTCTCTATATCGAATATACAACTCTCACACTTACTAACTTCACGCTCCACCACTTGAATTTCTCTCCACAAGTTCCTTTCATCTTTCTCCGCTATTGAAACCCGCAAATTCGGACGCTGGACGCGTGTTTCTTGAATCACACGCTCATCAAGCCTGCCACCGATATTCTTATTCGCCTGCGACAAGAACCGGTGCGGCTTATACATTAAAAACCGCTGGCCAGTCTCTTCTACAAATTCTGCCACAAGTTCCGGCCTTGGGCCCAAGGTATTTCCCGACTTCATCAACCACCAATCTTCTTTTTGATCATCAGAAACAAAAATCACATCCCTAGAATCCGTCTTAGATTTAAGAACAATCTCCTTCCAAATTATCAGATCCGCATATGGGCGATAGATATCCCCATCCGTTGACTTAGAATCATCCTTAAATCCGGGTGGTATGTGCCGCTTGTATCGAACCTCGCCCTCCTTAGCTATCGTGTCTTTCTCCTCACGAGAAAATCCCCCACCTACCCTACCACCGATCACTAATTCGACTCGATCGAGGATAGGATCTTTTGAGACAAGATTTTTGTAACTCTCAGCTTCACCATCTAGATGCTCAACTATCTCACCAACCATCGTATTTAGCTTCTTCGCAAGCGGTTCACTCAAGAATGGATGTGCTCGCTCACTCTCAAACCGCTTGCTAATATTTTCGAGCTCAGTCTTCGCGGACTTGTATGATTTCTCTTGCTCAAGTATTACATCAACCCTCTTACGGAGAAATTCAAAGCACGCTTGGTGCGGGGTCCAAATCCGATGCTTATGCTTAGTCAGCAAATCCAACAAAGCACCACGCGTCCCAACAGAATAGCGATAAAGGTTAAGTAACACATTGGCATCAAAGATGATTAGTGCCGATTTCCAAATCTCACTAATGATTAAATCACTTGGCTTAATATAACCAGGAAACTGCTCCCTCAATCTAGCATTCTCTGCTTTCTTATTACTCATGGCGTTAAATGAAGGTGGTGGTGCTGTGGATGTAAGTGCGAGGAACAGACTGTTGGATTCATGCCTTCACCTGATCAAACTGGAGGGCTACGCAGTCACCAACTCCGAGGCCGGACGAACTGCTTTAGCCAGTTTGGGGGCTTCGGTCGCAAGAGCCCGGAAGTCGCACTCGACCTGAATCCCGTGCCAGAATTTTGGCGACTGGTCGAAGAAGGCGCCGAATCGGATGGACATGGCGGGGGTGATGGAGCGCTTGCCGAGGACGATTTCGTTAATGGCACGAGGAGCCACGCCGATGGCGCGGGCCATGGCGTTTTGGGAGATGCCCATCGGCTTCAGGTATTCCTCCAAGAGGATTTCACCGGGTGTGATCGGCGGGTTCATAAGCAATAACGTGTAACGTCATACGGGTGTTTCAATGGTAATCTTGAACCCGAACTTCGGCAGGACCGGCATCGGTCCAGCGGAAGACGATGCGCCATTGGTCGTTGATGCGGATGGAGTGATAGCCGGCAAGGTCACCAGAGAGCGGTTCGAGGCGATTGCCGGGCGGAACGGAGAGGTCGCCGAGACGTTCGGCGTGGTTCATTTGGATGAGTTTGCGCAACGCGACACGGGCGATGGCGTGGAAGCGTCGGTTCTTCTCCTCGTGGAAGAGTTGTTCGGTGTCTCGATCGGCGAACGACTGGATCATTCTTATGGGGTGTAACGTTGGTGCGGGGCGGTTTCTTTCAATGGGGCATGAAAAAGGCCCGGTTTTGAGCCGGGCCCGAAGGGAGAGCGGAGAGGCAGGTCAAGCGCCTGCAAGCAGGCAGCCTACGTTGAGGTTCGCACGCTTACTGACAGGCTTCGCACTCCTCTCCGTTGCGCATCGCCTCGATTGAACAGGCGCGCTTCTCGGCCTCGGTAAAGGTCTTTTTCTGGCCTGCTTCCGCCGTCGCACCACGCATCTCCTTCTTCACAGCAACCGTGGCTTTCTCGATGTTCGAGGCGCCCAAGGTCCTCAAATAATACGTGGTCTTGAGGCCGGTGTGCCAGGCGTGGCGATACATGTGGCTCAGGGTCTTGAGGTCCGGCGTCGCCAACCAGAGGTTCACCGACTGGGCCTGGTCGATCCACTTTTGGCGGCGGGCCGCCGCGTCCACCACCCACTTGTGATCGATGCCGAAGGCGGTGAGATACTTCGCTTTGATGTCCTCGGGAATCCGATCGATGTCCTTCAGCTCGCCGTCGAAATACTTGAGGTTGTCGATCATGTCCTGGTCCCACAGGCCGCGGGCCTTGAGGTCGCGGACGAGGTGGTGGTTCAGCACGGTGAAGTCACCGGACAGGTTGCTCTTCACGAAGAGATTCTTGTAGCCGGGCTCGATGCAGGGGCTGGTGCCGGTGATGTTGGAAATGGTCGCGGTTGGGGCGATGGCCAGCACGTTGCTGTTACGCATGCCTTGCTTGGCGATCTTCTCGCGCAGCGGGGTCCAGTCCATCTTGCCACCGCGCGGGACCTCGACCGGAACGCCGCGTTCCTGCTCGAGGAGGTCGACGGTGTCGGGCGGGAGGAGTCCGCGGTCCCACTTGGAGCCTTTGTAGCTCGAGTAGGTGCCGCGCTCGGCGGCGAGGTCGGAGGAGGCTTCGTAGGCGTAGTAGGCGATGGCCTCCATCATCTCGTCGTTGAAGTCGACGGCGGCCTCGGACGCGAAGGCGATGCCCTTGCGGTAGAGGGCGTTGGCCAGACCCATGACACCCATGCCGATGGGGCGGTGGCGACGGTTGGAGGTCTCGGCGGCCTTGGTCGGGTAGAAGTTGATGTCGATGACGTTGTCGAGCGCGCGGATGGCGGTGCGGATGGTCTCGCGCAGCTTCTCGTGGTCGATCGCGCCGTCGGGCGTGAGGTGGTTCTCGATGATGACCGAGCCGAGGTTGCAGACGGCGGTCTCGTCGTTGGAGGTGTTGAGCGTGATCTCGGTGCAGAGGTTGGAGGAGTGCACCACGCCGACGTGGTCCTGCGGCGAGCGGAGGTTGCAGGCGTCTTTGAAGGTGATCCAGGGGTGGCCGGTCTCGAAGAGCATGGAGAGCATCTTCTTCCAGAGCTCTAGGGCCTTGATCTTCTGGCCGTAGATTTTGCCTTCCTCGGCGAGTTGCTCGTAGCGCAGGTAGGCTTCCTCGAACTTTTTGCCGTAGAGGTCGTGGAGGTCCTTCACCTCGTTGGCGCGGAAGAGGGTCCACTCCTCGCGGGCTTCCATACGCTTCATGAACAGGTCGGGAATCCAGTTGGCCGTGTTCATGTCGTGGGTGCGACGGCGGTCGTCACCGGTGTTTTTGCGAAGTTCGAGGAACTCGAAGATGTCGTTGTGCCACGACTCGAGGTAGGCGCAGCCGGAGCCCTTGCGCTTGCCGCCCTGGTTGACGGCGACGAGCTGGTCGTTGTGGAGCTTGAGGAAGGGGATGACGCCCTGCGACTCGCCGTTGGTGCCGGCGATGTGCGCGCCGGTGCCGCGGACGGCGGACCAGGAGCCACCGAGGCCGCCGGCCCACTTGGAGAGCTGGGCGTTCTCGGCGATGCCGCGATACATGATGCCCTCGAGGGAGTCGTCGACGTAGTAGAGGTAGCAGGAGGAGAGCTGGGAGTGCAGCGTGCCGGAGTTGAAGAGTGTCGGCGTGGAGCTGCAGAAGCGGCGGCTCTTGTAGAGGTTGTAGAGCGAGAGCACGCGGGCTTCGCGGTCGCCCTCTTCGCCGAGGAAGAGGCCCATGGAGACGCGCATCCAGAAGAGCTGCGGGGTCTCGAGGCGGCGGGCCGGCTTCACCGTCTTGTCGATGATGAGGTAGCGATCGTAGAGGGTCTGGACGCCGAGGAAGTCGAGCTCGAGGTCGGCGGAGGGATCGAGGGCTTCGGCGAGGCGTTCGAGGTCGTAGTCGAGGAGCTTGCCGTTGATGCGTTTGATGTCGGCGCCGTGCTTGAGGTGCTTGGCGAGGGCCTTGTGGTGGAACTCCTTCAGCTTGCCGATGCCGTCGGTGACGATGTCCCAGCCGAGGACTTCCTGGTAGATGTAGGTGAGCTGGATGCGGCCGGCGAACTTGGAGAAGTCGGCGTCCTTTTCGATGAGGGTCTTGGAGTTGAGGACGATGGTGGAATCGAGGTCCTTTTGGTTGATCTCATCGAAGACGGAGCGGAGGAGCTCGATCTCGATCTCCTCGGGGGAGAGGCAGAGGTCGAGGCCGATGGAGGCGAACTCGATGCGCTTCTTGAGGTCGGCGCGGTCCCAGAGCTTGGTGGAGCCGTCGGGCTGCTTGACCACGATCATGGCGGGCTGGGCGGAGGCGGCGGCCTTGCGGAAGGCGGCCTCGTCGCCCTCGTCGTTGTCGTTGGACTCGTCGCGGTGCTCGTTGCGCAGGGCGCGGTAGAGGATGTAGGCCTCGGCGACCTTGTAGTGGCCGGACTTCATGAGCTCCTCCTGGACGATGTCCTGGATCTCCTCGATGTGGACGAAGCTCTGCTTGGAGCCGAGCACGCGGGCGGTGACGGCCTCGGTCACGCCGACGGCGCCGGAGGAGTCCTGCTGGAGGGAGAGGAAGGATTTGCGGACGGCGATCTCGACCTTTTGGGCGATGTAGGGGACGACTTGGTTGGAGCGGCGGATGACGCGCACGCCGGCGGTGGCGTGACGGGAGCCGGGAGGGGTGAGCTTGCGGGAGCGGTTGAGGAGGAGGCTCTTGGCGACGTCGTAGGCGTTGTTGTCGACGAGGGTCTTCTCGATGAGCTCGTAGAGGTCGTTGAGGGAGACCTTGAGCGGGGACTGCTTGAGGGACTGGGCGGCGAGGTTGGCGGCGACCTCCTTCACGATGCGGCCCACGAAGCCGCGCGTCTCGGGGGTGAAGATGTTGCCCTTCTCGCCGCGGGCGAGGTGCACGTTGGTGACGGCGTTGCCCAGGGTCTCGGCGACTTCGGCCAGGTTAAACTCCGTCTCGCCCTGCGGCGCGATCAGCTTGATGGGCGGGAGCAGGGGCGTGTCGGTGGGCACGCACTCGCGCCAGGCGTAGCTGGGTCGGTCGGCGGTGTTTTGGTTGGCGGCTTTGAGCGCGAGGTCGTGGGCGAGGGAAGGATTCATTTTCTTAAGTCTAAAAGTCTAAAGGTCGGAAGGTCTAAAGGTCGGGAAGCGGACAGGCGCAGGCGGGGACGCGAGCGCCCGGTCGACGCTGGGACGCGGGTCGGCCGGGCACGGAAGAAGTCAGACGACGAACTGGCAGAAGGAACGAAGCTGGGGAGACGACGGAGGTAGGGGTAGGGTTGAAGGTTCTGGTTTTGGGGGCGAAAGCGCGGTCGGTTTTTAGGGGGGAGCGCCGGGCCTTAGGGTTTGCGAGCGGTGGAAGGGGAAGACCACCGCCCGGCCGGTCAGGCGCGACGACCGCAGGGATTAAAGATCGTCGTCGTCGGCGGCTTCGAGGGCCGAGGACTTCTGGTATTCGGTGACGCGCCCCTCGAAGAAGTTCTGCTCCTTCTTGATGTCCATCATCTCGGCGAGCCACGGGAGCGGGTTCTTGATGCCGGGATTGAGGGGCGTGAGACCGCAGCCTTCGAGGCGACGGTCGGCAATGTAGTCGATGTAGGTGAGGAAGTCGTCGATCACGAGGCCGACGGCGTTGACCGGCAGGCAGTCGCGAATGAACTCCTTCTCGAGGGTGACGGCTTCGCGCATGGTTTCGCGGAGCTCCTCTTTGAACTCGGTGGTCCAGATCTCGCGGTTCTCCTCGATGAGGTCCATGAACAGGTTGCGGAAGACCTCGATGTGGTTGGACTCGTCGCGCAGGGTGTAGCGGAACATCTGGCCGATGCCCGGGAACTTGTTCTGGCGGTAGAGCGAGAGGATCATGCCGAAGAGGCCGTAGAACTGAGTGCCCTCCATGCACTGGCCGAAGAGGAACATGTTGCGGGCGAGCAACTTCTTGTTCTCCGGGTCAGTCAGATCGATGTCGCGGCGCAGGTCCTTGGAGTTCTTGGTCACGAACTCGTTCTTGCGCACGATGGTGGGGATGTCCTCGAACATGGCCTCGCACTCGTGCGGGTTGATGCCGAGCGAGGAGATCATGTAGAGGAGTGAATCGGCGTGGATGTTCTCCTCGTGGGCGTGGCGGCCGAGCACGAGCTTGAGCTCGGGGGCGGTGACCAGCTCACGGGTGACGTGCTGGATGTTGTCCCCCACGATGCCCTCGGCGGCGGAGAAATAACCGATGCCCATGCGGATGATCCAACGCTCCTGGTCATTGACTACGTTGTCGTCGCGCCACTGCTCGATGTCCTTACCCATCGGGATGTCCTCCGGCTCCCAGTGGTTCGCCTTCATCTTCCGATACAGATCATAGGCCCACTGATACTTCAGCGGGAGCAGGTTGAAGGTCATGGTCTCGCGACCATTGATGACCTTCTTGGCCGCGAAGGCGGCTTCGGCTTTGGTTTGATCGAGCAGGAAGGTTTTGGAACCGACGGTAAAAGACTTTTGCATGGCAGGCGCGGGTGGTCCGGAAAGGTTGGCGGAGGAAGACGAAACGGAGGCTGAAAGCTGGCGGAAACCGGTCGTTGTTTGCGGCTGAGCGCCAACTCGCGAACAAAAGTTGTTCAGAGTTGTTCGCACGTTGTTGACCACAAGGGGTTGTGGTTACCCGCCCGACAGGCCACTACCGATGGGCTTGAGGCCAAATTCCGTCAACTGGTTTGTCCTCAAAAAATGCCAAAAAAAACTTCATTTTCCCCTTGATGTGACGAGACCCAAACACGCCCCCGGAGCAGGCCCCCCAAACGGGCTGAGCGCAGCTCCCCGGGAGCATTCCGGCAAGGTCGGCGCAACACGGCGAAGCGACGTTACGCAAGCCCCCTTGGGGCAGGGTTTAAGCGACCGCCAAGGTCGCGCGGACCTTCGCAAATCAGGTTGACGCGGACGACCCCGGCTGCGTCGGGCCGGTGCTTCCCGGTCACTCCCCTCGCCCTTCCAACCGCCCCCGACGCCGCCCGGAGGTCGGCGTCCACCTACTTAGAACGGAGCGGCGCTGGAGCGCGTGCGCACTCGCGCCCGCTCGGCGGCGCACTCGGGACAATCGGTATAGGTGAAGGCAACGGGCTCCCCCTCGGGCACCACCACTTCCATGGCACACCATTCACCGTCGGCATTCGCCACTCGGCGACAGCGACGGCAACTGGGCAGCGCCTGATCGATCCGACCCGCGCGGTCGGCAAACCCGATCAAACGCCGGGCGACGCCGAGGCGCATGGCCAGCTCTTCTGGATTGATCGGCTTGGTGAGAAAATCGTCCACGCCAGCACGCAGGGCCATTTCGCGGTTGGAGCGGGTGGGCGCACGGTTG